>CALKJZ010000013.1 GCA_937995515.1 uncultured Sphingomonadaceae bacterium | reverse complement strand
CCGGGCGCCGGGAACCGGCGCGGTCAGGTGCCGCTGGTCTTAGCCATCAGTTGCTGGAGCGCGGCGCGGTGCCCGGGTGCCCTGACCAGTTCGATGAAGCGCAGGCTCCCCGCGCTATCGAGGCGCGCCCGGGCCTGCTCGGCGTCTGCCGCTTCTCCGGCCCGTGAGGCTGCGGCGAGCAGGCCCGGGTAGCCGAGCGGGAAGCCGGGATCGGACTCCACGGCGGCCCGGAAGATCTCGAGCGCGCCGGCCGCATCCTCCTCGAACAGCAGGGCATAGCCGATCCCGCACAGCGTGGGGCCACGCACGCCGGTTGCCGGGTTGATGCGCCGCCCAAGCCGTTTCCGCTCGCACTCACCGGCCGCGGCTGGAGCTTCTCCGACATCATCGGCGCCAGGGCCGGCGAGCCGTGCCCGGCCGCCTGGCCTGCCCGGCGGCGGGAAACCTGGGCGGCGGGCCGGGGCAGGACAGGGGCGGGGACGTTTGCCTTCGCCCGGGGAATCAGCGCGGTCGCAGGATCTGGGTTGCCTGCGCGTTGGCGGCAATGCGCGCGGGCGAAAGCCACCAGTCGAGCAGCTGGCCATCGCTCCAGGCCGGCAGCTGGTCTTTCTGGTGGGGATGGAACTGCCGCTCGACGACCCCGCCGGCCAGCACGGCCCGGACTTTCTCCCGATCCGCCAGATCGGCAACGATCCGCATCGAGGCGAAGAACTCGACATCCTCGCCGCCGAAGGAGGTTCGTGCCCGCATCAGCGTCTCGCCCGAGCCGCTCATCGGTCGCGCGGCAACGCCGAACGCGTCGCGTTCGGGCCCTGCCGGGCGCAGCAGGCTGAAGAAGGAGACGCGGTGCTCCGCACCCCATTGCCACGCGGTCGGATCCCTGCCGTGGCGGGCTTCGAGGCGGGGCCGCACGATGCCCGCAGCGCGCCGCACGATATCGGCCAGGGTCTCCCGCTCCGGGGTGCGGACATCGTCGAACCAGGGGGAATCGGGCATCTGCAGCATCCGGTCGAAGCGGTGCTGCCAGACATAATATTGCCGGAGATAGGCTCTCGCCAGGTCTTCGCCCATCTCGTCGACGAAGGTCTCAAAGGCAATCTGCTCATAAAGACGGTGGTAGATGAGCGGGGCCGCCTTCTCGGCATCGTCTCGCCCGTCCCAGGCCTTCAGGATGGTGACAAGGTCTGCGTACTCGGGCATCTGCGAGAGAATGTCGATCAGCGTCGGCAGCAGCGCGGGCGCCTGCAGGTTCTGGGTGTCGAGCAGCAGGCGGCGATGGTCGTCAACCGTCATGTTGCGCGCGCGGGCGAGCACCTGCCCGATGCGGCGGTAGCGGTAATCGGGAGATGCGTAGCTTGTGTAGTAGATGTCGGTTCCGTCGCCGCGCGTGTCGTGGTTGGCCGTGCCGACCCAGCCACGCCGCGGCTTCAGCATCGAAGGCATGCGCTCGGGCGGCAGCATCCCTGTCCACCCCGCATCTGCCGCGACAGGGAAGGTGCCATGACCGGCGCTGCGGATCGGCACCCGGCCGCTGGCGCGGAACCCGATGCCGCCCCGCGTGTCTCCGAAAACGAAGTTGAAGTAGAGGATATCGAGGCTCTGGACCGCGCGGTCGACATCCGCGACGCTCCGCGCCGAAAGCAGCCGGTCGAGCCCGAACCCGCCGCCTGGCACCTCGGCGGCCACCGTGCGCAGGCTGAGCATGGCGCCGCCTGCCAGCCCCTCGGCGACAATCGGCCCGCGCGCCGTGGCGCGGACGACAAGGCGCTCCGCGCGCATCCCGCCCGGCGCCTGCGGATCGCGCACGCGGATCACCTCCTCGATCCGCCGCATCGGCACCGCGTGGCCGCCTTCCAGCACATGGTCGGCAAGGCCGGGCGCAGGAATCTCGATGAACAGGTCCTGGCTGTCGCCATAGGCATTGGTCACACCGAAGGCGACATGCGCGGTGCGCCCGATGAGGAGGCCGGGCACCCCGGGCAGGGCGACGCCCACCGCGCGGATGCCGGGCGCGTGCAGCCCCACGGGCTGCCAGGGGCCGGGCAGGGCGCGTGCGTCGAGATGCGGGTCGTTGACGACGACACTCGCCCGGCCGGCGCTGCGCGACGGCGCAACAGCCCAGTTGTTGCTGCCAACGGCCAGCTGGCCGCCGGGCGCTTCGGGGCCCAGCAGCAGGCGCCCGCCAGAAAGCCCCAGCCGGCGTGCCGGCTCCGGCTCGGGGGTGGCCCCGGCCATCGCCTCGGCTTCGGGCTGGCGCCGATCCGGGTTGCGGAGGATCGGCAGCAGGTCGGATTTCACCCTTGCAAGCCCGAAGCGGTCGATCAGCTGCTGGGTGAGCAGCTCTGCCCTGTAGTTGGCGGCCTGCTGGGCGTTGGCGAAATGAAGGATCGTCATCACGTCGGCAATCGTCCAGGGCTCGGGGCTCAGGCCGAAGGCCTTGAGCTCCGCCGGATGGTCGGCGCGATGCAGGGTGATGTAGGCATTGAGCCCCTCGAGATACCAGCCGAGGAAGGCGCGGGCATCGTCCGACAGGAGTGCGGCATGCCGCTCGGCATTGCGCCGGATGCCGAGGATCCGCATCTCCCGGTCGCTCGCAAGCCCCTGGGGGCCGACGATCTCGGCCAGCCGGCCAGATGCCGTCATCCGGTAGAACTCCAGCTGGAACAGACGGTTCTGCCCCGAGACAAAGCCCTGCGCGCGGATGAGATCGGGCGTGCTGGCGGCAAAGATGTAAGGGATGCCGAGCGCGTCGCGCCTGACCGTCACCGGCGCGGCGAGGCCGGGCAGAACCAGCTCGCCGGACATCGCCGGCCCTGCATCGAGCCGCTCCCGTGGGTGGACGGGCCCAGCCAAGAGCAGGGCTGTTGCGCACCCCAGCAGCAGCCGGGCGATCCCGGAACGTTGTGTCATGAATGCTCCTGTCATCAGAAGAGGTGAGCCGGACCGACGACTCTTTGCAGGCCGTCGCCGTGTGCCCGCTCCGGCCTTCGGGCTATGCGCGGGCGGGAATAGCTGCCGCCGGCTCGATCTTGGGCTTCATCCCCGGGCCGCCGGCGTCAGTGTCGCAGCGGCCGCGGAAGGCTGCCGCATGCGCAGGTGAGCCGGTGCCGTTCCACGAGACGGGCGAGCACCTCCGGTGTTTCGAGGACGCTGGTGCGGCCATGGTCGGCGCCGCAATCCTCGGCCGAAGCCCGGCGCTCGGCGAACAGGCGCCCGCCGACCGAGATGACGAGGCTGTCGTCGGGCCAGGCCTCCCGGCAGCAGCGCACTGTCTCGCGCAGCGATTGCAACGCCTCGGCGCGCGGCAGAGCATCGGAGAGGGCGATATCGACGGCATCCGGCCGCGCGGCCAGCAGCCCGGCGACCAGCTCCGAGTTCCGAACCGGGAAGGCGACGTCGGTCTCCCAGCCCGCCTCGTCGAACAGGCGGGCAAGGAAGCAGAGACCGGTCAGGTGCGTCTCGCCCGGGGCGGTGGCGAGGAGGACGCGATGGTGGGCTTGCGCCGGCCGGCGCAGGGGGACTGCCGCATGATAGAGCGCGTGCGCGGCCTGCTGCAGCATGCCGAGCGCAAGGGCGAGGTCGAACTCCCCGATCTCGTCGCGCAGCCAGGCGTCTCCCAGCAGACGGGCTGCGGGTTCGAGGACATGCGCAACCAGGGCGGCGCGGGCGTGCCCGCGCGCGACGAGGTCGGCAAGGCTGGCCGCGATCCGCTCTGGCGCGCCGTCGCGCGCGAGGCAGGCCGCCTGTGCTGCCTCCGCGCCGAGTTCCGCGCGTCCGAAGCCGCGCGCGAGCCGGTCGTGGAAGGGCCCGGCCGCGTGGGCGAAGAACTGCATGTCCCAGCCGGCGCACAGCCTTGCAGGCAGAACCGTCTGGCCGAGAATGCGGATGTCGTGGTGGCGCGGATCCTGCCGGATCGACTTCCAGACAGCCTCCACCGCATCCGGCGGTCCCTCGAGCAGCTGGAGGAACTGCCGGCCGTCGAAGAGAAGCATCCCGGTGACGCCGAGCGCCCGGTTGCGTGCGCGCGCCTGGAGGAGGAGGGCATCGAGCGCAGCCTCGTCGGGCGGCCGGGTGGCCTCGCTGCGGTAGAGCAGGCTTCCGAGCCATTGCTGCCCCTCGCGCGCGGAGGCCAGGCGCCCGGCCGTCTCTCCAACCGCCATCCCCGTCCCTCCCGCATCTCCGGCCGGTGCAGCCCGGCCGGTCCAGCGCCCGGAGCACCAAGGTGAAGAGCGGCGGGGGGCTTGTCAAGCAAGGCCGACAGGCGCCGGGCGCTCGCGCGACAGCATGAACACCCGGCCCGACCCCGGTTCGCGATCAGCCGATCGTGGCGCGGGCCCTGCGTGCCGCGGCCACCATGTTGGCAAGCGCCGGCTTCACTTCGTCCCACCTGCGGGTCTTCAGCCCGCAGTCCGGGTTCACCCAGATCT
>CALKJZ010000012.1 GCA_937995515.1 uncultured Sphingomonadaceae bacterium | reverse complement strand
TCCGCCGGACATTGCCCGGCCGGCTGGCGGTGAGCACCAGGATCTCGAGCGCGGCCCTGACCGTGGGGCCGGCAGGCGAAAGCCGGAGCGCCTGCAGGAACCCGGGCACCTCGCGCGCGGGCACGGCGCGCATGTGCTGCGGTTCGTCCCGGTGCCTCGGCAGCGCCCGGTTGACGAGCCGCATCTCTAGCCCCGCGTCGCGCAGCCCGGCCCCGACGGCCCAGTCGAGCACCACGCCGATCCGCTGCTTCACCCGGCGGGCGGTTTCGGGACGCGCGAGCCAGACGGGTTCGAGCGCCCGCTCGACGTCCGCGCGGGCAACCTTCCCGACGGGAATGTCGCCGAGGGCGGGAAAGGCATGGATCTCGAGCGTCCGAAGCCACTGGTCGCAGTGCTTGCCATTCTTCCAGCCCGCCCGGCTCAAGTCATGGAAGCGTCGTGCGGCCTGCGCAAAGGTGACGCAACCGGTCTGCTGCCGTCGCCGCTCCTCGATGGGATCGAGGCCGTCTGCGAGCTTGCGGCGCGCGTCCGCAGCCCGCTCGCGCGCATCGGCAAGCGCAATGCGGTTCGCCGGCCCGAGCGACATGTCCCGCCGCCGGCCGCCCTTCATGGAGCGCAGGTACCGGTCGCGCCGCCCGCCTGCGTCGATCACGAGGTAGAGCCCATCGCCGTCGGCATGGCGCCCGGGCTGCCGCAGGCCAGCGATGCCCTTGACGGTGAGTTTACCCACAGCCCGGATCGTTTCCCACAATGTCCCCCGCAGTCGGCAGTGAGCCTGATGCTTCCGGCCGGCACGGGCGAGGACAAGAGGAAGGGCGGATTATCAAGGAAAGTCAGGGGTTTGTGTTCGGGATGGAACCGCACGGAACCGTAGGGAACATGGCTGTTGGCGGAGAGGGTGGGATTCGAACCCACGGTCCGCATGCACGGACAACGGTTTTCGAGACCGCCCCAATCGACCACTCTGGCACCTCTCCGCATCCGTCCGGGACGTGGCCGGGAGCGCGGGCAAATAGCGGGCCCGCCCCTGCCGCACAAGGGTGGTTGTTTGCAGTCGGTTCACCAGCCCCTATCTATGCTGCAAAGCCGGCGCCATTCCGGCCGTTCACCGGCCGGAGGCACCGCCGGACGAGGTGGACAAGACCCATGGAGACAATGGAGAAGCAACAACAATCGCCACAGCCCCCCGCGCCTGTTGCCACTGCAAAGTTCGGAATCGGCGAGGTGGTGAAGCACCGCATTTTCCCGTTCCGCGGCGTCATCTTCGATGTCGACCCGGAGTTCGCAAACACCGAGGAATGGTGGCTTGCCATCCCGGAGGAACTGCGGCCCGCCAAGAACCAGCCCTTCTACCACCTGCTCGCGGAAAATGAGGAGACGGCCTACGTCGCCTATGTGAGCCAGCAGAACCTGCTGCCCGACGACGACAAGTCGCCCGTGCGGCACCCGGCCGTGCCCCAGCTGTTCGAGAGCTTCCGCGACGGCCGGTACGTGCTGCGCAAGGGGATCGGGAACTAGGGGCGAACGGGGGTGCCCATACCCCGGCCGCGCGGCATGCCGCCGCGGGCAGCCGGCGGCTGATCAGCGCGGGCGCGGCAGGTTGGGCCGGAACGGCGGCACCGGGCCTGCGGGCCTGTCGCGCCGCGGCTGCTGCGCCTGGTAGGCGAGCGCGCAATGCTCGGCGCAGTATGGAAAGGGCGGATGCACAGGCTTGCCGCAGAAGTGGAAATCCGGCTCATCCGGGTGGCCGATTGGCCACTTGCAGATGCGGTCGTTGAGATCGAGCAGGGTTACGCGCTGCGGCTTCTGCGGGCCGCGCGTGCGCACGCGCGCCGGCCGGGCGGAGGCCGGCGCCGGCTGGGCGGCAGCACCTGGGCCGGAACATGTCTCGCCATCCGCGCCCCGCGGAGGGGGCACCGGCGCCGGGCGGGGGCCAGCCGGGCGGACAGCGCCCTCGGCCCCCTGCTCCGGCAGGCCGGCTGCGGCCTCCGCGCGCTCGGGAGCCCTGTCGCCGCCGCGCACCGGCGAGGGTCGCGAGGCAAGGCCCAGCCGGTGCGCCTTGCCGATCACCGCATTGCGGGTGAGGCCGCCGCCCAGAAGTTCCGCGATCTGGCTCGCCGAACGGCCTTCCGACCAATAGGTCCTCAGCAGTTCAATCTGTTCCTCGGTCCACGCCATCCGTTCCTGTCCTCGCCTCGCGGGCCGCCTTGCTTGTGCGGTGCAGCGCCGGGTCCTAGAAGCGGAGGGGCATGCATTCCCGCCCCTTCGATTCCCTGCCGCAGCCAACCGTTCCGGCCATGCACGAGCCCGGGCCGGCCGGGCAGCCCTTTCCTTCGCCCGGAACACCGGTGATCCACGGCGTCAACTGGCAGGGGCTCAAGACCCTCTATCTGAAGGAGGTCCGGCGGTTCTTCAAGGTCCAGCTGCAGACCATCTGGGCGCCTGCCATCACCACCCTGCTCTTCCTTGCCATTTTCCTCGTCGCAATCGGCGGGGTCAAGCGCGAGGTGCTCGGCGTGCCGTTCGCTGCCTTCCTTGCGCCCGGCCTCATCATGATGGGCATGGCACAGAACAGCTTCGCAAACACCCTCTCCTCGCTCATCATCGCCAAGGTGCAGGGCACGATCGTCGATGTGCTCAGCCCGCCGCTTTCCACGTCGGAGGTTCTTTCGGCGCTTGTCGCGGGCGCGGTCACCCGGGCGTGGCTGGTGGGGCTTGCCATCTGGGCGGCCATGCTTGCCTGGCCGGGCGTGCCGGTTTCGTTGACCCAGCCGGGCCTCGTGCTGCTGTTCGGCACGCTTGGCGCGACGCTCCTTGCGCTCATGGGCGTGCTGACCGGTATCTGGGCCGACAAGTTCGACCATGGCGCCGCGGTGACCAACTTCGTGGTCCAGCCGCTCACACTGCTGTCCGGCACCTTCTATGCCATCGAGCGCCTCCCGGCGGCCCTGCAGACAGTCTCGATGGCCAACCCCTTCTTCTACATGATCGACGGGTTCCGGGCCGGGTTCATCGGCGTGTCGGAGGCGAACCCGACGGTTGGGGCGCTGATGTTGGCAGCGCTGTGCGTCGCGCTCTGGGCGGCAGCGCATGCGCTCTTCGAATCGGGCTGGAAATTGCGTGCCTGACGGGCTAGCGTGGCTCCCGCCGGGCGGCAGCCACTGCCGCCCTTTTTCGTTCATCATCCGCCCCGCCCGAGGCCCAGGTCCTGACGAGTCCGCCTTATGACGATATCTCCGCTGATGCCCGTCTATGCCCGTTGCGAGGTGGCACCCGTCCGCGGCGAGGGGTGCTACCTTTTCGACGCGGCCGGGCAGCGCTGGCTGGACTTTGCAAGCGGCATTGCTGTCAACCTGCTCGGGCACGGCCACCCGCACCTGACAGCGGCGATCCAGCGCCAGGCGGCCACGCTCATCCATGTCTCCAACCTCTACGGTTCGCCGCAGCAGACGGCGGTTGCCGAACGGCTGGTCGCGCTCACCTTCGCCGACACGATGTTCTTCACCAACTCGGGCGCCGAGGCGCTGGAGTGTGCGATCAAGACCGCGCGCCGGTACCAATATGCCGTGGGACACCCGGAGAAGTTCCGCATCCTCACCTTCTCCTCCGCCTTCCATGGGCGCACGCTCGCCACCATCGCGGCAACCGATCAGGAAAAGCTGCGCTCGGGCTTCGAGCCGCTGCCGGACTGGTTCCGGGTGCTGCCGTTCGACGACCTCGCAGCTGCCGAGGCTGCAGTTGACGAAAGCGTGGGCGCAATCCTCGTCGAGCCGGTGCAGGGCGAAGGCGGAATCCGCCCGGCCTCGCCGGGCTTCCTCAAGGGTCTGCGCAGCCTGGCCGACCGCCATGACCTGATGCTGATCTTCGACGAGGTGCAGTGCGGCGTCGCGCGCACCGGCACCCTGTTTGCGCACGAGCAATATGGCGTGGTGCCGGACATCATGGCCATTGCCAAGGGGATCGGCGGCGGCTTTCCGGTGGGCGCGTGCCTTGCCACCGAAAAGGCCGCGCAGGGCATGGTGGTGGGAACCCACGGCTCCACCTATGGCGGGAACCCGCTTGCCATGGCCGCCTGCGGCGCCGTGCTCGACATCGTGGCCGACCCGGCGTTCCTTGCCGAGGTGCAAAGGAAGGGCGAGCGCCTGCGCGCCGCGCTGGAGCAGATGATCCCCAATCACCCGATCTTCGACCATGTGCGCGGGCTTGGCCTGATGCTCGGCCTGAAGCTCCGTGCCGACAGCCGGGCGTTCGTGAACCATGCGCGCGGGCACGGCATCCTGACGGTGGCCGCTGGCGACAATGTGGTGCGCCTACTGCCCCCGCTCGTGATCGGCGAGCCCGAGATCCGCGAGGCGGTGGAGAAGCTCTCGGCCGCAGCCGCCGCGTTCCACCTCCCCGAGGCCGCCTGAGGCGGGCCGAGGCATGGCGAATTTCCTTTCGCTTTCCGATGCCGGACCGGCGAGCCTGCGCGCCATCCTCGATGCCGCCCACGCGCGCAAGGCCGCGCGCGACGGCCGGCCGAAGGGTGCCGCCGATGCCGACGCGCCGCTTGCTGGCCATGTGCTGGCGAGCATCTTCGAGAAGCCCTCCACGCGCACCCGCCTGTCGTTCGAGATCGCGATGCGCCAGCTCGGCGGAAGCGCGATCACGCTGGCCGCGGGGGACCTGCAGCTCGGCCGGGGTGAGACGGTTGAGGATACAGCGCGGGTGATGTCGGGCTTTGTCGATGCGGTGATGGTCCGCGCGCGCGACCATGGGGATCTCGTTGCCTTCGCCCGCGCAGCCGATGTGCCGGTGATCAACGGCCTGACCGACCGTTCGCATCCCTGCCAGGCAGTTGCCGACCTGATGACGGTGGAGGAGCGGCTCGGCCGGCCCGTTGCCGGCACCCGCTGGGCGTGGCTTGGCGATGGCAACAATGTGGCCCATTCGCTCATCGAGGCGGCAGGCCTCATGGGCTTTGGCATGCGGCTGGGCGTGCCGCGCGGGCACGAGCCGGATGCGGGCTTCGTCGCTGCGGCCCGCGCGCGGGGGGCCAATGTCGAGATCGTGCACGAGCCGTTCGCCGCGGCCGAGGGCGCGGACGTGGTGGTCACCGACACCTGGGTCTCGATGGGGCAGGAAGGCGGGGCGGCCAAGATCGAGGCCATGCGGCCCTTCCAGGTGGGCCCGATGATCATGGCCTCGGCAGCGCCGCACGCCCTGTTCCTGCACTGCCTTCCTGCCCACCGGGGCGAGGAGGTGACCGACAGCGTGCTCGATGGCCCGCAGTCGGCCGCGTGGCTGGAGGCCGAAAACCGGGTGCACGCGCAGAAGGCGGTGCTGCTGTGGGCGCTCGGCCGGCTGTGAGCCCGGCGGCCAGCCCCGATGCCGACCGGGCCGTCGGGTTTTTCCTTCCCGAACATTCCGCGCGCGGGCGGATCCTGCGGCTGGGGCCGCTGCTGAACGACATCCTCGCCGCCCATGCCTATCCGCCGCCGCTCGCGCGCCTCCTTGCCGAGGCGTTGGTGCTGACCGCCCTCCTCGGCGCGGTCCACCGCCCCGATGGTGGCACGGTGACCCTGCAGGCACAGGGCGAGCGCGGGCCGGTGCGGCTCCTGGTGGCAGACTGGCGCGAGGGCGCGCTGCGCGGCTATCTCGAACAGGACAAGTCGGTTGACCTGTCGCGCAACAGCTCGCTGCCGGCACTGATGGGCGAGGGCTATCTTGCCATCACCATGGACCAGCCCGCCACCGGCGACCGCTGGCAGGGCATTGTGGCACTCGCAGGCCAGACGCTGGCGGAGACCGCCGAGGGCTATTTCAACCAGTCGGACCAGCTTTCGACACTGGTTCGGCTTGCCGCCCTTGCGGATGCACGGGGCAGCTGGAACGCTGGCGGGCTGCTGCTGCAGCAGGTGGCGCGCCGCGAGGTGGATACCGTGCGGCTGCACGTGGAAGCGGAAGAGGCCGCAGTGCAGGCGAGGCACTGGGCGCATGTGGCAGCCCTTGGCGGCTCGGTGCGCATGGGCGAGCTCGTGGACCCGGCGCTGCCGCTGGAGACGCTGCTGTGGCGGCTGTTTCACGAGGAGGAGGTGCGGCTGATAGCTGAGCATGGGCTGGCGCGCGGCTGTCGCTGCTCGCGAGCTCACATCGAGGATGTGCTGAGCCGCTTCCCGGCCGAGGAACGCGCCGCCATGCGCGGGGCGGACGGGACAATCACGGTCGATTGCCAGTTCTGTTCGCGCCAGTTCCTTCTCAACCTTTGACACGCTTCGGCCGTTTTCCCTGTCTATGGCCGTGCGCATGATCCGGTCTGCCCTGCCGCTGTGCGCGCTTGCCCTTCTTGCAGCCGCGCCGCTTTCCGCCCGGGAGCCGCTGCTGCGCTGCCTTTCGGATTTCGAGCCGGGTCGCTACCTTGTCCGCAGTACGGGAGATGTGCCGGCCAGCCGCTGCCTTGCCAGTGCAGCCGAGCTCGCCATGGCCGGCCGGAGCGGCGGGCCAGACTGCCGGGTGACGGTCGCGCGCGACACGCGGCAGTCGGGCACGCTGACCTGGACCTGCCCGGACGGGCGCAGCGGGCGCAGCGAGATCCGCCGCGACGCAAGCGGGATCTACACGGTGTCCGCCCAAGGGGTGGAGGATGGCCTGCCGTGGATCAGCCGCGCCGAATGGCGGCGTACTGGCCCGTGCGAGGGCCGCTGAGGCCCCTTCCGGCTAGCGCACCGTGAGCGTGGCCCCGGGCGGCGGCTCCGGAGCGGGTCGCCCCTCGGCAAAGGCGATGCTGGCGAGCAGCGCCGCCTCAAACAGCCGGGCCTGCTCCTCGTCGCGCGCACGCTCCGGCCGGCCGATGCGGTTGCCGAAATAATGATCGACCCCCTCCCCCACCCACAGCCAGCGGGGCGACACGGTGGCCGCCTCGAAGCTTGCCAGATGCGCCTGCCATGTCGGCGCCACGGGGGGCACGATGTCGGCGGTGCCGGTCGCCACGAACATCGGCACGGCGATCGCAGCCCAGCCTTCGGCCGCAATGAAGCCGGGCAGCGGCCCCGGCGGGGAAAAGGCGAGGATGCGGCTGACCCCGGGCAGGGGCAGCGGGCCGCCATCGCCGGGCCACTGCGTACGCGCACCGCCGAGCACCTGGGCCACCAGCGCACCATAGCTATGCCCGGCGGCCACCAGCGGCACACCGGGCGCCACCCGGGCGAGGAGGCTGGCGGCCGCGCGCATGTCGGCAAGCCGCCGCGCCCAGCCAGCCCGCACCGCAGCCTCGTCGGGCGCGCCGCCGCCCTGCGCCGGTTCGCGATGGCTGACGGCTGCCACCACATGCCCTTCGGAGGCCCAGCCGCCGGTCAGCGCGTCGTAGCGCTGCGCGGTGGCATTGGCGCCGTGCGAGAACAGGATGGCCCGCGCATTGCGGGATGGCTCGCCGGGCCGCCACAGGCGGATGGGCACGCCCGCTTCCTCAATCTCCACAACCGTCGGCCCGGGCGGCGGTGAAAGAAGGGGCGCGCGCGGGAGCCGCCGGGCCATGGCCGGCGCGGCAAGCGCGGCCAGGCCGAAGACCGCAGCCCGCCGCGAGATGGTCACGCGTCGCGCGTCCAGCCGGGCGGGTCGCGCGTGTCGAGCGCAAGCACGTAGAGGCTGCCGTAGCTGCCGCGGTTGAGCCTGAAATCGGAATCGAGATAGACGATCTCCGACCAGAGCGGCGGGATCTTCGCATTGTCGATTGCAGCGCGGGGGTGGCCGGTTGCCTGGGCATGGGTGAAGACGACATCCATGCGCGTGTCGGATGTGGGCGCGAAGCGGCCGAGGGTCACCGCCTCGCCCGTGCCGCCATCGGGGCGGCTGTAGGCCACCACATTGTCGTAAAGGCCCGTCTGCGGGTCTACCTCCTGGAAGAGATGCTCCACCCGGATCGGCTCGTCGGGCAGGAGCTTGAAGCTGAGCCGGGCGAGCGTTGTCCCGCGCTCGAGGCCGAACGACGACCAGAGCAGCCGCCAGCGCCCACGCAGCAGGTCGCCGGCCCGGGCCGGGGCGGCAGTCGGGTTCAGCGCCTCGAGCGCGGCTGCGAGCTCGGCGATCCGCTCGACCCGCTTGCCACCTTGCGCGAAGCCCGCCTCGGTGGTGCGGCCGAGCTCCGCAAGCTCGGCCTTGATCGCCGCGGCGTCCATCAGAAACCGATGCTCGCGGTCAGCCCCACCGTCCGCCGCTCGCCGAAGGTGGGGACATAGGAGGCCGAGAGTGCGCCATTGGTGCCGATGAGGAAGAGCGCGGTCGAGACATATTTCTCGTCGAGAAGGTTGCGCGCCCAGAGGGTCAGGTCGACCGGCCCGGCGGTCAGGCCGAGCGAGGCGTTCACCAGCGTGCGGCTGCGCACGAAGGACAGATTGGCCTCGTCCATGTACTGCTTGCCCTTGTGGGTGAGATCGGCACGGGCGCGCAATGCCCAGCCATTGGCAAGGCTGGTGTCGAACTGGCCGCCGATGAGGCCATCGAACCGGGGCACCCGCTCGAGCTGGTTGCCCGACACGTCGAGGACGGCCGTGGGCGTGCCCGGAACGGGCGCGCAGACCACGCCGTCGCAGTTGCCCGAGGCACCGAAGCGCTGGCTGACCGAGCCGTCCTTGTACTTCGAGTCCGCAAAGCTTCCGCCGGCAAACAGCCGGAACTCGTCGGTCACGCGCCAGTCGAGCTCGCCCTCGATGCCCCAGATGCGCACGCCCCCGATGTTGCCAACGGTTGAGGGCACGATCGCAAAGAAGCTCGGCGCCGTGCCATCGGCCTGCAGGCGCACGACGGTCGTCTGCAGATTGTCCCAGTTCACGTGAAAGGCCGCAAGGTTCAGGGTGACATCGCCGAAGCGGTTCTTGGAGCCGATCTCGTAGGTCCAGTTGGTCTCGCTTGCGTAGGCACGCTGCCCAAGGAAGGGCGTGTTGCCGTTGAGATTGCCGGCCTTCACGCCGCGGGCGGCCGATGCGTAGAGAAGATTGTCGGGCGTGGCCTTGAAGGTGGCCGTCAGGCGCGGGGTGAAATATTCGATCGACTGCTGGAAGCGCGGTGGCTTCAGCGCCTGGATCGTGGGGTTGCCCGGCTCGCGGGTCAGGAAGTCGGTCGCAAGCTGGTCCTCGATCGTGTAGCGGCCCTCGAGCGTGAGCAGCACCCGGTCGGAGATGCGGAACTCGGCAAAGCCATAGGCCGACCAGATGTTCTCGTCGCGCTGCAGGTAGGTGTTGCGCTGGAGGAACGCGGTCGGGAACGGAAGGCCCGGCCCCACCGGGAACAGGTAGGTCGCCGGGTCCGGCTGGAAGGTGCTGTTGGCCGGTGCGGCAAAGGCTGCGTTCGATGCGATGTCCTTGGTCTTCGAGTAGGAGACACCGAAAAAGCCGTTCCAGCGCTCGTTGCCGCGGAAGGCAAGCTTCAGCTCGTGGTTCCAGCCACGATATTCCGAATCGCTGCCCGAGGCATCGAAAATCGTCGCGTTGACGAGAAACGGCGGGAAGTTGATCGGAAGGGTCGGGTCGGGGCTGGGAGAGCCCTGCCCGAGGACGGCCGCGCGCAGGAAGGCGAGCTGGTAGCTTACCTCAACGGGGCCATCGGGTGCCCAGCTGAGCTTGCCGGTTGCAAGTTCGGTCGGCCCGCGCACGCCGAAGGCACGCGGATCAAGGACGATCCCCTTCGGCCGGGTGGTATTTGTGGGGGAAATGAACGGCTCGACCGGGAAGGCGCCGACCCAGAGGCGGTTCTGCACGGTAAACGGCGGCGCCAGACCCGGCCGCGGGCTTGCGTTCAGCGAGTTGTTGAAGTTCGAAAGCACGGTGCCGGTGCTGACGGTGTAGGACGGGACGGTCTCCTCGTCGCGTTCGGTGCGGATGTAGAGGGCATCGAAGGAAAGATCGTCGGTGATTTTCGCGACAAGCCGCGTCTGCACCATCCAGTTCTCATAGCCGCCGATCTTGCCCCGGGTGGCAACGCCCGGCTCGTTGGCGAGCGGATGATTGTTCTTCCAAGTGCCATCGAAGGTGGACCAGGCACCCGCGACCAGGAGGGCGACGCGATCGGCAAGGATGGGCACCGAAACCCAGCCGCGCGCCTCGAAGCGCTCGTCGGTGCCGACAGTGCCGGACAGGCGGCCGGCCCAGCCCGACAGATCCGGCGACCGGCTTGTCATGTTGATGGCACCGGCAAAGGCGTTGCGGCCATAGAGGGCCGATTGCGGCCCGCGGATCACTTCCACCCGCTCGAGCTCGATCAGCCGCTGGTCGACCAGATAGGCACGCTGGAGATAGACGCCGTCGAGGAAGAAGGAGACATTCTGCACCGGCGAGTCGGTGCGAAGGTTCACCTGGCCGCGGATCGCCGCCTGCGGCACCAGCGGCTGCAGCGTCTCGTAGCTGAAGCCCGGCGCAAGCGTGGCAAGATCGCGGAACGAGGTGGCACCCTGCGCGCGCGCATCGGCGGCATCCACCACCGAAACCGACAGCGGCACGTCCTGCAGCCGCTCCTCGGTCCGCCGGGCAGTCACGATGATGTCGCCGCTGTCGGCCGAGGTCTCGGCCGCAGGCCCCTGCCCCAGCGCGGGGGTGGAAAGGCCGGCAAGGGCGAGAACCAGAACGGAAACACCAGGCAGGGCGCAGCACTTGCGCATGATCGATCCCCTCTTTCGCGGTTGGTGTGCGCTTCGTTTTTGCCGCTAGGTGACGCCTTGCTGGCCAACCGCGCGCAGTCCCGCAAAAAATCTCCGGCTGTCGGAGACTCTTGCGCCGATCAGCCTGCCGTCTCGTCCAGCGCGCGCGAGATCGCCGCTGCGGCCTCCATCAGCGCGCCGGCATAGCGCGCCTCGGCCTCGCGGATTGGCATGGCGGCTGCGAAGAAGATGAGGCTGAGCGCGCCTGCCACCCGGCCGTTGCGGAACACGGGTGCGGCAAGCGACGACGTCTTGCCCGGGGTTGCGGTATAGGTGTTGCGCGCCTGGGTGGCATAGCCCTGGGCGCGGATCTTGCGCAGGAGCCCGTCGTCGGCGAGCAGCAGGCGGCCCATCCGCTCGGCCGGCCCGTCGCTGCGGGCAAAGCCGGCCACCACCATGGCAAGCTCGGCCGGCTCGGCAAACGCCAGCCAGACCTTGCCGGAGGCGCATTCGGCCAGTGGCAGCGTGAAGCCCGGTGCGTAGTTGTGCAGGGTGAGCGAGGTCAGCTGATGGGTGGAATCCTGCACCATCATCATGGTGCCGACCCGAGTCGAGATCGAGACAGGCCACAGCAGGCGCCGTGTCAGATCGACGATGATCGGCCGGGCAATGGCCACGAGATCGTCATCGGCCTGATATCCGGAGGCAAGCGTGCGCACGAGCGCCGTCGGCCGGTAGCGCTTGCGCGCTGGCTCGCGTTCCACCATCCCTTCGGCGATGAGGGTCTCGACGATGCGCACGGCCGTCGGGTAGGGAATGCCGGCGCCCCGGCTGATCTGCATCATGGTGACGGAGCCGCCGCGGTTGATGACCTGGAGCACGGCGAGCCCGCGCGCGATCGCGCGCACGTTGCCATCGCGCTCGGGCGCGCCCGCGCCGGCGGCATCCGGTCCGCTTGCCTCGATATCCGCCATGTGGACATTTTGCGGGCAGGCGCACCCGTGTCAAAGCCTTTCGCGGGAAGGAAGCGGTGTTGGTGCGGAGGACTTGGATGATCGAGCGGCGCGAACTTCTGATGGCCTCGGCCGTGCTGACGGCGGGCGCAGGCCTCGCGGCAGGCGGGCCTGCCCATGCCATCGGCCGGCCGGAGCGGTCTGCCAGCGCGCTCGGCGGGCCGCTCCTCGACCTGACGACGCCGGCGGGCAACCGCGAGGCCTGGGCCCGCCTGCTTGGCAACACCGACATGAAGAGCACGAAATATGGCTGGGCGCGCGGGATCGTGCAGGGTGTCCGGCCTGGGGAGGCGGTGCGCGACCTTGTCGGCTTCACCATGCTCTCGACCGCGCGCCTCCTGCCGCTCGAAGACGGAGAGGGCTATCGCAAGGTGCTGCGCGAGATCGGCCTTTATACCGATCTTGAGACGGGGGAGGTGCTCGACGAGTGGGTGAACCCCTATCTCAACGAACGGGTGAAGGTCGTCCACATCATGAACGACCCGTTCAACCACACGATCACCGCGTTCCGCCCTGCCCCGCCCTCCTACGGCGGGCTCAACCGGAATGTCCCGCCGCCCCAGCCCCTGCTGCTCGACTGGACCCGCCACGGCGACCGGCTGCACCTCTTCAGCCACATCAACCTCTTCTACCCCTCGGCGCTGCAGCCTGCCAGATGGCCGCGCGAGAGCGGCCACCCCTTCGCGCAGGTGACGGAGGTGTTCCTCTACCAGATCGACTGGCACGAGATGCAGGACCGGGGCCGTACCAGCGTGACCTATCATGGCACCTGGAGCCGCACGACCCCGTGGCTGCCGTGGATGCTGATGGGCCCCACCCCCGGCCACTGCCAGTATCATACCTTCATGGGCGCGGTGGATTCGCTCGACCAGATCGACCGCAGGACGGTCGACTGGGTGGCAAAGCACCAGCCCAAATATCTCGAGGCGCCCGACCGGTGGGAGGAGCCGAGTCTTTCGAGCCTCGAATGGTATGCGCGCCTGCAGCAGCCCGCGCCCGTGCCACCCGGCCAGCCGGTGCCGCGCGCGCCCGACCCGCAGCTCCCGGCCTGGTTCACCGCGGCCCAGAAGGCCGGGGGCTAGGCGCTTCCGGCCGGCCGGCCGGCGGCTTCGGCCCGCCAGAGGATCGGGAAGAGCGACTCCGGCGGCGGCGCGCCCGGTACCATCGCCGGATGGTCTGACAGGCCGCTCACCGTCACCGAGAGCGCATCGGGCGCCCAGATCACATCCGAGCCGAGCCAGCGCGTGGTGAAGGCCATGCGCGGGCCCGCACGCCCCGGCGCCTGGGCGCGGCTGGCGTGGATCGTGCGCGGATGGATGAGCAGCGCATCCCCCGCGCGCGCCGGCCACACCCGGATATCGGCATCGGGCGCCGCCACCCGCTCCAGAAGCTCGCGCCAAGGCCGGTAGCCCTCGAGCGTCAGATCCTGCCGCGAAAGCGGCGAATGGTAGCGCCAGCGGTCCCGGCTTGAGCCGGCGAGCGTCAGCATGGGGGCATTGTCCTCGTCGACGTCGGTCAGCGCCACCCACAGGCTCGGCTGCTGCTCGCCGGTGAAGGGAAAGGTGCACACGTCGTTGTGCCAGGGCGTGGCCGTTTCGGCATCCGAGCCTTCCTTGATGAATGTTGCATCCATCCAGAAGCGCACGTGGCGGGCCCCTGTGAGGCGGCCCACCAGCTCGGCGGCCGGGCTTTCGGCAAGCCAGTCGAGAAAGGCGCGGTCGGCCGCCATGCAGTTGCGAAGCTGCACGCCGCCGCTGCCGGTGCGATGCAGCGAGGGCGGGTTGCGCGGCCCCACCGAGCCCACAGCCGGAAGCGGCGCGCCGGCCTCCAGCGCCGCCCGGCAGCGCGCCACGGCGCCACGAAGGCGGTCGACCCACTCGGCCGAGAAGGCCCCCTCCACCCGGGTGCAGCCCTCCTCGCGATACTGCGCGACATGTTCGGGCGTCAGCCTCACTGCGCCCCCTTCCGAAACGGGTTGGGGTGGCCAAGCGCCGCAAAGCGGGCATCCGCCGGATGGGCGTCCCAGCGCAGGCTGTTGGGAATGTTGGAATAATGCACGCCGATGTTGATCACCCAAAGAAGCATCAGCGCCCACAGCGTGGCAACCGACAAGGGCGGCCCCTCGACCACCATCAGCCCCATCGTCACCTGGAACAGCCGCCACGGCAGGAACAGGCACGGCACGATCACCCACACGGGCGAGCGCCAGCGCTTCCATGCCAGAAGCTCGAAGCCGATCTGGGCGACGAACAGGAGGAGATACCAGCCGAGCGCCGCGCGCACGGCCGCCTGCCCGCCCGCCACCCCGTCGACGAGCAGGGCGACGAGCGGCAGCGCCATCCCCACCAGCCAGATCACCACCAGCCATGCCTTGAACAGCGGCCCGACCGGCCGCGGCCCCGGAAACGGCGGGCCGGGCCGCGTGCGGCGCTGCGCCCAGAGCAGCACCGCCGCAGCCACGGCAAGGAAGAGAAGGTTGAGGAGTGCAAACTGCCCGGCCATGGGGCGAAGTGTGACGCCTGCGCACCCGGGCCGCCACCTCCCTGCCGCGCAAGTCTCCGCCCCGCGGAAAACGGCAAGGGGCGCCTTTTGCCTTCGTTGGGGCCCGGGGTCAGCTCCCTGCCCATGCGCAAGGCCTATCTCGACACCCGGCACGGCCAACTCCACCTGAGGGATTCCGGCGGATCTGGCCCGCCGCTCATGCTCGTCCACATGACCCCGCTCTCGGGCGCCATGTTCGTGCCGCTCGCGCCTGCCTTTGCCGCCGTGCGGCTGCTGATGCCGGATCTTCCGGGCTATGGACGCTCCAACCCCCGGGGAAACCCCTGGACCATGGCGGACTGGGCCGACAGCCTTGCCGACGCCATGGACGCGCTCGGCATCGCGCAGCTGGCGGTCTATGGCGCGCATGTGGGCGGCGCCGTGGCGCTGGAGCTCGCCCGCACCCATCCCGAGCGCGTCTCGCGGCTGATGGTCGACGGGCTGCCCTTCCTCTCCCCCGAGCTGCGGGCGGCCTTTGCCGCAATCGACGCAAGGCCGCTTCCGGCGTCACTCGCCGAGGTGGTGGCGCGCGTGGAAGGCCTCCTTGCCGAGTATGGCGGCGGAGACCCGTTCGCCGCCATGCTCGCCATGTTGGAGACCGGGTTCGTCTCGTCTGCGCCCGTCTGCGCGGCCTACGACCCGGAGGAGGCACTCGCAGCCGTGGCCCGACCGCTTCTCATCCTCGGCGCCGAAGGCGACAGCCAGGCCGCAAGCTTTGCGATGGCCCGGCGGATCCGGCCCGATGCCGCCGCCCACCTGTGGCCCGGCCGGCACCCGGCGCACGACCCCGCGCGTGCCGAGGAATTCGCAGCACCGATCGTCCGCTTCGCGGCCGGCAAGGCGCCTGCCGGCTGACCATCCACAGGAAAACGCCCACGGCCGCTTGAGCCGGAGCCGCGGCCGCCGCAGGATGGGCCGATGTTCGTGCCGCTCCGCGTTCAGTCCTGTTTCTCGATGCTGGATTCGACCATCCGCGTGGAGGCGCTGGCCGAGGCCTGTGCCGAGCGGGGCTTCCCGGCGACCGCGCTCACCGACCGCGGCAACCTCCACGCCGCCATGCCCTTCGCCAAGGCCTGCCTTGCAGCCGGCGTGCAGCCGCTGTGCGGCGTGCTCCTGCCGGTTGTCCGCCCCGTTCCGGAGGGGGCGCTGAGGCCTGGCATGCTCCCGCCTGTCGACTGGCTGGCGCTCATCGCCCAGAATGCCACCGGCTGGGCGAACCTCCTGGCGCTGGTGAGCGCGGCGCATCTCGAGGCCGACCCGCGGCTCGGGCCCGCGCTGCCGCTTGCACGGCTGGCCGATCATGGCGCAGGCCTCCTCGCGCTCACCGGGGCTGCCGATGGCGGGCTGTGCCGCCTGCTCGCCGAGGGGCAGGATGCCGCCGCCCGCCAGCTGCTGCAGCACCTTGCCGCCATCTTCCCCGACCGGCTGTTCGTGGAGATCTCCCGCACCGGAGACCCGGTGGAGGCGGCCAGCGAGGCCGGCCTTCTCGACCTCGCCCACGCGCACGGCCTGCCGCTGGTGGCCAGCCACATCGCGCGCTTTCTCGAACCCTCGGGCCACGCCGCCCACGATGCCATGCTCTGCATCGCCACCGGCCAGTATCTCGACGCCGAGGAGCGCGTGCAGTCCAACCCGGCCCATTGCCTGCCGGCGAGCGCGGCCGAGATGGAGGCGCGCTTTGCCGACCTGCCCGAGGCGATTGCCAACACCTGCGTCGTCGCGCGCCGCTCGGCCTTCGCCGTCCGCGGCTCGGCCCCGGTGCTGCCGCGCCTGCTCGCCGACGCGGCAGCCGAACGGCAAACCCTTGCCGAACGCGCGGAACAGGGCCTTGCCGCCCGCCTTTCCGGCGCGCGGGAGATTGACCGTGCCGCCTATGCCGAGCGCCTGTCGTTCGAGCTCGAGGTCATCTCCGCCAAGGGCTTTGCCGGCTATTTCCTGATCGTTGCCGATTTCATCGGCTGGGCGAAGGCAAGAGGCATCCCGGTGGGCCCGGGCCGCGGGTCGGGCGCTGGCTCGCTCGTGGCTTGGGCGCTCGGCATCACCGATCTCGACCCGTTGCCGCTTGGACTGCTGTTCGAGCGCTTCCTCAACCCGGAGCGGATGTCGATGCCCGATTTCGACATCGATTTCTGCGAAACCCGGCGCGAGGAGGTGATCCGCTATGTGACCGAGCGCTACGGGCGGGCGCAGGTGGCCCAGATCATCACCTTCGGCACGCTGAAGGCACGCCAGGTGGTGAAGGACGTGGGGCGGGTGATGCAGCTGCCCTTCGGCCAGATCGACCGCCTGTCCAAGCTGATCCCCAACAACCCGGCAGACCCGTGGGATCTCGCCCGCACGCTGGCCGGCGTGCCGGAGTTCGTGGCCGAGATCGAGGCCGACCCGCGGGTCGCGCGGCTGGTTGCCATCGCCCGCGCGCTCGAGGGCCTGCCCCGCCACAGCTCCACCCACGCGGCCGGCATCGTGATCGCCGACCGGCCGCTCAGCAGGCTCGTGCCGCTCCAGCTCGACCCGAAGAGCAACATGCCCGTCACCCAGTACGATCTCAAATGGTCGGAAGCCGCAGGGCTTGTGAAATTCGACTTTCTCGGCCTGCGCACCCTTTCGGTGCTGGCGCGGATCAGGTCGCTTCTGGCCGAGCGCGGCACAAAGGTCGATTTCCAGGCGATCCCGCTCGACGACCCGGAGGTCTATGCACTGATGACCCGGGGGGAGACAGTGGGCATCTTCCAGTTCGAAAGCGCAGGCATGCGCCGGGCGCTTGCGCTGGTCCGCCCGGACCGGTTCGAGGACCTCATCGCCCTTGCCGCCCTTTATCGCCCGGGCCCCATGGACAATATCCCGAGCTTTGCCGCGCGCAAATGGGGCCAGGAGAAACCCGACTATCTCTACCCCTCGCTGCGGCCCATTCTCGAGCCGACCTATGGCATCATCATCTATCAGGAGCAGGTGATGCAGATCGCGCAGGTGCTGGCCGGCTATTCGCTGGGCGAGGCCGACCTCCTGCGGCGGGCGATGGGCAAGAAGGACCGCGAGGGAATGGACGCGCAGACCGCGCGCTTCGTCGAAGGCGCAGTCGCCCGCGGGGTGGACCGCCGCGACGCGGAGCGGATCTTCGCGCTTGTCGACAAGTTCGCCGGCTATGGCTTCAACAAGAGCCACGCGGCGGCCTATGCGCTCATCGCCCTGCAGACCGCCTGGGCAAAGGCGCACCATCCGGCGGCCTTCTATGCCGCAAGCCTTGCCTACGATATCCACGACACCGACAAGCTGGCCGTGCTGGTGGAAGACATGCGGCGCGCAGGCGTGCCGCTGCTGCCACCTTGCATCAACCGCAGCGGGGCGGATTTTTCGATCGAGGAAACCGCCGGTGGAACGCTTGCCGTGCGCTACGGGCTCGGCGCGCTGAAGGGTGTTGGCGAGGCAGCGATGGCCGCACTCGTCGCCGAGCGGGAAGCCCATGGCCCCTTCCGCTCGATCGCCGACTTCGTCGCCCGGCTCGACCCGCGCCAGCTCAACCGCCGCCAGTTCGAGGTGCTCGCAGCCGCCGGCGCCTTCGACGCGCTGGAGCCGAACCGGGCGCGGCTCTGCGCGGGCGCAGATCGTCTGCTCGCAGCCGCGCAAGCGGCCGCCCGCGCGCGCGAGACGGGCCAGGCAGCCCTCTTCGGGAGCAGCGACGACCCCGAGCCCGTGCCGCTGCCGCCGGCCAAGCCGTGGAGCCAGGTCGAGCGGCTGATGCGCGAACATGCAGCCTTCGGCTTCCATGTCTCGGGCCACCCGGTCGACAGCCACGCGCCGGTGCTGGTCGAGCGCGGGGTCAGGCCCGGGCGCACGGTCCTCGAGCTCACGGGCGAGCCCGGCACGCGGGTTCCCGTCACGCTGGCCGGGCTGGTGCAGGCGCTGCGCTGGCGCACCAGGCCCGGCGGGCGCAGCGACGACCGGTTTCTGACCGCAGACATCTCCGACCAGGGCGGAAGCTGGTCTGCCCGCTGTTTCGACCCGGCGGTCCAGGACCTGCTCAAACATTCGGCCGAGGAGGGCGTGCCGCTCCTCTTTCAGGTAGAGCTCGCCTTCCGCGAGGGCGGCGGCGAGCCATCGGTCACCATCCGTGCCGCCCGGCCGCTCGCCGAGCTCGCCGCCTCGGCGCGCGCGCGGCTCACGATCCGTCTTCACCCCGAGGCCGAAGCGGATGTGGCAACCTTCCTCATGCTGAACCTCGAGCGCGGCGGGCGCTCGGAAGTGGTGGTGGAGGTGCCGACCGGCACCGGCCGGGCGCTCCTGCGCCTCGGCCAGGATTTCCGGCTGCGCCCGGGGCTCGATGCCGATCTTGCCAACCACCCGGCGGTCGCGGGCACCGAGATTGCGCCGGCCGGCCCGCCCATGCGGCTGGTGGCCTGAGGATCTGCCGGCTGCACAGCGCCTGAAGGCGGATCGCCGCCCGCCTCAGCCGCCGCCGCCGATCTGGCCCACCTCCTCAGGCTCGCCGGCGGGCCGCACCTCGGGCAGATGTGCCGCGCCATCGCCGTCTCGCTCGGGTGCGGCTGCGCCCCCTCCCGCGCCGAGCACAAGCCCGCCCAGCCCCTCGGCCTCGGCCGACCGCGCGGCCGTTTCGTGGTCGCCGAAGAGACCGCCGAAGCCATCCCGTTCCAGCCCGAGATCAAGGAGCGGATCCTCCGCCTCGAAGGCCGCATCCGGGTCGCCCAGCACGCCGCCCACCTCGTCGGCCGGGAAATCATAGTCGATGAGCCTGAGCCCCTGTTCGGCCAGCTCCTCCCACTTGGCGCGAAAGCCCTCCCAGGTCATGTTGGCCCAGAGATAGTGCGCGCCCGAGCCCTGCCGGAACACGCCCGAATAGCGGTTCTGCCCGCCGTCGCGGTGGATGGCGAGATCGACGAGCCGCAACCCCTGGTCCGACCATTCGCGCCACCGTTCGACGAAACTGTCCCAGCTCTGGTTGGCCCACAGGCCATGCCCGCCGGTCCCGGCGGCGAACACGCCCGAGTAGCGGGTGGTGCCGTTCACCTTGTGCACATGCAGGTCGACCAGCCGCAGGCCCTGGGTCGACCATTCCTGCCACTTGGCGCGGAAACTGTCCCAGCTCGCATTGACCCACAGGCCCCATCCGCCCGAGCCGGGCAGGAACGCGCCCGACCAGCGCAGCTGGCTGCCATCGGCATGGGCGTGCAGGCTCACGCAGCGCAGACCCTGCCGGGTCCATTCCTCGTGCTTGCTGCGGAACGCCTCCCACGAAACATTGGCCCACAGGCCGTGGCTGCCCGTGCCGGGCAGGAACACGCCCGAATAGCGGGTCTCGCCCTGCACGCGGCGGGTGTGGATGTCGACGAGGCGCAGCCCCTGCGCGCTCCATTCCTGCCACTTGGCGCGGAAACTGTCCCAGGTGGCGTTGATCCACATGCCATAGCGGCCTGCGCCAGCCCGCCAGACGCCGGAATAGCCCTTGGTGAAGAAGCGCTCGTAGAGCTTGGCGATGGTCTGCCGGTCGCTCCACGAGAGGCCGTTGCGCTGGCCGATGACAGCCCCCGGCTGCCGGGGCACGATCGTATCCTGCCCGTTGACGGAAAAGGCGTGCCGGGGATAGTGCATGATCGATCGATAGTCGTAATCGAAATAGTCGATCGAGCCCGGCACGGTCTGGAAGTTGTGAATCGCATCCGACCGAATGTTCTGTCACCGGATTTCAATGAAACTGTCCCGATCGGATCGGGACTGTTCGTGATAGATGCCGATGGCGTGGAGAATTTCGTGCACCACCGTGCCGACTGGCGCATCGGCTGTCAGGCGGATGTTCTGCTTGCCGCCCCGCATCCCGATCTGCGAGGAGTTTCCATCTGCGCCGATGAACTCGACATAGTTAGCCTCGACAGTGCGCGGAACGAGGCGCACGGGAGACCCCTCGTTCAGGTGCGCGATCGCCTGGTCCACCCGGCCGGCATTCTGCAGGCTGCGGTGGATGGTAAACGGCACCACGCAGTTCGGCCAGAGGAAGCGCGACGTGGTCGGCAGGCCGACGCCGGCAAGCACGAGGTCCACCTCGCCCGGGTCTGTCGGCTCGTCGGCGCGCAGCGGGCTCGCGAGCGCCTCGGCGTGCGCCTCGCGGAAGGCGGCGGCCTCGGCCTCCACCTCCTCGACCGGGCCGAGGTCGATGCAGGAATCGAAGATCGCGCGGCCGCCCATCACGCTGTACTGCACCGGGAGATGATCCACACCAGGGCCCGTCAGATAGCCGCTGCGGATATCGGCAGACGTCTGCAGTTCCCAGCCGGCGCCCGCATCGTCGGGCGCCTGTCCGCCGCCCGGCCGCGCTTCGCGACCGGCCGCCCTCGTTGCAGTGTCCCTTGCCTTCCGTGCCATTTGCGTCCTCCCTCCTGTCCGGGCCTGTCCGGCCCTGTTTGTCAGCCGTTTTCGCCAACCTCCACGAGCGGCACATCGCACTTGGCGCCGGCCTCGCTGGGCAGCGGCACGATGGCGGGGTTGATGAAGTCTCCCGCGGTCATCGTGCCGGTGGCGCCGCGGTCCACATGCACGCGGATCGCCGGCGCCACGGCGCCTGCAATCGCGGCACTTTCGGGGATGGAGAGCTCCAGCGGCGCCACCTGCCCGTCGGGCCCGATCGACAGGCCGGTCACCTCGGTCTCGTAGAGCCTCGGCGCGTGCGCGTCGGCCTCGCCCACATCCTCGACCACCACATGCACCGAGACCGGGCCAGAAATGGCGGGCTGCCGGGGAAACCGCAGGTCGAGCGTGAGGCGCCTTGCACCCGGCCGCCCCGCCGGGTCCGCGCTGCAGCAGCCGTCCGGACCGGACGGCGCCGGGGAGCCTCGAGTGGTCTTGCCGCTTGCCACCATCGTCTCCGACTTTGCCAGTCAGCGGCGACGACGACTTTCATATCCCTTGCTGTTCGGCAAGTCGGCAAGCACCGGCGCACGCGTTTCTGTCGGAATCGTCCAAATGGCAAGACGATATATCGTCAGATACCGGTCTCCAAACCATGGTCCGCTTCTTCCAGCCGCCCTTCGTGCAGCCGGGCAACACGATCGGCTCGCGCGGCCAGAGACCGGTTGTGCGTGGCGATCAGAGCGGCTGCACCTTCGCCCCGCACGAGGGCGAGAAAGGCCTCCAGCACCCTGTCTGCGGTTGCCTCGTCGAGGTTGCCGGTCGGCTCGTCGGCCAGCACGAGCACCGGCCGGTTGGCGAGCGCCCGGGCGACCGCCACGCGCTGCTGTTCCCCGCCCGAGAGCTGCGCCGGCCTGTGCGACAGGCGGTGCGCAAGGCCGAGACCGGCCAGAAGCTCGGCCGCCCGCGCCCGCGCCGCTCCTGCGGCCTGCCCGGCAATCAGCTGCGGCAGGATCACATTCTCGAGCGCCGAGAAATCGGGGAGCAGGTGGTGGAACTGGTAGACAAAGCCCAGCCTGTGGCGGCGCATGGCCGTGCGGGCGCGATCGTCCAGCCCCTCGCAGGCCACACCGTCGATGGCGATCGTGCCGCCATAGCCGCCTTCCAGCAGCCCTGCGGCCTGCAGCAGCGTGGACTTGCCCGATCCCGAGGGGCCGAGCAGCGCCACGATCTCGCCGCGCGCGATGGCAAGGTCGACGCCGCGCAGGACGTGGATGGTCTCGCCGCCCTGCACGAAGCTGCGGGTGAGCCCCGCAAGGGAGAGCGCCGGCGCCGTTGCCACGCCGGCGAGGAAGGCCGGCCTATTCATAGCGCAGCACCTCGACGGGATCGGTGCTTGCCGCCTTCCACGCCGGGTAGAGGGTGGCAAGGAACGAGAGCACGAGCGCAAGGAGGACGATGCCGGCAACCTCGGCCGGGTCTGTCCTGGCGGGGAGGCCCGTCAGGTAGCGGATGGAGGGATCCCAGATGTCGGCTCCGGTCAGGCGCGAGATGCCGGCGATGATGCCCTGCCGGTAGTGCAGGATGAGAAAGCCGAGCGCGGCGCCTGCAAACACCCCGATCGCGCCGATGGTGGTGCCGAGCACCATGAACACGCGCATCATCGAGGCGCGCGAGGCCCCCATGGTGCGCAGGATGGCGATGTCGCGCGTCTTCGAGCGCACCAGCATGATGAGCGAGGAGAGGATGTTGAAGGTGGCAACCACGATGATGATCGACAGCACCCAGAAGGTGACCAGCCGGTCCACCACCAGGGCCTCGAACAGCGCCGCGTTCATCTGCCGCCAGTCGAGGATCACGGCCCGGTTCTCGAGCGGCACCACCAGCGGGGCCATGATCTGCCCCACGCGGTCGGCATCCACGGTCTTGACCTCGAGCATGCCCACCTCGTCCTCCATGCCGAGCAGCAGCTGGGCCTGCGCAAGCGGCATCACGACGAAGGCGCGATCATAGTCGAAGATGCCGATCTCGAAGATGGCGCCCACCGTGTAGGAGACAATGCGCGGCACCGTGCCGAAGGGTGTCACCTCGCCCTGGGGGGCGACAAGCGCAATCGAATCGCCCACGCGCAGCCCGAGATTTTCCGCAAGCCGGGCCGCCACCGCCACCACGGGGGCCTCGTCGGCGAGATTGTCGAGCGAGCCGGCGAGCAGGTTTCCGGCGATCACCGGCGTCGTGCGGATGTCGGCAAGCCGCATCCCGCGCACGAGTGCCGCCTCCACGCGGCTGTGGGCCGAGGCCATCAGTGGCTGCTCGATGATGGGGGTGGCGCGCACCACGCCGGGGGCGCCTTCCACCTCGGCCACCACCGCCTGCCAGTCGGACAGCCGCCCGCCATAGCCCTGCACCACCGCATGGCCATTGAGGCCCTGGATCCGGTCGAACAGCTCCGCGCGAAAGCCGTTCATCACGCTCATCACCGCAATCAGCGCGGCAACGCCCAGCGCCACGGCAATGAGCGAGATGGTGGCGACAAGGAAGATGAACCGCTCCGACTTGCCGGGCAGCATGTAGCGCCTGGCGATGAAGCGCTCGTAGGCGGTGATCATGGCGCGGCGGGTGCGAGCCGGCTCATGAACCGCCGGTGAGCCGGGCGAGCGCGGATTCGGGCGAAAGCATGTGCCGTTCGCCGGTGGCGCGGCGCTTCAGCTCCACCGTGCCGGCAGCCAGCCCCTTCGGCCCGACAATCAGCTGCCACGGAAGCCCGATCAGGTCCATGGTGGCGAACTTCTCGCCCGGGCGCGCGTCGCGATCATCGTGCAGCACGGCAACGCCTGCTGCCTCGAGCTGCCCTGCGAGCGCCGCCACGGCGCCCGCGCAGTCCGGGTCGTCGGGCCGCAGGTCGATCAGCGCGACATCATAGGGCGCGACACTGTCGGGCCAGATGATCCCCGCCGCGTCGTGGCTCGCCTCGATGATGGCACCCACGAGGCGCGAGACCCCGATGCCATAGCTGCCCATGAGCGGCGTGACGGGCGCGCCATCGCGACCCTGGACCGAGAACCCCATGGCCGCGGAATATTTGGTTCCGAAGAAGAAGATGTGCCCCACCTCGATGCCGCGGCGGCGCGCCAGCCGCCCGGGCGGCACGCGGCATTCGGCGGCACGGGCATGCTCCTCGGCCTCCATGGCATAGAGCCCGCGCAGCCGGGCCGGGGCCTCCGGGTCGGCGAGATCGACATCGTCGAGCGCGGCGTCGTAGAAGATCTCGCTCTCGCCGGTGTCAGCGATGATGTGGAACTCGTGGGAAAGGTCGCCGCCGATCGGCCCCGAGGGTGCGCGCACCGGCACGGCCTTGAGGCCAAGGGCCGCGAATGTCCTGAGATAGGCCGTGAACTGCGCATCGTAGCTTGCCTTGCCACCCTCGGGATCGAGGTCGAAGCTGTAGGCATCCTTCATCAGGAACTCGCGCCCGCGCATCACCCCGAAGCGGGGGCGCACCTCGTCGCGGAACTTCCACTGGATATGGTAGAGCGTGCGCGGCAGGTCGCGGTAGCTCGTTGCGCAGTCCCGGAAGATGGCGGTGAGCATCTCCTCGTTGGTGGGGCCGTAGAGCATCTCGCGGCCGTGCCGGTCGGGAAAGCGGAGCATCTCGGGCCCATAGGCCTCATAGCGGCCGGACTGGCGCCACAGGTCTGCCGGCTGGATGGTGGGCATCAGCATTTCGATCGCGCCCGCACGATCCTGTTCGCGGCGCACGATCGCAGCGATGCGCATCAGCACGCGGTGGCCGAGCGGCAGCCAGGCATAGATGCCGGCCGCCGTCTGGCGGATGAGCCCGGCGCGCAGCATCAGCTGATGTGAGACGATTTCCGCACCGGCCGGCGTCTCGCGAAGGGTTGGAAGAAAATGGCGGGAAAGGCGCATGGGCTCGGCGCCTAGCCTGCGCCACCGCTGCCGGCAACAGGCGGTCAGGCGGCGTGGCGCGCGTGCAACAGCCACGGCCAATCTGGGATGCGATTGTTCCAGTTCGATGACAGCCGCCCGAAATCCCACTAGACAGCCAGTCTCGGCAGGAGCGCGACTCAACGCGGTTGAAGCGGCGCCAGGGTTCCGGGACGATAGGGGGCCTCGATGTCCGCCAGGATGTGCGGACGGATGGATGGGCAGCCCGCGCGCGGCAGCACACGCGGCCTCGCTGCGGGGTGCGGCAGGGCCATCGCCAAGGCAAGGGCGCCCGGACGGGATCCGGGCGCCCTTCTCCGGCGCCCTTCTCCCAAGCGCAGGATCTGCCGCAGGATCTGCCCTCGGGTCGGCCAGCGGGTCGGCGGGCGGTCCTTCACCCGGCCCGAGGCGCCTGCCCTTTGGCCCACAGCCGGGCTTTCGCGCGGCCCCGGTCCGCAAGGCGGAACCGCACCCAGGGATCAAACCCAGGGACCAAACCCAGGGTCCGCACCTAGACCAGCCGGCTCTGTTGCACGGCGGCTGCAATGAAGCTTGCGAACAGCGGATGCGGTGCGAAGGGCTTCGATTTCAGTTCGGGGTGGAACTGCACGCCGATGAACCAGGGATGGTCGGGCCGCTCGACCACCTCGGGCAGGCGGCCATCGGGCGAAAGGCCGGTGAAGGCGAGGCCAACGGCTTCCAACCGCTCACGATAGGCCATGTTCACCTCGTAGCGGTGGCGGTGCCGCTCGGAAATCTCGGTCGTGCCGTAGATGGCGGCGACATGGCTGTTGCCGCCGAGCACCGCCGGATAGGCGCCGAGCCGCATCGTCCCGCCAAGGTCGCCGCCTTCGGCCCGCTGCTGCAGGCCATCGGCCGACATCCATTCGTGGATCATGCCGACCACCGGCTCGGGCGTGGGGCCGAACTCGGTCGAGGAGGCCCCGGCGATCCCGGCGAGGTTGCGGGCAGCCTCGAGGCAGGCCATCTGCATGCCGAAACAGATGCCGAGATAGGGCACCCGCCGCTCGCGCGCGAAGCGGATGGCGGCGATCTTGCCCTCCGCGCCCCGTTCGCCGAAGGCGCCCGGCACCAGGATCGCATGCAGCGGCTCAAGCCGCGCGGCGATCTCGGAATCGTCGGCCTCGAACAGCTCGGCGTCGATCCAGCGCACGTCGACCTTCACCCGGTTGGCGATCCCGCCGTGGACGAGCGCCTCGTTGAGGCTCTTGTAGGCATCGGGCAGGCCGACATATTTGCCGACCACGCCGACGGTCACCCGGCCTTCGGGGTTTGCAATCCGCTGGGCGATGGTAGCCCAGCGGCCGAGGTCGGGCTCCCGCCCGGGCGGCAGGCCGAAGGCGTGGATGACCTGCGCATCCAACCCCTCGGCATGGTAGAGCAGCGGCACGGCATAGATCGAGGGCGCATCGAGCGCCGGGATGACCGCTTCCTTCGGCACGTTGCAGAACAGCGCGATCTTGGCGCGCTCGCTTTCGGGCAGCGGGTGTTCGGTGCGGCAGACGAGCACGTCGGGCTGCACGCCGAGGGAGGCCAGCTCGCGCACGCTGTGCTGGGTGGGCTTGGTCTTCAGCTCGCCGGCAGCCGCGATATAGGGCACGAGGGTGACGTGGATGCACACGCTCATGCCGCGGCCGAGGTCGTTGCGCAGCTGGCGGATCGCCTCGATGAATGGCAGGGATTCGATGTCGCCCACCGTGCCGCCGATCTCGCACAGCACGAAATCGACGTCTGCCGTCTCGGCCGTGGCGAAGGCCTTGATCGCATCCGTGACATGCGGGATCACCTGCACCGTTGCGCCCAGATAGTCGCCGCGCCGTTCGCGGGTGATGATCTGCTGGTAGATCCGCCCCGAGGTCACATTGTCGGACCTGCGCGCGGCAACGCCCGTGAACCGCTCGTAGTGGCCGAGGTCGAGGTCGGTCTCCGCCCCATCGTCGGTCACGTAAACCTCGCCGTGCTGGTAGGGGCTCATGGTGCCGGGATCGACGTTGAGATAGGGGTCGAACTTGCGGATCCGCACGCGATAGCCGCGGGCCTGCAGCAGAGCGCCAAGCGATGCCGCCATCAGCCCCTTGCCCAGGGATGAGACCACGCCGCCGGTAATGAAGATGAACCGCGCCATGGGAATCACGGCATAGAGGCAGGCGCCCGGCCTGTCACCGGCCGGCCGGACTTGTCCACAGGTCCTTGGCCGCGCCGGCCCCGGTCAGTCGACGATCGGCACTTCGTCGGCTGGCGGCGCGGCCGGGGCCACAGGCGCCGGCTGCGGGAGCGCCAGAGGGCCGATCGCAGGCGGCGCCTCGCCGGGCGGGGCCTGCGGCGCCGGGCGCGCAAGCGACGTGTCGATGGTGCGCGGGGCGGAGCGGTTGGCCGCATAGAGCGCAAGCCCGAGCGAGGAGGCAAGGAACAGGGTGGCAAGGATGGCGGTCGTGCGGGTGAGGATGTCGCCCGCGCCGCGCGCCGAGACGAGCCCGCCCGGCGAGCCGCCCGTCAGCCCGCCACCCTCCGAGCGCTGCATCAGGATGACGGCCACCAGCGCAAGGGCAAGGAGGGTGTGAATGACGAGAAAGAAGGTCATCATGGACGAGGCACCGCACTTGAGGAACGGCGCGCGACCGCGGCGCACCAGCCGCTGGCACTCTAGGGCTGCACCGGCGGCAGTGCAAGCTGGCCGGGGCCTGGGCCCGGGGCGCGCGCTTCGGCCAGGGCTGCGCGGGCGGCGGCAAACAATGCCCCGGCCTTCGCCCGGCACTCCGCCGCCTCGGCCTCGGGCACCGAATCGGCGACAATCCCGGCGCCGGCCGTCACGTGCATGAGGCCCTCCTTCACCACCGCGGTGCGCAGCACGATGCAGCTGTCCATCGCGCCGTCGGGGGCAAAATAGCCCACGCCGCCGGCATAGATGCCGCGGGCTTCCGGCTCGAGCTCGGCGATGATCTCCATGGCGCGGATCTTCGGGGCGCCCGAGACCGTGCCCGCGGGAAAGCCCGCGAACAGCGCATCGATGGCATCGAGCCCGGGGCGCAGCCGCCCGGCGACATTGGAGACGATGTGCATGACATGGCTGTAGCGTTCGATGGCGAAGGCCTCGGTCACCCGCACGCTCCCGCCTTCGGCCACCCGGCCGGCATCGTTGCGGCCGAGATCGAGCAGCATCAGATGCTCCGCGCGCTCCTTCGGGTCGGCCAGAAGCTCGGCGGCGAGGGCCTGGTCCTCGTGGTCGGTGGCGCCGCGCGGCCGCGTGCCGGCGATGGGGCGGATCGTGACCTCACCGTCGCGCACGCGCACGAGGATCTCGGGCGAGGAGCCGACAACGGCGTGGCCGGGCAGGTCGAGATGGAACAGGAAGGGCGAGGGGTTGATGCGCCGCAGCGCTCGGTAGAGCGCGAAGGGCGGCAGCGAGAACGGCGCGGCAAAGCGCTGGGCGAGCACCACCTGGAAGATGTCTCCGGCTGCGATATAGGCCTTGGCGCGCTCGACCATCGCGAGATACCGGGCCGGATCGATCATGGCCTGCGGCTCCGGCGCCGGCCCGGCGGGCGCTGCGGCGCCGCGCGCCGTGCGGGGCAGCGGCTCGGCAAGCCGCGCTGCCACCGCCTCGAGCCGCGCGTCGGCCGAAGCCCGGTCCTCCGCCCGCCAGGCCGGGGCCACGAGGAACAGCTCGTCGGCCAGCCGGTCGAAGACCAGCACCACGCTCGGGCGCACGAACATCATGTCGGGAAGCGCGAGCGGGTCTGCCGGCGGCGGCGGCAGGCGCTCGACGAGGCGCACGCTGCCATAGCCGAAATGGCCGACGAGGAGCGGCAGCGAGCGCGGAACGCCAGCCGGCAGCGGCAGGCCGATGGCAGCCACCTCTTGCCGGAGCGCGCCGATCGGGTCCTCGCCCGTGACCTCGCGGACACCTTCTGGGCCGGTGGCACGGACCGTGCGGCCGCAGACCTCGAGGATCCGGTCGGGAGCAAGGCCGAGAAAGGAATAGCGGCCGCGGCTGCGACCTCCTTCCACCGATTCGAGCAGGAAATCGCCGCGGCCGGTCGCCCCCAGCTTCAGCCAGGCGGACACCGGGGTCTCCGTGTCTCCGGGCAGCCGCAGCACCCGCAGCGACGGCCCGCCGCCCGCGCCCCCTGCCACGCGGCTATTCGCCGGCGGGCGCGCCGACCAGCCGACGCTTGACCGCCTCCAGCTGCTGCGGCCGGGTGACCGTGCCGATCTCGCGCTCGATCCCGCGCACGTAGAACTCCGACATCTCGAGCGCCGCCTCGCGTGCAAGGCTCTGACGCACCGCCCCCGCAAGCTCGGGCGCCTCGGCGAGGTCGCCCGGGGTCACCCGCACGGTGCGCACCACGAACGCCGCAGCCGACTGCGGAACGGGCAGCGGCCGCGCCTGCCCGGCCGGCGTGTTGAGCAGCATCAGGATCGGCGGCGGGATCGCGTCGCCCTGGCTGGCAGCCTGGGTGAGTTCGAGGCGGCGGACGGCAAAGCTCTGCGCGGGCGGCAGGTTGCGCCCGCGCACAAGGGCCGCGAGCGTTTCCCCGGCGGTGGCCTTCGCGGCCAGCTCCTCGGCCAGCGCCCGCGCGGCGCGCTGACGCTGCTCCTGCGCCCAGGCGGCGGCCACGCGCGCGCGGATGGGCGCAACGGGGATCGTCTCGCCCAGCTTCACCTCGGCGATCTCGATAAGGGCAAACCGCCCCTCGCCCGCCTGCACCACCTGCGGGCCATCGCCCGGGTCGATCGAGAAGGCCCGGTCGACAAGCGGGCTCATCACCCGCTCCAGCTCATAGGCCTCGGTCAGCCGCAGGCCATCGGCCGTGACCGGCTCCACGGTCTGCACCCTGAGGCCGAGCGCCTCCGCCACCGCACTGAAGGGCTCGCCGGCGTCGATCCGGTCCTCGGCTTCGTTGATGGTCTCGGCAAGCCGTGCCTGCACGCGCTCGTCGATGAGCTTCTTCTCGATTTCCGCGGCCACCGCCCGCAGCGGCTTGGGCGCGGCCGGTCGCACCGAGACCACCTCGACGACATGGAAGCCCAGCGGCCCCTCGATCGGGTTGGTGATGCTGCCGGCCGCGGCACGGAAGGCCGCCGCGGCCACGCCCGCGCTGGTGTCGTCGGCAAGGGCCGCCTCGCTCGTGAGGCCGAGCGCCGTGTCGCGCGGGGTGAAGCCGCGCGCGGCGGCCGCCGTGGCAAAGGGCGTGCCGCCCCGCACCTCGCGCACGAAGGCCTGCGCCTCGGCAAGGCTTGCAAGCACCACCTGGTTCATCTCGCGCAGCTCCTCGCCGCCGAACTCGGCGAGATTGGCCTTGTAATAGGCCTCGACCTCGGCCGGGGAGACCTGCACCTGTTCCGCAAGGCCGTCGGGCTCGATCATCGCGAAGCGGAACGCCCGCCGTTCGGGCACGGTGAACATCTGCCGGTTGGCTTTCCAGAAGGTTTCCAGCTGCGCATCGCTCGGCTGGCCGGGATCGGGCATGGCGCCAAAGGGGATGGCCGCAATCTCGCCCTCGCGCACCTCGAGCAGCAGCGCGGCGTAGGCCTCGGCCATGCCCTGTGGAACGTGGGCCCCGAGCGCCACGGGGGCGATCAGCTGGCGGCGCATCAGATCCTGGCGGATCCCGTCGCGCACCTCCGCCTCGCTCACCCGCTGGGCCTCCAGCAGGCGGCGGAAGGTCGCCTCGTCGAAGCGGCCGTTCACCTGCGCGGCCGGAATGCTGGCGATCTCGCCGTCGATCATCCGCTCCGAGACCGTCACGCCGTGCCGGGCGCCAAACTGTTCGAGCGCCTCGCCCGCCACCATCTGCCGGAACACCAGATCGGCCCCGCCCCGCCGGATGAAGTCGGTCTGGGTCAGCTCAGGGGTCCGCTGCCGCTCCTGCTCGGCGGCACGGCCGAGCCGGCGCACGAACTCGGCTTCGCCGATCTCCCGCTTGCCGACGGTTGCAAGCACCTCGCCCTGCGGCTGGCGCGCACCGCGCCCGCCGCCCAGGCCAAGATCGATCACCACCAGCGCGAGCGCCGCAACAACGAGGAGACCAAGCCCGATCCAGCGCCAGACCGAGCTTCGCATTGATGCCATCATGAGCCGTTGTCCGCCATGCCTTGAGGGTGCGCTGCGCCTTGCCGTGTGCGGCCTCCTAGCCGCGGCGCCCGGCGGTGGCTAGACCTGCACGATGGCAGCACCCATTGCCGCGCCGCTCATCCTCACCCTCGCCCTGCCCGCGCCGCTGTTTGCGCGCCTCGATGCCCTGCGCCGCGCGCACTATCCGCCGGAGCTCAACCGCGTGCCCGCCCACCTCACCCTGTTTCGCCACCTGCCCGGCCCGCAGGCACCGGCGCTCGTTCGGGACCTGCGCGCCGAGGCCCGGGCCGGGGCTGCGCCCCTCATCCGGCTTGCAGGCCCCATTTCGCTCGGCCGGGGCGTCGCAATCCGCGTCGAAAGCCCGGCCCTCGAAGAACTGCGCCTGCGGCTGGCCGAGCGCTGGGCGCCGCTCCTCGTGCCGCAGGACCGGGCACCCTTCCGCCCGCATGTGACCATTGCCAACAAGCTTGCGCCCGGGGCCGCCCGCACGCTCCTCGAGCAGCTGCGCCGAAGCTTCCGCCCCGAGACGGCGATTGCCACGGGGCTCCTGCTGTGGCGGCTCGACGGCGTGCGATGGACCGAACTTGTGAGGGTGCCCGTGCGACCCTATTGAGGCAGGCATGACGACGCAACGCCCCTCCCGCCTCGCCGTGCCGCTTATTGTTGCCGGCCTGGTGCTGCTGCCCGCCTGCGCCGGCAATCGCCCCGCCGGCGGCCTGTTCGGCGGCGGCGGCAAGAAGGAACTCGCCTATGTCGCGCGCGACGTGGAGACGCTCTACACCCTTGCGCGCGAGACCCTCGACCGCGGCCAGTATCGCACCGCCGCCCTGATGTTCGACGAGGTGGAGCGCCAGCACCCCTACTCCGTCTGGGCGCGCCGCGCGCAGCTGATGTCGGCCTTCAGCTACTATGCGGCACGGCAATATTCCGAGGCGATCCTCTCGGCGCAGCGCTTCCTCTCCCTGCACCCGGGCAACCGCGATGCACCCTATGCCTATTACATCATCGCGATGAGCTACTACGAGCAGATCGCCGACGTGAGCCGCGACCAGCGCGTGACCGCACAGGCCCAGGATGCGTTGAACGAGCTGGTGCGCCGCTACCCCGACACGCCCTATGCCCGCGACGCACGGGTGAAGCTCGACCTGGTGCAGGACCATCTGGCCGGCAAGGAAATGGCCATTGGCCGCTTCTACTCCAACAGCCGCCAGTGGATCGCGGCCATCCGGCGCTACCAGAATGTGATCGACCAGTTCCAGACGACGAGCCACGTGCCCGAGGCATTGCACCGGCTGACGGAGGCCTATCTCGCGCTCGGAATGCCGGAGGAGGCGCGGCGGTCCGCGGCCGTGCTGGGCGCAAACTTCCCCGGCTCGAAATGGTACGAGCGCGCCTATGCGCTCGTCCGCCAGCACGCGCCCGAGGCCTAGGCCGGCAGCCCGACCGGGGCGACGAGAGTCGATGCTGCGCTGCCTGACCATCACCGACCTCGTGCTGATCGACCGGGCCGAGATCGAGGTCGGGCCCGGCCTCACGGTGCTGACGGGCGAGACGGGGGCCGGCAAGTCGATCCTGCTGGACGGGCTGGGCCTCGTGCTCGGCGGCCGGGCGGAGGCCGCGCTCGTCCGCAAGGGCGCCCCACAGGCGCAGGTGACAGCCGAATTTGCGCTCCCCCCCGGGCACCCCGCCGACGCCCTGCTCGACGCGCAGGGCATCGCCCGCGACGAGCCGGGCCGGCTGCTGCTGCGCCGGCTGGTGCGCGCCGATGGCGGCAGCCGCGCCTTCGTCAACGACCAGCCGGTCTCCGCCAGCCTGCTGCGCACGCTCGGCAGCCTCCTCGTCGAGATCCACGGCCAGCATGACGACCGCGGCCTGCTCGCACCCGCCGGCCACCGCGCGCTCCTCGACAGCTTCGCCGGGCTGCAGGCAGCCGCATCGGGGGTGGCAGCCGCGCACGCACGCTGGCAGGAGGCCGAGGCTGCGCGCGCCGCGGCCGCGGCGCGGCTGGCCGCCGCGGAGGCCGACCGCGAATGGCTTGCCCATGCCGTGGCCGAGCTCGCTGCGCTCGGCCCGGCGGCGGGCGAGGAGCAGGAACTGGCCAGTGCGCGCCAGCGGATGAAGGCGGCCGAGCGGACGGCGAGCGCGATGGCCGAGGTGGAACGGCTGGTCTCGGGCAGCGAGGGCGCGCTTGCGGCCCTGCGGCAGGCCGCGCGGCGGCTGGAACGGCTGGCCACCGAGGATCCGGCGCTTGCCGACGCGCTCGCCGCGGCAGACCGCGCGCTTGCCGAAGGCGAGCTGATCGAGACCGGGCTGGCCGAGGCGCGTGCCCGCCTTACCATTGCGCCAGAGGCGCTCGAGGCCGCGGAGGCGCGGCTGTTCGACCTGCGGGCGCTCGCACGCAAGCACCGGGTGGAGGTCGACGCGCTCCCTGCCCTCCTGGCAGAGCTTCAGGGGCGGCTTCAGGCGCTCGATTCCGGGGCGGAGGTCCTCGAGGCGGCCGAACAGGTCGCCGAGGCCGCGCGCGATGCCTTCCTGCGCGCGGCCGAGGCCCTTTCCGCCTCGCGGCGCGCAGCTGCCGGGCGCCTCGAGGCGGCCGTGGGCGCCGAGCTTCCGGCTCTCCGGCTCGAGGCTGCCCGATTTCGCGCGACCATCGATGCCGCCGAGCCCGGACCGGCGGGCCTCGACCGGGTGACGTTTGAGGTTTCGACCAACCCCGGCGCGCCGTTCGGCCCTCTGTCCCGCATCGCCTCGGGCGGAGAACTGTCGCGGTTCGTGCTGGCGCTCAAGGTTGCCCTTGCCGGCGAGGGAAGCGCCGGCACGCTGGTGTTCGACGAGATCGACCGCGGCGTCGGCGGCGCAACCGCCTCCGCGATCGGCGAGCGGCTTGCCCGGGTCGCCCGGGCCGCGCAGGTGCTCGTCGTCACCCACAGCCCGCAGGTCGCAGCCGCCGGCACGCGGCATCTCGTGATCACCAAGGCAATCGAGGATGGCGAGGCGCGCACCCGGGTGAGGCCGCTCGATGGGCCCGGGCGCACGGAGGAGGTCGCGCGCATGCTCTCGGGCGCCGAGGTGACCGGCGAGGCGCGCGCCCAGGCCGCGCGCCTGATCGTTGGCGCGGCCTGAGCGGGCCGATGCCGCCCGGCGCGGAACCGGCCGATGCCCGCGCCTCGTCGCCGGCGGCGCTCCGCAACCGGGAGCCGATCCTTGCTGCCATCTCGCCCGTCCTGCCGCGCTCCGGGCTGGTGCTCGAGGTGGCCTCCGGCACTGGCGAGCATCTGGTCCACTTCGCAACCCGGCTCCCGCACCTCGAATGGCAGCCAAGCGACCCATCGCCGGCCGCCCGCGCCTCGATTGCCGCCTGGTCTGCCGCAGCGGGGCTTGCAAACCTGCGTGCGCCGGTCGCGCTCGATGCAGCCGCAGACGACTGGCCGGTGGCGACTGCCGATGCGATCCTCTGCATCAACCTTGCCCACGTCGCTCCCTGGGCTGCAACCGTCGGCCTTCTGGCAGGCGCCGGGCGCCTGCTGCCCGCGGGCGGGCCCCTCTTTCTCTATGGCCCCTTCATCGAGGCCGGCACCCCGCTCGCGCCGTCGAACGCGGCCTTCGACGCCGAGCTGCGGCGGCGCAACCCGGAATGGGGCCTGCGGCAGGTGGAAGCGGTTGAAGCCGTGGCCCGGGCCCATGGCCTCGTGCTCGCCCGGCGCATGCCGATGCCGGCCAACAATCTGACGCTCGTCTTCACAAAGGTGCCACAGCATGACCCTTCCGCCGCAACCCCTCGACCGCCGGGTTGATCGCCGGCGGGTGCTGCTGGCAGGGGCTGCCACCGCCCTGATCGCTTCGGCAACAAGGAGCCGCGCGGCCGTGCCCCGACCGGAGGGCGTGCGCGGCCGGTCGGTGCTGGTCACCGGCAGCTCGTCGGGCTTCGGCCGGCTGCTCGCCGAGCATCTGGCACGCGGCGGGGCGCGCGTCTTTGCCACCATGCGCAATCTCGATGGCGGCCGGCGGCCGGAGGCGCAGGAGCTCGCCCGGATCGCGCGGGCCGATGGGCTCGACATCACGCTGCTCCAGCTCGATGTAACTGATGCCGCCGAGGTCCGCGCAGCGGTGCGCGCGGCCGAGACGGCATCCGGCGGGGCGCTCGATGCGGTCATCAACAATGCCGGCATCGCCTTCGGGGTTCCCGCCGAGCTGGCCGACCTCGAGGCAACGCGGCGCATCTTTGAGACCAACCTGTTCGGAGCACTTGCCGTCGCCAATGCGGCTCTTCCTGCCATGCGCCGGCGGAAGGCGGCTGGCTGTGCAACATCTCCTCCCAGCTTGGGCGGGTCGTGCTGCCAGGCGTCGCACAGTATTGCGCAACCAAGTTCGGCATGGAGGCCCTGTTTGAGACCATGGCCTACGAGCTGGCGCCGTTCGGTGTCGACGTGACCATTGTCCAGCCCGGCGGCTATCCCACCCGCATCTGGGCCAATGGCGAGCGCCATGCCGCATCCATCCTCGCCCGCGCGCCGGCGGAGGCGCGCGCCGCCTATGCGCCGCACCTCGAGATTGCCGGCAGGATGTTCCGCAGCGGCGGCACCACCGACCCGATGGACGTGCCGCGCGTCATCGCCCGGATGCTCGCGATGCCGCCGGGCACGCGCCCGCTGCGGCGCGCGGTGCACCCCAACACGGCCGCCACCGATGCAATGAACGCCGCTGCCGCAGAAGTGCAGGCGCGGGTGCTTGCCAGCGGGCCGTTTGCCGGCTGGCACGCGCGCGTCGCCAGCCGGGGCTGAGGAGGCCGCCCTGCCTCAGGCCGCCGGGCGCTGGCTGCCCGCGGGCCGGCGCGCACGCGCGTGGCGCCCGGGCCCCGCCGGCCTGCCCGAAGCGCGGTCTGGCCTTGCCTTGGGGGCCTGCCCCCTGCGCGGCGCCGGGGGTGCGGCCCGAAGGCCGGCCGCACGGGCGACAAAGCCTTCCGGCAGGGGCAGCACCACCAGCCGCTGGCGGGTGAGCTTCTCGATCGCCCTCAGGTGCGGCCGCTCGTCGTCGGCGCAGAAGGCGATTGCGGCACCTTGCGCCCCGGCGCGCGCGGTGCGCCCGATGCGGTGCACATATTGCTCCGGCACATTGGGCAGTTCGAAGTTCACCACGTGCGAGACACCGGGAATGTCGATGCCGCGCGCTGCGATGTCGGTTGCCACCAGCACCGGCACGGCACCGGCTCGGAACCCGGCGATCGCACGGGTCCGCTGCGCCTGGCTCTTGTTGCCGTGGATGGCGGCCGCGCCGATGCCCGCGGCTGCAAGGTGGCGCACCACCCGGTCCGCGCCATGCTTGGTACGGGTGAAGACGAGCACCCGATCGGCGCCGAGATCCCGGAGGGTGAGGGTGAGCAGCGCCTGCTTTTCGGCCTGGGCTACGAAGATGACCGATTGCGCCACCCGCTCGGCTGTCGTCGCCGCAGGGGCGACCGATACCTCGGCCGGCCGGTGCAGGAAGGCCTGGGCCAGATCGCGGATGGCCGGCGGCATGGTGGCCGAGAAGAGGAGAGTCTGCCGCGCGCGCGGCACCAGCCTGCTGATGCGCCGCAGCGCATGGATGAAGCCGAGGTCGAGCACCTGGTCGGCCTCGTCGAGCACGAGGATGCCGACCCGGGCGAGCGACAGCGCGCCCTGCTCCACGAGATCGAGCAGCCGGCCGGGGGTAGCAACAAGAAGATCGACCCCTTGCGCGACGACCTGCCGGTTCTGGTGCAGCGAGGTGCCGCCGAAGACGCTTGCCACGCGCATCGGCGTGCCCCGGGCGTAGGTCCGCGCGCTCTCGGCAATCTGCGCGGCAAGCTCGCGCGTTGGCGCCAGCACGAGCGTGCGGCAGTGCCGCGCCTGCGGCCGCTCGTGGCTGGCCATCATCCGCGCAAGCGCGGGCAGCACGAAGGCTGCCGTCTTGCCCGTGCCGGTCTGCGCGATCCCGAGAAGATCGCGGCCCTCGAGCACCGGCGGGATCGCCTGCGCCTGGATGGGCGTGGCTTCGCCATAGCCGCGCGCGGCGACCGCCGCCAGAAGCGGGGCGGGAAGCCCGAGTTGTTCGAATGTCATCTAGGTCTTTCAAGGTGTTGCGCGCTCCGGGCGCGACAGCACACGAAGGGCGGGGTGTTGAGCGCCCCGCGTGACATGGGAAGCTTGGGGATGCGGGGCGCTGGCTCCGTACCTGCACGCGCAACCGAGGCTGCGCCGCCTGCGGGCCGGATCACGCTGCGCTGGGCGCCCTGCGTGGGAACCCTTTGGACCTGCTGCGCCGGCTTGGCAACCCCCTGGTCGCAGCGCGTGAAGGCACGCTGCGAAAACCCGCCGCAGCTGGCCCGGCGCAGCTGCCCCAGATGGCCGGCTCCGTTCGGCCGCGCCTTGCGCATCCGGGCCCGGTGCACACCGATGTGCCCCGGTGCACACCGATGTGCCCCGGTGTGCCCCGGTGTGCCCCGGCTTGCCACGCAGGCGCAAGAGGGCGACCACAGGTGCGTGAGGCAGGCGCGCCGAGACCACAAAGGCCCCATCGGCAGCCGAGACCATGCCGAGCCGCGCCCGGCGCCTCAGTAACGGCGCAGCAGCCCGGCCAGCCGGCCCTGGATCCGCACACGCGAGGGAAGATAAAGCTGCGGCTCGTAGAGGCTGTTGGCCGGATCGAGCCGGATCATCCCCTTTTCCCTGCGGAAATATTTGAGCGTGGCATCCTGGTTGTCGATCAGGGCAACCACGATCTCGCCGTCGCGCGCATCGTCGGTGCGCCGGATGAGGGCGAAATCGCCATCGAAGATCCCGGCCTCGATCATCGAATCGCCGACCACCTGCAGCGCGAAATGCTCCCCCGGACCGAGCAGCGCGGCCGGGACGGCAAGATCTTCTGGAGCCTCGATCGCCTCGATCGGCAGGCCGGCTGCAATCCGGCCCACGAGCGGCACCACCCGCGCCGGCGCCGATGCGGCCTCGCGCGCCCGGCGGGCCGCAGCGAGGCTTGCAACCGGCGCCCCGCCAGGTGCCACCGCGGCCACCGCATCTGGCAGGCGCACCACTTCGAGCGCGCGGGCGCGGTTGGGCAGGCGGCGCAGGAACTGCCGCTCTTCAAGCGCACTGATCAGCCGGTGAACGCCCGACTTCGAGCGCAGGTTGAGCGCCTCCTTCATCTCCTCGAACGAGGGCGAGATCCCCGTCTCCTGCAGGCGATCGTTGATGAAGATCAGCAGCTCCTGCTGCTTGGCTGTCAGCATCCCCGCGTGCTCCCAGGGTGGAACATGCATCGAACATTAGCGGAACATGGCGCGACAGGTCAAGCGCGGCTGCTCAACAGTTCAATAGGTTAGGAACCAGACCTCGCTTCCCCGCGCCGCAGCGGGCGCATGTTCGGGCCGCACGAGGAGCGCATCGCAGGCGGCCAGCACCGAAAGCATCGCGCTGTCCTGCACCCCGGCCGGGGTGACAACCGGCAGGCCGGCCTCCTCGCCGAGCCGTGCGCGCAGGAAGGTGCGGCGCGGGCCGTTTGCGGCAAGATCGGCGCCGGCAAGGCCGCGCCTCAGGCGCGGCAGGGGCTCGGGATCGCCGCCGAGGTGCCGCAGCAGCGGCAGCAGGAACAGAAGCGCGCACACGAAGGCCGAAACCGGGTTGCCGGGCAGGCCCAGCACCAACGCCTCGCCGAGCTGGCCTGCAAGCAGCGGCTTGCCCGGCCGCAGCGCGATGCGCCAGAAATCGATGCGGCCGCCCTGCGCCAGCAGGGCGGGGCGCACGAGATCGTGGACGCCGACCGAGGCGCCGCCGATTGTCACCAGCACGTCTGCCCCGGAGGCCGCCGCCCGGATGGCCGCCGATGTGGCAGCCGGATCATCCGGCACAATGCCGCAGTCGCGCACCTCTGCGCCCGCGGTCTGGGCCAGCGCTGCCAGCATCACGCCGTTCGACGAGACGATCTGCCCGGCAGCGGGAACGACCCCGGGCGGCACCAGCTCCGATCCGGTGGCAAGAAGCGCAACACGCGGCCGCCTGCGCACCGGGATCGCCGCGTGGCCGGCAGCGGCCAGCAGTCCAAGAAGCGGCGGCGCGATCCGGGCGCCCGCGCGCGCGAGCGGCGCCCCTGCCGCCACATCCTGCCCCCGCCGGCGGACATGCCGGCCCGGCGCGTCCGGCCCCGCGCCCGACAGCACGAGGCATCCGTCGGCAAGGGCCATTTCCTCCTGCACCACGATGGTGTCGGCCCCTTTGGGCACGGGCGCGCCGGTGAAGATTCGCACCGCCTCGCCCGGCCCCAGCTCGCGGGCGAAGGCGCCGCCTGCCGCCGCCTCCCCCGCTTCGCGGAAGGGCCCGGGCAGGTCGGCAAAGCGGATCGCCCATCCGTCCATGGCGGACACATCGGCCGGCGGGTGGGTGAGGCGCGCCTGCATGTCGGACGCAAGCCAGCGCCCGGCTGCCGCGACGAGCGGCACGGCAACCGGCTCGAGCGGGGCACGAAGCGCCAGAAGGCGGGCCTGCGCCTCCTCGAGCGGCAGCAGGTCAGCCATCGTCGAGGCGCCAGTCGCCGGAACGCCCGCCGCCCTTGGCGAGCAGCCGGATGCCCTCGATCCGCATCGCCCTGTCGACGCTTTTGGCCATGTCGTAGATCGTGAGGAGAGCGACGGAAACAGCTGTGAGCGCTTCCATTTCCACGCCCGTCCGGGAGGTCGTCCCAACCTCGCACCGGGCCCGGATCGACCGCTCGGCAAGCTCGAGGTCGAGCCGGACGGCCGAAAGCGGCAGCGGGTGGCAGAGCGGGATGAGATCGGCCGTCCGCTTGGCGGCGAGGATCCCGGCAATGCGCGCAACAGCGAGCACATCGCCCTTGGACACGGCGCCGCCGCGCACGGCTTCGAGCGCCTCTTCCGACATGATGATGCGCCCCTCGGCGATGGCGGTGCGCGCCGTCTCCGGCTTGGCCGACACATCGACCATGCGCGCGGCACCCGCATCGTCGAGATGGGTGAGGCGGCGCCCTTCGGTCATGCGCCGGTGAGCAGGCGGCGCGTTGCAGCCGCCACATCGGCCGCGCGCATGAGCGACTCGCCAACGAGGAAGGTGGTCACCCCATGGGCCTTCAGCCTGAGCAGGTCCGCGTGCGTGGCAAGGCCGCTTTCGGCAACCACCAGCCGGTCGGGTGGAACCTCGGCTGCAAGATCGATCGAGGTCTGAAGATCAACCTCCATCGTCTTGAGGTTGCGATTGTTGATGCCGACAAGAGATGTCGGCAGGCTGAGCGCGCGGACAAGTTCGGCCGCGTCGTGCACCTCAACCAGCACGTCCATGCCAAGCGCCTGCGCTTCGCCGCAGAAGTCTGCAAGCTCGCCATCCTCGAGCGCGGCCACGATGAGCAGCACGGCATCGGCGCCGAGCGCCCGCGATTCGGCGATCTGGCGCCGATCGACGATGAAATCCTTGCGCAGGACGGGAAGCGGGGTGGCGCTGCGGGCCTCGACGAGGTGCGCGTCCGCGCCTTCGAAGAAGGGCGTGTCGGTGAGGACAGAAAGGCAGGTGGCGCCCCCTTGCGCATAGGCACGGGCGAGCTCGGCCGGGCGGAAATCGGCGCGGATGAGGCCCCTGGACGGGCTTGCCTTCTTGACCTCGGCGATGAGGCCGAGCCGGCCTTCCCCGCGGGCGCGCTGCAGGGCCGCGGCAAAGCCGCGCGGCGGGGAGGCGGCAGCGGGATCGGGCACACCGGCGCCGAGCCGGGCGGCCACCTGCGCCCGCTTGGCCGCGAGGATGGGGGCGAGCGTGTCGGCCATCAGCGGAACGCGAGAAAGCGCGCCAGCCGGTCGGCGGCGGCACCCGTGTCGAGGCTGGCCCGCGCCAGGGCGAGCCCATGGGCCATGTCGGCCGCCGCGCCTGCCACCCGGAGCGCAGCTGCGGCATTGGCGAGCACGATGTCGCGATAGGCCGGCCGGCCCCGGCCTTCGAGCAGATCGCGAAGCGCGGATGCATTCGCCTCGGGCGCGCCGCCTGCAACCGCCTCGCGCGGGTGCGGCCCGAGCCCATGCTCCGCCGGGTCGAAGCCTCCTTCGCAGACGGCGCCGCCGGCGCCCTCCCACAGCCGGCTCGGGGCGTGGACGGCGATCTCGTCCAGCCCGCCGCCGTGGACGGCAAGCACTGCCTCGGCGCCGAGCGCGAGCGCCGCCTCCGCCATCGGCCGGCCCCATTCGGGGGCGGGCACGCCCACCATCTGCCGCACGACACCGGCTGGATTGGCAAGCGGGCCGAGGAGATTGAAGATGGTCCGCCGGCCGAGCGCACGGCGGACGGGGGCCACGCGCGCCATGGCCGGATGATGCCGCTGCGCGAACAGGAAGGTTACCCCCACCTCGGCAAGGCAGGCCTCCACCCGCTCCATCGGCAGGTCATTGCGCCAGCCGAGTGCCTCGAGCACATCCGCCGTCCCGGAGCGCGAGGAGGCGGAGCGGTTGCCGTGCTTGGCGACCGGTACGCCCGCACCGGCCACCACGAAGGCGACGGCCGTCGAGACATTAAGGCTGAGCGATCCGTCGCCGCCCGTGCCGCACACGTCGATCGCGCCATCGGGTGCCGCCACGGGCACCATGCGCGCGCGCAGCGCCCGTGCGGCACCGGTGATCTCGGCCGCCGTCTCGCCGCGCTCGGCGAGCGCCACGAGGAACGCGGCCAGATCGCTGTCTGCCACGGCGCCGTCCATGATGGAATCGAAGGCCGCCCCCGCTTCGGCCTCGGTGAGAGCACGCGCCGGATCTGGCAGGCGGCTCATCGAAGGAGCCCCGGCGGTGCCGCGCGGGCCACCTCGGCCGCCGGCCGGTGGGCGATGCCGGCCATTTCGAGGAAGTTGGCGAGCAGCGCATGGCCGTGCTCGGAGCCGATCGATTCCGGATGGAACTGCACGCCGTGGATGGGAAGCGTGCGGTGCGACAGGCCCATGATGAGCCCGTCGGCCTCGGCGGTGATGGCAAGGCATTCCGGCAGGCCGTCGCGCGCCACCACGAGGCTGTGGTAGCGCGTGGCGGAAAACGGGCTCGGCAGGCCGGCGAACAGCCCCGTGCCGGCGTGCGCGATGGCCGAGGTCTTGCCGTGCATCAGCCGGGGGGCGCGCACCACGGCCCCGCCGAAGGCCTGGCCGATGGCCTGGTGGCCAAGACACACGCCGAGCAGCGGAAGCCCCGCATCGGCTGCCGCCTCGACGAGCCCGAGGCAGATTCCGGCCTCGTTCGGCGTGCACGGACCGGGCGAGAGCAGCAGTGCCGAGGCGCCCATCGCCATCGCCTCTGCCACCGACAGCGCGTCGTTGCGACGGACCTCCACCTCGACGCCCAGCTCGATGAGGTAGTGCACGAGATTGAAGGTGAAGCTGTCATAGTTGTCGATGACGAGGATCATCGCACGAAGGCCCCGGCCGCGCGCGCAATGGCGAGGAAATCGGCCGCCTTCAGGCTGGCGCCGCCCACCAGCGCCCCGCAGACGTGCGGCACGGCAAGAAGGGCGGCGGCATTCTCGGGCCTGACCGAGCCGCCGTAGAGGATCGGCGTATCGGGGGGCAGCACCCCTGCGATCGCCTGGTGCACCGCGCCGATCTCGTCCGGCGTCGGCGTGCGGCCCGTGCCGATCGCCCAGACCGGCTCGTAGGCCACCATCAGCAGCCCCGCCCGGAGCGGCTGCGGCAGCGAGCCCGAGAGCTGGGCCAGCACCACCTCGTGCGTGCAGCCGGCATCGCGCTCGGCGGCCGTTTCGCCCACGCAGACAATGGGCGTGAGCCCGGCCCGCCACGCCGCCTCCACCTTCGCGCGCACGCAGGCATCCGTCTCGCCATGGTCGGCGCGGCGCTCGGAATGGCCGAGGATCACCAGCCGCGCTCCGGCATCGGCCAGCATCTCGGCGGAAATGTCACCCGTGTGCGCGCCCGACTGCGCCGCATGGCAATCCTGCCCGCCCAGCATCACGTGCGAGCCGGCCAGCCGCCCGGCCGCCCGGCTGAGCAGCGTGGCCGGCGGGCAGATGGCAAGGGACACGCCGGCAACCGGCCCGGCCGCCACCAGTGCGTCGAGCTCGCCAAGTTCGGCGCCAAGGCCGTTCATCTTCCAGTTGCCGACGATCTGCTGCACCACCGCTCCAGACCCCGGCGCCATTCGCCGGGCGTTCATCTTCAGGCTCCCAAGCGCCGAGGCTGATAGACGCGCTGGCTTCGGGCCGGCAAGCCGCTTAAGGAGAGGCATGGCCACCATGCTGGGCAGGACGGGGGCGGAGCTTCGTGCGCTGTGGCATCGGCCGAGCGCGAGGCTGGCTTATGCCCTGCTCGCCCTGCTGCTGCTGTTCGCCCAGCCGCTGGCGGCGCCCGCGCAGGCGCAATCGATCCTGCGCGATGCCGAGACGGAAGCCTTCTTCCGCGATGTCGCCCGCCCGCTCAAGGAGGCAGCCGGCCTCGACCCGCGCGCGGTGACGATCGGGCTCGTCTCCGATACCTCGATCAATGCCTTCGCCATGCTTGGCCAGCAGGTCTACATCCATTCCGGCCTGATCATTGCCGCCGAGGATGTGCGCATGTTCCAGGGCGTGCTCGCGCACGAGCTCGGCCATGTGGCCGCCGGCCATGCCGTGCGCTGGGGCGAGGGGATGGGCCCGGCCTCGGGAATCTCGCTGCTTTCCATGGTGCTCGGCGCCGCAGCCATCGCGGCCGGCGCGCCCGATGCGGGCATGGCCGTGCTGATGGCCGGCCAGCAGGCGGCCATGGGCAAGCTGTTCGCCTTCAGCCGCGAGCAGGAAAGCCGCACCGACCAGGCCGGCGCGGCGTATCTCAACGCGGCCGGGGTCGATGGCTGGGGGATGATCGAGTTCTTCCGCAGGCTGCAGGGCGACGAGTTCCGTCTCGCCATCCCGCAGAACAACGAATATGCCCGCACCCACCCGCTGACCGGAAACCGGATCGTCGCGCTCGAACATGTGCTCAAGAGCTCGCCGCACTGGGGCAAGGGGCCAGACCCGGCGCTGCAGGCGCGCTACGCGCGGATCCGCGGCAAGCTCATCGGCTATATCTCGCCTGCGGAGGTGACATTCTCGGCCTATCCGCCTTCCGACCAATCGGACGCCGGGCACATGGCGCGCGCCTATGCCTTCCACAAGACCGGCCGGCACGCGGAGGCACTCGCCGAGATCGCCCCGCTTGCCGCGCGCGGCGCGGCCGACCCCTATGCGCTGGAACTGAAGGGGCAGATCCTCCTGGAATCGGGCCGGCCCGAAGAGGCGATCGCGCCGCTTCGGCTGGCGGTGGAGGCAAGCCGCCACGAGCCGCTCATCGCCTCCATGCTCGGCCATGCGCTTGTGCAGGCCGCAGAGCGCGGCGGGCCGCAGGCCGAGGCGCAGATGGCGGAGGCCGAAACCGTGCTGCGCAACGCGCTCGCCCGCGACCGGGACAATCCCTTCGCCTGGCTGCAGCTGGGGATCATCTACGAACGGCGCGGCGACGAGGCGCGCGCAGCGCTGGCAACGGCCGAGCGGGTGAGCCTGATGGGCGGCGACCCGCGAGTTGTCGGCCGGGCGGCACAGGTGGCGCTCGCCGGGCTGCCGCGCGGCTCGCCGGACCATGTGCGCGCGCAGGACATCGCGCTTGCATCGGCCGCCGAAGCCGAGCGGTCCAAGAAGCAGCGGCGATGACCGACACCCCCGTCGCCCCGGTGGAAGCCGAGGCCCAGCCCGAAGGCCGCGAGGCGATGGCGCGCGATGCGCCCGCACCGGCGCCGGCGCCATCGGCTGCCGAAGGGCCGCCCGCCAGCGACAGCCGCGCACGCGCGGCTGCGCGGCTGCGCCCGCTCGCCCTGCCGCTTGCCTGCGGCCTCGCGGGCGCCGGCACCGCCGCCCTCACCTTCGCGCTCCTGCAGCCCGAGCCGGTGACCCCGGCCGAGGCCAGCCGGGCCGAGATTTCAGCTGCGGTGCGCGAGACGCTGCTTGCCAACCCGGAAATCATTCCCGAGGCCATTACCCGCCTGCAGGACCGGGAGGTGGAAAAGCTGCTGGCCTCCAACCGCGACGCCATCGAAACGCCCTATCGGGGCGCCTGGGCCGGCGCGGCCGACGCCGATGTCGTGCTTGTCGAGTTCTTCGACTACAACTGCCCCTACTGCCGCCAGTCGGCCGCCGACGTGCAGCGCCTGCTTGCCGAGGATCCGAAGCTCAAGGTCGTCTGGCGCGACTTTCCGGTGCTGGGGCCCGAGAGCGAGCGCTTCGCCATGGCAAGCCTCTCGGCCGCCCGGCAGAACCGCTATGTCCGCTTCCACGATACCGTGTTCCGCGGCCAGGGCCGCCTGTCGCAGGAGCGGCTCATCCAGTCGGTGCGCAGCGCCGGGCTGAACGAGGCGCAGGTCGCCGCCGATCTCAACAGCCGCGAGCACCGCGAGGAGCTGCAGCGCAACCTCGAACTCGGCCGCGCGCTCGGGCTCACCGGCACGCCCTCCTATGTGGTCGGCAACCGGATCCTCTCCGGCGCGGTCGGCTACGAGGAGCTCAAGGCTGCCGTCGACGAGGCGCGCCGGCAGGCGAACAGGCAGGGACAGACCGGACAGGAATAACCAATACTGTCCTACAATAGGTGTTTTTGATACCGTTTTGGCAGTTCCCTTGAGGAGACTGCCATGATCCGTGCCCTGATCCCGGTCGTCATTGCCCTGTCCCTCGGCGCCTGCACGGGCGGCGCCAGCCTCGAGACCCGCTGGCCCCCGCACCCGGAGGATGCGGCTTGGGTCGAGGCGAGCCTCGACCGCCGCCTTGCCGAAAGCCTGGCGGCGCTCGGCCTGCTCTCGGGCGCACTCGATTCGGCCGCATCCCCCGAGACCGCGCGCAGGCTGGCTGCCGAGGCCGCCGCAGCTGCGGCAGCCCTGCGCGCGGTTGCGCAGGCCCGTGCCGCCATGGCCGGCACGGGCCCCGAGGCCCAGCGCGCGCTGCTGTTCGCAGCAGCAGCGGCCGCCTGCCACGAGGGCGTGGTGCGAATCGGCCCACGGATCGAGGCGGCAGATGGCGGGCCGACACCCGCGCAGGCGCTTCGCCGGGCGCAGCTCGCCTGCCTGTCCTGCCAGACGCTGCGAATGCTCCCCGCCTCGGCTTGAGGGCCCGCTCGGCGCGCAACCGGGGGCGGCAGATCCTCCGGCGCGAGGCGGCGCGGATGCGCCGGCGACCGGCCTAGCGGCTGTAGAACTCGACCACGAGGTTCGGCTCCATCCGGACCGGATAGGGCACCTCGTCGAGCGCGGGCACGCGCACGAATGTCGCCCGGAAGCCCTCGACCGACACATAGTCAGGAATGTCGCGCTCGGCTGCGGCCATGGCGTCGAGCACCAGCGCCATTTCGCGCGCCCGGGGCCCAAGCTCGATCACATCGCCGGGCGACACGCGCGCCGAGGCGATGTTGCAGCGCTTGCCGTTCACCAGCACATGCCCGTGGTTCACCAGCTGGCGCGCGGCGAAGATGGTGGGCACGAACCGCGCTCGGTAGACTGTCATGTCCAGGCGCCGTTCAAGCAGGCCGATGAGGTTCTGCGACGTATCGCCCTTCATGCGGACGGCTTCGAAATAGACCTTCTTGAACTGCTTTTCCGTGACGTCGCCGTAATAACCCTTGAGCTTCTGCTTGGCCCGGAGCTGCAGGCCGAAATCGCTCATCTTGCCCTTGCGGCGCTGGCCGTGCTGGCCAGGGCCATATTCGCGCTTGTTGATCGGCGACTTGGGCCGCCCCCAGATATTGACCCCCATGCGGCGGTCGAGCTTGTGCTTCGCGCTCTGGCGCTTGCTCATCGTGTCACATCCTTCGCTGGCGCCGGGCGCCCCATGCACCCGGCCCGGCCGGACCTGCCGGCGACGCCCGGAACCGCGCGGCTGAGGCCGCGCGCGGCGCCTGAGCCTTGCGCGCGGGCCTGCCGGGCCACCACTTCACCGGGCGTGTGGGGCCGCATGCGAGGGCGGCCGGCTAGCCGAGTGGCGCCGCGGCGTCAAGAAGGCGTCGGGGCGCCGCGCCTTCCGGTGCTTGACCAGGGCTTTCGCTGCGGCTAACGGTATGCCTCTTCACCAGCATTGCAGGCAAGAAAGAGGGCTGCCGGATGGCGCGCGTCACTGTCGAGGACTGCATCGAGATTGTTCCCAACCGGTTCGATCTGGTGCTGCTCGCCGCGCAGCGCGCGCGGCAGATTTCCGGCGGCGCCGAGCTGACGGTCGACCGCGACCGCGACAAGAACCCGGTGGTCGCGCTGCGCGAGATTGCCGAGCGGACGGTCGACCCGGCGATGCTTGAGGAATCCCTCATCTCCGGGCTGCAGAAGGTGCATATCGACGAGGACGACGAGGCCGACGAGGTCGGCTCGATCGCCGTCTCGGCCGAGGCGCTGCGCCTCACCGCGGCTGCGCCGCCGCGCAACCAGAACCTCGGCCCGGATTACGAGTGAGCGCATGATGCGGGCGGCTGCCGGGGCCTCGCCCCGGCGCGCGCGCAGCCTGGCCGGCCTCGCCGGGCAGGGCCTCTGGCGCTGCGGGCAAATGCCGCCATATGGGGCGCGCCATGCTTCGCCAGTATGAACTTGTCGAACGGGTCCGCGCCTACGACCCGGATGCAGACGAGGACCTGCTGAACCGCGCCTATGTGTTCTCGATGAAGGCGCATGGCAGCCAGCTGCGCGCCAGCGGCGACCCCTATTTCTCGCACCCGATCGAGGTCGCCGGCATCCTCACCGACCTGAAGCTCGACGACGAGACGATCGCAACGGGCATTCTCCACGACACCATCGAGGATACCGTGGCCACGCCCGACGACATCCGCCGCCTGTTCGGCGACAATGTCGCACGCCTCGTCGATGGGGTCACCAAGCTCTCGCGCATCGAGGCGCAGACCGAAAGCGAGCGCGCCGCCGAAAACCTGCGCCGCTTCCTGCTCGCCATGTCCGACGACATCAGGGTGCTCCTCGTGAAACTGGCGGACCGGCTGCACAACATGCGCACGCTGCGGTTTATCCGCTCGGAGGAGAAGCGGCGGCGGATCGCGCGCGAGACGATGGACATCTATGCTCCGCTTGCCGAGCGGATCGGCATGTATGGCTTCATGGACGAGCTGAAGGACCTGGCCTTTGCCGAGCTGGAGCCGGAGGCGCACCAGTCGATCACCGCGCGGCTCGAGCAGCTCCGCCGGGGCTCGGGGGATACCATCGGGCGGATCGAGAGCGGCATCCGGCTGACGCTCTCCCGCGCCGGGATCCCGATCGTCGACGTGCGCGGGCGGGAGAAGCGGCCGTGGTCGATCTGGCGCAAGATGCAGGAGCGCCACATCCCGTTCGAGCAGCTCTCCGACGTGATGGCGTTCCGCGTGGTGCTCGAATCGCCGGAGGACTGCTACCGCGCGCTCGGCGCCCTGCACCGGCGCTGGCCGATGGTCCCGGGCCGCTTCAAGGACTATATCTCGACGCCCAAGAGCAACGGCTACCGCTCGCTGCACACCACGATCCTCGACCGCGACAAGCTCAGGATCGAGGTGCAGATCCGCGACACCGAGATGCATGCCGCGGCCGAATACGGCATGGCCGCCCACTGGGCCTACAAGCAGCGCCGCGGCGGCAACGGCATTGAATATCCCTGGCTCGCCGATCTTCTCGAAATCCTCGAACATGCGCAGTCACCCGAGGAGATCCTCGAACATACCCGCCTTGCCATGTTCCAGAACCAGCTCTTCTGCTTCACGCCGAAGGGCGAGATCATCCAGCTGCCGAAGGGGGCCACCCCGGTCGACTTCGCCTATGCCGTGCACACCTCGCTCGGCGACAGCTGCACGGGCGCCAAGGTCAACGGCAAGCTGGTGCCGCTGCGCACCGCGCTTGCCAACGGCGACCAGGTGGAGATCCTGCACGAGGATGGTCGCACCCCGGACCCGGCCTGGGAGCAGTTCGTGGTGACCGCGCGCGCCCGCTCGGCCGTCAGGCGCCATCAGCGCCAGCGCGAGCGGGCCGCCCAGCTCAAGACGGGCGAGGCGCTGTTCCACAACATCTGCCGCCGGCTGGAGGTGGAGGTGACGGCCGAGGATGTCGCGCGCGCGCTCAAGGTGCTGAAGCTGGCCGACCAGCCGGCGCTGTTCGTGGCCCTTGCCCGCCAGTCCGTCACTGAGGCGCAGCTTGCCGAGGCGCTCGCGCCCGGGGCGTTGCCGCAGCCGCGCCGGCGGCACCGGCGCCGGGGTCGGGGCCCCGCGGAAAGCGCGATCCCGGTCGAGGGCGAAACCCCGGGCGCCATCGAGATGTGCCCCTGCTGCCTGCCGGTGCCGGGAGACCGGATCGTCGGCGTCGCCGAGCCGGGCCGGGGGATCGTGGTGCACCGGCTGGATTGCCCGCGCCTTGCGGCCTCTGGCGAGTGGATCGAGCTGCGCTGGGCCGCAGACGTGGCCTCCGGCACAGCACGGATCGATGTGGTGGTGGTGAACGAGCCGGGAGCGCTTGCCCAGGTCACCCAAGTGCTCGCAGCCCAGGGCGCCAACATCGTCAACCTGCAGCTGCGCGACCGCGATCGGGCGCACCACCGCTATGTGATGGAGGTGGAGGTGGACGATCTTGCGCACCTCGGCGAGCTCGTGCGCGCGCTGGGCAGGCCGCCCTCGGTCATATCCGCCGAGCGCGCGTTTGCCACCGGCTGAGCCACCCCGCCCGAGCAAGCCCGGCCGAGGGGTCCGGCCCCGGCAGGCTGCGCAGGCGCCGCACCGCGCGGTTCGGGTGATTTCCCCGCAGCCGTTCCTGCCCTAGGGAGGCGCGCATGACCGACGACGAGATCCTCGCCGAGTTCCGCGCCGCCGGCGCCCTGCTGGAAGGCCATTTCATCCTGTCCTCCGGCCTCCATTCCCCGCGCTACCTGCAGTGCGCGCGGGTGCTGATGGATGGCGCGCGCGCCGAGCGGCTGGCGCGCGCGCTGGCTGCGCGGCTGCCCGAGGCCGTGTGCCAGTCTGTCGAGGCCGTGGTCTCGCCGGCCATGGGCGGTATCGTCATCGGCCACGAGATGGGCCGGGCGCTCGGCCGTCCGGCCATGTTCCTCGAACGGCCCACGGGCACCTTCGAGCTGCGCCGCGGCTTTGCGCTGGCGCCCGGGCAGAAGGTGCTTTTGGTGGAGGATGTGGTCACAACCGGGCTTTCCTCGCGCGAGGCGATGGCCGCAGTCGCGCGCGAGGGCGGCGAGGTGCTGCACGCAGCCGCGCTGGTGGACCGCTCGGGCGGCACGGCAAACCTCGGCGTGCCGCTGACCGCCCTCCTGCGCCTTGCCGTCCCAAGCTATGCAGCCGATGCGCTGCCGGCCGAGCTTGCGGCCATCCCGGCCACCAGGCCCGGAAGCCGCGCCGCATGAGCCGGCCCGGCCACCTGCGCCTCGGGGTCAACATCGACCATGTGGCCACCATCCGCAACGCGCGGGGCGGCGATCACCCCTCGCCCATCCGCGCCGCGCACGCGGCGGCTGCGGCCGGTGCCGACGGGATTACCGCGCACCTGCGCGAAGACCGGCGGCACATGACCGATGCCGACATCGCCCGGCTCGTCGCCGAGATCGACCTGCCGCTCAACCTCGAGATGGCGGCCACCGACGAGATGCTGGCGATCGCACTCACCCACCGCCCGCATGCCGCCTGCATCGTGCCCGAGCGCCGCGCCGAGCGCACGACCGAGGGCGGGCTCGATGCCGCGGGCAAGCACAACACCCTCCTGCCGATGGTCGGAAGGCTGCACGATGCGGGGATCCGCGTCTCGCTGTTCATCGCGCCCGAGGAGCGCCAGGTGGAGGCCGCAGCCCGGCTCGGGGTGCCGGTCGTCGAGCTGCACACCGGCCCCTATGCCCACAGCGACGGCTCGGTCGACGAGCTCGCCCGCCTCGAGGCCGCGGCCCGCATGGCAGCCGAGGCCGGGCTGGAAGTGCACGCCGGGCACGGGCTCAGCTTTGCCAATGTGGGCGGCGTTGCGGCCATCCCCGAGCTTGCCGAGCTCAACATCGGCCACTTCCTGATCGGCGAGGCGGTGTTCACCGGGCTCGAGGGCGCGATCCGCCAGATGCGCGCCGCGATGGACGCCGCGCGCCGATGATCATCCTCGGGCTCGGAACCGATCTGTGCCATATCGAGCGGATCGCTGCCTCGATCGACCGGTTCGGGCAGCGCTTCCTCGACCGGATCTTCACCCCCGCCGAGCAGGCGCGCGCAGAGCGGCGCCCGCGCACGCGCGCGGCCACCTATGCCAAGCGCTTCGCTGCCAAGGAGGCCTGCGCCAAGGCGCTCGGCACCGGAATCCGCCGCGGCGTGTTCTTCCGCGACATGGGTGTCGTCAACCTGCCCTCCGGCCAGCCGACCCTTGCGCTCTCGGGCGGTGCTGCCGAGCGGCTTGCCGCCATCACGCCAAGCGGGCATAGCGCCGAAATCCATCTGACGCTCACCGACGATCACCCCTGGGCACAGGCGATCGTGCTCATCACCGCGAGGCCGAGATGACCGCACCCGCGCCCGAGACCACCGCCCAGGCGGGCAAGAAGGCAAAGGCCGCAAGGAAATTCGACTGGGGCCACGAGATCCGCCAGTGGGCCGTGCTCATCCTCGCCGTGCTCGGCATCCACAGCTTCCTCGCCAAGCCCTTCTTTATTCCCTCCGAATCGATGGTGCCGACGCTGCTGGTGGGCGACCGGCTGATCGTCTCCAAATTCCCCTACGGCTTCTCCTACCTGTCGCCCTCGATCCCTATCCTGCCGCCCATCGAGGGGCGGCTGTTCGGCCGCTGGCCCGACCGGGGCGACATCATCGTCGTCAAGTCCCCGTCCGACGGAAAGGACTGGATCAAGCGGGTGATCGGGCTGCCCGGCGACACGGTGCAGATGATCGACGGCGAGCTGTGGCTCAATGGCGAGCGGGTGCCGCGGCAGCGGGAAACCGATGTCGAGCTCGATGTCTCACCCAACACCGACTGCATGAGCCAGTTCCGCGGCTATGGCGCCGATGGCCAGCCGGTGTGCCGCCTGCCCGCCTTCCGCGAGACGCTGCCCGGCGGCCGCACCTATCTGACCATCGACATGGGCGAGACCTATCTCGACAACACGCCGCCCATGGTGGTGCCCCAAAACGGGCTGTTCCTGCTGGGCGACAATCGCGACAACTCCTCCGACAGCCGGGTACCGCCCGAACGGTCGGGGCTGGGCATCGTGCCGTTCGAGAACATCGTCGGCAGGGCCGAGTTCACCACGTTCAGCCTCGATGGCTCGACCACGCTCAACCCGGCGACCTGGGTCGGCTCGATGCGCGGCGACCGGGCGTTCCTGTCGCTGCGCGACTGACCCTTCGGGCGCCCCGGCCCTGGGCCCGGCACAGCCGGTGGGAGATCGCGTGTCCGCCCCCTTGCGCGAGGCGGGCGGCATCGAGAGCCGGCGGTGCGGCCGGCGGGGAGGGGCACTGTTCAGGCGCGCGGCAGGCCATGCCGCACAGCAGCCAGCGATGGAGGCCGGCTGCCGCGCTTACGCCACCTGCCGGTCGCGCCCCTCCCACCAGGGCTTCCTCAGCTCCTTCTTCAGGATCTTGCCGGAAGGGTTGCGCGGCAGTTCCGCCACGAAGTCGACCGACTTCGGGCATTTGTAGCCCGCAATGTGCCGGCGGCAGTGGGCGATCAGCTCCTCGGCGGTGGCGGTTGCCCCGGCCTTCAGCACCACGATGGCCTTGACCGCCTCGCCCCAGGTTGCATCCGGCACACCGATGACCGCCACATCGCCGACCGCCGGGTGCGCGGCCAGCGCATTTTCCACCTCGGCCGGGTAGATGTTCTCCGCGCCCGAGACAATCATGTCCTTCACCCGGTCGTGAATGTAGAGATAGCCGTCGGCATCCATCCAGCCGGCATCGCCGGTGAAATACCAGCCGTCGCGGATGGCCTTCGCGGTCGCCTCCGGGTTGTTGTGATAGGCTTTCATCACCGAGACCGAGCGGACTGCAATCTCGCCCACCTCGCCGGGCGGAAGGTCCCGGCCGTCGCTGTCGACGATGCGCACCTCGTTTCCGGGAAAGGGCCTGCCGCACCCGCGCATGCGGGCATTGCCAGCCGGGTCGTGGTCATCCGGCGGGAGGTAGACAACCGTGCCCGAGGTTTCGGTCGCGCCATAGCACTGGATGAAGCGCGCGTTGCGGAAGGTCGCCATCGCGCCCTTCAACACCTCGAGCGGAATGGGCGAGGCGCCGTAGAGCAGCTCGGTCAGGCTCGAGAGATCCGCCTCGCGGCTGGCCGGGTGCTGGATGATCATGTTGAGCACCGCCGGCACGGCGAAGGCCTTGGTCACCCGCTCGGCCGCAATGGTCCGGATGATGGCCTCGACATCGGGCCTTGCGAGGATGACGGCTGTCGCCCCCGCTTCCAGCGCATGCAAGGCCCAGCCCGTCCCGCCGATGTGGAAGAGCGGCATGGCCACGAGCGCGACATCGGCCTCATCCCACCGGCTCCAGTCCTCGCCGGTGAGCGCGCCCTTGCCGATGGTGCCAAGGAGCGAGCGGTGGGTCAGCAGCGCGCCCTTGGGAAAGCCGGTGGTGCCCGATGTGTAGAGCTGCAGCACCACATCGTCTGCCTCGGCCGGGTGGGCGCGTTCGTCGGGTGCATGGGCGCCGATCCAGCTGCGGAACCCGAGCCGGTCGGGGCCGTCAGGGTCGGTCAAGAGGATCCGGCCGATCGCGGCCTCTGCCGCTGCCGCTTCCACCACCGGCAGGAAGGCGCTGTCGGCCAGCAGCAGGCGCACGCCGGCGTCCTTCAGGATATAGGCCACCTCGCCAGCCACCAGCCGCCAGTTGATGGGCGCAAGCACCGCGCCCACGCGCGCTGAGGCCTGCATCAGCACCACCGCATCCGGGTGGTTGAGGCCCATGTGGCCCACACGGTCGCCGGGCCCGATGCCGGCCGCGCGCAGCGCCGCAGCCGTGCGCAGCACCGCCTCGTGGAGCGCCCGGTAGCTTGTCCGTTCCGCGCCGAACACCAGCGCCGTGCGTTCGGGCGTGTGCGCGGCCCAATGCTGCGTGAAATCGCCGATCCGCTCGAAGATCATGCCGTTCCTCCCGGCTGTATCTTGCCGGAAGCCTGGTCCTCGTGCCGCTCGGCTTTGCGCTAGGGCCGCCTGCGCTGGCGGCTCAGCCAAGCGTTGCAAGAAGGGCGGCCGCATCCCGGCGCACCGCCGCCCGGCGCCCGGGATCGAACCGGCGCCAGGTGGCATAGGGCTGCCACAACCGCTGGTTGGCCGAAAGCATCTCCTCGTTGCGCGCAAGAAAATCCCAGTAGAGGCGGTTGAACGGGCAGGCGCCCGGCCCGGATTTCGCCTTCACGTCGAAGCGGCAGTGGCGGCAATGATCGCCCATGCGGTCGATATAGGCGCCGCTTGCCGCATAGGGCTTGGAGCCGAGGAGCCCGCCGTCGGCATATTGGCTCATGCCGATCACATTGGGCGCCTCCACCCATTCATAGGCATCGGCATAGACGGCGAGGAACCATTCGTGCACCTCGAACGGGTCGATCCCTGCGAGGAGCGCAAAGTTGCCAAGCACCATCAGCCGCTGGATGTGGTGCGCATAGGCCGAATCGCGCGTCTGGGCGACCGCGCGGTCGAGGCAGGCCATGCCGCTGTCGGCGGTCCAGTAGAAGCCCGGCAGCGGGCGCGTGGCATTGAGCGCGTTGCGGCGCACATAGCCCGGGCCCTCGCAGAGATAGATGCCCCGCACATATTCGCGCCAGCCAAGGATCTGGCGCACAAACCCCTCGACGGCGTTGATCGGCGCCAGACCGGCCGAAAAGGCCGCAACCGCCCGGTCGATCACCTCGCGCGGCAGAAGCAGGCCGAGGTTGATCGACGACGAAAGAAGCGAGTGGAACAGCGTCTCGTGGTGGTGCGATAGCGCGTCCTGATAGTCCCCGAAGCGGGCAAGGCGCGTGTGCACGAAGGCCTCGAGCGCGGTGAGCGCCTCGCTTCGCGTGACCGGCCAGCCGAACCGGTCGAGGCTTCCGAACCGGCCCGGAAAGCGCCGCGCGACCATGCCCATCACCTCGCGCGTGACGGCATCGGGCGCGAAGGCCGGAGCGGGCGGGATTGCAAGGCCCTCACGAAACGGCTTGCGGTTGTCAGCGTCGAAGTTCCACTGCCCGCCAGCCGGCTCCCCGCCCTCCATGAGGATGCCCGTTTCGCGCCGCTGCCAGCGGTAGAAATCCTCCATGCGCAGCCGCCTGCGCCCGGCAGCCCAGGCCGCAAAGTCGGCCGGCGAGACGAGAAAGCGGTCGTCCTCCAGGAGGTCGACGGGCAAGCCGGCCTCTGCGGCCCACCTCTCCTGCGCCGCGATCACCCGATGCTCGGCCGCGCGCGTCGCAACGATCCGTGTCGCGCCAAACGCCGCTGCCGCGGCCGCCACTTCGCCCGCAAGCGAGCCGCGGTTGTCCGGATCGTCGAGACGGCGATAGGCAACGCGCCAACCCCCGGCCTCGAGCTCCCCGGCAAAGTGGCGCATGGCCGAGAAGACCAGCACCAGCTTCTGGCGGTGGTGCGGCGCATAGTCGGCCTCCTCGGCGACTTCGGCCAGAAGCACAACGGAGTGCGCGCGGTCTGCGCCGCGCAGGCTGGCAAGGGAATGGCTCAGCTGGTCGCCGAGGACAGGCCGCAGGACGGTCATGGGACCTGCCAGAGCCTCGCCGCCCGGAGGGCGCAAGCTCTGCCCCGGGTGCGGGACCATGGGTCGCACGGGGCGGGGCCGAAGGCCCCCTGCGCAAGCAGCTGTCTCCCGCGGCCGCCGGTGGCGCCGGTGGCCCGGGCAGCACATGGTCGCGAGGCGGTGTGACGGCCCGGCCATTGCCTCCGGCCGGGGCACGGGCGCCGGGAGAGGGGCGGAACGATGGCGGCCGAAGGATGCGGCCGCACCGGTCTGCCGCGGGCCCGCCGGGGCGTCGTTCGGCCGGCCGGCGCCTGCTCAGACGGCCGTGGGGCCCGGGGCGCCGGCCCCGCCCCTCTGCGGCTCGCGCCGCAGCGCCAGGCCAACAAGGCCGAAGCCGGAGACCATCATCGCCCAGGCGGCCGGCTCGGGGACGACACTCGTGCCGCCGCCGCCACCGCCGCCACCACCGCTGCCGCCGCTGCCGCCCGAGCCAAACCCGGGGATCACCACGGCACCCGGGCCGGGCGCGATCTGGAAGGCGCCGCCGGGGTCGATTTGCTGGTTGGGCGCCATACCGAGATCGGCAAGCACCGAGCCCGGAAGCGGCGCAAAGACCGGGCAGTCGTCGATCGCCGCGCCCCCGCCAGAGGGCTGGGCGGCCGGGCGGACGGCGGCAGGCTTGGCGGCGGGTGCGGCGCGTGCCTTGGTGACCCGGGGCTTGACCTCCTGGACGGCAACCACGCTTCCTGCGCCGATGCCGCCGGCCAGCAGCATCACACAAAAATCCTTGAGACCAACCATCGACCCTGTCCTTGCCAATATCCAGCCGGCACCTGCGATCCCCCATCGGCAGGCCAGCGGCCATCACCTCTTCGGTGATACGGCAATGATAGGCGTCTTGTTGCCAGTCTCAACTGCAATCAAACTTGATTGAAGATGTTTTACAGGCGTTTCATTTACCCTGATTTGGTAAACAAAGTTTAAGGTTGCACATGTTTATACATCCCGCGGCCCGAACAGGGCCGAGCCGACCCGCACATGGGTGGCGCCCAGCCGCGCGGCGATGTCATGGTCTGCGCTCATCCCCATGCTCAGTGCGGCAAGCCCGTGCCGGCGGGCCAGCTTGGCAAGAAGGGCGAAGTAGGGCGCCGGCTCGCGGCCGACCGGCGGCACGCACATGAGGCCCGTGATGTGAAGGCCCTGATCGCGGGCCAACGCAAGGAGCGCCGGCAGATCCGCAATCGCCACCCCGCCCTTCTGCGCTTCGGCGCCGATGTTCACCTGCACCAGAAGCCCCGGCTGCCGCCCGGTCCTGCCCATGGCCTTGGCGAGCGCCTGCACCAGCGACGGCCGGTCGACCGAATGGATGACATCGAACAGCCGGACGGCCGCTTCGGCCTTGTTCGACTGCAGCTGGCCAACGAGATGCAGGGTGAGATCGGGCGTCTCCAGCCGCAGCGCCGGCCACTTGGCCTCGGCCTCCTGAACCCGGTTCTCGCCGAAATGCCGCTGGCCGGCTGCAATCAGCGGGCGGATCGCCTCGGCATCGAAGGTCTTCGAAACCGCAACCAGGGTCGGCGGTGCATGGCCGCCTGCCGCCGCCTCGCGCGCGAGCGTCGCCCGGACGGCTGCCAGCCGCTCGGCCGCCGTGCCCGCAACCGCAGGCGCTGGGAGGTGCATTGCCTTCTTCATCCATCAACCCCATGCCGGCCCGGGATGGCAGCGGCAATGGCACGGCAGCGCACCGGCACGAGGGCCCTGCCCCGGCTGTGGCTGTTCACCGGTTCCGAGCCGGGCGGCGAGGAGGGCCTTCTCGCCTCCGTCCGCGCGCTCCCGCGTGGCAGCGGCATCGTCTGGCGCCTCTATGCCGCAGCGGATGCGCAGCGGCGCGCGCTTCTCGGGCGCCTGCGCCCGCTCGCCCGGCGGCGGAGGCTGCTGCTGCTTGTGGCCCTGCCCTGGCCGGGTGCGCGCGCAGATGGCGCGGATGGGGTGCATCTCGCCCGCTTCCGGCACCTTCCGCGGCGCCGGCGCTTCGGGCTGGTCTCGGCCGGCGCCGGCAGCCGCCGCGAGCTTCTGGCGGCCTTTGCAGCGGGCGCGGATCTCGTGTTCCTCTCCCCCGTCTTTGCCACCTCCTCGCACCCGGGCGCCCGAGTGCTCGGCCCGCTGCGCTTCGGGCTTGCCTGCCGCGGCGCGCCGGGGCCGGTGGTGCCGCTGGGCGGAATGACGGCAGGGCGCGCGCCGAGGCTTGCAGCCCTTGGCGGCTATGGCTTCGCCGCCATCTCCGCCCTGCGCGCGGCAAGCCCGTCGAGCACGAAATTGACTAGGGCCGAGTCGTCGAACGCGAAATCGATTTCGCCGGCGCGCGCGATCACCAGCCGCGCCGAGGGGACGACATAGACCCTCTGGCCGCCGAACCCGTCGAAGAAGAGCACATCGTCGGCACGGAACGGGGCGCTCCGCGCCACCACGAGGTCGAGCCCGCCGCCATAGTCGCGCCGGTCGACATGGGGGCTGCCGCGCCAGACCTGGTAGCCGTAGATGCTGTTGGCCCGCGAGGGCGCGGCCATCCGCTCGATCCAGCGCGCCGGCACCACCTGGCGGCCGCCGGCGCGGCCCCGGTCGAGGATCAGCTGGCCAACGCGCGCCCAGTCGCGAACGGTGGCGTTCACCCCGAGGTAGAAGCGTGGCCGGTCGGGCGCCTCCACCCAGAGGCTCGCCGGGCCGGCCCCGATGGCGCACCAGATCCCGGCTGAAAGATAGGCGGCATAGCCCCCGCGCCCGGCCCGCAGCAGCGCCTGCTGCAGCGCTTCGCCGGCCACCTGGCTCGACGCATTGTTGTAGACAAAGCGGGTCTCTGGCGGTGCAACGAGGCGTGCGGAAAGCGCAACGCCCGAGATGTCGGGCCCGAAGATGAGCTGCTGGCTGCGCGGGTCCTCGCCCTCGCGGAACGCCTCCATCCCCGACGACATGGTGAGAAACGCGCGCAGCGGCACGTCGGCCAGCGCGCCGGGGCGCTCCACGAACCGCCGCAGGGGCTGATCCTCGCGCGGCATCAGCCCCTCCCCGATCGCCGCCCCAATGGCAAGCGACATCAGCGATTTTGCCATGGAGAAGGACTGGAAGCGCGCGCCCGCCCCGAACCCGGGGGCGTAATGTTCGAAAATTATCGCGCCATCCTGCAGCACCACGAGGCCAAGACCCCGGTGCGTCTCCTCGAAGCGCCGAAGCGCGGCGCGGGTCTCGTCGGGAAGCGCATCCCGGGGCCCCTCGGGAAGCGGCCGCTCGCCGCAGCCCGGAACCGGCTCCTGCGGCTGCAGGGCATCGGGGTCGGCAACGGGCGGCAGGGCCTGGCGCACCGCCTCGGCCCCGCTCTTTGCCGGTGCCGGCTCCGCCTGCCCCGCGGCGAGCGGGCCTGCTGCTGCGGCCATGGCAGCCAGCGCGAGACGCTTGAGCGCCACGCAAGGGCCGGCGGCCAGTCGCGCGCGGCGGTGGCCGGCCCCATGTTCGACGCCATGGTCGACGCCGTGTTCAACGCCGTGTTCGACGCCGTGGTCGACGCCGTGGTCGACATTGTGGTCGACATTGTGGTCGACGCCCACGAGTCTGGGCGGCTGCGCCGGGGAGGGGGGCATGAGAGCGGCCTTCCGCGCGTGCGCCGGCACCCCGTCAGAACGCGACGGCGCCGCCGAGGTAGACGCTCTTGTCGTCGGCGTTTGGATCGAGGAGTGACGGGTTGGCTGGTGCGGCGCGGTAGCGCACGCCGCCGAGCACCGAGAAGCTGCGGCCAAGGGCATAGGCGCCGCCGGCCTCGATCCCGAACCGCTCCACCTCGTCGAACTGGCGCAGCACGAGCGGATTGCTGCGCTCGGCGGTGGCCTGCACGCTGGTCTTCCAGTTGCGCCCGCCATAGCTCAGCGCCACATCGACGCCCTCGCGCAGGCCCGCTGCAACCCCGGTATCGAGCCGCGAGACGCCGCCCGAGAGTGCAAATCCGTTCCAGCCCACCGCGAGGTCGAGGTTGAAGCCAACGGGCTGTGTCTGCCGCTCGACGGGTGCGGCCGCCGCGGTCCGCACGGGCGCAGATGCGGCCGGCGCCGCGACGCTGCGCGCGGTCACCCCGAGCGAGACGGCACGGCGGTCCGACGAGCCGGATGGCGTGAAGCGGAAGCTCCGCTCCGACGACTGGAGTCCGGTCGCCGGGCGGCCCGGCGCGGTGAAGGCGAATCGCCCCACATCGAGCGTGACGGGCGGGAAGGAGCCAAGCGTATCAGGCCGCAGCCGGAACGACGGCCCTTCCGCCTCGACGAGAAGACCGCGGCGCGGCTGGGCCATGCCCGGCGTGGCCGGTCCGGCCGGTGTGCCCGGGGCCAGGGCGGCTGCGGTCTGGGTGCGCGGCCTTGCCTGCCCCTCGGCCGCGCCCGCCAGCACGAGGAGGGCCGCCGCTGCCGCCACGGCCGGCGCGCGCGCGGGCCGGGCCAGCGGAGGCGCCCATGTCCGCAACTCTAAAGCCTTGCCGAGTCGCCTACACATTTCGTCGCCTGTCTATCCCATCCGCCCGGAAAAGCCCACGGTTCATCGCCCAGTCACCGGCGTGGCACGCCGCGGCATCCGGCGAATCGCGCGCGCCTGTGACCCCGACTCCACATCCGCGCCCCCGGCTGCGCCAAGGCTGTGACATGCGGATGACAAAGCCGGCCACGATCCGGCCGCACGGCGTGTTCAGCCCCGTTTCACCGCCGCTGCTGATGTTGCGCATCGGGCATGCGCTGCCTATGGCCACGGGGCTGAACAGCGGCTGACGCACAAGCGCCGGCCCGCGCTGCAACCATGTTGAGGATCCGCTGGATTGACCGACCACCACCGCCTGCCCCCGGCGCCCGGGCGCCCCTTGCGCCCCTTCCCGCGCAACGCCCTCCTGGTCGCGCTCGGCCTCGGGCTCGCGCTTGCCGGCTGCGCTGGCCGGAACAAGGCGCCTTCGCCTGCGGCTGCAACCCAGGTGACCCAGATCGGGGTCAACAGCTTCCTGTGGCGCGCGAGCCTCGAGACGCTCCAGTTCATGCCGATTGCCCAGGTCGATTCCGCTGGCGGCGTGATCGTGACCGACTGGTTCCAGAACCCGGGCCAGGCCGACGAGCGGATCAAGGTGACGGTTGCCATCATGGATGGTGCGCTCCGGGCTGATGCGGTGCAGGTCTCGGCGAACCGGCAGGTTTTCCAGAACGGCCGCTGGGTGGAGGCGCCCGTGCGGGCAGGCACCGTGCAGCGGCTGGAGGAAATCATCCTCCAGCGCGCACGCGCGCTCCGGCAGGCGGCGGTGGGCGGCTGAAACCGGCCGTGGACCGGGCGACCCGTGCCGCGGCTGCCTCCGGCCGCTTCGATCCCGCCGAGGCCGATGCGCGATGGCAGGCTGCGTGGGAGGCGGCGGGCTGTTTCCGCGCCGGCCAGCGGCCGGGCGCCCCGCGCTCCTACATCCTCGAGATGTTCCCCTATCCCTCGGGGCGCATCCACATGGGCCATGTGCGCAACTACACCATGGGCGATGTCTTGGCACGGGCGCGGCGGATGCAGGGCCACGATGTGCTGCACCCCATGGGATGGGATGCGTTCGGCATGCCCGCCGAGAATGCGGCGATGGAGCGCGGCGTGCACCCGGGCGCCTGGACGCGGGCGAACATCGAGACCATGCGCGCCCAGCTGAAGCGGCTCGGGCTTGCCATCGACTGGAGCCGCGAGTTCGCCACCTGCGACCCGGACTATTACGGCCACGAGCAGGCGCTGTTCCTCGACCTCCTCGAGGCCGGCCTTGTCACCCGCAAGGATGGCTGGGTCAACTGGGACCCGGTCGACATGACCGTGCTCGCCAACGAGCAGGTGATCGACGGGCGCGGCTGGCGGTCGGGCGCGGAGGTGGAGCGGCGCAAGCTCACCCAGTGGTTCCTGAAGATCACCGATTTCGCCGATGCCCTCGCCGAGGCGCTGCCCACGCTTTCGGGCTGGCCCGAGAAGGTGCGGCTGATGCAGGAGAACTGGATCGGCAAGTCGCAGGGGCTCAGCTTCCGGTTCGACCTCGTCGAGCCGCCACCCGGCCTTGCGCCCAGCTTCGAGGTGTTCTCCACGCGGCCCGACACGCTGTTCGGGGCCGCCTTTGCAGCCGTTGCCATCGACCATCCGCTGGCGGTCGCCGTCGCCGAACGCTCGGCCTCGGCGGCGGCCTTCATCGCCGAGTGCCGCCGCACCGGCACCTCGGCCGCCGTGCTCGAGACGGCCGAAAAGAAGGGGTTCGACACCGGCCTGCGGGTGGCGCACCCGCTTGCGCCCCGCACCCTGCCGGTCTTCATCGCCAACTTCGTGCTGATGGACTATGGCACGGGCGCCATCTTCGGCTGCCCGGCGCACGACCAGCGCGACCTCGATTTCGCGCGCCGATATGGCCTGCCCGCGCCGCGCGTGGTGGCCGGGCCGGATGGCGAGACCGGCCCCGTCGGCGACGAGGCGTGGACCGGCCCGGGGCGGATCATCAACTCCGGCTTTCTCGACGGCATGGAAACGGGCGAGGCGATCGCAGCCGTCATCGCGCGCGCCGAGGCCGAGGGTTGGGGCCGGGGCACCACCGTGTTCCGGCTGCGCGACTGGGGCATCTCGCGCCAGCGCTACTGGGGCCCGCCCATCCCCATCATCCACTGCCCCGCGTGCGGGCCGGTGCCTGTGCCGCGGGAGCAGCTGCCCGTGCTGCTGCCCGAGGATGTCACCTTCGACGTGCCGGGCAACCCGCTCGACCGGCACCCGACATGGAAGCACGTGCCCTGCCCCAGCTGTGGCGCGCCGGCCGTCCGCGAAACCGACACGCTCGACACCTTTGTCGATTCCAGCTGGTATTTCCTGCGCTTCGCCGGCCCGGCTGCGGACCGTCCGTTCAACCGGGAGGCGGTCGAGGGCTGGATGCCCGTCACCCACTACATCGGCGGCATCGAGCATGCGATCCTGCACCTCCTCTATGCGCGCTTCTTCACCCGCGCGCTCCACCATATCGGCAGGCTCGGCTTTGCCGAACCGTTCGCATCCCTGTTCACCCAGGGGATGGTGACGCACGAGACCTTCCGCTCGCAGTCGGGCGCATGGCTTGAGCCGGCGGCGGTCGAGCGGCGCGGCGACCGCTGGATCGAGATTGCAACCGGCCAGCCGGCGATCCTCGGGCGGGTCGAGAAGATGTCGAAGTCGCGCAAGAATGTGGTGGACCCGGATGCCATCATCGCGCGCTACGGCGCGGATGCGGTGCGCTGGTTCATGCTGTCCGACAGCCCGCCCGAGCGCGATCTCGCCTGGTCGCTCGGCGGCATCGAGGGGGCGGCGCGGTTTGTCCAGCGGCTGTGGCGCCTTGCGCGGCTGCCGGGCGGCGAGGGCGCGGATCCCGCGCTTGCGCGGCTGATGCACAAGACCATCGACGGCATCACCCGCGACCTCGAGAGGCTGCAGTTCAACAAGGCGGTCGCGCGCGCCTTCGAACTGGCCAATGCGATCGAGAGGGCCGGCCCCAGCGCCACGCGCGACGAGGCCACGCGCACGCTCCTGCTGCTGGTCGCCCCGATGGTGCCCCATGTCGCCGAGGAAGCCTGGGCCGCGCGTGGCGAGGCGGGGCTGATCGCGGATGCCGCCTGGCCCGTTGCCGACCCGGCGATGCTGGTGGACGACTCGGTGACCTGGGCGGTGCAGGTGAACGGCAAGCTGCGCGACACCATGGTGCTCGCCCGCGGAGCCGACCGCGAGACGGTCGAACGCGAGGCGCTCGGCCTGCCGAAGGTCGCGCGGCTGGTGGGCGATGCGCCCCCGCGCAAGGTGATCATCGTGCCCGAACGGCTGGTGAACATTCTTGCCTGAGCGTTGGGCCCTGCTCGTGGTGCTGCTCGCCGCGCTTTCCGCCTGCAGCCTCACACCGGTCTACACGGCCGGACGCCAAGGCCCGGCCGCAGGGATGCTGGGCGCCATCGCGGTCGACCCGATCCCCGATCGCAACGGCTATCTGCTGCGCGAACGGCTGCTGGCCCGGCTCGGGACGAATGGCGCGGCTGCGGCACCGGCCCGCTATCGCCTGGCCGTGCGGCTCGACGACCGGATCGACGGCTTCGGCGTGCGCGGCGACAACAGCATCGTGCGCGAGCGGCGCACCATGCGCGCACGCTGGCAGCTCTACGAGGCCGGGGCCGAGACCCCCCTCATCGACGCAACCGCCGGCGCAGATGCCGGCATCGACGTCGTGGGCTCCGACTATGCAACGCTTGCAGCCGAAACCAGCGCGGCCGAGCGGCTGACCGACCGGATCGCGGCCGACATCGTGGCGCGCATCGCCCTCTACGCCCGCGAGGCCGGCGCTCCCGGGCGCTGAATGGCAACAGCCCGTCCCGGCGATCTCGACCGTGTCCTTGCGCGATGGAGCGAGAGCCAGCGCCTGCTGCTCTTTGCCGGACGCGACGAGGGCGCATCGCGGCTGATGGCCGCGCGTGCAGCCGGGCAGCTCGCAGCCGGCCAGCCCCACACCGTGCTCACCGGCGCGGCAGTGGCAGCGCGGCCGGGCCTGCTTGCCGAGATGGCCGCCAGCATTCCGCTGTTCGGAGGGCGGCAGGTCGTGCGCGTCTCGGGCACGCCTGCGGAACTGGCGTCGGCCGTTGCCCTGCTGCTCGAGGCCCCGGCCGCCGGGAACCCGGTGGTGGCGGAAACGGGCGCCCTGCGCAGGGGCGACCGGCTGCAGGCGCTGGTCGAGGCGAGCGATGCGGCTATCCTCATCATCAATCATCCGCCCGCGCCCGGCGAGCTCGCGCAGTTCGTTTCCGCCGAGGCGGGGCGCCATGGCCTCCGCCTGCCGCGCGATGCCGGCTTCCGGCTGGTCGAGATTGCCGGCAGCGACCGGTCGCTGCTTGCAGCCGAGGTGGAAAAGCTCGCCCTCTACCTCGGCGCCGCTCCGGGCGCGCCCGCAGCCGCGTCAGTCGCCGACGTGGAGGCCGTGGCTTCGGGCGGCGCCGAGGCCGAGGAGGCGGGCCGGCTTGCGCTTGCCATCCTCGCCGGCGACGGCGGCACGGTGGCGCGCGAGCTCCGCACGGCCGGCCGCTCGGGCGCAATCCCCGCGCTGCGCGCGCTCGGTGCACGGCTGCTCCTCGCGCTCGAGCTCGCACACCGGGTGGCGGGCGGCGACAGCCCGCGCGCGGCGGTCGAGGCGGCGCGGCCGCCCATCTTCTGGAAGGAGCAAGAGCCCATGATCCGGGCGCTGGAACGCTGGCCGGTGCCGGCGCTCGAGGCCGCGCTCGAGACCTGCCTTGCCGCCGAGGCCGCCATCAAGGCGCGCGCGAGCGCCGGCGAGGTGCTCGCGCTGCAGGCGCTGGCCATGCTTGCGGCCGCCCCGGGCGTTCCGCCGCGCACCGGTTTCGGCTAGGGGTGACAGCCATGGCGCTGCCGGGGATCACGCGCGAGAGCTTCTTCGCCGACAAGAACCGGGCCTTCTGGACCCTGCAGCTTGCCGGCTGGGCCGGCTATTTCCTGCTGCGCGCGCTGGGCGGGCTGGCGAACCGCATGGGGATCGATTTCGTCCTGCCCATCGTCCTCGAGACGGTCACCGGCTTCTCGATCACCCTGCTGATGGCCTGGGCCTATCGCAGCACCATCCGCATGCGCCCGGCCTGGGCCGTCACGCTCACCCTCCTCATCCTCGTTTCGGCGTCGATCGTCTTTTCGGTGCTCTCGGTCTGGGCGCACGCGACCTTCTACGAGCAGGGCTGGCGCCCGCAGGGGATCGAGTTCTTCGGCGCGATCCTGCTCACCATTCTCGTGCTCGGCGCCTGGACCGCGCTTTACTACATGATCAACTATTATCTCATGCTTGCCGAGCAGAACCAGCGGCTTGCCAACATCGCAAGCCTCGCCAACCGCGCACAGCTGGAGATGCTGCGCTACCAGCTGAACCCGCACTTCCTGTTCAACACCCTCAACTCCATCTCCACGCTGGTGCTCCTTGGCGATACGGACCGCGCCAACACCATGCTCTCGCGCCTCTCCTCGTTCCTCCGCTACACGCTGGTGGGCGAGCGGGAGGGCATGGCAACCGTGGCGCAGGAGGTCGAGGCGCTCAAGCTCTACCTCGACATCGAGCGCACCCGCTTCGAGGACCGGCTGCGGACCCATTTCGACATCGCGCCCGAGGTGATGCAGGCGCGCCTGCCCTCGCTGCTGCTGCAGCCGCTTGTCGAAAATGCGGTCAAATATGCCGTGACCCCGCAGGAGGACGGGGCCGACATTCTGGTCTCGGCACGAGCCGTCGGGCCCCGGCTCGAGATCCGCGTTGCCGACACCGGGCCGGGGCTCGGCGGCCGGCGGCCCGGGCCCACCGGTGCCAATACCGGCGTGGGGCTCGAGAACATCCGCGAGCGGCTGTTCCAGGCCTATGGCGACGACCAGTTCCTCGCACTCCTGCCCAACGATGGTTCAGGCCCGGTTCAATCCGGCGGGTCGAGGGGCGAGGGGTTGTTGGTTGTCATCGACATTCCGCTGCAGATGACCGCACCCGAGCCGCCCGCTGCGACCCAGCCCCCACTTCTCCAAGAGGTTGCCCCATGAGCATCCGCACGCTGCTCGTCGACGACGAACCGCTGGCCATCAAGGGCCTGAAGCTCCGGCTCGAGGCGCACCCTGATATCGAGCTGGTCGGCGAAGCCGGCAACGGGCGGGAGGCGATCCGCGCCATCCGCACCCACAAACCGGACCTCGTGTTCCTCGACATCCAGATGCCGGGGTTCGACGGATTTTCCGTCGTCTCCGCGCTTGCCGACATCGAGCCGCCGCTGTTCGTGTTCGTGACCGCCTATTCCGACCATGCCATCCGGGCGTTCGAGGCGCAGGCAGTCGACTATCTGATGAAGCCGGTGGAGACCGACCGCCTTGCGCTCACCCTCGACCGGGTGCGCACCCGGATTTCCGAGCGGCGGCTGTGCTCGGAAGCCGAGCGCCTCGCCGCCCGGCTGGCCGAGGTGGACCCGGAAAGCGCGGGCGAGCTGGCCGAAGCGGCCGAGCCCTCGCCGGACCGCTACGAGCGGGTGATCAGCGTGAAGGATCAGGGGCAGATCTTCCGGGTCGATGTCGACACGATCGAGCGGATCGACGCGGCCGGCGACTATATGTGCCTTGCAACCGCAGACCGCACGCTGGTGCTGCGCGAGACCATGAAGGATCTCGAGCGCCGGCTGGACCCGCGCAAGTTCCAGCGCGTCCACCGCTCGACCATCGTCAACCTCGACAACGTGCGCCAGGTGAAGCCGCACACCAACGGCGAATGTTTCCTGACTCTCGCCTCGGGCGCCACGGTCAAGGTGTCCCGCTCCTACCGCGACGTGGTGGCCCGGCTGCTCTAGCCGCCCGCGCCAGGGCGAGCCGGGGGCTCAGACGGGGGAGCGCGGGCTGCGCGCTCAGCCCTGGCCGAGGAGGCCCTGCGTCACCATCGCATAGAGCATCGGCAGCGAGAGCACCGTGTTCGTCCGGCTGAACAGCATGGCCGTGGTGGCAGCGCGGGCCTTGGTGTCGGCATCGGCCTCCACGATCCCCAGCGCCTTCTTCTGGTTCGGCCAGATCACGAACCAGACGTTGAACGCCATGATGAGCGCGAGCCACATGCCGAGCCCGATCAGCCGGAAGGGCGACTGCAGCAGCAGCGCCTGCGCCAGATAGCCGTTGATCCACGCAATGATGAGCCCGGTGAGCACGGTGAAGGCCGCCGCCCAGCGGAACCAGAACAGCGCCTCGGGAGCGATATATTTCGACACTGCCGGCTTCAGGTCGGCCGGCACCTTCGGCATGGTCGGGATCTGCACGAAGTTGAAATAGTAAAGAAGGCCGATCCACATGATGCCGAGAAGCACGTGCGTGAACCGGAAGAAGGCGTTGGTGTAGGCCTGGTCGATGCCGGACTGGAGGTGAAAGCCGAACATCACCACAAGCAGCAGCAGCACGCCGAGCGCAACTGCATAGCTCAGATTGCCCAACAGCTTCGCCATCGTTCCTACCCTTCCCACATGACCCTGCGCCCGGTCCTGCCTGCCGCCGGACTCGGCCGCGTCCGGGTTCCCGGGCGGGCGGCGTTGCAGGCCTCGCCGCCGCGCCGGCCGCTACGGCCGCCCGGCCCATCTAGAAGCGCGCGCTTGCAACTGCAACGGCAAGGCCACAGGTGAGGGCCATGGGCCCGGCGCCGTTCCTTCTCTATGTTGTCGGGATCGCGTTCTTCTGCGCGATGGATGCGATCATGAAGCACCTTGTCAGCCAGCATTCGGTGCTCGTTGCGACATTGTGGCGCTATGTCGCGGCCGTCCTCTTCATCCTGCCCTTCTGGTGGCGAGAGGGACGGCCCGCCATCCGGGGCGCTATGCTGCCCGCCAACCTGCTGCGCGGCGCCATGATTGCCGCCTCTGCCGTGCTCTTCTTCTGGTCGCTCACCGTGCTGCCGCTCGCCGAGGCCGTGACCTTCGCCTTCGTCGCGCCGCTGCTCATCCCGCCGCTTGCAAGCCTGCTGATCGGTGAACGGCTGGAGCCGGGCAGCGTGACGGCGGGCGCGATCGGCTTTCTTGGCGTGCTCGTGGCGCTTGGCGCCGACCCGCGCACCCTTGCTCCCGAGCGGCTGCTGGGCGTGGGCGCGGTGCTGCTCTCCGCGCTGACCTATGCGGTTGCAACCGTCATCACCCGGCTGCGCGCCGCGCGCGATGGCCCGTCGCTGCTCAGCCTCTTCGGCGCCGCGGTGCCGATCGCGCTGCTGGTGCCGCTGGTCGCCTGGCAGGTGCCGGCGGAGGCCTGGCTGCCCCGCGGCATCGACTGGCTGTGGGTCGGCCTTGCCGGGCTCTTCGGGGCCGTCGCCCTCCAGCTCGTCACCCGCGCCTATGCGCGGGCCGAGGCGCAGGTGCTCGCTCCCTTCGAATATACCGCCCTTCTCTGGGCGGCGCTCTTCGGTTGGGCCATCTTTGCTGAGCCGATGAGCCTGAGGACCATGGCCGGCGCGGCCATCATCGCGCTTGCCTGCCTCTGGCAGGCCCGCCGCAAGGCTGTGCTGGCGCTGTCCTCCCCTGCGGCCTGAGCATGGCGCAGCCCGGCCAAACGCTTGCGCGTACCGAGATGGCGCTGGTGTTCGCAGCCCTGCTGGTCGCAGCCGCCGGCAACACGGCGCTGCACTCGATCCTGCCGGTGATCGGGCGCACGCTTGAGATCCCGGATCTTGGCGTGGCGCTGATCTTCTCGCTTTCGGCACTGCTGTGGACCGTGACCGCCCCGTTCTGGGCCCGCCAGTCGGACCTGCGCGGCCGGCGGCTGCTGATGGGGATCGGAGTTTTGGGCTTTGCCGCCTCGATGCTGCTTTCGGCGCTGGTGGTCCTTGCCGGCATGCGGGGGCTCATCTCGGGCCTTGTCACGCTCGGCCTGTTCATGCTCACCCGCACGCTTTTCGGCATTTTCGGCGCGGCCACCAACCCGGCCGCACAGGCCTATGTCGCAAGCCGCACCAGCGCCGGCGAGCGGACCTCGGCGCTCGCCATCCTGTCCTCGGCCTTCGGGCTCGGCACCATCCTCGGCCCGGCGCTTGCGCCCTTCTTCATCCTGCCCGTGGTGGACCTTGCCGGGCCGATGTTCGCCTTCGCCGCCATCGCGCTCGGGGTCTATGTCGCGCTGTGGCGCGGGCTCCCCGACGACTCCCCTGCCCTCGGCTCCGGCCGCGGGGCTGCCGCCACGGTGCCCGACATCGGCGCTGCGCCGACGGGTGCCAGCGTGATGGCGGCCGAGGCCGCAAGCGCAAGCGGCATCCGCCTGCCGCCCGCCTTCCGCGATCCGCGGATCAAGCCCTTCCTCGTCTATGGCTTCCTCGTCGGCTCGCTGCAGGCGGCCACCTTCCAGGCCATCGGCTTTCTCATCATCGACCGGATAGCGTTCGGCGGGCTCGAGGCTGCCCAGCTCATCGGCATCACGCTGATGGCAGGTGCGGGCGCCACGCTCCTCGCCCAGTGGGGCATCATCCGGATCCTTGCGATGAGCCCGGCCCAGCTGATGCGCTGGGGCACGGCGCTGGCATCGGTCGGTACGGCGGGCATCGCTCTCGCCCCCGGATTCTACCAGCTGGTGCTGGCCTTTGCGGTGGCAAGCCTCGGCTATGGCTTCGCCCGGCCCGGCTTTACGGCCGGCGCCTCGCTGGCCGTCACGCGCGCCGAGCAGGGCGGGGTCGCCGGCGCGGTGACCTCCGTCAACGGCGCCTGCTTCATCCTGGCACCGGCCGCGGGCATCGCGCTCTACGGCGTCAACCGGGAGCTTCCCTATCTCCTCGGCGCCGCGGCACTCGGCCTGCTCCTTGCCTGGGTGCTCTGGGACCGGACGCTCTCGCCGCGCGGCTGAGCCTCAGCCGGTCCGGCCGAGCACGACCGTCGCCTGGCTGGACAGCGTGCCGCCATTGCCGTGCACCAGCGCAAGCCGCGCACCGGGCACAGGGCTTGCCGCCTCGCCGCGCAGCTGCCGCACCGCCTCGACGAGCGCGAGGAGGCCATACATGCCGGGGTGGGCGCAGGAGAGCCCGCCGCCGTTGGTGTTGACCGGCAGGTCGCCACCCGGCGCGATCCGGCCGCCCTCCACGAACCGCCCGCCCTCGCCCTTCGGGCAGAAGCCGAGATCCTCGAGAAAGAGGATGGTGTTGATGGTGAAGGCATCATAGAGCTGAACGACATCGACCTCGGCAAGCGCCACCCCCGCTGCGGCCAGCGCACGCGGCCCGGATTCGGCGGCTGCCGTCGTGACAAGGTCGGGCGCGCACGAGATCGACTGGTGCCATGTGGCCGCCGCAGCGCCGAGCACGGCAACCGGCGGGCGGGGAAGGTCCTGGGCGCGGTCGGCGCGGGTCACCACGAGCGCTGCCGCGCCATCGGTCACGAGGCAGCAGTCACGCACCGAAAGCGGGTCCGAGACCATCCGCGCGGCAAGACAGTCGTCGATGGACAGCGGGCCACGGGCGAAGGCCTCGGGATTGGCATTGGCCCACTGCCGCGCGGCGACGGCCACTTCGGCCAGCTGGGCGCGGGTGGTGCCGAACGCGTGCATGTGGCGCGCGGCGGCAAGCGCATAGGACGAGGCGGGAAAGAGCGCGCCATAGGGCGCCTCCCACACGCTCGGACGGGCTGCGGCCACCAGCCTGCCGCCGGCTCCGCTGCGCTGGTTGGAGCCATGTGCCACCACCGCGACATTGCACAACCCGGCATCGAGCGCGAGGGCCGCCACCATCAGGTGGCTCATGAAGGCGGAGCCTCCCGTACGGTTGTTGTCGGTGTAGCGCGGACGGATGCCGAGCGCCTCGGCAAAGCTCAGGCCCGAGAGGAAGTCGTCGGGCGTGCAGATGAACAGCGCATCGACCTCGGCGAGGCCAACCCCGGCATCGGCAAGCGCGAGGTGGGTGGCCTTGGCAGCCATCTCCAGCGACGACCAGCCCGGGCATTCCCCGAGCCCGAAGGTGGCGGCCCCGACGATCGCTGTGCGCCCGCGCGGAAAGCCGCTCATCGCGCCGTCTTGCGCAGCCGCGCCCGCGGTGGCACGGGCCCGCCATGGCAGATGGCTCCGCCCCCGGCCCCGCCGCGATCTGGCATGCGGCGCTGCGTGCGGGCCGGTTCCTCGTGCAGCGCGATCCGACGACGGGGGTGCACGTTTTTCCGCCCCGCGTCGCCGCGCCGGGCACCGGGGCGGCGCTCGAGTGGGTGGAGCCGAGCGGCCTTGGCACCGTCTATTCCACCACCGTCGTGCGCGCCCGGCCGCCGGCCCGGGATCACAATGTCGCCATCGTCGAGCTCGACGAAGGGGTAAGGCTCATGTCGCGCGTCGTCGATCTTCCGCCAGCGGAGGTGGCGATCGGGCTGCGCGTGAAAGCGCAGATCGCCATGACCGACGACGGGCCGCTGCTGCTGTTCGCGCCGGTTCACGCCGGCTGAGCCTCGCCGAGGATCATCTCCGCCTCGGCCTTGCTGTACCCGAGCTCGTCAAGGATCTCCCGCCCGTGCGCACCGAGCGCGGGCCCGGGCTCGCCGACCGCGCCCGGGGTTCTGGAAAAGCGCGTCGGGATGCCGGAAAGCCGCACCGGGCCGTGCTCGGTCTCGCGCTCCTGCCAGAAGCCGACAGCATCGAGGTGCGGGTTCTCGAGGAGGTCGGCTGTCGAGAAAATCGGCATGGCCGGAATGCCGGCCGCCTCGAACAGCGCCATCCAGGCCTCCGTCGTCCGGCCGCGCAGCACATCTGCCAGCCGCCCGAGCACCATGCCGATGTTCTCGGTGCGCGCGCGCAGGCTTGCAAAGGCAGGGTCGCGCGACCAGACGGGGTGGCCGAGCGCGTCGAAAAAGGCGCGCCACTGGCGATCGGTATAGATCATCACGGCAATATGGCCGTCGGCGGTGCGGTAGGGTCTCCGCTCGGGGGCGACCACACGCGGATATTCGGGCGGGCCGAGCGGCGGGCGGAAGACGGCGCCGTTCAGATGCTCGACCATGGCGAAGGAGACCAGCGTCTCGAACATCGGCACCTCGATCTCCTGGCCGAGCCCGGTGCGCTCGCGCGCATAGAGTGCCGCGATGATGGCATAGGCGGCGGTGAGGCCGGCGACCTTGTCGGCGACGACGGTTGCCACGAAGCGCGGCTCGCCATCGCGCGCGAACCGGCCCTGAAGCGCCGCAAGGCCCGAGGCGGCCTGCACGATGTCGTCATAGGCCGGATGGTCGCGATAGGGGCCGTCGCGACCGAAGCCGTAGAGATTGGCATAGACGATTGCCGGGTTGGCCGCCTTGACCGCAGCATAGTCGAGCCCGAGCCGCCGGACGGCTGCAAGCCGCATGGAGTGGACGAAGACATCGGCCGTGCCAGCCAGCCGCAGCAGGGCGGCGCGCGCCGCAGGGCGCTTCAGATCGAGTGCAAGCGAGCGCTTGCCGCGGTTGAGGTTCAGGAACATGCCGCCGCGGTCGGGCGCGTGGCCGGGCGGCAGCTGGCGGGTCGTGTCGCCCTCGGGGCTTTCCACCTTGATGACATCGGCACCGAGGTCGGCGAAGATCTGCGTGGCATAGGGGCCCATCAGCACCGAGGTGAGATCGACGACCCGCACCGCGGCAAGCGGCCCCTGCCCCCGGCCCGTCAAGCCGCCGCTCATCCGCTGTCGGGCCGCAGCGCGAGAATCCGCGCCTCGAGATCGACGAGCAGCGGCTCGACCATGTCGGGCTCGAGCGTGCCGGTGAGTCGCGCCACCGCCATTCCCTCGAGCGTCGTCTGCGACAGGCTGAGCGCCAGCCGGAAGCGCGCCCTGTCGGCCTGCCACTCGGGGAAGAGATCGGTGGCAAGCCGGTACCAGCGTGCCTGGAACTCGCGCTGCGCGGGCACGAGGATGCGGGCGAGGCCGGGGTCGGTCCGTGCGGCGACGGCGAGTTCGTGGAAGGCGATGAAGGTCGGGCTGGCGAGCTGGCGCCAGTAGGTGCGCACCAGCATGCCGACATCGTGCGGGCGGTTCTCCACGCCCCTGCGGAACGCCCGCAGCCGCTTCTCGTGCAGTTCCGTGATCGCGGCCTGCATCAGCGCGGCACCGCTCTGGAAATGGTGCATCATCGCCCCGCGCGAGAGCCCGGCCTCTGCGGCCACGCGCGGCGTGGTGGCACTGGCATAGCCATGTTTCACGATCGTCGCGATGGTCGCCTCGATGAGGCGGGCCCGCGTGTTGGCCGATTTCAACGCCTGAAGGCTCGGCTCCCCGCTGGCTCGGGTGCGTAATGCGGCCGGAACGCCATCTGCCATGCCGCCCGGTCGGAACTGGCGGGAAAAAAGTCAAGGATGTTTGTTTTTCCGGCGCGCCGTGCCACAGGCTGGGCGCACGACGGGAGCACGACGGGAGGAGGAAGGCAGATGGCAGAGGCGTCCGGAAGGGTCGCGGGCAAGGTTGCGCTGGTCACGGGTGGGGGGTCGGG
>CALKJZ010000011.1 GCA_937995515.1 uncultured Sphingomonadaceae bacterium | reverse complement strand
TGGCGTGCGGCGTGTTAGGGTTGCAGCCGATGTCTGGAAGCGCCGGATTGCAGGCCGAAGGTGGTGCGCGCGCCCGCGACGGCGATGCGCAACGGCGCCTGCGCGGCTGGAAGGAGATCGGCCGCCATTTCGGAGTGGACGAGCGGACGGCCAAGCGGTGGGAGCAGACCCGCGGGCTGCCTGTGCACCGGGTGCCCGGCGAACCGCGTGCCTCGGTCTTTGCTTATGCAAGCGAGCTCGATGCCTGGGAGGCGCAGGGGCGGCGCGAGGCGCCGGCAGCGGCGCCAGCGCTCGTGGCGCCTTCCCCATTGCGGCAGCCAAGCCAACCATGGCTGGTGGCCGCGCTTGCCATGCTGGGCATTGTTCTCATGGTGACCGTCTGGCTTGGCGTGCAGGTGTCCGAAAAGCGGCGCGAGGCGGCGGCCCGCACGGCGGACGCCACACGGCTTGCCGCCGGGCAGCTGGCCGCGCTGAATGACCAGCTGGACAGCCCGACCGGCGCGGCCGAAGTCCGCGAGGCCTTGGCGCGCGAGGCGACCCGGGTGCTGGCCGAGGTCGCGGCAAGCCCCGCGCAGCCGGCCGCGCTGAAGCGCGAAGCCGCGGAAGGCTATCGGCGCCTTGCGATCCTGCGCAATGCCGTGGACCGGCCCAGCCTTCGTGACCGGGCCGGCGCTGAGGCCGCCCTGCAGGCCGCGCTCGAACTGCTTGCGAACGACCGTGGCGCGGAGGCCGCCGAGATCCGCGCGCGCGTGCACATCGAGGCCGCTCGCCAGGCCGGCGGCGGTGGCGCGCTCGACGCGGCGCAGGCGCTTCTGGATGCAGCAAGGCCGTCTGCGACAGGCGAGGGGGCAGCGCCGGAGTTGACGCAACTATGGTGGCTGGCGCGTGCCGAGGTGGCAAGCTGGGCGGGGGACCATGCCGGCGCCCGGGACGCCGCGCGGCGGGCACGGCCGGAGACCGCAGACGATCCCCAGGCCGTGCTGCGGCAGCTGAAGGCCCATGATCTGGAGGCCGAGGCACTCTATTATCTGGGCGAGCTCGGCGAGGCGCAATCCATCTACGCCAAGGCACTGGACATCGCCGAGGTGGCCGCGACGCGCTGGCCTTCCGACAGCCGGATGCGCTGGGCGCTGTTGCGCCAGCAGTGGAACCTTGGCTCGACCCTTGTGACAGCAGGCAGGCCGCAAGACGCGGTGCCGCTGCTGACCGGGGCGCTTGCCGGCTGGCAGGCGCTGCAGGCGGCCGATCCCAGTGACGAGGCCGTGGCGGCGTGGATCCGCGCGACACGCCTGTCGCTGGGCCAGGCGCTCGACGCATCCGGGCAGCGCACGGCTGCGGTTGGAGTGCTCAGCGATGCGGTTGCCGAGCGGCGGCAATGGGTTGCGGCGAAACCTGCCGATCCGGATCGGCGGCGGATGCTGCTGAAGGGGCTTGCAACCCTCGGCGATGTGCTCGCGCCGTTGCAGCGCGTGGCCGAGGCTTGCGCGCTCTATGCCGAGGCGGATGCGCTGCGCGCGGCGATGGACGAGGCAGGCCAGCTGACCGGCTTCGACCGCACCGAGACGGTGCGCCTTCTGGCCGCCTCGCAAACCCGCTTTTGCCGCGCCCCCCGCTGAACCCGGGAGGCGCGCCGCGAGATGCGGCGCTCAGCCCGCGGGAGCCGCGGGCGGGGCGGCGCTTGCCACCGGCACCGGTGCCGCGTCGGCGGGCGCTCCCGCCTCGCCTGCCGCGCGGCGTGCCTCGATGCGCTCGCGGGCGGCCTCGAGTGCGCCCTTCACACGGTCGCCGATCATTTGTGCGCGGGTGGCGCCATAGCCGGGCGGGTGCGCGGCAAGAGCCGGCACATCGCCGATCATCGAAATGCCGCCCATGGGCTTGGGCTGCCCGTTGTGGCAGGTGGCGCAGTTGATCTTGAACGCGTCGCCATTGGGGCCGAGCCGGTTGGCCGGGAACACACCCTTGACCGCGAGCGGCGTGACATAGCTGTTGTTCGCTTCGCGCACCATGCGGATGGCATACCAGCTTCCCACCCGCTGTTCGCGGCTGGTGTTCCACGAGCCGAAGTTGCGGCTGTTGTGGCAATAGGTGCAGTTGACCCCGAGCGAATCCGACATGTGCATCATCAGCCCATAGGTGGCCTCGGTTGCCTGGATGGACCGCACATGGCCCGGCGAGCGATGGATCTCCTTGGAGACCACCCGGATATTTTCCGCCCCGGCAAGATAGGGCGTGAACGGATCATAGGGCAGGGTGGCCCAGGCGACGCTCGCGCGCGGCATGTTCTGGCCGGTTGGCCCCTGCAGCAGGCCGCGGCTGCGCTGGGGCGCCGGCTCGACCCAATAGTTGGCCGGAACCGGCATGCCGCGGTGGCAGGTCCAGCAGGTAACTCCGGTTGCCTTCACATGGGTCTGCCAGTCCTGGTTGATGGTCCTTGTCATGTTGATCATCGAGCGGGCCACCGCGTGGGTATATTTTTCCTCCGATGCCATGTTGGCCGGGTTGTGGCAGTAGTTGCAGCCGGAGTTCTCGTCTCCCGGCTTGGCCGGCGAGACCCAGGCGGTGATGTTGGTCATCAGTGCGTTGAACTGGCTGACAGGCAGATCGCCCAGCACCTGGACGTTCTGGTAGGCATCGCGCGCCAGCGGCTCGCCCTCCTGCGCGGGCAGCACCAGCGTCTGCGGGATCGGCGCCTGACGCGGCTGCACCCGCGGGTTGACGACCTGCTCCATCCCGGTGCCGCGGAAGCCGAGCTGCTCGGTCTGGAGCCCGGCCGGGTTCTCGCACGCCGAGAGAAGCGGCAGCGCAAACCCTGCGGCCAGAAGGAGGGGTGCCTTGGCGGAGTTGCTCATTGCATGGCTCCTGGCAGGGTGGCCGGGTCAACGACGCCGGTCGGGGGATAGGCCGGTGCAAAGCTGTTCTGCACGGCGAAGAGGTACCAGTTGTCGACCACCGTTCCGGTGAGCAGGATGCCAATGCCGCCGGTCAGCGTGGTGAGCACGGCAAACCACCAGGCCCAGCGGTGGATGGATTCGAAGGTTGCGTTCCAGCCCATCGTCCAGCGCCAGAACAGCGCGGCCCGCTCGGCCGCGGTGCCGCGGTCGGTGATATGCTCCAGTTCCCGCTCGCCGCCATAGCGTCCGACTGCGAGGATGGTGGCTCCGTGCATGGCGAAGAGCAGCGTGGAGCCATAGAGGAACACGATCGAGAGCGCGTGGAACGGGTTGTAGAAGAGGTTGCCGTAGCGGATGGAAAACGCGGCGGTCCAGTCGAGATGCGGGAAGATGCCGAACGGCACGGCTTCCGACCAGCTGCCCATCAGGATGGGCCGGATGAAGCCGAGCACGAGATAGAGCCAGATGGCGCTCGCGAACGCCCAGGCGACATGTGTGCCCATGCCAAGCGCGATGGCCCGGCGGTAGGTCCGCAGCCACCAGAGCAGGATCGCCGCGGTCAGGAAAAAGCCCGCCATGAGCCACCAGCCGCCCTGCGCGAGTGGCGGGATCCGAAGACCCCATTCCGGCCCCGGCGGCTCGAGCGCGAGCCACGGCATGAGGCGGATGAACTGGATGGGATCCCAGCCGACCGAGGCCCACATGTTGAGGCCGATGATCTCGATGGCGATGAAGCCGCAGACCAGCGAGGCGACCCCCAGCCGCCCGAGGTAGATGGGGCCGATCTGGGCGTTGGCGAACTTGCCGAGCCAGTAGTTGGAGGTCGGTTCGCCGACGCGCGGAAAATCTCCCTGCGGCAGCGGGATGCCCGGTTCCAGGGGCCCCTTGACCTGGATCTGGGTGAAGATGTTCTGATAGCCCATGGCAACTCTCCTCAGGACCAGATCGGCAGGTTGAGCCACCAGGTCCACCACTCCGGCCAGCCGCGTGTCCAGAACGGTCCGCTGATGACGATGCACACCGCGCTCCAGAAGCCCGCGTTGAGTGCAAGGAAGAGGCCAAGGCGGTGGATGCCGAGCTCGCCGACCGAATAGCCGAGGACATCGCGGAAGAAGGTGTCCTCATATTCCGGGCTCTTGACCGCCTCGCCCCTCTGCGGATTGGCGGCCGAGAGGATAAGCGAGCCGTGGAGCGACAGCGCCAGCGTGGTGGTGAAGAAGAAGGTCACCGCCAGCATGTGCGCAGGATTGTAGTGGAAGTGCAGGAACTGGTAACCCACGTTCGACACCCAGTCGAGGTGGCTCCAGATGCCGTAGGGAAAGCCGTGCCCCCAGGCGCCCAGCAGCAGCGGGCGGATCACCACGAGCGTCACATAGGCGAAGATGGCGACCCCGAAGGCGACGGGCACATGATAGGCCATGCCGAGCTTGCGGCTGATCTCCACCTGCCGCAGCGCCCAGGAGACGAAGGCGCCGATCGCGCAGATGGTGATGATCTGCCACAGGCCCCCTTCGGCCAGCGGCGCAAGCCCCAGCCCGTAGCTGATGTCGGGCGGGGCGATGCTGATGAGCCACGGGTTCCACGAGCCGGTGCCTGCGCGCACATCAAGCGCTGCGCCCCAGAAGATGAGCGCGGTTCCCAGTGCGGCGAAGAAGATGGTCGTGACCCCGAAGAAGCCCACGTAGAAGGGCCCCACCCAGAAGTCGAAGAGGTCGCCGCCGATCAGCGTGCCCCCTCTTACCCGATACTTCCGCTCGAAGCTCAAGAGCGCCATGGCCCATGTCCTCCATAGCCCCGGACTGGGGCGTCGCCAATACGCCAGCCCGTCGCACCGGCGGGCAGGCGGCAGGATATGTCCCGGGCGGGCGGCTCACGCCCGCCCGGGAAAGATCGCTATCCCTGGGCCGTGGGGGCCGGCATCGTTGCCGATGCCGAACCGGCGGCCGAGGGGCCGTCCAGCCAGTTGAACCGGTCGGTCGACAGCAGGATGAAGTGGATGAGCAGCGCGAGCACGAACAGGAACACGGACAGGGCCGTGAGCGCGCGCCGCGGGTCGAAAATCAGCCAGATTCTCCACATGGCCTTCTCTCCTCAGCTTGCAGGCGTGGTGGCAGCCGCGGTGGCAGCGAGCTGCTCGACCTGCGGGGCGGCGGCATAGCCTTCCGGGCCCGGCAGCCACGGCCGCCAGTTCCACACGAGGATATGCGCGATGATCGCGATGATGGTGAACACCACGAACCCGGTGACGAAGAGCTTGTGGAACTCTTGCGCCTCCTCGGGCGTCAGGTAGGTCCCGACCCCCATCCTTTCCTTGTCATCTGCCATTGCTTACTCTCCATTGTACCCGCGAGATGAAGGGCGCGGAGGCGTCCTCCGGCGGCATCCACGTGAGAGATCCCCCCCACGAAGATCGGGTTGTGGCCCGCACGGGGCCGTCGGGGCGGGCCGCGCTCATGCCGCCCGGCTCCCCTGAAGAACGGACCTGACGAGATCGCCCGACACGGTCTCCTCGCCGCGCGCGATGGCTGCGCGCTCCGCCGCGTCGCGCAGCCGCTTTGCGGCCGATATCCGCACCAGCACCGGCTCGCGCTCGACGATCCGGTCGAGCTCGGCCTTGGCGTCATCCGCCCAGGCGATTTCGGCGCGCAGTCGCGCCGGCGTCGCTTCCGCCTGGTCGAGCTGGGTCGAGAGCGGCAGGATGTGGAACAGCGCGTCGAACAGCGCGTTGCACACGTCCTGCACCACGTAGCAGGCCCCGGAATAGCCCATGAACGGCGTGCCGGTGTGCCGGCGGATCGCAGCGCCCGGAAAGCTCGCCGGAATATAGATTCCGCGCCCGCCCGCCTCGGCCAGATACATCCGCTCATTGTAGGAGCCGAAGAGGACAAGCGGCGGGTTCGCATGGATCGCCTCGCGCACCTTCGCATTGTCGGGCTTCACCCCGGCCGAGCGCCAGAAGGCGAAGTGGCAGGGCAGGCCCATGTCGTCCTCGAGGAAGGCGCGAAGGCCGCGCGCATAGGTCTCGGTCGCGACCACGCCGAAGGATGCGGTGCCGAAGAAATCCTGCGTGACCGACCGCCAGATGTCCCACAGTGGCTTGATCGTCGTGTGCTTCTCGCGGGTGATGAACGGCTGCGGGTCAAGGCCGAGCAGCTCGCCGAGCTTCTCGAGGAAGAGGGTGGTCGACGAAAGGCCGATCGGTGCCTGGAGGTAGGGCCGTTCCAGCGTCTCGCACAGCTGGCGGCCGAACTCGCGATACATGCAGATGTTGACCTCGGCATCGGCGAGCCTGCGGATGTCAGCGAGGTGGGCGCCGAGCGGGAACACCATGTTCACCTCGGCACCGATGCCCTCCACCAGCCGTCGGATCTCGGCAAGGTCGGAGGGCATGTTGAAGGTGCCGTACATGGGGCCGATGATGTTGACCTTCGGCCTGGCACCGGGCTTGCGGGGTCTTGCCGGCGGCACGGTCTTCGGCCCGAACTGGGTCCACAGCCACTTGAGCGCCCGGTCGGCCGACTGCCACTGGTCTTCGTCGATGGTGCGCGGCAGGAAGCGCTGGATGCTGGTGCCCTCCGGGGTCACGCCGCCGCCGATCATCTCGGCGATCGAGCCCGTCACCACCACCGCGGGCAGGTCCGGGTCGAGGGTCTGCCACGCGCGGCGCATGGCGCCCTCCGTCCCGTCGCGGCCCAGTTCCTGCTCCGAAAGGCCGGTCACCACGATCGGAAGCTCGTGCGGCGGCAGCCCGTCAGTATAGTGCAGCACCGAGGTGACCGGCAGGTTCTCGCAGCCCACCGGGCCGTCGATGATCACCTGCAGGCCCTTCACGGCGGTGAACGCATAAACGGCGCCCCAATAGCCGCCTGCCCGGTCGTGATCGAGGATGAGGGTCATTGCCCGATCGCCTCTTCGGCCCGTCCCGCCGCCGCGCGGCGCGCCCGGAACTTCGCCTTGAACTCGGGGCGAGGCACCGGCGTGTCGTCCCAGATGCCCGCCGTGTCGCCCTCGCCCACGCCCGCGAAGAAGGCCTCCATGCGGGCGAACCGCGCCCTGCCGGCCATGGCCGCGTTGACCACCTGCGCAAGGCTTCCGGCCCCCGCCGGCCCCATCAGCGGCCGGGCGGAGATGAGATTGGTGAAATAGAGCGCAGGCACCGACTTCGACTTGGCGTGCTGCACCACCGGCGTGGTGCCGATCGCAAGATCCGGACCGAACGCCTCGACGGCGGCGATGTCCTGCTCCAGGCTTGCGCGATACTGCACGCGGGCACCGTGCGCTTCCAGCCACTCCCGGTCCGGGTCTGACCAGCGGGTGCGCGGACACGCCGTGCCGACATAGGGCACATCCGCGCCGCTTTCGATGAGGAGCCGCGCCACCAGGAGCTCCGAGCCCTCATAGCCGGAGACGGTGATCCGGCCCCTGATGGGCGCGCCCGCCAGCGCGCCGGCAATCGCGGGCAGAAACCGGTTCTTGGCCGCCTCCACGCGGGCGCGGGCGATCCCGCACACATCGCCCACCGCGTCGAGCCAGGCTGCCGTGCCATCGCGGCCCACGGGCGCGGAGGGAATGCCGGGCCGACCCGCAGCCTCCAGTTCGCGCACGCTTGCCGTGTAGAAGGGATGGATGGCGGCAAAGGCTGCGCAATCGAGCGCGGCATAGAGCTCGCGCCATTCGCGCGTCGGTACGACCGGACCGGCCGCAAGACCCAGCGGCTCGAGCATCAGCCCGATTCCAGGCGGGTCGGCCGGGAACATCTCGCCGAGGAGAGTCACGGTCGGCCGGTCCGATCGATCACGCGGCGCGGCAACGGGGCCGCTCTCGGCCTCGCCTCGCGCGTAGGCGAGCATTGCGCCCGCCAGCACATCCTTGGCCTCGGCGTGGGTCGGCACACCGAACCCCGGCACGTCGATGCCGATGATGCGCACGCCGTTGATCTGCCGCGGCAGCAGCTGCAGCGGGACACCCGAGGCTGTCGGCACGCACAGGTTGGTGACGATGATTGCATCATACTGGGCCGGATTGGCGAGGTCGAAGACAGCCTCGCGGATGTCCTCGAACAGCTTGCCGGTGACCAGCGTTTCCGAGTTGAACGGCACGTAGCCCACGGTGCGCCGCGCGCCATAGAAATGGCTGGTGAAGGTGAGGCCGTAGACACAGCAGGCCGAGCCGGAGAGCACGGTGGCCGTGCGGCGCATCCGCAGCCCCACGCGCAGGCTTCCAAAGGCCGGGCACATGGATTGCGGCTGGTCGTGCGGGCCCTTGGGATAATCTTGCGCATAACGGTCGAGCATGGCCGACTTGCCGGCTTCGGCTGCGGCCCCGCGCATCGTTTCGGCCGAACTGCATCCGCCTTCGAGCACCAGCCGGTCCGGCGTGCGGGGGGGTGTCTCGAGGCTCATACCGTGTCGTAGACCACTTCGAGCGACGGCTTCGGCACCCAGCCGGTGCCGCGCATGTCGGCCTGGGTGGCGGGCTTCAGCGCGATGTCGCGGCCCACATCCTCCGGCTTGAACAGGCCAAGCAGGCCATCCTGGTCGAGCGGGGTCGGGAGCACGGGCGGGGCTGCGGCCACATTGGCGGCAAGCTCTGCAAACAGCGGCCCCCATTCGCCATCCGGTCGGCCGACGATCTGGTAGTTGGCCGACTTGCGTCGCAGATCCTCGTTTGCCGGAATGGCCGCGAGCACCGGAATGCCCACCGCCTCGGCGAACGCCTGCGCCTCGCCGGTGCCATCGTCCTTGTTGATGACCATCCCCGCCACGCCCACATTGCCGCCAAGCTTGCGGAAATACTGCACCGCCTTGCAGACATTGTTGGCAACATAGAGCGACTGCAGGTCGTTCGCGCCGACGACAATCACCTTCTGGCACATGTCGCGCGCGATCGGCAGGCCGAAGCCACCGCACACCACATCGCCCAGAAAGTCGAGCAGGACATAATCGAAGCCCCACTCGTGGAAGCCAAGCTTCTCCATCAGCTCGAAGCCGTGGATGATCCCGCGCCCGCCACAGCCTCGGCCCACTTCCGGGCCACCGAGCTCCATCGCGAAAACGCCGTCGCGCTGGAAGCACACATCCTCGATGGCAACCTCTTCGCCGGCGAGCTTCTTGGCGCTCGAGGTCTCGATGATGGTGGGGCAGCTGCGCCCGCCGAACAGCAGCGAGGTGGTGTCGGACTTCGGGTCGCAGCCGATCAGCAGCACGCGCCTGCCCTGCTGGGCCATCATGTAGCTCAGATTGGCAAGGGTGAACGACTTGCCCGAGCCGCCCTTGCCGTAGATGGCGATCACCTGGGTGTCCCTCTTCGCCGGGCCGGTATGCACCGGGTCCGGCTCCCGTCGGGCCTCGTCGCGCAGCGCCGCGCCGCCGTCAGACATCAGGCTCATGCCATCCCTCTCCAGTCGATGAGCATCTTGAGGCAGGCGCTGTCCTCGAACGCGCGGGCATAGGCCCGCGGCGCCTCGGACGCGGCCGTCGTGTGGGTCACGAGGCCGTCGAGCGACAGGCGACCGTCGGCCACCATGGCGAGCACATCGGCGACATCCGCCCCGGTGAACTCGGCCGCTACCCTGAGCCGCGCCTCGCGCATGAAGGCCGGCGGGAAAGCGAAGCTGAGCGGCGCCTCGTAGAAGCCGGCAAGCACAATCTCGCCGCCGCGCGCCAGCCGCTCGATCAGGAGGTCGAGAACATCCGGCGCGCCGCTGGCATCGCAGATGGCGGCATAGTCGCGCCGCGGGTCGGCCTCCGCGGTGCCCACGGCATAGCCGGCCGCACCCGCCCGCCGCTCGGGGTTCACCTCCCACACGGTCGGCGCGCCGCCGAGCGCAACCGCGATCCGCGCAACCAGCCGGCCGAGCACGCCATGGCCGACCACAAGCTCCGGCAAGGGCCCGGGGCCGATTGCGTGCCGGGCGGTTGCCGCCAGCGCCAGAAGCGCGGCATCAGCCCCGAGCCCGCCAACGGGCACGGCGCGCGCTGCGGGCACCACCAGCCGCCTGGCGGAGCCGCCGAACAGCCCGCGCACGCCCTCGAAACAGGAAGCACCCGGCACGAACACCGTCTCGCCGATGAAACGCCGCGCATCGGCGCCCGCATCCATGACCCGTCCGACAGCCTCGTAGCCCGGCACCAGCGGATAGCCGAGGCCGGGGAAGGGTGGCATGCGGCCGCTCCACAGCAGCTTCTCCGTGCCCGTGGAAATGCCCGACCAGTCGATCTCGACGAGGATGTCGGCCGGCCCCATCGCCGCAAGGCCAAGGCGGCGAAGCGCCACCTCTCCCGGCTTCTCGATGACGACCGCAAGGGTCTCCATGCCCCGTCTCTCCCGAGCTGGCACCGGACTTGCGCCCTAGCCTCCCTCCACGGGTGTCACTCTAGATTGACACGGCTTGATGTCAAGCAGCCGTGACAGGGCCGGGTCAACGCGTCGCAACCAGAACCCGGACAGCGAGCGGAAGGTGGGTCCGGCGCTCGGAAACCGAGCGGAATCCGGCCTTCCGGAGCATGTCTGTCAGCTCTGCGGCCGTGCGCGGCCGCCCCGAGCCCATGGCAAAGAGGTAGAAACCGAAATAGGCGTGGCCGGCCGGCTCCGCTCCGCGGGTGCCCGCCATCGGCTCGGCCACGATCAGCTGTCCGCCGCTGGGCAGGAGCCAGGCGATTCGCGCGAACAGGTCGGCGACCACCGGGTCGTCGTGGTCGTGGGCAACCCGCACCAGCGAAACCGTATCGGGGCCGGGCGGCGGCAGGCCGTGCCGGAAGTCCCCGGCGTGCACCTCGGCGCGCGGGCCGAGTCGCGCGCGGGCGCGCGCGGCCACCTCGGGCAGGTCGAGGAGGGCAAGGCGCAGGTGCGGATGGCGCGCGGCAACGGCTTCGACAAATGCGCCCTCGCCGCCGCCGATATCGAGAAGGAAGCGCCGAGGGGCGAGATCGACGGCATCGAGGATGTGGGCTGCCACCAGCGGCTGCGAGGCCGCCATCAGCTGCGAATAGGCTTCGGTCGCCTCCGGCTGCCGCTCTCCCTCGGCATAGGTCCACAGTGCGGCAAGCGCGCCGCCGCCGCCGCCCCGCGCAAGAAGGCCGACCGGGTCGGCAAGATCGGCATAGAGCAGGCGGTGATGCGCCACGAGCTCGGCAATCCCGGGCGAGCCGTGCAGGCTTTCGCCGAGCACGCCAAGTGCGTAGCGCCCGGGGGCCACCTCCTCGGCGAGCCGGATCGCTGCGGCCGCCCGGACGAGCGTTGCCGCAGCATGGGGTGCAAGGCCGGATTCGGCGGCAAACGCCTCGATGGTGGCGCCGCCGCGCGCGAGGAACGCAACGAGCCCCGTCTCGATGGCGGCCGCCGTCACCTGGGCATAGACGAAGCCGGCCACAAGGTCGAAGATGCCGCGCGCGCGGCGGCGCGCAATCGGCCGGGTGAGCGGGAAGCGCACCGCCCAGCGTGTCACCTCCGGGCTGGAGAGGACATGGTTGCGAAGCCGCACCCAGCGCTCGCGCAACGTCGGCCGCGCATCGCCTGCCTGTGCCGTAACCCGCCTCCCCTGCTTCCGGTCTGCGACCCGGACGCTACGTGTCAGCCGTTGTGGACATCTGCTAGGGGCCCGTCAACGCGAGGGTGCATGGCTGGCGCAGACGCAGAGCGGGTGGCAATCATCGGTGGCGGCATCGGCGGGCTCGCGGCCGCGGCCCTCCTTGCCGCGCGCGGCGTGCCTGTCACCCTGCTCGAGCGCCAGCCCGCAGTCGGCGGCAAGCTGCGCAAGGTCGACGCCGCGGGCCATCCGGTCGAGGCCGGGCCGACGGTCTTCACCATGGCGCAGGTGTTCCGCGAGATTTTCGCCGCCGCCGGCGCCGATCTCGATTCCGAGGTCCGCCTGAGGCGGGCCGATGTGCTCGCCCGCCACGCCTGGCCCGACGGCAGCACGCTCGACCTTCATGCCGACGCGGCGCGGACGATCGATGCCATCGGCCGGTTCGCAGGCGCCGAGGCGGCGCGCGCCTATGCCGGCTTTGCCGCCGAGGCCCGGCGTATCCACGACACGCTGGCCGAGGCCTTTCTGTGGCGGCCGCGCACCAACCCGCTGGGCCTCACCTTCCGCCTCGGCCTGCGCCGTCTTCCGGAACTGCAGGCCACGCGCCCCTATGAGACGATGTGGAACGCCCTCGGCGGCCACTTCCGCGACCCGCGGCTGCGGCAGCTGTTCGCCCGCTATGCCACCTATTGCGGCGCCGACCCCTTCCGCGCGCCAGCCACGCTGATGCTCATTGCCCATGTCGAGACATCGGGCGTCTGGCTGGTGGACGGGGGCCTCTCGCGCGTGGCCGAAGCGCTGGCAGCGGTGGCCGCGCGGCACGGTGCCGCGATCCGGACCGGCGCGGAGGTGGCCGAGATCCTGGTGGCCGCCGGGCGCGCCTGCGGCGTGCGGCTCGCCTCGGGCGAGGTGGTGAGCGCACGGGCGGTGATCGCCAACTGCGACCCCTCCGCCATCGGCAGCGGGCGCCTCGGCTCGGCGGCGCAGCGCGCGGTGCGCCAGGTGCCGCCGGGCGCGCGCTCGCTGTCGTCCCTCACGCTCATGGCGTGCGGGGTGGCATCCGGCTTCGATCTCCAGCACCACAATGTGTTCTTCAGCGCCGACTATGCCGGCGAGTTCCGCGACATCCGGGCCGGCCGCCTGCCCGTTCGGCCCACCGTCTATCTGTGCGCGCAGGATCGGGGCCCCACCGGAGCCCGGATGGGCGAGGCCGACGGCGCCTTTGACGCGGCTGCCGAGCGCGTGCAGATCATTGTCAACGCGCCTGCAACCGGCGATACCGGAAGGCCGGACGAGAGGGAGATCCGCCAGTGCGAGGATGCGATCTGGACCTGCCTCCAGCGCTCAGGGCTCTGCTTCCAGCCGCTGCCCGGCGCAATCGTCCGGGTGACTCCCAGCGACTACGAGCAGCTGTTCCCGTCGACGGGTGGAGCCCTCTATGGACGGGCCTCGCACGGATGGGCGGCCTCCTTCCTCCGGCCGGGCAGCGCAAGCCGGATCCCGGGCCTGTACCTTGCGGGCGGAGCCTGTCACCCGGGGCCGGGCGTGCCGATGGCTGCGGCCTCGGGCCGGCTGGCGAGCGAGGCCGTGCTCCGGGACCTCGCTTCGACGCGCGCGTTCGTCCCGGCGGCTATGCCTGGTGGTATGTCGACGCGATCGCCGACGACGGCGCCCACGGGCTGACCCTCATCGCCTTCATCGGCAGCGTCTTCTCGCCCTATTATGTGCGCGCGGGCAAGGCCCGCCCGCACGACCATGTGGCGCTCAACGTCGCCCTCTACGGCCCGCGGGCTGCGCGCTGGGCGATGACCGAGCGCGGGGAGGCGGCGCTTTTGCAGGCGCGCGACGCGCTCGCCATCGGGCCCAGCCGCGTGACATGGGACGGGCAGTGCCTCGCCTTCGAGATCGACGAGCGCGGCGCGGTGTGGCGCGAGCGGGTGAAGGGCCGGGTGCGGGTCTTCCCCGAGGCGCTGGTTGAAGAGAGCTTCCCGCTCGACCCCGAGGGCCTCCATCGCTGGGCGCCGATCGCCACCCGCGCACGGGTGGAGGTGGCGCTTGAGGCCCCGCGGCTGCGCTGGGCCGGCGACGCCTATGTCGACAGCAACTTTGGCGACGAGCCGATGGAAGACCGGTTCCGGGACTGGCAATGGTCGCGCGCGCACAGCCGCCGCGGTGCGCTGGTCTTCTACGAGGGCATGCGGCTCGACGGCAGCCGCTTTGCGCTCAGCCTCGCCTTCGATCCCTCGGGCGCGGCCCGGCCGGTCGAGCCGCCGCCGCTCCACCCCATCCTTCCCACCGGCTGGCTGATGCCGCGCGCAGCCCGCTCCGATCCCGGCCATCCGGCCATGCTGGCGCGGACCTGGGAGGATGCCCCCTTCTACAGCCGCTCGGCCATCGGGGTCAGGCTGTTTGGGGAGGAGACGCTCGCCGTCCACGAGTCGCTGTCGCTCACGCGGTTCCGCCACCGCCTCGTGCAATGGATGCTGCCGTTCCGCATGCCGCGCCGCGCCTGAGGCGCTAGTCCTGCCTGTCCCCATCCCCGTCCCCGTCGCGGCGCCTGCGCTGGGCGCGCGCAACATCGCGCAGCTGCCAGATCGCAAATCCGAGCACCAGCCCGAACACCAGCACCAGCTCGATCAGGCCAAGGAGCCCCGGTTCCATCAGGCCGTCTCGGCGACGGGCACAACGCCCGCCTCGCGCGCTAGCATCACCAGCCGGTCGACGAACGAGTCCGGCCGTTCCTCGTGCAGCAGGTGGCCGAGCCCGGGAAGGATCTCGACGCGAGCCGTGGCAACCCGCCGTGCCACCGTCTCGCTGACCGAAGGCGGCACCGTCTTGTCGTTTGCGCCGTGGAGCAGCAGGAACGGCATGGCAAGCCGGGGCATCTCGCCCTCCAGCGGGGCAACATCCCAGGCCGCCATCATGCCGAGCGCGCCGCCGACATGGGTGGGCGAGCGGAACAGCCGCTCGTAGAGGGCCACGCCGCGCCGGTCGATTCGCGAGCCTGTCGCGCGAGCGAGGAACCGCTCGGTCTCGCCTGGGACCAGCGTGCGCATCGAAAACAGCGCAGGAACGAACGGGTTGGCAAACAGGAGCTTTGCCATCGCCGGAAACAGCGCGCCGGCCATGCCGGGAAAGGGCTGGAGCGCGCTGCCGACCCCGGCGATCGCGCGCGGCGGGGCGTCCGAATCGAGCGCCAAGCGCACCGCGAGGGCCGCCCCGGCGCTGTGGCCCACAATCAGGTCGGGCGCTGCGCCAAGCGTGTCCACGAGGGAGGCGAGCGCCCGGGCGATGCCGGGGAGCGAAAGGTCGGCCAGCCGCGCGGTGAAGCCATGGCCTGGCAGGTCGGGTGCGATCACGCGGAAATGCCGGGCGGCCAGCGGCAGCACGTCGCGCCAGCTGTGGGTGGCGGCGCCCGTCCCGTGCAGCAGAAGGAGTCCCGGGCCCGAACCTGCCTCCTGCACGTGAAAGCGGATGCCGCCTGCCAAGACGAACCGGCTGGCCTCGGCATTGGGCCATTCGTTGCGCATCTCGTCCCAAACGAGGCCGCTCATGCCCCCGCCTCCACTGCTGCCACCACCCGCCCGGCCTCCACCCGCGGCAGCGCCACGTGCCGTGCGCCGAGCGCGCGGGCAAGCCGGGGCCCCTCGGCCCTTGGCCTCGGCGCCACGTCGATGAGGATTGCGCGAAGACCGGCTGCGGCAATCGCGCGCGCGGCTGCCTCGGCATCGTCCATCGGGTCGACGCCGGCAGTGCGGGCCACATTGGCCCGGCCGTCGGTCAGGAGGATGATCGTCGGGCTGCGGCCGCGCGCCCGGCAGCCGAGGCCGAGCAGGTGCGCCGTTTCGAGCGCGTGTGCAATCGGCGTGCCGCCGCCGCCGGGCAGGTCGGCAAGGGCGCGCCGGGCCCGTGCAAGCGATCGGGTTGGCGGCAGCAGAACCTCGGCCCGTGTGCCGCGGAAGGCCACCAGCGCCACCTCGTCGCGCCGTGCGTAGGCCCGCGTCAGCAGCAGCTCGACTGCGCCCTTCGCCTCGGCGAGCCGGGCGACAGCTGCCGAGCCGGACGCATCGACAAGGAAGATGCTGGTCATCTCGGCCGGCCGCCTGCGCCGCTGGGTGCGAAGATCGCCCCTCAGCACCCGGAACCGGTCTTGTGCTCCGGGCGCCGGCGGCTGCTCCCGGCGGCGCACGGCCTGCCACGGCGCTGCAGCCTTCAGCGTCTCGACCAGAGCCAGCCGCTCCCCGGCCCGCGGCGGCCGCGCCTGCGTGCCGGCCGGCCGTCCCCGCCCGCCCGCGCGCTGGAGCGCCCCGCGGCTGCGCCCGGCGCCGCCGGCGGCCCCGCGTGTCGGCGCAGCCGCCTCCGGCTCGAGACCCGGGGGAAGCACGGCGCGCGCCGATTCGACCAGAAGCTCGGCAAGGCTGCCCGCCCCCGGCCCATCGCTTTCGGGGCGGGGTGCGCCCCCGGCGGGCTCGGGCGATGGGGGCGGCGCCGGCTCTGCCGGGCCGGCGGCTGCCGGGGCGCAGATGGCGCGCGGCGCCAGCACGAGCCGCACGGCAAGGGCAAGATCTCCCTCGTTGAGCGGTCGCGCATCTGCGGCCGCCAGCGCGCGCGCGCACCGCAGCGCATGGAGAGGCCAGCGTGGCGAGTCGAGGCCGAGCGCCGCGGATGCCCGGCAGAGGGCCCCGGCCGCAGCCTCGGCCGAAACGGCCGCACTGGTGGCCGCAACCCCGGCGGGCCCCGGCCGCACGCCCTCGAGATCGAGCAAAAGCGCAAGGCGGGCGGAGAGGAGCGGGCTCAGGCGTTCGTCGTCTGCGCCCTCATCGAGCGCAATGACCAGCAGACGCACGGGGTGTCCGCCGGCCGGCCCAGCGGGAAGCCGGCCCTGGTCGAGCACGGCGGCAAGAACGGCTGCACCATCGGGCGCGAGCCGTTCAGCCATGGGCAGCAGCAGAACGCCGCCATCGGCGGCCTTGAGGAGGCCCTCGCCAAAGGCTGGCCGGCCACTGGCGAGCGTGGCGGCAAGATCGAGCCCGCCGAGGAGCGCGTCTGCGCCAGCGCCAGCCGGCGCGCGGCAGACCGGGGTGGCACCGCCGAGCCCAGTGCGGAGCGCCGCCAGCCAAGCGTCGCGCTGGGGCCCCGGCCGCGCGCGCACATGCGCCCCACCGAGCGCGAAGGGAAGCGTCTGGAGGAGCCGCGCGGCCGCAAGCGCATCGGCCCAGCGCTGGTCCGCCGCCGTCACGCGGAAAGCAGGCCTTCGAGCGCGCGGGCGATCCGCGCGCTGGAGCCGGTCTCGTCAAGCGGGTTGCGGCGCAGCCGGTGCCGCAGCGCCATCGGCGCGACGGCTGCAAGATCCTTCCCGGTCATCGACTCGCCCCGGCCGAGCGCCGCGAGCGCGCGGCCCGCGCGCATCAGCGTGAGCTCGCCGCGCAGCCCGTCGGCGCCGAGCTCCGAGCACAGCCGCGCTCCGAGCGCGAGCACCTCGTCGGGCACGGCGATGCGCTCCAGCCGGCGGCGGGCGCGGGCGATGCTGCGCGCGACCTGCGCGTCCGCCTCCTGCCACATCGCCACAAACGCCTGCGGGTCGCGGTCGAAGGCATCGCGCCGGCGCACGATCTCGACCCGGTCCTCGATTGCTGCGGGCGTTGTCACCTCGACCGAAAGCGCAAACCGGTCAAGAAGCTGCGGTCGCAGCTCGCCTTCCTCGGGATTGCCCGAGCCGATCAGCTGAAACCGCGCGGCATGGCGCACCGAGAGCCCCTCGCGCTCGACCACGCTTTCGCCCGAGACCGCCACATCGAGCAGCAGGTCGACAATATGGTCCTCGAGCAGGTTCACCTCGTCGATGTAGAGAAAGCCGCGGTGCGCGCGCGCAAGGAGGCCCGGCTCGAACCGCCGCACGCCGGTTGAGAGCGCCGCCTCGAGGTCAAGGCTGCCCACCACCCGGTCCTCGGTTGCGCCAAGCGGCAGGTCGACAAACGGCACCGGCACCGCGCGCGACCCGGCGCGGCCGTCCTTGCGCGTGCAGGGCACGGGGCAGGGCGCGCGATCGGGCGCGCAGTTGAAGGGGCAGCCCGCCACCACCCGGATGGGCGGAAGCAGCTGGCTGAGCGCGCGCACCGCGGTGGACTTGCCCGTGCCGCGGTCGCCGAACACCATCACGCCGCCGAGGCGCGGGTCGACGGCGGCGATCAGCAGCGCGCGCTTCATCTCCTCCTGGCCGACAATGGCGGAGAAGGGATAGGCGAAAGCCATACACCCTGCCCTATCAGCGGCGGCGGCTTGCGCAACGGCCGCGTGGCGGGCGCGGCTCAGGCTGCGACGCTGCACCTCGCCAGCGCGCATTCCGACCAGATGTCGGACAGCGCGCGCACCAGCCGGTCCACGTCAGCATCGCTGTGCACGGGCGAGGGCGTGATCCGCAGCCGCTCCGTGCCGCGTGGCACCGTGGGATAGTTGATCGGCTGCACATAGATACCGTGCTCGGCCAGCAGCCGGTCGGAGATCATCCGGCAGTGCTTCGGGTCTCCCACCATCACGGGAATGATGTGGCTGTCGTTCGCCATCATTGGGATGCCGAGCAGCGAGAGCCGCCGACGCACCCTGGCCACAATCTCGCGGTGCCGCTGGCGCTCGGTGTCGCTGCTCTTGAGGTGCCGGACCGAGGCCAGCGCCCCGGCGGCGCAGACGGGCGGCAGGGCGGTGGTGAAGATGAAGCCGGAGGCGAAGCTGCGCACGAAATCGACGATCGAGGCCGAGGAAGCGATATAGCCGCCGACCACGCCGAAGGCCTTGCCGAGTGTCCCCTCGATGACGGTCACCCGGTCCATCAGCCCCTCGCGCTCGGCAATGCCGCCGCCGCGCGCGCCATAGAGGCCGACCGCATGCACCTCGTCGAGATAGGTCATGGCGCCGTGCCGCTCGGCGACCTCCACGATCTCGGCGATGGGCGCAATGTCGCCGTCCATTGAATAGACGCTCTCGAAGGCCACCAGCTTGGGCCGCCCTGGGTCGACCCGGGACAGCTTGGCGTCGAGATCCTCGGGCGAGTTGTGCGCGAAGATGAACCGTTCGGCCCTGCTGTGGCGGATCCCCTCGATCATCGAGGCGTGGTTGGCGGCATCGGAGAAGACCGCGCAGTTCGGCAGCCGGCCCGCCAGCGTGCCCAGCGCCGCCCAGTTGGAGACATAGCCCGAGGTGAACAGAAGAGCTGCCGGCTTGCCGTGCAGGTCGGCAAGCTCGCGTTCGAGCTCGACATGCAGGTGGTTGGTGCCCGAGATGTTGCGCGTGCCGCCTGCGCCTGCGCCCTGCGCGTCGAGCGCCTCGTGCATGGCCGCAATCACGTCGGGGTGCTGGCCCATGCCGAGATAGTCGTTGGAGCACCAGACGGTCACATCCTCGACCCGCCCTCCGGCGTGGCGGCGCGCGGCCGGATAGGCGCCGCGGCGGCGCTCCAGCTCGGCGAAGATGCGATAGTTGCCGGCCTCGCGCAGCTGTTCGAGCTGGGCCTCGCACAACGCATCATAGTCCATCGTCTTGTCCTTCCTGGTCATTCCGGCCCCTTCCCCTCACGCCGGCCCCGGGGGCCTTCCTGCCGGCAGGTGCCCCCTCTGCCGGCCCGCGCGTGCCGGTGCGCCGCGCCTGTCATGGCGCCCATTCTCACCGCGCCTGCCGCATCGCCCAGCCCCACAGCGCGGAATCGCGCACGGGCAGCATCAGGAACAGGTGCTCCGCAAGTGCGACTAGCGTCAGCACCGCCAGCAGCACAAGCGTTGCCGCCCCGGCGCTTCCCGGATCGGCACGGAGGGCTGCCGCCACCAGCGCTGCCGCAAGCGCCGAGGTGGCGAGAATCGAAAGGGGCATCAAGGGGCTGCGGCGTCTGGTCCCGAAATAGGTCTTCAGATAGGCCAGATGCTCGGGGAGCATCTCGTGCGCCATGTGTGGCACGCCAAGGAAGATGTTGAGCTTGGTCGAAAGCCGCATCACGAACAACAGCAGGAAGGTGAGCGGGGCGACTTGGTTCGGCTGCCCCCAGGTCACGAGGAAGAGGACAAGCGCGGTGGCAGCAAGCGCGATCTCGTGGTGGATGAGCGTGGCGGTTGCAAAGCGGAAGCGCTGCCAGCCGCGCGCGTCCGCGGGGCAGGGCAGCCGCCGCGGGCCTGTGACAAGGCCCATGAGGAAGGTCATCTCGTGCCAGCCCCACAGCAGCAGCGTGGCCAGGAACCCGGCAAAGGCGGCTTGCCCGTGCGGCATTTCCGCCGTGACGAGCACGACGGCAAAGGCGATGCCCGAAAGGGCGGTGACGGCGAGCACGCTCGCCGGGTAGGTGTCGACGGGCCGCCGGTCGAGCCACAGGATGGCGCCCGTGGCGACGAACCACGCAACGACCGCCACTGCGGCACCCGTAAGCCAGAGCGTGGCCACCGCCGGCGCGCCCTACCAGGCAGGCGCCATGCGCACCGTCTCGGGCAGGCGGTTGGTGCGCACAGGGGCAAGGAACAGGCGTGCGAATGCGGCGCCTGCCGAAGCCATGTGCCGGGCTCGCGCCAGTGCGCCGGAAAGGCCGCCCTTCGCGCGCGCCGTATCGATCCCTTCTGCCGCCTTGCGCAGCCGCTCCATGCCGGCACGAAAGGCGGGGCTTTCGATATCGATTTCCACCGGGAACACCTGCCGCGCGATGCTGTTGCAGATGCGGAAGACCTCCATGTCGTAGGCGGTCGGGTCGAGCCCGAGGGCGTGGTGGAACACGGGCCGGCTGTGGTCGCGCACATACATGGTTGCATAGACCGAGAGCAGGAAAAAGCGGATCCACCACCGGTTTGCGCCCTCGAGCAGCTTCGGGTTGGCGCGCATCAGCAGCGCGAAGGCCTCGCCGTGGCGGAACTCGTCGTTGCACCAGCGCTCGAACCAGGCGAAGATCGGGTGGAAGCGAAGCTCCGGGTGCCGCTCCAGCTGCCGGAAGATGGTGATGTAGCGGGCGTAGCCGATCTTCTCCGAGAGATAGACGGCATAGAAGATGAACTTCGGCTTGAAGTAGGTGTAGGTCTTGGTCTTGGTGAGAAAGCCGAGATCCACCCCGATCCCGGCATCCTTCAGCGTATCGTTGATGAATCCCGCGTGCCGGCTCTCGTCGCGCGAGAGCAGCCGGAACAGCCGCTTCACATCGGGGTTGCTGACCCGCTTGGCGATCTCGGCATAGAGGATGCAGCCGGAGAACTCGGCGGTCAGCGAGCTTACGAGGAAATCGGTGAACTCGGCCTTCAGCTCGTCTGGCAGGCCTTCGAGCACGCCGTCGAACTCCTCGGTGCGCCGGAAGTGGCGGCGGTTCGGGTCGGCCTCCATTTCCGCCATCAGCGCCTCCCATTCGGCGCGCACCGGGGAGACATCGATCCGGTCCATTGCTGCGAAATCGGTGGTGTAAAATCGCGGCGAGAGGATCGTGTCCTTGCGCGCCATGTCGAGCGAGCGGTCGCTCGTGCGCGGCTTTTCCGCGGCGCGCTGGCGGCGGGCCGCGGGTGCCAGGGTTTCGAGGGCAGCGGTCATGCAGGCCTCCTGTCGGTAAAGCTGACGTCAGCAAGTTCCAGCATCTCGAAATGACCGCGCAGGCGGGTGAGGGCGCGGGCGATCCCGCTCGCGCGGGTGATCTCGGCCGTGCGGCGCAGCACCAGCCGGTCGCCGGGCTTCACCTCGATCGGCGCGCCGGTCACACGCACCCGGTCTCCCGGGCCGATGGCCGGCTCGCCATCGAGGTGCACGTGTGCGCCGAACCGCTCGGGCGTGTGGTCGATCTCGACCGTGCACCCCACGACGAGACGCGATCCGGCAAACAAGCCGAAAAGCCCGTTCATGATGCCCGCCTCGCCCGCGCGACCGCCTGCGCCTCGGGCGGCAGCAGGCGGACGAACGCGTCGCGGTTGGTGCCGCCGAAGGCGTTGAGGTCGATCTCGCGGCCAGTGGCAAGGTCGGTGAGTGTCAGTTCATTGTCGGTCCAGAGCGTCACCCGGAACGGCACCTCCGGCCCCACCGCCTTTTGTCGCCGCTCGCGCGCGAGCCCGCGCATCACGCCGCGCACAAAGCCGTTCTCCGCCCCCGGCGGCACGGTGTCGACCACCTCGCCCGTTGCCGCATCGCGCACCACGACCGCACCGTCGGGCGAATCGCCGAACAGGAGGTCGCGCTCGGCGAGCGCCTCGATCCCGCGCGCGTCGCGATACTGCTCGGCGCTCGCGCGCACCGGCACGATCAGCCCCAGCCGGACGGAGGTGACGAGGAACAGCGAGAGGATGACGACGCCGGCCGCGCCCCACAGCGGGAGCTTCGGAAACGGCGCCGTGTCGATCCGGCTCATGCTGCGACTGCCTGCGGTGCAGCTGCCCCGTCGGCCTCGTTGCGCGGGGCAAGCGCGGTGCGCCGGCCGTCCGGATTGGCGGCAAGCAGCGCCTGGCCGAGGATCGCAGCCACCCGCTCGGCATCGGGCACCGCACGCAGCATCGGCTGCGGCCGGTTGATCTTCCAGGGCCGCGCGTGCGGCCAAAGCATTGCCCAGCCCAGCCGGTCGCCCTTGCGGAGCTCGAGTTCCAGCGGCAGGTCGCCTGTCCCGTCGGGGAAGAGTCGAAGGCCAGCCGACCGGACGATGCGGAACGGGATGTTGATGCACTTGGGAAGCGCCACGCCATAGCGCATCACCACGCGCCTCGAGGTGATGGTGTAGATGGCCGAGCGCGCCATGGCCCAAGCGAGAAGGCCGAGGAGCCCGAGCGAGACCGCGGCCGCAACGAGCGTGGTGCCGATCCCGGACACGCCATCCCCGGCGAGGAGTGCGAAGACCAGAAGCCCTGCGAACCAGACGGCAACAAGCCGCACGTGGAGCGCGGCGATCGCAAGCCGCTTCCAGTCCGGGCTGCCCTGCCAGAGCAGCTCCTCGCCCTCGGGGAGAGGCCCGGGAAGGCCCGGGATCGGGCCTTCGACGTAGCCGCCGTGATCGTGGCTCACAGCAGCGGCTCCGAGCGCTCGGGCGTGGCATAGAGATAGCCGCCGCCGAAATAGGCCTGGATCCGGTCTTCCTCCTCGAGCGTCACCTGATCGGGGTTGGCAAGTCCGGGCGCATCGGCAAACTGGGCCGCAAGCAGCGCGTCGGTCTGCACCTGTCCGGCATCCCGCAGCACCACCGTCTGGAACATGGGCACGAGGATGGTGCGGCCCGAGGGCAGCAGAACCTCGAGGTAGCGGATCAGATGGTCGGTCCGGTCGACCCACACGTCGGTCACCTTGCCGGCCGGCTCCTCGTCGGCGCCGAAGATGGTGAAGCCGCGCGGGTCGGGATCGTTGGGATCGATGCTGAAGTCGTTGAGCAGCCGGAGCGGCAGGATGCGCGGCCGGCCTTCCCAGTCGAGATCCGGCCGCTTCGCCCGCTTGCACCAGGCCGCCGGCCCGACGCCATCGACCAGCGGGTTGCCGGTGGGAACATAGGGTGCGCCGGGGAAGTTCTCGACCCGCCGGGCCGGGAAATCGAGCGGATCCCGTCCGCCAGTAGGTGCGGTTACCACGCCGTGGCCGTGCGGCAGGCGAAAGCTCTTCTGCGGGGCGGTCTGCAGGAAGCCGTCGATCGGCTGGAGCCGGCCGGTGATCTCATGCTCCAGCGGATAGCCCTCCCGACGGTCCTCGCGGCGCAGGTAGATGACCAGTCCGATGAAGAAGACGAAGAAGGCAAGGAAGCACAACAGGGCGACATCGATGCCGCCTACCAGGACAGGGGACATGGGCGTTCTCCATGTGCGGGGCTCATGCGGGAAACTCCGCAAGGCCGAAGCGGCGCGGGGATTGCGAACCCTCTTGGCCGGACCGCCGCGCCAGCGGACCAAGGGCAATGAGACTGGAAAACAGGAGCGCGATTTCGATATGCCAGACGACAAGATAGCCGCTGGCAGGGCCGGAGAGCGGCGCGCCGAGCGCGCCGCTGGCGGCTGCCGCATTGGTGCCGTCGCGGATCACGCCGGCCAGCATCAGGCCAATCCCGGCGGCGCTCGCCTGCACCGCGCCCCAGGCGCCGAGCGCAAGCCCGGTGCGGGCGCCATCGGCCAGCCCCATGGCGGCAATCAGCATGCACACCCCGAACAGGCCGCCGCCGAACCCGATGCCGACAACGCCGGCCGCAAACAGCGGCACCGAGGCCAATGGAGCGGAGAAGATGACGAGCGAGAAGGAGACGATGCCGGCCAGCACGCCGAGCGCGGCGAGCCGCATCGGGTCCCTGCCGTCTGCGCCGAGCTGACGTGCGGCGAGCACGAACCCGGCCAGCATCCCCGAGGCCCAGAGCGCCGTCAGCATCGTCGTGCGGCCGACCGAGAGGCCGAGCACCTCGCCGCCGAAGGGCTCCAGCAGCACATCCTGCATGTTGAACCCGGCCGTGCCGAGCGCGACGGCTGCAAGCAGCCGGCGCGTGCGCGAAGGCGTGGCAAAGGCCCGCCATGCCTCCCCGAAGGCCGGCGCCGGCTGGTCGCCGCGGGTGGCAGCCGGGTTGCGCGGCTCCTGCTTCCAGAGCGCCACGAGATTGAGGAGGATGGTGAGCGCGGCTGCGCCCTGCACCACCTGGATGAGCCGCGTCGGCGAGAAAGCGCGGAGGGCCGAGCCGACCGCCAGCGAGGCGAGGAGCATGCCGAGGAGCAGGGTCACGTAGAGGAGCGCGACCGCCCGCGGCCGCGCTGCTTCGGGGGCAAGATCGGTTGCAAGCGCAAGGCCGGCGGTCTGCGTGGTGTGCATGCCCGCGCCGACCATCAGGAAGGCGAGCACTCCGCCGGCGATGCCGACCGATGCCGGACCCTCGCCCTGTCCGGTCATCACCAGAAGCGCGAAGGGCATGATGGCAAGCCCGCCGAACTGGAGGAGCGAGCCGAACCAGAGATAGGGCACGCGCCTCCAGCCGAGGACCGACCGGTGATGGTCGGAGCGGAAGCCGATGATGGCGCGCGCAGGCGCAAACAGCAGCGGCAGGGCCACCATGGTGGCAACCAGCGCGGCCGGAAGCCCGAGCTCGACGATCATCACCCGGTTGAGCGTGCCGGTGAGCAGCACCGCGCTCAGGCCCACCGAGACTTGGAAGAGCGACAGGCGCAGCAGCCGGGCGAGCGGCAGCTCGGGCGTTGCCGCATCGGCAAAGGGCAGGAACCGCTGCCCCATCCGCGTCCATGTGCTCGCGCGGATCATGGAGCTGCGATCTCCATCGCGTGCGAGGTATAGAAGCCCGAGGCGATCCGCTGCTGGCGGCGGGTCGCACAGCCCGGCAGCGCCTCGGAGAGCAGGGCCGCAAGTCGCGCAGGCGCAACCGGCCGGATGGCCGGCGCCCGGTCTCCACGCGGGAACAGCCGACCGGCGGCATGCATGGCCGAAAGAAGCGGCGTGCGCGGGGCGCAGGTGACAAGCAGCGTCGCCCGCGTCCGCCGGCCCAGGGCTGCGATGGCGGCTGCCATGTCGCCGGCGGCGTAGTGGATAAGGCTGTCCATCGCGACCACATGGTCGAAGATCCCGAGCGCCGGGTCCAGCATGTCGCCCACCTGCCAGTCGATCGAAAGGCCGGCGGGCGCGCGCTCCCGGGCCAGCCCGATGAGCTGGGCGGAGATGTCGACGGCGGTCACCTGCGCGCCGCGCTGCGCGGCTTCCACGGCAAGCGCTCCCGTGCCGCAGCCCGCATCGAGCAGCCGGAGCCCCCGCATGTCGCCGGGAAGCCAGCCGAGCAGGGTCGCGCGCATGGAATCGCGGCCGGCACGCACGGTTGCGCGGATGCGCGAGACGCGCGCGTCCGAGGTCAGCGCCTCCCACTGCCGGAACGCGGTGCGGTCGAAATAGGCCTCAAGCGCCGCGCGCGAGCGCGCCCACCCGGGCGACGGCACCGTGCCGGCAGCAGCGGGGGCAGCACCAGCCATCACTCGAACCCCAGGAAATCGAAGATCTCGCGATCCTTCATCGGGACCGCGTCGAGCGCCGGCACGCCATCCCACAGGAGCTCGGCGAGGCGCAGATATTCCTGCCGGGCCGCTTCCACCTCCGGGCTGTCCTCCATCTCGAACAGGGTGCATTTCTTCAGCCGCGAGCGGCGGATCGCGTCCACATCGCGGAAATGGGCCAGCCGCCTCAGCCCGATCGCCTCGGCGAAGCGGTCGATCTCGTCGGTTGCGGCCGAGCGGTTGGCGATCACGCCGGCAAGCCGCACCCCGTAGTTCCGGGCCTTGGCCCTGATCGCGGCAACGATCCGGTTCATGGCGAAGATGGAATCGAAATCGTTGGCGGCCACCACGAGCGCCCGCTCGGCATGCTGCAGCGGTGCGGCAAAGCCGCCGCACACCACGTCGCCCAGCACGTCGAAAATGACGACATCGGTGTCTTCCAGCAGGTGATGCTGCTTCAGCAGCTTCACCGTCTGCCCCACCACATAGCCGCCGCAGCCGGTGCCGGCCGGCGGCCCCCCCGCCTCCACGCACATCACGCCGTTGAAGCCCTCGAACATATAGTCCTCGGGCCGGAGCTCCTCATGGTGGAACTCAACCGACTCCAGCACGTCGATCACCGTGGGCACCAGCTTCTTGGTGAGCGTGAAGGTGCTGTCGTGCTTCGGGTCGCAGCCGATCTGCAGCACCCGCTTGCCAAGGAGCGAGAAGGCCGCCGAGAGGTTCGAGGAGGTGGTGGACTTGCCGATGCCGCCCTTGCCGTAGACGGCGAACACCTTGGCGGTCGCAATCCGGTCGCGCGGGTCGAGCCGGACCTGGACAGAGCCTTCGCCATCCTCGCGGGGGGCCGGGGGCGGGTCGAGAAGCGCCATGGTTGCGGGTCCTCCTAGGCTGCGAGCTCGCGCGGGGGGTGGGGCGCGGCAGACGGGATGCCCTCGAGCCGGTCTTCCAGCGCGTCGGCGGCCGCCTGCAGCGCGGCAAGCGTTGCCGCATCCGGCTGCCAGAACTGGCGGTCGCTCGCCTCGAGGAGCCGGTTGGCCATGCGGGCGGTGGCCTTCGGGTTGAGCGCGGCCAGCCGGTCGCGCATCGCCGCGTCGAGGACATAGGTCTCCGAGATCCGGGCATAGACCCAGGGCGCCACCTGCCCGGTGGTGGCAGACCAGCCGAGCGCTGCCGTCACGCCCGTTTCGAGCTGCTTGACGCCTTCGGCTCCATGTTCAAGCATCGGCTCGAGCCACGCCGGGTTGAGAAGGCGCGTGCGCGTCTCAAGCGCCACCTGCTCCTCGAGCGTGCGCACCGTCGCGTGCCGGCCGGTCTCGTCACCGATGTAGACGGGCGGCTCGGCGCCGCGCGCCCGCGAGATGAGCCGCGACATGCCGCCCAGACTGTCGACATACTGGTCGACCGAGGTGATCCCGAGCTCGACGGACTCAAGATTCTGGTAGGCGAGCTCGGCGGTTGCAAGAGCCGCGTTCAGGATCTCGGGCGCCTTCACAGCCTTGCCCGAGCGCCCGTAGGCATGGCCCTTCTGCCGCTCGAAGGCTTCCGCCAGCTCGTCCGGGCTGGTCCACAGCGCGGCGTCGATCATCAGGTTCACGTTCGCCCCGTAGGCGCCCTCGGCGTTGGAGAAGACGCGGAGCGCGGCCGTCTCGAGGTCCACCCCCCGCTCGGCGGCGAGGCGCCGTGCATGGGCGCGCACGAAGTTCTCGGCCTCCGGCTCGTCGGCCTCCGCGGCCATGAGGGCAGCTTCGGCTAGCAGCCGCACCTGCAGCGGCAGGAGATCGCGGAAGATGCCCGAGAGCGTCACCACGCAGTCGATGCGTGGCCGGCCGAGCTCGGCGAGCGGCACCAGTTCCGCCCCGCTTATGCGGCCATAGCTGTCGAGCCGCGGGCGGGCCCCGAGGAGCGCAAGCGCCTGGCCGATCTGTGCGCCCCCGGACTTCAGATTGTCCGTTCCCCAGAGCACCATCGCCACCGTTTCCGGCAGCCGGCCGGTCTCCGCGCGGTGGCGGGCCAGCAGCCGCTCGGCCTGCGCTGCGCCCTCGCGGCAGGCAAAGGCCGAGGGAATTCCGAACGGGTCGAAGCCGTGGATGTTGCGCCCGGTGGGAAGCACCGCGGGGTTGCGGATCAGGTCTCCGCCCGGCGCCGGCGGCACATAGCCGCCATCGAGCGCGTGCACGATCGCAGGCAGCTCGGTGTCGTGCGCAAGTGCGCGCGCCACCGTCTCCCGGTCCGCTTCCGGGGGAAGCAGGCCGAGCACATGATCGATCGCCGGCTGCGGCATCGGCCGGCCCACCACATGGAGGCCAAAGGGGATGAGCGTCGTCTCGAGCTCGTAGAGCCTGGCGCCCAGCGTCTCGAGATCGCCGTCGCCAAGGTCGAGCGCCAGCGCCCCGGCGCGGAGCTCGGCTGCAAGCGCCTCGCGCTCGGGCCCGCCTGCAAGCGTCCGCCAGCGGTCGAGCCCGGCCTTCAGCTGTTGCAGTTCGCGATGGAGCCCGGCCCTGGCGATCGGCGGCGTCAGGTGGCTGATGAGCGTGGCATGCGCCCGCCTCTTGGCAAGCATTGCCTCCGACGGATTGTTGCCCGCATAGAGATAGAAGTTCGGCAGGTCGCCGATCAGCCGGTCCGGCCAGCAGTCTGCCGAGGTGCCGACCTGCTTGCCCGGCATGAACTCGAGCGCGCCGTGGGTTCCGAAATGCAGCACGGCGTGCGCGCCGAAGCTGCGGTCGATCCAGCGGTAGAAGGCGGAAAACGCGTGATTGGGGACGAACCGGCCCTCGAACATCAGGCGTATCGGGTCGCCCTCGATCCCCGATGGCGGCTGGAGCCCCACGAACAGGTTGCCGAACTGCGCTCCCAGCACGTGGATGTGGGTGGAGGAGGCCTGCACCCGGCCAGGTGCCGGGCCCCATTGCGCCTCGATGGCCTCGAGGTGCCGCTCCTCGCGCACCTGCTGGTCGGCCGGGATGCGCGCGTGCACATTGGCCTCGGCGCCATAGGCTGCAGCATTGCCCTCCAGCACCGCAGCGCGGAGCGCGGCCACCGAGGCGGGCACCTCCACCGACCAGCCCGCCTGCCTGAGGGCGGCCATGGTGTTGTAAAGGCTTTCGAACACCGAGAGGAAGGCAGCCGAGCCCGCCGAGCCCGAGTTGGGCGGGAAGTTGAACAGCACCACGGCCAGCCGCCGCTCGGCGCGCGGCGTGCGGCGCAGGTCCACCATCCGGGCCACGCGGCGGGCGAGTGCGGATGCCCGTTCGGCGCAGGGCTGCATCTCGCGCGCCACGGTTGCACCTGAAAAGTCGCAATGCCGAGCGCAGCCGCAGCAGGCCTCGCCCGGCTCGGCGCGCCCGCCGATGATGGTGGGGCAGGTCGCGCCATCCAGTTCGGGCAGCGCGACCATCATCGTCGCCTCGAGCGGGGTCAGCCCCGCCGCGCCGCCGCCCCATTTCTGCAGGGTCTGGAACTCGAGCGGATGCGCCGAGACATAGGGCACGTCGAGCGCGCGCAGATGCGCCTCGGCTGCGCGCGCGTCGTTGTAGGCCGGCCCGCCGACGAGCGAAAAGCCGGTAAGCGAGACCACCGCATCGACGATCGGCCTTCCATCCCGCACGAAATAGCGGTCGATCGCCGGCCGGCTGTCGAGCCCGGAGGCAAAGGCCGGGATCACGCGCAGCCCTTCGGCCTCCAGCGCCGCGATCGCGCCATCATAGTGCCCGGTATCCTTCGCGAGCACGTAGGAGCGCAGCAGCAGCACACCCACCGTGCCGCGCGGCTCGGCCGCCGGCCGGGGCAGGGCATCGACGCGCATGGCGATCCGCGCGTTGAGCCGCGGATGGTAGAGGCCCACGTCGGGGTATTCGGCGGGCGGTTCGGCTGGCAGCGTGCCGCGCAGCCCGGCGCGCGCGCCATCGGCATAGCGGTCGACGAGCGCGCCGATCATCCGGGCAATATTCTCGTCGGAGCCGGCCAGCCAGTATTGCATGGTGAGGAAATAGGCGCGCACGTCCTGCGCCGTGCCGGGGATGAAGCGCAGCAGCTTGGGCAGGCGGCGCAGCATCTTCATCTGCCCGCGGCCCGAGGAGGCGGTGCCCGGCTTTGCCGAGCCCCGCAGCCGCCGGAGCAGCGCCAGCGGCCCTCTGGCGGGCGCATCCATGCGGTAGCCGCCCATCTTGGTCAGGCGCACCACCTCGCCGGCCGACATGAGGCCCAGCATCGCATCGCAGGCCTCGCGTCGGGCCTCGAGCGCGGGCAGCACGGCGCGCACATGCTCCTCCACGAACAGCATGGTGGCCAGGATAATGTCGCCCTGCGCGATGTCGGCGCGGCAGCGCGCGAGCAGGGCGGGATCCTCCCAGTCGGATGCCGCATGGAAGCCGATGGAAAGCCCGGGGTACGTGGCGGCAAGCTGGGCCTGCGCGCGTTCGACGGCGCCGGACAGGTGGTGATCAAGCGTCAGCAGCACCACCCGCACCGGGGTGTCGGCGGCTGCGCGCCCGGGCGCACGCGTTCTAGCGCCCATGGTGCGCCTTGGCCTCATAGAGGGTCTCGAGCGATATCTCGAGGAGCCCGAGCGACCGGGCATAGGTCTCGGTGTTGCGGCGGGCCTTGCCGCGCACGAAGAAGGGGATCTTGCGCAGCTCCTGTTCGGCCTCGGGGCTCCAGCGCGGCGCGCTGGCTGATGCCGCCAGCGCCTCATGCTGCAGAGCCTCCGGCGCAGCATCAGGTGCGGCATCATGTGCAGCATCGGGCGCGGCATCGGCTGCGCCGCCGGGCGCTGCAGGGCCCGCGGCACCGGCAGCCGCCCGCACATCGGGCCCCGCGGCGCCGAGATGCGAGGGGCCGGCCGCATCGGCGAACTCGAAATCCTCGCGGAACATGGTGAGCAGATGCTCCTCGAGCCCCATCACGAGCGGGTGGACGAGCGTGTCGAAGAGCACGTTTGCGCCTTCGAAGCCCATCACCGGCGCGTGGCGGGCGGGAAAGTCCTGCACATGCACAGGCGCCGAGATGACCGCGCAGGGGATCCGCAGCCGCTTGGCGATATGCCGTTCCATCTGGGTGCCGAGCACCAGTTCCGGGCTTGCCTCGGCGATCGCCCGCTCCACCTCGAGGTGATCGTCGGTGATGAGCGGCTCCACGCCATGGGCCGCGGCGGCGGCGCGGAGCTCGCGGGCAAACTCGCGATTGTAGCAGCCGAGGCCGACGACCTCGAAGCCGATCTCCTCGGCAGCCACCCGTGCGAGCGCAATGGCATGGGTTGCATCGCCAAACACGAACACGCGCTTGCCGGTCAGATAGGTCGAGTCGACCGACCTCGACCACCAGGGCAGCCGGGCGTCCTGTCGGGCAAGCGCAAGGGCCGGGCCGGGATCGACTCCCGCCACCTCGGCCACTTCGGCAATGAAGGCGCGCGTGGCGCCCATCCCGATGGGAACCGTGCGCACCACCGGCATGCGGAACTGCCGTTCGAGGAAGCGGGCGGCGGTGTCGGCGATCTCGGGATAGAGGCAGATGGCAAAATCGGCCGCACCGATCGCCACGAGATCGGCCGGTCGCGCGCCGAGCGGGGCGACCAGCTGCATCTCCACGCCGAGGACGCCGAGAATGCGCCGCACTTCCACAAGATCGTCGCGGTGGCGGAAGCCGAGCGCCGTCGGTCCGAGGATCGCGGCCCGCGGCGGGCGGCCGTCGCGCGGGCCAGGCGACAGGCTCCGGTCGGCAAGCGCGCGCAGCAGCTGGTAAAAGGTTTCCGCTGCGCCCCAGTTTTCCTTGCGCGAATAGCTGGGAAGCTCGAGCGGCACCACCGGCACCGGCAGGTCGAGCGCGGCGGCAAGGCCCGCCGGGTCGTCCTGGATCAGCTCGCCGGTGCACGATGCCCCGACGATCATTGCCTCGGGCGCAAAGCGGGCATGCGCCTCGCGCGCGGCCTCCTGGAAGAGCCGGGCCGTATCCCCGCCGAGATCGCGCGCCTCGAAGGTGGTGTAGGTGACAGGCGGGCGCAGCGTGCGCCGCTCGATCATGGTGAACAGGAGGTCGGCATAGGTGTCGCCCTGAGGGGCGTGCAGCACATAGTGGAGGCCGCGCATCCCGGTTGCCACCCGCATCGCTCCCACGTGCGGCGGCCCCTCGTAGGTCCAGACAGCGAGCTGCACCGCCTCAGACCCTCAGCAGGTCGCGCCGGCGCAGAGGCCGCGCGAACAGCTCGGCGAGATCGGCTGCCTGCTCGAACCCGTGGATCGGCGAGAAGACCAGCTCGATCGCCCACTTGGTTGTCAGCCCCTCGGCCTCGAGCGGGTTTGCAAGCCCGAGCCCGCACACGGTGATGTCGGGCCGGTGCACGCGCACCCGGTCCAGCTGGCGGTCCACATCCTGACCTTCCGAGAGCGTCACGCCGGCCGGCAGGCGGCCGAGCTCGCGCGCCAGGTGCCGCTGGTGCAGCCATGGTGTGCCGATCTCGATGGGCACCATGCCAAGCTCCGAGGCAAGGAAGCGGGCCAGCGGCACTTCCAGCTGGCTGTCGGGCAGGAAGAAGATCGTCCGCCCGGCAAGGGTGGCGCGATGCCGTTCGAGCGCGCGCGCGGCGCGCTCCCGCCCCGGCGCGAGCACCGCGCGCACGCGCATCGGGTCTGCCCCGAACGCTTCGGCAGCGGCCGCAAACCAGTCGGCCGTGCCCTCGGCGCCGAAGGGAAACAGCGCATCGATCCTCTCAAGCCCGCGGTCCTCGAGCGCGCGTGCCGTCTCGTTCAGGAAGGGCTGGGCGAGGAGGAAGCGGGTGCCCGGGCCGACAGGGGGCAGCGCGCGGCTGCGCCGCGGCGGAAGCGCATGCACCGGCGCGATGCCGAGCGCTGCGAACAGGCGGCGGAACTGGTCTTCCACGATGTCGGGCAGGGTGCCGACCACCAGCAGCGAGGGCCCGGCACCGGCCGGCGCGTCCGGCATCTCCGGAACAAGGGCGGCAAGGCAGGCATCCTCGCCCTCGGTAAAGGTCGTCTCGATGCCGGATCCGGAATAGTTGAGGACCCGCACGTGCGGCATGTGCCGCTCGGAAAGCCGGGCGGCCGCGCGCGCGAGGTCGAGCTTGATCACCTCCGACGGGCAGGACCCGACAAGGAACAGGGTCCGGATGTCGGGTCGCCGCTCGAGCAGCCGCGCGACCACCCGGTCGAGCTCCGCATTGGCGTCTGCAAGACCGGCAAGATCGCGCTCCTCAATGATGGCGGTGCCAAAGCGCGGCTCGGCGAAGATCATGACGCCTGCGGCCGATTGCAGGAGGTGGGCGCAGGTGCGCGAGCCAACGACGAGGAAGAAGGCGTCCTGCATCCGCCGGTGCAGCCAGATGATGCCGGTGAGCCCGCAGAACACCTCGCGCTGGCCGCGCTCGCGAAGGACGGCGGGCCCCGCCTTCGAAGCGGCGCCGAGGCTCGCGGGCGCGCTCACGCCGGAGCCCTCCGGGCCGAGGCCGGGCGCTGGCGCTGCGAATCCTCGAGCCGGGCCGCGCGCAGCTTCAGGAGGAACTGCGTGGCATTGACCACATAGGAGGCATAGGCGACGAGCGCGACCAGCATCTGCTCGGTGGGCGTTCCCACCCCGCCGAGCAGCATCACGAGGTAGGCGGTGTGCAGCGCCAGCACCGCCATCGAGACCACATCCTCCCAGAAGAAGGGCTCGGCAAACAGCCATTTGCCGAACACGACCTTCTCCCAGATCGAGCCCGTCACCATGATCGTATAGAGGATGAGCGTCTTGACCACGACCGACACGGTGGCAGCCGTCTCGCCGGCGCCGGTCACAAGGAAACGGACGACAAGAGCGAGCGAAACGAGAAACACGAGGAACTGGAGCGGTGCGAGGACAGCCTGCACCGTCGTCCACACCGTCGAGTCGCGCCGGGCCCGCTCGTCGGGCGAGTAAAGCCTGCGGCCGCGCGCGCCCTGCATCCGGCTGTGCCGCTGCGCTGCCGGGTGCAACGCATGGCACACCGACCCCGCCTTTCGAGTCCCGCCCTCGACCATCAGCGAACCACCTTCCCTGGACCGGAGGCTATCGCTCCGGCGCACCGACTGTCAAACAGTCTTTACGTCCAAAAAAATTGACAGTTCGCCGCACCCCGGCGGGCCGGTTGATTGCATGCGGGGTGAAATCGGCCTAGGCTCCCCTGCGTTCCGACCCGCCCGAGGCCCATGGAGGAGGCCCTCAGGAGGCCCGGGAACGAAAACCCCGTGGGAGGAAGACCGGGAGGAAGACCCCAGGGGGTGGCCAGGCAGCAGGCGTCGGCAGGATGTGCCGGCCACGGCTGTGGGCACGGGCTTCCGGGAGGGGAAGTGGGCCATGGAGGCGCGACAGATGGGCCGGTCAAGCGTGTTCGAGGGAGGTCAGCCATGCTTCGTTCCGCTCCACTGACCAGCGAGGCCAGACTGTCGGCGCGGCGAGCGGCCAGTGGGGAACGGTCGCTGCCGGCTTCGCCGGCCGACGATTGCGCAGCCCTTGCGGCCGACGGGGTGTCGCCGCCGGCCGCGCTCACCCGGGTGGTCGAAGGCGAGATCATCCCCCGCCTCCTCCTGGCCCACCGGGCTCTTCCCGCCGGCAGCGCGCCGGGGGCAGGCGCGTTGCGCCATGGGGTCGAGATGTTCGAGGGCCTGAGGCTGGGGCCGCAGGCGAGCGAGGTCGACCGGCTTGCCGCAGATTCGATCCACAGCGACGCCTGGTCCGTCCTGCGCCACGTCGAAGCCTATCTGGCGCAAGGAACCTCGGTCGAATCGCTGCTGGTGGACCTTTTTGCACCGGCCGCGAGGCGGCTCGGCGAATGGTGGGAACAGGACGCCTGCGACTTCATCGATGTGACGATGGGCCTGTGGCGGCTGCAGGAAGTGATGCACGAAGTCGCCGCCGGCCTTCCCGATGCGCCGGCCAGGGCACCCGGGGCACGCGCGGCGCTGTTCGCGGCCGCGCCCGGAGACACGCACGTGTTCGGCGCCATCATGGCCGAGACCTGTTTCCGGCGTGCGGGATGGCGCACGGCAACTGCGCTTGACTGCAGCGCGGAGCAGCTGGAGGCCCGGGTCGGGGAAAGCTGGTTCGATCTCGCCGGCATCTCGGTCAGCACGGAGGACGCGCTCGCCGGGCTTCCCCTGCTGATCGGAAGGCTGCGCCGCGCCTCGCGCAACCCGCAGCTCGTCGTCATGGTCGGCGGCTGGCTGTTCGCCCAGACCCCGGGGCTTGCGGAGCGGGTCGGCGCCGACGGGACGTCGGCAGATGCCCGCGCGGCAGTCGGCATCGCCGACCGGCTTTGCAACCGCATCTCTCAGCCCGGCGGCCGCCTCGCGGCCGGCGGTGGCTGACTGCGGCGCAACAGGCGGCCCGGGGCGCGCCCCTTGGAGATGCGCACGCCGCAAGCAGACCTGCGAGGCTTCCGGCGCGGCGGCGCGCTCGTCGATTCGCTCGAGGCGGGGGCGGCCTCCCGGCTGCTCGCGGCGGCCGGTGACATCACCCTCCTGCTGGACTGCGAGGGCGTGATCCGCGACATCGCGGTCGGCGCCGAGGATCTGGCCGAAAGCGCACGGGTCGACAGCTGGCTCGACCGGCCGCTCGCTGACACCGTCACCACCGACAGCCGCGGCAAGATCGCCGAGATGCTCGCCGAGGCAGGGTCCGGCGCGCCGCGGTGGCGACAGGTGAACCACATGCTGCAGCCGGACGCCGCCAGCGCCGACCCGGCGCGGCGGCAGGTGCCGGTGCGCTATTTCGCCATATCTGCCGGCGCCGGCGGGGAGATGGTGGCCATTGGCCGCGACATGCGCGCGGAGGCGCGCCTGCAGCAGCGGCTGCTGGCGGCGCAGCAGTCGATGGAGCGCGACTATATGCGCCTGCGGCAGGCAGAGGCCCGCTATCGCCTGCTGTTCGATGTCTCGCGCGAGGCGGTGCTGATTGTCGACATGGTCTCGCGCCGAATCACCGATGCCAACCCGTCCGCACTTGCGCTCGTCGGCGGACGCGAGGCCACGATCGTCGGGCAGCCGCTTGCGGCCGTCTTCGTGCCCGACGACAGGCCGGCCGCGCTTGCGCTCATGGGAGCCGCCGGCCAGGCGGCCGAGGCGCCGGAGGCGGAGCTCCGGGTCGGGCCGGAAGGCCGGCCGGTGCGGGTCGCCGTGTCGCTGTTCCGCCACGATGGCGCCATGCACGGCCTTGTCTGCCTTTCGCCGCAGGCGGCTGCGCCGGAGCCGTGCGGCGACCAGACGGCCCTCCTCGCCGTAGTCGAGCGGATCCCCGATGCCTTCGTGCTCACCGACGCGTCGCTGCGCATCCTCTCGGTGAACGGTGCGTTCCTCGACCTTGCCGAGGCCGCCGCCGCCGAACAGGTGATCGGCCAGCCGCTCGATTCCTGGCTCGGCCGGCCGGGCATCGATCTCAACCTCCTCCTCACCCAGCTGCGCGAACATGGAAGCGTGCGCAACTTTGCAACGCTTCTGCGCGGCCGGCTCGGCGCGGAGGAGGATGTGGAGGTCTCCGCGGTCGCGGTGGAAAGCGGGGGGCAGAGCTACCACGGCTTCACCATCCGCCGCCGGGCGCGGTCGCTGCTCGAAGCCCCGGCAGAGGATGCCGCCATGCCGCGCTCGGTGGAACAGCTGACCGAACTCGTCGGCCGCGTGAGCCTGAAGGAGATCGTGCGCGAATCGACCGATCTCATCGAGCGGCTGTGTATCGAGGCCGCGCTCAACTTCACCTCCAACAACCGCGCCTCGGCTGCCGAAATGCTTGGCCTGTCGCGCCAGAGCCTCTATTCCAAGCTGCGCCGGCACGGGCTCGGCAATCTCGCAGTCGATTTCGACTAGCCCCTCGTGCCCCGGCCGTGGCTGGCACCGGCAGGCGCGGCCGGGCCGGCTGCCCCCTGGCACCCCGCGATCCCCGCCTGCGACCTCGCCTCGCGCTGCGGCGGCATGCCGCACAGCGTCCGCCGTCCAGACCGAGCGTCGAGGCGTCAACTCCGGTTGACCCTCCCCGGTGTCCAATCTAGCTTACACCCATGGGAAGGGAGACGGCATCTGCCACGCTGGTCCGCACGCCAGCTCCGGCCGATGTGCTCGAGCTGCTCAAGCCCGTCACCTGGTTCCCGCCCATGTGGGCCTTCTTCTGCGGTGTCGTGTCCTCCGGAGTCCCGCTCGGCGACCGCTGGCCATTCCTCGTCGGCGGCGTGCTCCTTGCCGGTCCGCTGGTCTGCGGCACCAGCCAGGCGGTCAACGACTGGTTCGATCGCGAGGTGGATGCGATCAACGAGCCGGGCCGCCCGATTCCCTCGGGGCGGATCCCCGGGCGCTGGGGCCTGTGGATCGCAATGGCCGGCACCTTGCTCTCGCTCCTCGTGGCCGCGCTCCTCGGCCCGTGGGTGCTGCTTGCCACCATCTTCGGCCTCGGGCTCGCCTGGGCCTATTCCGCGCCGCCGCTCCGGCTGAAGAAGAGCGGCTGGTGGGGCCCGCTCGCATGCGCCTTCGCCTATGAGGGGCTCACCTGGTTCACGGGTGCCGCCGTGATGCTCGCCATGCTGCCCGGCGCGCCGATCCTGATTCTCGCCGGCCTCTATGCCGCCGGTGCCTTCGGGATCATGACCCTCAACGACTTCAAGGCGGTGGCCGGCGATCGCCAGATGGGAATCGCCTCGCTGCCGGTGCTGCTCGGCGAGCGGGCGGCGGCCCTTCTTGCCTGCGCGGTGATGGTGGCGGCGCAGTTCGCCGTTGTCGCCATGCTCCTGGTCTGGGGGCTGGCGGCGACAGCGGCAATCGTTTCGGCGCTGCTTCTCCTCCAGCTCCTCTCGATGCGCCGGCTGCTGCGCGACCCGGCTGCGTATGCGCCCTGGTACAACGGTGCTGGCGTGTCCCTCTATGTGCTCGGCATGCTGGTCGCAGCAATCGGCGTGCGCGGGCTGGGCTGAGAAAGGATCGCCATGCCCGTTCCTGCCCCCAGGCGTCGGCCGCTCGCCGTCATCGACATCGTCCGTCTCGGTCTCGTCCAGAGTTCGCTCGGTGCCATCGTGATGCTGGTCACCTCGCTGCTCAACCGGGTGATGGTGGTGGAATATGCGATGCTCGCCGCCATCCCGGCCGGTCTTGTCGCCTTCCATTATGTCGTCCAGCTCTCGCGCCCCTACTGGGGCCACGGCTCGGATCGCGGCGGCAGCCGAACGCCCTGGATCGTGGGCGGCATGGGGTTCCTCGCGCTCGGGGCGCTGCTTGCCACCAACGCCGTTCTCCTCTCGCCGCTCGCGCCGGTGCTGTCGGTGCTGCTGGCGGTGATTGCCTATGCGATGATCGGTGCGGGGGTCGGCGCATCGGGCACCTCGCTGCTGGCCTTTCTTGCGTCCGGGGTGGTGCCCAGCCGCCGCCCCGCTGCCGCTGCCATCACGTGGATCATGATGGTGGCGGGCATCATCGTCGCGGCTGCGACCGCCGGCCACCTGCTTGAGCCCTTTTCGCCGCAGCGTCTTGCGCTGGTGGCCGGCGGGGTGGTGCTTGGCGCCTTCCTGCTGACGCTCGCTGCCACCCGGGGCATCGAGGCGCGCACCGTGCGTGTTGCCGACGCGCATGACGCAACGCTCCAGCAGGTGCCTGGCCTTGCACCCGAGCCCCCCTCGTTTCGCGCCGCGCTTGCCGAAAATCTCGCCAACCCGGCAACCGCGCTGTTCACCCTGTTCGTCTTCGTCTCGATGGTTGCCTACTCGATGCAGGACATGATCCTCGAGCCCTTCGCCGGCCTCGTGTTCGACTACACGCCCGGCCAGTCGACGAGGCTCGCCTCCGTCCAGCACATGGGCGTGCTCGCCGGCATGATCCTCGTCGGCCTTGGCGCGAGCGCATTTGGCGGCGGCACGCCGGAGCGCATGCGCCTGTGGGTGGCAGGCGGCTGCATCGGCTCGGCAACCGTGCTTGCCCTGCTCGGGCTTGCCGCGCTTTCGGGCGGCGACTGGCCGCTGCGGCAGACGGTCTTCGCGCTTGGCCTTGCCAATGGCGTGTTTGCAGTCGCGGCCATTGGCGCGATGATGAGCCTCGCCGGCGCCGGCCACAGCGGGCGCGAGGGCATCCGGATGGGCCTCTGGGGTGCCTCCCAGGCGCTGGCCTTTGCCGTCGGCGGCTTCCTCGGTGCGGTGGCAGCTGATTTCGGGCGTTGGGCGCTGGCATCGGATGGCCATGCCTTCGGTCTCGTGTTCGCTGCCGAGGCGCTGCTGTTTCTCGTCGCGGCGGGCCTTGCGCTGCGCATGGGATCGACACTGGCAGCCGGCAAGCGCCAGGGCATCGGGCAGGAGATGACGGCATGAGCGGCGAGACGTTCGATGCGGTGGTCGTCGGCGGCGGCCCCTCCGGCGCCACGGCTGCAACCGACCTTGCAAAAGTTGGCCGACGCGTTGCGCTTCTCGATCGCGCCGGGCGAATCAAGCCGTGTGGCGGCGCGGTGCCCCCTCGGCTGCTGCGCGATTTCGACGTGCCGTTGAGCCTGCTCGTCGCCCGGGCGACCTCGGCGCGCATGATCGCGCCCTCGTCGCGTGCGGTCGACATGCAGATCGGCGGCTTTGTCGGCATGGTCGACCGTGACATCTTCGACGAATGGCTGCGCAACCGCGCCGCCGAAACCGGTGCCACGCGTATCGCCGGGACATTCGAGCGGCTCGAGCGGGACGCCGACGGCACGGCCGTGGTCTGTTACCGCCCGAAGGGCGCCGCGCGCGGCTCGGAGCCCGAGCGGATCCGCGCACGCGCAGTCGTCGGCTGCGATGGCGGCCGGTCGGGCGTGGCGCGCGCGGCGATCCGCGGCGCTGGCAACCAGCCCTTTGTTGCAGCCTATCACGAGGTGATCGAAAGCCCTGGTGCGGCTGTCGCCAGCTTCGATCCGGCGCGCTGCGATGTCTGGTACCAGGGCCGGCTCTCCCCGGATTTCTACGCCTGGGTGTTCCCCCATGGCGGGCAGACAAGCGTCGGGGTGGGAAGCGCCCGGAAGGGGTTTGCGCTGCGCGAGGCTGTCGCGACACTGCGGCGCGACACAGGGCTCGACCGGTGCGCAACCGTGCGCTGCGAAGGCGCGCCGATCCCGCTCAAGCCGCTGCGGCGGTGGGACAATGGGCGCGACGTGATCGTGGCCGGCGATGCGGCGGGCGTCGTCGCACCCGCCTCGGGCGAGGGCATCTACTATGCCATGACCGCCGGGCGCTTCGCCGCCCAGTCCGTCGACTCCTTCCTCGAGACCGGCAATCCGCGGGAGCTGGCGAGCGCCCGCAGGCGCTTCATGAAGGCGCACGGAACCGTGTTCTGGATCCTCGGCGTCATGCAGTATTTCTGGTACGCATCCGACAAGCGGCGGGAGCGCTTCGTGAAGATCTGCGAGGATCCCGACGTGCAGCAGCTCACCTGGGATGCCTACATGAACAAGGAGCTGGTGCGCGCGAAGCCTGCCGCCCACGCCCGGATCTTCTTCAAGGATCTGGGGCACCTCATGGGGATCGGCCGCGTCGCCAGCTGACACGCCGCCGCCGGATCCGCGCCTCTGCCCGGGCCGCGGCGCGGGCTCCGGCTGGCTTCCCCCGCTGCTCGTGGCAGCCGGCGCTGCCTCGCTCGTCGCGGCGGTCGGCGCCACGCTCACCGATCTTGGGCCCTGGTACCGGTCGCTCGCCCAGCCCGCCTGGGCGCCGCCCGATCTCCTCTTTCCCGTCGCATGGACCACAATCTTCGCGCTTGCAGCGCTCAGCGCCGCCACGGCCTGGCGCACCATCGCCGACCCGCGCCAGCGGGAATGGCTGGTCGCGCTCTTTGCCTTCAACGGCTTTCTGAACCTGCTCTGGAGCCTCCTCTTCTTCCGCGCGCGGCGGCCCGACTGGGCGCTCGCCGAGGTCGGTCTCCTGTGGGTCTCGATCCTGCTTTTGATCCTGTTCGTGCGGCGCCACTCGCAGCCGGCGGCCTGGCTCCTGCTTCCCTATCTTGGCTGGGTTTCGGTCGCCGCCGTGCTCAACCTTGCGGTCGTGCGCCTGAACGCGCCGTTCGGCTGACCCGCATGGAGAGTTTCATCGAGAGTTTCATCCTCTCCGCGCGCGCGGTCGACCTCGTGCTCATCGTCCTGCTCGCCGAGGCGGCGTGGCTCGCGCTCCGGCGACGCCCGCGGGAGGTGCTCTTGGCGCTGCTTCCCGGCGGCCTCATTCTTCTGGCCCTGCGGGCGGCCCTTGGAGGGGGGCCATGGTGGGCCATTGCGCTGCTGCTGGCCGCCTCCCTCCCGGTCCACCTCGCAGACCTTGCCGGCAGGGGGTGGCTCCGGCGGCGGCCGCCGCCGGAGCGATGAGGCGTCAGCTGCCCTTGACGCCGGTGGTCTTGATGTAGGCGATCACGTCCGCCCGCTCCTGCGGATCGGGAAGGCCGGCGAAGGCCATGATCGTGCCCGGGATCACCGCCTGCGGATTGGCAAGGTAGGTGAACATCTGTTCCTCGGTCCACACGATGCCGCTTTCGGCATTCGCCTTCGAGTAGCGGAAGCCCGGCACCTGTCCGGCGGTCGCGCCGATCTTCTGGTAGAGCGACGGGCCGACCCGGTTCACCCCTTCCTCGAGCACGTGGCACGAGGCGCAGTGCGTGCGGAACACCGCCGCGCCCCGCTCGGCATCGCCGGTGTAGTCGGCATAGTTCTCGGATGCCACCTTCTGCACCTCCGGAGCGGGCGCCGGGGCCTCTGCGGTGGTGGGTGTCTCCGCCTTCGGAGCGCCGGCCTGCTCGCCGCCGCCGCAGGCCGCAAGAAGCGCCAGCGCAGCAAGCCCTGCGCTGGCGCGAAGCAACTCAACCCTCTTCGACATTCTTCCTCCGTTTCGAGCTCTTGGCTCAACAGCGCCCTTTCCGGCCCCGGGCTTATAGCGGCCGCAGTGCGCCGCGCAACGCGACATCTGCGCCGCCCCGGCGGCTGCCCTCAGCGGGAAGGCCGCTCCAGCCTGTCGCCGGCAAGCGCCACAAGGGCGATCCATGCCCACCCCAGCATCATCAGCGTGCCGCCGGCCGGTGCCAGCGCGGCAAGCGCCCGCGGAGCACCGAGCGCCAGCGCATCGAGGATGCCCGAAAAGACGAAGCTGCCACCGGCCAGCATCCACGCCCCGGCCCTGACCGCTCTCCGGTCGCGCCACGCCAGCAGGGCAAAGACGGCCACGGCATGCGGCAGCTGGAACATCACGCCGATCAGGATCCAGTCCCGCTCCCGCCCCGGGGCAATGCCATGCACGGCAAAGGTGCCGAAGGTGAGCGCGAGGATGGCGCCCAAGGCGGCAAAGGCCGGCAGCAGCCGTGCCTGCCTTTCCCCGCTCAGGCGGCCTCGCCCTCGTCGTCGGGCAGTATCACCCGCGCATGCTCCGGGTTGCTGGATTCAAGCGCCAGCATGATGAGGCCCACCATCCACAAGGGCGTTGCAATCGCAGCCGCAAGATAGGCGGCATTGGGCCCAAACAGCACAACCAGCCCCACCACGAGGAGAATCAGTGCCGCAACGGCGGCAATGGCGATCCGCGCGATCCGCGCATCCCGGTCGTGCCCGTCGTCTTGTGTCTCAGCCATTCGGGTCATCCTCCATGTCGTGCAGGATCCGCTGCGCCGCCCCGTCCATATCCTCATACTGCCCGGAGCGCACGGCCCAGATGAAGGCGCCAAGCCCGATGAGACCGAGGATGAGCGCAAGCGGGATCAGGATGAGAAGGCTGGTCATGCGCGCAACTCCGGCATGGAGAACCGGCCAACGCGCATGGCATTGAGGGTGACCGCGAGCGAACTTGCCGCCATGGCCGCCGCCGCAATCCAAGGGGTCACAAGGCCCGCCATCGCAACCGGCACCCAGACGGCGTTGTAGACAAACGAAAAGCCGATGTTCTGCCGCACGATGCGATGTGCGCGGGCGGCCAGCGCAAGGGTGAAGGGCACCGGCGCGAGCCTCTCGCCCATCCAGACGGCATCGGCCGCGCGGCGGGTCGCGTCCACCGCTGTGCCCGGAGCGAGGCTCGCATCGGCGAGCGCAAGCGCGGGCGCGTCGTTCAGCCCATCGCCAACCATCACGACCCGCCGCCCCTCCGCCTGCAGGCGCGCAATCAGCGCCGCCTTATCGGCCGGGGTCTGGCCGCAATGCCATTCGCCAATGCCAAGCGCGCCGGCGAGCTCTGCGGTCGGGCCTGCGCGATCACCCGAGGCGAGCACCAGCCGGAAGCCCTGCGCCTGGAGCGCTGCGACCGCCTCGGCGGCATCGGGGCGCGCGACGGGTGCGAAGCGGAAGCGGGCCGGCGCGTGCCCGGGTGCGGACATCCACACCACAGGCCCGGGTCCGGCCTGCGCATTCGGTGCGTCGACCTTGCAGAAGGCAGCCGAGCCGAGCCGCACCTCGCCGTCCGGGCCTTGCCATGCAAGCCCCTCCCCCCGCACCTCGCGCACGGATGCAAGCGCCGGGGCTTCGGGGGCATGGGCACGCAGTGCGCGCGCCAGCGGGTGCGCGGAGGCCGCAGCCATGCCCGAGGCCAGTGCCACCAGCGCCTGATCGGCCGGCGTCTCGGCCAGCGTGGCGCCCGGGAGCGTGAGGGTCCCTGTCTTGTCGAGCACCACCGTGTCGACGGCAGCGGCCCGCTCGAGCGCGGTCGGCGAGGCGATGAGCACCTGTTCGTTCAGCAGCCGGCCGGCCGCTGCCACCTGGGTTGCCGGCACGGCGAGGCCCAGGGCGCAGGGGCAGGCAATGATCAGCACGGTGACGGCGTGCACCAGCGCCAGCTGCCAGCCCACAGCGCCGAGAACCAGCCAGCCGAGGAAGGTCGCAAGCGCAAGCCCATGGACGGCCGGCGTGTAGAAGCGCACCACCCGGTCCGCGAGCGCGACATGGCGGCCGCGGCGCTGCTCGGCGGCCTCCATCAGCCGCACCATCTCGGCGAGCGTGCTGTCGGCACCGGCGGCGCTGGCCTCCACCAGGATCGGCTGGCCGAGGTTGAGCATGCCCGCGATCGCCTCGTCGCCCGGCGCCAGCGGGCGCGGATCCGACTCGCCGGTCACCAGCGAGGCATCGACCTCGCTCAGCCCCTCGCGCACCACACCGTCCACGCCCACGCGCTCGCCGGCTGCCACGACCACGAGCGCGCCGGGCCGCACCCGCCCGGCAGGGACGGCCTCCGTCCGCCCGTCGGCAAGCCTCAGCGTCACGGGCTGGGCGGCGATGCTTGCAAGCTGCGCGATCCCCGAGCGGGTCCGTCCGCGCATCCGGCTGTCGAGCCAGCGGCCCAGCAGCAGCACGGTCAACAGCGCCAGCGCACCGTCGAAATAGACATGCGGCCCGTGCCGGAGCGTCTCCGAGAGGCTCATGGCAGTGGTCAGCAGCACGCCCGCTGCGATCGGCACGTCCATGTTGGTCTGGCCGGCCCGCAGCGCGCGCCACGCCGAGCCCCAGAAGGGCCGCCCGGCCCAGGCAATGGCTGGCACGGCGATCAGGGCCTGCATCCAGTGGAAGAAGGCCCGCGTGCCCGGCCCCATGTCGCCCCAGTGCCCGATCCACACCGCCCAGGCGAGCATCATCACATTGGCAAGCGCAAAGGCCGAGACCCCGAAGGCAAGCAGCAGATCCTGCTCGTGGCGCCGGTCGGCTGCGGCCACATCGTCGGGCATCCAAGGCACCACGGCGTGGCCCATTCCGGCCAGCAGCCCGACAAGGCCATCGACCTGCCCGCGCGCGCCCTTCCAGGCGAGATCGAGCCGCCGGGTGGAGAGATTGAGCCGCGCGTGCACGACGTGCGGCTGGGCGGCGAGCGTCCGCTCGATCCGCGCGACGCATCCGCCGCAGCGCACACCCTCGACGAACAGGCCGATGCGGCACAGGCCGCCCGCCTCGCGCTGCACATGGCCGGCGAGGCTCTGCTCGCCGACGCTGCCCGCAGGCCACGCGACGGTCATGGCACCCGGCCCGGCCGCACCTCGACGGTCTGCTGCAGCTCGAGCAACCCTTCGTCGGTCTCTGCGCGGACGGTGAACACCCATTCACCCCCGAGCGGCAGGCGGACCTCGCCCGCCCAGCCGGTGCCGCGGCGCTCCAGCGGCACAACGAGCGCCTGGGCATAGCGGGTCGGCCGCTCGGCCCGCAGCACGACGGACCGGGCCGGCACGGTCTGGCCCGCGGCGTCCACGAGCCGGACCGTCACGGGTTCTGCCCGCATCGCCTCGCCATCGAACAGGATCGCAACCTCTGGTGCACCGGCGGGGCCGGCCGCGGCGCTCGGCCGGTCGGTCACAAGCCCGGGGTTGGTGGCGATGGCCAGCCACACCATCCGGCCGTTCACGAGGAAGAGCAGCAGGAAGCCCGCAACAAAGATCATCGGGATCCAGCGATCCCCTTCGCGCAGCCAGTTGAGCGCCCGGTTCACCGGCCGCTCCCGGGGCCGACAAACCACCCCCGCTCCACGGCTTCGGGCGCGTCGGCGCCCTCGGGCGTGAAGGTGAAGCGCACAGGCACCCGGCCGGCAGCGCGCCCGGGCGGCACTGTCACCATCATCCGCAGGTTGGCCTGCCGCGCCCCCGGCGCCTGGGCGGGCACGATGTTGCCGAGCGAGGCCTCCGCGCCGGGCGTCACCAGCTCGACGCGGGCCTCGGGCACGCCCTCGACCGCCACGAGGAGCGGGCCCGTGGTCGCGCGGCCATCCTGCACGCCCAGCTGGTAGATGTTGCGGATCGACCCGTCGGACAGGCGCACGAACCCGCCGGTCTGGTCTGGCACCACATGCACGATGATGCCGGTGCGGTCGAGGTAAACGGGCACGATCACGGCCATGACCAGCAGCATCATCGCGCCATAGCCCAGCGTGCGTGCCCGCAGCCGCGGCTTCGGCTCTGCCCGCCCGGTGGCGAGCGCGGTCTGCTCGCGGTCGGAGCTGAACCTGATGAGCCCCTCCTCGAGGCCGAGCTTTGCCATCACCTGGTTGCAGGCATCGGCGCAGAGGCCGCAGCCGATGCAGGCCAGCTGCGACCCTTCGCGGATGTCGATGCCCATCGGGCACACCTTGACGCACAGCCCGCAATCCACGCAATCGCCCCCGGCGGTTCCTTGCGCAGCGAGCGCGGCCTTGCGTTTCGCCGGCCCGCGCGGCTCGCCGCGCCAAGCCTGGTAGGTCACCACCTTGGTGTCGCGGTCGACCATCACGGCCTGGAAGCGCGGCCAGGGGCAGAAGTGGGTGCAGACCATGTCCTGCACCAGCGTCGCAAGGAAGAAGGTGGCAAGCGTGAAGGCTGCCAGCAGCACATAGGTGAAGGCGGCGGCCTCGCCGGTGAAGATCAGGGGCCAGAGCGTGCGCGCCGGCGCGAAATAGGCAAGGATGGTCAGCGCCGTCAGGAGCGAAATGCCGCCCCAGAGCAGCCGCGCACCGCCCCGGCCGATCTTCGGCGCAACCGCATGCTCGATCTTGCGGAACAGATCGGTCCACACCGTCTGCGGGCAGGAAAAGCCGCACCAGACCCGGCCGACGAGCGTGTTGGTGAAGAACAGGCCCATGGCCGAGACGAGCAGCAGCCCCATCAGCAGCAGGAGATCCTCGTAGCCGAAGCGGAACGGGAACACATAGGCGTATCCGCCCACGAAATCGAACAGCAGGGCCTGCTGCGGCTGCCCATCCGGCCGCGGCCAGGGGAGGTGGGGCAGGATGAAGAACAGGACAAGGATGACGGCCATCACCGCATCCTTGGTGCGGCGCCAGCGGCCCGTGGTCGGGCGTGGGCGGACAGGCCGGCGCACCACATGCGTGCCGGGCGCCGGCAGGGCGATGTGCGCTCGCGGCCGGGGGGCAGCCTCGGCCGCCGGCGCGGCAGGCCGAGGCGTCGTCTCCGGCGGTGGGGGCGCGTGCGTGGCCATGGCCAGCCTCAGCCCGCCGCGCCGGGGGCTGCGGGCGTCTGGGGCTGGCTGCTGCCGGTGGCTGCCGCGGCGCTCTGCAGCGGCTCGGCCGGGCGCGGCGGCTGCCCGCCGCCAAGACCGTGGATATAGACCGTCAGCGCCACGATCTCGGCATCCGTCAGCCGCTGGTGCCAGCCGGGCATCATGCCCATGCGCGGGGCAGCAATCTGCTGGCGGATTTCGGCGCGCGTGCCGCCGTAGAGCCAGATGGCATCCGTCAGGTTGGGCGCGCCGAACTCGATGTTCCCGCGGCCATCGGCGCCGTGGCAGGAGGCGCATTGCTGCTGGAACAGCGCGTGCGCAGGGTGGCCGGTTCGCCGCGCGTCGCCGGGCTGGGTCTCGCCCATCACCAGCACATAGTCGGCCAGCTGGTCGATCTCGTGCGGCTGCAGGATTTGCCCGAACACCGGCATCTGGCTCTGCCGGCTGTCCGGGTCCTCGTTGCGGATGCCATAGCGGATGGTCTGGTGTATGTCGGCCTTGGTGCCGCCCCAGATCCAGTCGTCATCGACCAGCGCGGGGAACTGGCCGGCCTGGCCGGCCGCTCCGGGGCCGTGGCAGCCGATGCAGTGCACCTGGTAGAGCGCGCGCCCGGCATTGAAGGCAAAGCGTGCCAGCTCCGCGTCGCGCGAGATCTCCTCCAGCGGACGTTCGAGAAGGCGCGCATTCATCCCCTCCATGCGCGCGGCTGCCTCCTCAAGCCGGATGGCGAGCCCCTCGCGGGTGGAGACGGGGTTCATCGCGAACGCCTTGCCCGCCGGCGAGGGGAAGGAGGGATTGAGCACGATGTAGAGGATCGAAAAGGCGATCGAGATGAGGAAGGTCGAGACCCACCAGACCGGAACGGGGGTCTTCAGTTCCTTGATCCCGTCCCAGCTGTGGCCGGTTGTCCACTGCCCGGTCAGCGGGTCGCGCTCGGGTCGTGCCATCACGCGCCCTCCCTGTCGTGCCGGTCGCGCAGGGCAACGCCGCCCTCGTCGCGGAAGGGAATCCGGCCATGCTCCTCCATCCGCACCTTTGCCGATGGCCGGAACGCAAGGAACCAGACGGCGCCGATGAATACGAAGCCCACAAGGAGGAACAGCGCCTCCACCACGCCGAACGCTTCCTCGCTCATTGCGGGCTTGCCCCGGTGCGGCGGATCTGGCGCAGATCCTCGGGGCGAAGCCGGTCGATCTCGGCCAGGGTGCCGAGCACCTGCAGATAGGCGATCAGCGCATCCATCTCGGTGATGCGCACCGGCGTCTGGTCCATCGGCGAGCGCGGCGGGCCAGTGAACGGACCGACTGCGGCCTTCGGATAGCGCTCGCGCATCGCGGCAAGGTTGCGATCGAACGGATTTGCCTGGGCGCGCATGTCGTCGGCCGCCCTCTCGATCATCTCGTCGGTGTAGGGCACGCCGAGGCGCCGCAGCGTGCGCAGGTGCGCGGCCATCTCCTCCGGGTTGACCTCGCGCCGGGCCAGGAAGCCATAGGCGGGCATGATCGAGCCCGGGAGCACCTGCCGGGGATTGATGAGATGGGCCTCGTGCCAGGCATTCGAATATTTGCCGCCCACCCGCGCAAGGTCGGGCCCGGTGCGCTTGGAGCCCCACTGGAACGGGTGGTCGTACTGGCTCTCGGCTGCAAGGCTGTAGTGGCCATAGCGGTCCACCTCGTCGCGGAAGGGGCGGATCTGCTGGCTGTGGCAGGTGTAGCAGCCTTCGCGCGTGTAGATGTTGCGGCCCGCAAGCTCGAGCGGGCTGTACGGCCGCACGCCCGGCACCGGCTCGATGGTCGACTCGATGGTGAACAGCGGCACCACCGTCACCACTCCTCCGATGAGGATCGAGACGAGGGTCAAAAGCAGCATCAGCGGCGCGGATTTCTCGACCACCTCGTGGCGGAGAAGGGGCTTGCCGGCAGCCGCAGTCTCGGCCCCGGGTGGCGGCGCGTCCCCGAGGCCGGAGCCGGCCGCGCGGTCGTTGGTCTGGCTCATCCGTGTCTCCCCGAGCTCATTCCGCCGGTACCGGCTGGGCGCCGGCCGCCACCGCCGCCGGGCGCGCCTGCGGCGCACGAAGGTGAACCCCGCGGATGGTCTGCGCCACGTTCCATACCATCACCAGCATGCCCGCAAGGTAGAACAGGCCGCCGAGGAAGCGTGTCACATAATAGGGGTGCAGCATCACCACCGTGTCGGAGAAGGAATAGAGCAGGAAGCCCTGGTCGTCGTAGGTCCGCCACATCAGCGCCTGGGTGATGCCCGACACCCACATCGCCGTGATGTAGAGGAGGATGCCCACGGTCGCGAGCCAGAAGTGCAGCTCGACGAGGCGCTGCGAATAAAGGCGCGGCACCCGCCACAGCCGGGGAATGAGATAATAGAGCGCGCCAAACGCCATGAAGCCGACCCAGCCGAGCGCGCCGGAATGGACGTGGCCCACCGTCCAGTCGGTGTAGTGGGAAAGCGAGTTGACCGCACGGATCGACATCAGCGGCCCCTCGAAGGTCGACATGCCATAGAAGGCCACCGCAACCACGAGGAAGCGCAGCACCGGGTCGGTGCGCAGCTTGTGCCAGGCGCCCGAGAGCGTCATGATGCCGTTTACCATCCCGCCCCAGGACGGCATCCAGAGCATCACGGAGAAGACCATCCCGAGGGTCTGGGTCCAGTCGGGCAGGGATGTGTAGTGAAGATGGTGCGGACCGGCCCAGATGTAGAGGAAGATAAGCGACCAGAAATGGACGATCGACAGCCGGTAGGAATAGATAGGACGCCCTGCCTGCTTCGGCAGGAAGTAGTACATCATGCCGAGGAAGCCGGCTGTCAGGAAAAATCCAACCATGTTGTGGCCGTACCACCACTGGATCATGGCCGACTGCACACCCGACCAGACAGGGTAGCTCTTGGTGCCGGTGAGCGACACGGGGAGCGACAGGTTGTTAACAATGACGAGCACCGCCACGGCCACGATGAACGACCAGTAGAACCAGTTGGCGACATAGATGTGAGGCTCGCGCCGGCGCAGGATGGTGCCGGTGAAGATCACGAAGTAGAGGACCCAGACGAGGATGAGCGGCCAGTAGATGAACCACTCGAACTCGGCATATTCCATGCTTTTCGTGATGCCAAAAAGGTAGCCCACCACGGCAATGACGGCCAGCGTGTTGAAACCGACGAACAGGATTGTTGCCGGCCACAGGCCGCCAAACAGCCGCGCCTGGCTGGTGCGCTGCGCCACATAGAGCGACGTGCCGAGGAGCGCATTGCCGCCGAAGCCGAGGATCACCACATTGGTGTGCACCGGCCGCAGGCGCCCGAAGTTGATGTATTCCGCAAAGTTGAGCTGCGGCCAGGCCAGCTGCGCGGCGAGGAACACCCCGGCCGCCATGCCGAGCACCGCCATGGCAAGGCTCGCAAGCACGAACAGCTTGACGACACCATCTTCATATCCGCTGGCGGAAGGAGCCGTCGGGCCGGGGCCCGTGACAGATGCGCTGAGCGTCGACAATGATCAGCCTTCCATGTAAAGCGTTGGCGGAAGCCTATCGGCTGGGTCGAGGCCTGCCAAGAGGGAGAGGTGATGGTCAGCCATGCACTGGAGGGCGGCGAACCGCCGCATGGGCGCAACGGTCGGGTCCTCGAACAGGATCCGGATCCGGGTTTCATCCCGGAAGGCTGGGTTCCGCCGCCATCGATCCGCAATCTCAACCCCGGAGACGTGTTCGATTGCCTGCATCGCGGCGTGAGGGATTTTCGCGCTAGTTTCCCTTTCGGCCTGTTCTTCGCCTCCGTCTATGTGGTGGGCGGTCTCGGTCTTGTCGGCCTCCTTCTCTTTATCGGCGAATATGAGCTCATCTTCCCCGCGATTGCGGGCTTTCTCCTCATCGGGCCGGCGGTCGCCGTCGGTCTCTACGAGGTCTCGCGCCGGCTCGAGGCGGGCGAGCCGCTCCAGTGGGGGCCCATCCTTTCGTCCTTTCGCCGCCATGGCGGCACCCAGCTCATGCTGTTTGGCGTCGTCCTCATCTTCATGATGATCGTCTGGATGCGCACGGCCGGCTGGGTCTATGCCCTGACCTTCCCGGTGGCGCCTGCGACCTTCGGCGATTTCGTCGCGCGCGTGTTCTCGGCCGAGGCGCAGCCGCTGTGGCTGTGGGGCAATCTGTTCGGCGCCGTTCTCGCCGCGACAGTCTTTACCATTTCGGTCACCGCCATTCCCCACCTGCTCGATCGCGATGTCGATTTCATGACCGCGCTTGTCACCTCGGTAAAGGCGGTTGCCCGCAACCCGGGCACCATGTTCTTCTTCGCCCTCATCATCGGCGTGATGGTGGGCGGCTCGATTGCAACCGGCTTCCTCGGCTTCTTCGTGACGCTTCCGGTGATCGGCCACACGACATGGCATCTCTACCGCCGCACCGTCATCCACAGCGAGGAGGCGCCGGCCGGCGCTCCGGCTGCCGCATGATCGATTCGCTCGGCATCCCCCGCGACACGCTTGCGGCGATCATCCTTTACGCCCGTGCGTGGGACGCGCAAACGGGCACAGGCGCAAGTGTCGACAGTTCGAACGCGACCGACGATGGCGTCTCGTCGATCCTCGCCGGCGGGCGATCGAACCCGGTGGGCCACGAGCTGCGCAGCGAGATCGAGAGCCTCTCCGAGGATGAACAGGCCGCGCTGGTGGCGCTGGTGTGGATCGGCCGCGGCGATTTCGACGCGGAGGACTGGGAGGAGGCGAAGGCGACGGCGCGCGATCGGGCGACCGGCCCCACGTCCCGCTATCTCATGGAGATGCCGCTTCTTGGCGACTATCTCGAGGAAGGTGCAGCCGCACTCGGCTTTGATCTCGCCGATGAGGAAGCCGACATTCTCTATGGCGACGAGCCGGCCGAGCCCGGCGACGACGAGGCCTGATCGCCGCTCGTGCGGCCATCGCCGTGCGGCCGGCTCAGCCGTCGCGCAAGGCGCCGAAGCCCTCGAAGGTCGGGTCCTCTGCGCGCAGCTGGCGCTCTGCGCCAAGGCGGGCGAGCAGCAGCGTCACCGCCCTGCGCCGTGCCGGCGCAAGGGCTGCCGTGCCCGGCGCGCGGGCGAGGAAGGCTTCGTGCCGGTCGGCGACGATGAGCCCGCAGACCCCGGGCTGGAAGCGCGGTGCGTCGAGGTGCGGCGCCAGCGTTTCGGGCACCGCCCAGCAGAAATGGTCGCACCAGGCGCCATAGGCCTGCCACTTGCGATCGTGGCGGAGATCGGCGGCCGAAACCTTGATCTCGACGCACCAGATCGCGCCATCGCGGCCCACGCCGAGAAGATCCGCCCGGTGGCCGTCGGCGAGGCGCACCTCCCGCTGGCAGGCCACGCCGCGATACCAGAGCAGCCGCAGGACCCCGCGCGCGACATCCCCGGCAAGAAGCGGAGCATCCCTCATGGCAATGGCGCCTTCCCTTCTGACCGGGCCTCGGCCCTGCCCCGCCCGCGCCCGCGCGCCCGGTGCCGGCGTGCGCGGCGGAGCCCGGCTCCGGGCTTCGCGTCGGGCTTCGCGCCGGGCTGGGCGCCCGAGCCGGCGCCGGGCGACGGCCACCGCGCGCCCGTGCCGAAGCTCGGGCCCCGGGCCGGGCCGCCCCGCCTTCCGCCGGGCCCTGGCGCCAGGCGGCCTTCCGCGGCGCCTGTCGCCCTCATGCGCGCCCGGCGCCGACGAGCGCCTGCGCGGCCCTGAGGTCGGCCACGAAGCGGGCCCGCTCGGCTTCGGCTGCGGCGGGGTTTTCGATGCGCAGCAGGTAGGATGGGTGGACGGTGAGGAGGGCCGGGGTGCCGTCGGGAAGCGAGAGCGGCCGCCCGCGCTCGCGCGTGACGGCAACCGCACGGCCGAGCAGCGCCCGGCCCGCACTGCCCCCCAGCATCAGGACGAGGCGCGGCGCAACGATCGCCCGCTCCTGGTCGAGCCACCAGCGGCAGGTCTCGATCTCGGCTGGCGAAGGCGACTGGTGGATGCGCCGCCGCCCGCGCAGCTCGAAGCGGAAATGCTTGACCGCGTTGGTGACATAGACCTGCGCGCGGTCGATTCCGGCGTCGCAGAGGCAGGAATCGAGCAGCTGGCCGGCCGGGCCGACAAACGGCCGGCCCTGAAGGTCCTCCTGGTCACCCGGCTGCTCGCCCACGATCATCAGTGGCGCATCGGCTGGCCCCTCGCCGAACACGGTCTGCGTTGCCGGCCCGTGCAGGGGGCAGAGCGTGCAGCCCAGCGCTTCTTCTCGCAGCCGGGCAAGCGTTGTTGCACGCCCGCCGGCAAGCATGGCCGCAACCCTTGCGGGCGCCTCGCGCACGAGGTCCGGGATCAGCTCTGCCTCGGGCAGATTGGCCCAGTATTTCTTCGGCATTTCCGCCTGCATCGCCTTCAGCTTCAGTCGTGCAGGGTTGAAGATGCTGGCAAAATAGGTCTTCCAGATCGCCTCCACCGGGTCTTCGGACGGGGCATCGGCGCGCGCGGCGCCCGGCAGGATGCTGAGCGCCCGGCCGTCCCAGTGGGCGGATTCCTGCGGCGTCAGGATCGTCCAGCGCTGGCTTGCGAAGCGGCGGATGAAGAAGCCGCAGTTGGTGCGCACGATGTGGTGCTCGGGCTCGAACCAGGCGACATAATGGGGCCCGTCTTCGTCGTCGGTGGCGCGGAAGCGGAGGAAGGCCCGCATCTTGTGGATGTCGCGCCCGACCGACTTCGCCATTGTCTCGAGCCGGTGGACAAGCGGGTCGGCGCGGTCGTCCAGCAGCGCGCGGTTGCCCCGGAGCGCGCACAGCGCCTCGTGGAGCAGGGCAAAACGCGCCGGGTCGCGGTGGCAGATCACCTTCTCGGCGAGCTCCACGAAGCGCCGCGGCACGCGGAGCCCTGCCGCGTCACCGGCCGGCCCGGCCTCGTCGGCGAGCGGCAGGCCCCCGGAGCCCGCCACCTCCCAGATGACCGCGGCTGGCGGCACCCCGGCCGCGACAAGGCCGCGCGCGGCCCGGCGAAAGCCCTCCATGTCGCTCGCGTAGGCGAGGACGACCCGGTGCATCGGCCTCAGGCCGGCACCGGCGAAGCAAAGAGTTCGCCCTGCCGCGCAGGCGTGACGAGCGCTCGCAGCCGGTCGGACTCGAGGAGCGCGCCCGGCCGCCAGTCCGCCGCCGTCACCCACGGCCGCACGGCCCTGGGCGAGCTGACAAGGCGGGCAAGATCCGCCCAGCGGAGCGTCCGGTGGCGCCGCGCGGCGAGAATCCGCGCCACAGCCTTCGGCCCAAGCCCTGGCACGCGCAGCAGCATCTCCCGCCCTGCGCGGTTCACATCCACCGGGAACAGCGCCCGGTTGGCCAGCGCCCAGGCGCGCTTGGGATCCATCTCCAGCGGAAGGTGCCCGCTTTTCATGGCGCTCGCCACCTCGTCGAGCGCAAATCCGTAGAAGCGCAGCATCCAGTCCGCCTGGTAGAGCCGGTGCTCGCGAAGCAGCGGCGGGCTGAGCGCGGGAAGGCCGGGCGCGGGATCGGGGATCGGGCTGAACGCCGAGTAATAGACCCGGCGCATCGCGTGGCGGCGATAGAGCGCATCGGCGGTGCGAAGGATCGTGTGGTCGTCCGCGCTGTCGGCGCCAATGATCATCTGGGTCGACTGGCCGGCCGGCGCAAAGCGCGGGGCGTGGCGGGATCGGCGGCGCGCCTCGCGGGCCTCGGCAATCCTTGCATGAAGGCCGCCTATCGTGCCCTCGATGCGCGCGGCATCCTTCTCGGGCGCAAGCGCCTTCAGCGCTGCGGCCGTTGGAAGCTCGATGTTGATCGAAAGCCGGTCGGCCCAGAGCCCGGCCTCGGCGACAAGCTCGGGGGCGGCATCGGGGATCGTCTTCAGGTGGATGTAGCCACGGAACCGGTGCTCGGTGCGCAGGGTTCGTGCCACCCGCACCAGCTCCTCCATCGTGTAGTCGGGCGAGCGGATGATCCCCGAGGAGAGGAACAGCCCCTCGATGTAGTTGCGGCGGTAGAAGCCGATCGTCAGCCGCACCACCTCCTCGACCGTGAAGCGCGCCCGCCTGACCGAGGAGGAGCGGCGGTTGATGCAATAGGCGCAGTCGAACATGCAGACATTGGTGAGCAGGATCTTGAGGAGCGAGATGCAGCGCCCGTCGGGGGCATAGGCGTGGCAGATGCCCATGCCCTCGGTCGATCCGAGGCCCCGGCCATCGGCCGAGCTGCGCCGGGTGGTGCCCGACGACGCGCAGGAGGCATCATATTTTGCGGCATCCGCAAGGATTGCGAGCTTGGCTTTCAGATCGAGTCGCGCCACGGATGTTCGGTATCTGTTCTGCCCATCGGCTGTCCAGTCAGCAGGGCTCAGGAGGTCGGCTCCCCGGCAGCCCGTCCCTGCGCCCTGTCGCCGCGGGCCGCTGCGAGGCGGGCAAGCGCCTCCTCCTCCTCGGCGCCGAACAGCGCCCGCAGCCGGATGTCGCGCTGCGGGAACGGAATCTCGATGCCGTGGCGCCGGAGCGCATCGTCGATGGCCCAGCGATAGGCGGACATCATGCGTCCGCGCCGCTTCACGGCCTCGAGCGTCGGCCAGACGATCAGCTGGAACTCCAGCGCCGAGGCGCCAAACCCGGTCAGCCACACCTGGGTCTGTTCGCGCTCGGTTTCGGGCATGGTGTAGGGCACGCTCCGAGCGGCTTCCAGCGCGGCCTTCTTCACCAGCTCCTTGTCGGTCCCGTAGGCGACGGAAAACGGCACCCGGACCCGCCGCGTGGTGCGGTTGCGGGTCCAGTTCACCAGGGGTTTCGACATCAGGTCGGCGTTGGGAATGAGGATGTCCACATTGTCGTTGGTGGTGATCGTGGTGGCGCGCGGCCCGATGGCCACCACCTGGCCGGCGGTTCCGTCCTCCAGCTCCACGAAGTCGCCCACCTCGACCGAGCGGTCGAACAGCAAGAGGATGCCGTAGGTGAAGTTCCGCACGATATCCTGGAGGCCGAGCCCGATCCCGACCCCGAGCGCGCCGGCAAACAGCGACAGCGAGGTGAGGTTGAGGCCGAGCGCCGAGCCGGCGGCGACCACGCCGGCGAAGATGATCCCGTAGCGCAGGAGCTGGCCGAGCACATAGAGCACATAGGCTTGGCCGGCCGATGCGTGGCGGCGCAGCCGGGTGAACAGCCCGCCCACCGCGCCCGCAAGCAGGAGCGTGACGGACAGGATGAGAACCGGCGCAAGAAGATAGGCGAGCGTGACCGTGACACCGGCAACCGTGAACAGCGGATACTCGAGCACCATCTGCCTCCCGGGCCGGAGGTTTCGGGGCCTGGGAGCGAAAAGGCAAGACCGTCCCCCCGTCTGTCGCCGCGGGTGTCGCCGCGGGCCCGGGGCCGCGGGGGCGCGACAGCAGGCGCCATGCGCGCAAGATTGCGGAGACCCGTGCCGTGCCCTACATTCGGCGATGAAAGGGACAGGCGCATGTCAGACAACAAGGGCAAGACCCCGGGGCCCATGGTCCGCAACCTGCTCATGTGGGCGGGCATTCTCGTGGCCCTGGTGCTTCTGGTCCAGCTGTTCCAGGGCTCGTCCCGGTCTGATGGCCCGGGCCAGGAAATCGCCTATTCAGACTTCCTGACCAAGCTCGACCAGGGGCAGGTGCGCGATGTCGCGATCTCCGGGCGGCAGATCAGCGGCCGCCTCACGAACGAGGACCAGTTCCGCACCTACAACCCCGGCGATGCCCAGCTGATCGAGCGGCTGCGCGCGCGGAATGTGCGCTTCGACGCGCAGCCGGAGGAGCGGCCGAGCCTGTTGCAGCAGATCATCGTCGGCGCCCTGCCGTTCCTGATCATGATCGGCATCTGGATCTTCTTCATGCGCCAGATGCAGAACGGGCAGGGCCGGGGCGCGATGGGCTTCGGCAAGTCGCGCGCGCGGCTGCTCACCGAAAAGCACGGCCGGGTGACGTTCGACGACGTGGCCGGCATCGACGAGGCCCGCGAGGAGCTGCAGGAGATCGTGGATTTCCTGAAGGATCCGTCGCGCTTCCACCGGCTGGGGGGCAAGATTCCGAAGGGCGCGCTCCTGGTCGGCCCGCCCGGGACCGGCAAGACCCTGCTCGCGCGCGCGATCGCTGGCGAGGCCAATGTGCCCTTCTTCACCATCTCCGGCTCCGACTTCGTGGAGATGTTCGTGGGCGTGGGCGCGAGCCGCGTGCGCGACATGTTCGAGCAGGCCAAGAAGAACGCGCCCTGCATTGTCTTCATCGACGAGATCGACGCGGTCGGCCGCCACCGCGGCGCGGGCCTTGGCGGCGGCAACGACGAGCGCGAGCAGACCCTGAACCAGCTCCTTGTCGAGATGGACGGGTTCGAGGCCAATGAAGGAATCATCATCATTGCCGCGACCAACCGTCCCGACGTGCTCGACCCCGCGCTCTTGCGACCCGGCCGGTTCGACCGGCAGATCGTCGTCGGCCGGCCCGACATCGAGGGTCGGATCAAGATCCTGCAGGTGCACATGCGCAAGGTGCCGCTCGCGCCGGATGTGGACGCGCGGATTATCGCCCGCGGCACCCCCGGCTTTTCCGGCGCCGACCTTGCCAACCTCGTGAACGAGGCGGCGCTCCTTGCCGCGCGGCGCGGGCGGCGGCTCGTGTCCATGAAGGAGTTTGAGGATGCCAAGGACAAGGTGATGATGGGCGTCGAGCGCAAGTCCATGGTGATGACCGAGGACGAGAAGAAGCTGACCGCCTATCACGAGGCCGGCCACGCGCTTGTCTCGCTGCACGAGCCGGCCTCCGACCCGATCCACAAGGCAACCATCATTCCGCGCGGCCGCGCGCTTGGCATGGTGATGCGCCTTCCCGAGCGCGACACCTACAGCCTCGCGCGCGACAAGATGTATGCCAACCTCTCGGTCGCTATGGGCGGGCGGGTGGCCGAGGAGCTGATCTTCGGCCAGGACAAGGTGACGAGCGGCGCCAGCGGCGACATCCAGATGGCAACCGACCTCGCGCGCGCCATGGTCACGCAGTGGGGCATGTCGGAAAAGCTCGGCCCGCTGAAATATACCGAAAACCAGGAGGAGGTGTTCCTCGGCCATTCCGTCACGCGGCAGCAGAACGTGTCGGAAAAGACCGCCGAGCTCATCGACTCCGAGGTGAAGCGGTTGGTGACCGAGGGCTATGAGCGGGCGAAGTCGATCCTGACAGCCAACCTCGACGCGCTGCACCGGCTTGCGAACGCACTCCTCGAATATGAGACGCTGACGGGCGAGGAGATTCGCAAGGTGGTGGCAGGCGAGCCGCTCGACCGGCCCGATCCGGCGACCGCGGCCCCGGTGCCGCAGGGGAGCGGCACGGCGGGCATTCCCAAGTCTGGCACCCGCCGCGGATTTGGCGGCGGCGCGCCGGAGCCGCGGCCCGCCGAGTAGCCGGGCACGGCCCGGATCTTGCGGCGGGAGCTGGTTGCAGCGGCGCTGTTGGCGCTGGCAGGCGCAGCCCCCGCAGCTGCGGAGTCGGCAAGGAGTTTCCGCGACTGGATCGTCGGCTGCGACAATAGGCGCGTGTGCCGGGCAATATCAGTGCCCCTCCTGGTCCATCCCCCTGACCGGGAGGTGCCGATGCTCATCGTCGACCGTATTGGCGCGTCGGTGGCGGTGAGGCTGACAAGCGCCGAAGGCCTGCCACCGGGGCCGGTCACGCTGGCCATCGACGGCCGCCGCTGGACCGCGAAGGCGGGGCAGGAGGGCCATGCCGGATGGACCGGCGAGCTGGCGCTGGCGCTGGCCCGCGCACTGGTCAGCGGGCATTCGGCCAGCGTGCAGCTCGGCACAGGTCCTGGCCCCGGCCCGTCGCTCAGCGGCTCGGCGGCTGCGCTCTTGTGGATGGACGAGCAACAGCGCCAGCTGGGCACGGTGGCGGGCATCGCCCGGCCCGGCCGCGCCCCCGCCCGACCCGCGCTCGACGCGCCGGCCGTCCAGCCATACCGGGGAGCGCGCAGCGCGCCCACGCCGCCCACGCTCGCCGCCGCCGTGCGGCGCGCCAAGCGCATCGCCGCCGGCGACTGCGTGGTGGGCCGCCGGCCGAGCGACGAGGTGGTGGCGCTCGACGCGACGCACACGCTGGTCCTGCTTGAGTGCCATTCGGGCGCCTACAACATCAATGTCATCCCCTTCCTGGTCACGCGCGGCAACCCGGCTACCGCCCGCACCGTGCCGGGCCTGCCCGATACGCTCACCAATGCCGGCTGGGACGCGAAGGCGGGCACGCTCGACCAGTTCAACAAGGGCCGGGGCGTGGCCGATTGCGGCATTGCCGAGCGCCGGGTGTGGACGGGCACCGGCTTTGCGCTGATCCTGCGCGAGGAGATGCCGGATTGCCGGGGCGTGTCGTCGCAATGGTGGATCCGCACCTGGCATGCAACGGTGCGCCGCTGACGGTTGCGGCCGGGGGCCGCGGGGCCGGTTCCGCTTGCGCGCAGGCCGGTCGGCCGGCAGGCGATCATCATCCGCCGCAGGGGGCTGCCGCCCGCACCCGGCTTGAACCGGGGCGCGGCCTTTGGCAGGGCAGGCGCGCACTTTGAGGGGACGCGCGTGCCGGCTTTCGCCCGCAATCTCACCTTCTGGATTGTGGTGGCGCTGTTCGCCGGCCTTGCTGCGGGCTGGCTTGTCAACACGCGGATGGACGAGGCCGGGATCGCGCAGGTGGCCGACGGGCTCGGCCTCATCACCGATATCTTCCTGCGCTTCATCAAGATGATCATCGCGCCGCTGGTGATGTCGGCGCTCATCTCGGGAATCGGCCACATGGGTGGCGACATCAAAGCGCTCGGCCGGATTGGTGGCCGGGCCATCGGCTGGTTTCTTGCCACCTCGGTCGTCGCTCTCCTCATCGGCGCGCTGCTGGTCAGCTGGATCGAGCCGGGCGTCGGGCTGAACCTCGCCGTGCCGCAGGCGGGTGCGGCCGCTGCGGTCTCGACCGAGGCCTTCACGCTTCGCAATTTCATTACCCACCTCGTTCCCCGCTCGGTGTTCGAGGCGCTGGCCGACAATGAGATCCTGCAGATTGTCGTCTTCTCGGTTCTGGCCGGGATCGCGGTTGCAAGCCTCGGCGAGACGGCAAGGCCGATCCTGCGCGCGGCCGAGGCGGTGATGCAGATGATGCTGAAGATCACCGGCTATGTGATGCTGCTCGCCCCGCCGGCGGTGTTCGCGGCCGTGGCCGCCACCATCGGCGTGCGCGGGCTCGAGGTGGTCGGCACCTATGGCGTCTTCATGGGCGGCTTCTATCTGGCGCTTGCCCTCCTGCTTGCCGCCAATCTCCTCGCCTGCGGTCTTGTCATCGGCTTTCCGGCGCTCCGGCGGCTGGTGCTCGAGATCCGCGCGCCGTTCCTGCTCGCCTTTTCCACCGCCTCGTCGGAGGCCGCCTATCCGCGTCTTCTCGATGCGCTGGTCAGGTTCGGGATCCCGGTGCGCATCGCCTCCTTCGTGCTGCCGCTCGGCTATTCCTTCAACCTGGATGGCTCGATGATGTATGCCGTCTTTGCCTCGATCTTCATCGCCCAAGCTTATGGGATCGAGCTGTCGGCCGTCCAGATCGTGGGCATGTGCGCGCTGCTGATGGTGACGTCCAAGGGCATCGCGGGCGTGCCGCGCGCCTCGCTCGTCGTCATTGCCGCAACGCTCCCGGTCTTCGGCATTCCGGAAGCAGGCCTGCTCCTGATTCTCGGGGTCGACCATTTCCTCGACATGGGCCGCTCGGCCACCAACGCGGTCGGCAATGCGGTTGCAACCGCTGCGGTCTCGAAATGGGAAATGGAGCGCGAGGCCAGGCGGGGGGAGCGTGCCGGCGAGGCGGGCCCGGCGCGGGCGCCGGCGGTTGCGGAATGATTGACACCCGCCCTTTCTGAGTTAAGCTCAGAAGCAGGGAGGAAGGGAGAAGATCCATGGCAACCCTCGTGCGGCAGCAGGCCGACACGCTCACGCTCGACGATCTTGATGTCAGCCGGACCGAATACTGGCTTGATCACGATGTGTTGCCGCGCTTTGCGCGGCTGCGCGCGGCCGGGCCTGTGCACTATTGCCCCGAATCGGCCTATGGTCCCTACTGGTCGATTGTGTCCCACCAGCATATCATGGAGGTGGAGGGCCGGCCCGACATCTTCTCGAGTGCGTGGGACAGGGGCGGCATCACCATCTTCGACCCGCGCGAATATTCCGAGGAAGACCCGCCGCTTCCCATGTTCATCGCCATGGATCGGCCCGAGCACACCGGCCAGCGGCGCACGGTTGCACCTGCCTTCACCCCGGCGGAAATGCTGCGCCACGAGCCCAATGTCCGCCAGCGGACAGCCGAGCTCCTCGATTCGCTGCCCGAGGGCGAGGTGTTCGACTGGGTCGACCGCGTCTCGATCGAGCTCACCACGGGCATGCTTGCCATCCTGTTCGATTTTCCCTGGGCCGACCGGCGGCTGCTCACCAAATGGTCGGACTGGGCGACCGATACCGACGCCGTCCTCGATGCCGAGCGGAACCGGCAGCGCTGGGAGGTGCTGTTCGAGTGCGCCGCCTATTTCACCGGGCTCTGGAACGACCGCAAGGATGCCGAGCCGCGCCCCGACCTCATCTCGATGCTGGCCCATTCTGAGGCGACGCGCGACATGTCGCCCAACGAGTTTCTCGGCAACCTCGTGCTCTTGATCGTCGGCGGCAATGACACCACCCGCAACAGCATGTCGGCGACCGTGATGATCCAGAACGAGCATCCCGATGGCTGGCGGCGGCTGATGGCAGACCCGGGGCTCACGTCCAATGGCGTGTCGGAGCTGATCCGCTGGCAGACCCCTCTTGCGCACATGCGCCGCACCGCGGTCTCGGACTTCGAGGTGGGCGGGCGCGTGATCCGCGCAGGCGACAAGGTGGTGATGTGGTATCTTTCGGCCAACCGCGACGAGCAGGTGTTCGACGATGCCGACACCTTCCTCCCCGAACGGGCCAACGCCCGGCGGCACCTTGCCTTCGGGTTCGGCATCCACCGTTGCGTGGGCGCGCGGCTCGCCGAGCTGCAGCTTACCATCCTCCTCGAGGAAATGCGGCGGCGGCAGATCTCGGTGGAGCTCGCAGGGCCGGTCGAGCGCGTCAACTCGCCGTTCGTGCACGGCTTCCGGCGCCTGCCCGTGCGCATGCGGCGGGGGTGATGCGGCGCGGCGCCTAGCGCGCCGACTGCGGATAGATCGGCGCCGGCCGGCCCTTCGGGTCGGGTCCGAAGCGGTTCGGCCCGCGCGTTCCGTCGAGCAGATAGAAGATCAACAGCACAAAGGCGCCAAACGGGATGGCTCCCAGAAGCAGCCACCAGCCCGACTTGTCGCTGTCGTGGAGCCGCCGCACCGAGACCGCGAACGACGGCAGGAAGGTGAAGACCGAAAAGAGAAAGATCGCCCACAGCGCCACCTCGCTCCGGCGGCCCATCGCCGCCTGCGCTTGTGCCACCAACAGATCGGGCGTGCTTGCGGTGACCACCGAAGTGTCGAAGCTGGCGAGGAACCAGCCGAGGAGCAGGGTGAGGACGGCACCCACAAGGAGCTGGAACGACCAGTATTCAAGCCGCCGCGCCCGCCCCGAGAAAGTCGCATATTTGCGGAACGGCACAAACATCAGCGCCATGGGGCTGCGCTCCTGTGTCGGATGCCGGCTCTCACTTGCCGATCACTTCCAGCTCCACACGCCGGTTCTCAGCGCGGCCCTCCTCGGTGTCATTGGGCGCGATCGGCTCGGCCTCGCCCCGCCCTTCCACCTCGATCCGCTCCGGCTCGACGCCGGACTCGACGAGCGCGCCCTTCACCGCTGCCGCCCGCGCTTGGGAGCGCTCCAGATTCTCCATGGCGTCGCCCACGTCGTCGGTAAAGCCGATCAGCCGGATGCGCGTGTCGGGCCATGCCTTCATCACCCCGGCGATCCCGTCGATCGTCTGCTGGCTTTCGCCGGTGAGCTGGTTGGTCGCCTCGTCGAAGGCCAGATTGTCGATGACGAACCGCCGCCCGGCCGCCTCGGCGGTCGCAAGATACCGCCGCACCGTATCCACAGCGCCCCCCTGGCGCACGACGATGATGATGCCGCGCGGAAGCGCGACCGTCTGGTCGAGAGGCTCGCCCAACGCGACTGCTGGCCTGCTCTCGTCGACTGCCGGGCCGGATTGCTGGCAGCTTCGCAGGCCGACGAGGCCGGCCACTGCGACAGCCCCGGCGATTGCCCAGGGGAGCCACAACCGGCCCTGCGGCTGCGGGTCGGTCGGGGGCGGTGGCGCTGCCGGCGCGCCTGCGGCCCACGAGGGGTCGATGAGCGTGGCCACACCGGCTGGAAGCTGGCCGGAGAGGGACTCCCGCGCCGACGACATGAGCGCCCCGAGCGACTCGCCCGTCAGTGCGCCGCCGCTTGCCCTTGCCATGCCCCCGATGAGGAGCGGGGCCGAAAGCGCTGCCATCTGCCGGACGGTTGCGGGCTGGACCGAGAGCAGGCTGGCAAGCCCCGCCTCGAGCCCGTCGGCGTTCCGGCCCATCAAGTTGCGCGCCATCGCCTGGCCATCCTCGAGCAGTTCCGCGCGCGCCGTTTCGTCCCCCAGGACGGAGTCCAGCCGGTCGAGCGGGTTTCCGCCGGCAAGCGCGCCTTCCGCCATGGCCAAGAGCGGCTGGGCGCCGCTCTCTCCGAACAGCCTCGCCGCGCCTGCCAGCAGCACCGGCAGCAGGGCGCCGAGCCCGCGCTCGACCGTTGCCGGCTCGAGCCCCAGAACGGCGCCGGCCTTGACGGCCGGCTCGCCGGCCAGCGCTTCCAAGACCGTGGCCACCACGTCTGCCATGTCCATCCCCCGCCCCGCGCACGGCCGGGCGCCCTGCGCGCACCCTCGACTGGCCCTGCCTTAGCGCACAAGCCTTGGAAAATCGAGCCGAATGCGCTCAGTTCGCCGGTGCGCGGCGGCGGAAGGAGAGCGCTTCGGCCACGTGCCTGCGGCTGACCGACCGGGCGCCGTCGAGGTCGGCCAGCGTGCGCGCGACGCGCAGCGTCCGCACCCAGGCGCGCGCCGAAAGCCGCATGGCCTCGGCTGCCTGCTCGAGCAGCTGTATGCCGCCTGCGTCGGGCGTAGCCACCTCCTCGAGGAGGGCGCCGTCGGCCTCGGCATTGGTGCGGACCGCAGTGCCCCGATAGCGTTCGGTCTGGCGGGCGCGCGCCTCGGCCACCCGCGCCCGCACCGCTGCGCTTCCTTCTGCCGGGGGCGGCAGGGCAAGATCGCTTGCGCGGACGGCCGCGACGTCGACGTGCAGGTCGATCCGGTCGAGCAGCGGCCCGGAGATGCGGGCCTGATACTCGGCAGCGCAGCGCGGCGCGCGCGCGCATGCAAGCCCGGGTTCCCCGAGGTGCCCGCAGCGGCAGGGGTTCATCGCCGCCACCAGCTGCACCCGCGCCGGATAGCGGATGTGAGCGGCGGCCCTCGCCACCTGCACGTCTCCGCGCTCGAGCGGCTGGCGCAGCGAGTCGAGCACGGCCGGCTGGAACTCCGGCAGTTCGTCGAGAAACAGCACGCCATTGTGCGCAAGGCTCACCTCGCCCGGCCGCGCGCGCGCCGCCCCCCACCAGCGCCGGCATGGAGGCGCTGTGGTGCGGTGCGCGAAAGGGGCGGTGCCGCCGCAGCCGGCCCGGCTCCAGCGTGCCAGCCACGGATTCGATGAGCGCCACCTCCAGGGCCTCCGCGGTGGAAAGCTCGGGAAGGATTCCGGGCAGGCAGGCTGCAAGCATTGACTTGCCGGCCCCCGGCGGGCCGCACATCAGCAGGTTGTGACCGCCGGCCGCAGCGATCTCTAGCGCGCGCTTGGGCGTTTCCTGCCCACGCACCTCGGCAAGGTCTGGGCCGCGGAAGGGCACGACCTCGGGTCCTGCAGGGGCTGCCGGGGCAAGCAGGGCCTCGCCGCGCAGGTGGCGGACCAGCGAGAGAAGATCCGGTGCGCCCGTGACCGGCAGCGCCATCTCTCCGGCGCCGCTTGTGCCGGCCGCGCTGAGCCAGGCCGCCTCGCTGGCCTGCGCCGCCGGGCAGATGAGCCCGAGCCCCTTTTCCAGCGCGTGGAGCGCAGCCACCAGCACGCCGGGAACCGGGCAGAGCCTGCCATCGAGCGCAAGTTCGCCCACCGCCATGTGGGTTGCCAGCGTCTCCGGGTCGAGGATGCCGAGCGCTCCCATGAGCGCGAGCGCAATCGGCAGGTCGTAGTGCGAGCCGATCTTCTCGAGGTCGGCCGGGGCGAGGTTGACCGTCACCCGCCTGGGCGGCAGCGCGAGGCCAAGCGATGCGAAGGCCGCCGTCACCCGGTCGCGGCTTTCGCGCACGGCCTTGTCGGGCAGGCCGACCACGAGAAAGCTCGCAAGGCCATGCGCGACCTGCACCTGCACGTCGACGAGGCGGGCCTCGAGCCCTGCAGTCGCAACCGTGGCGATCCGGGCGACCATCGTCGTCCTCTCTTCCGTGTCTGCGACCCGTGGCGCAATGCCGTGCCATCGGCCGCCGCGCTTGCCAAGCCGGTTGATGCGCTGCCGCGCAAGGCCTATGGGCCCGGCGTTGCCGGATTAGCTCAGCTGGGAGAGCAGCGGTTTTGTAAACCGAAGGTCGCGGGTTCGATCCCTGCATCCGGCACCATTTCGGGCGCCGCGCCCGCGCCCGCCGCCCCCCGGCGGCGAGGCCTTCAGGCCCTAAGCAGGGTCGCGTCCGGGGCGAGCGGCGCGCCGCAGGCAGGGCAGAGCACCGAGAGCCGCATGTCGTGCCCGCACGGCCGATGGGTGAGGATCACCGGCGGCCCGTCGTCGGCGGCATACCAGCGGTCGCCCCAGTCCATGAGGGCGAGCACAACGGGATAGAAATCGAAGCCGGCCTCGGTGAGGCGGTAGCGGCTGCCCGGCGTTTTCGGCCCGGCGGGGGCGATGAGGCCGCGCGCGACGAGGGCCGCAAGCCGGTCGGACAGCACGTTGGTGGCCATGCCGGTTTCGGCGCGGATGCCGCCGAAGCGGCTGGTGCCGGTGAACAGCGAGCGCAGCACCAGCATCGCCCAGCGGTCGCCCAGGATGCGCGCGGCAGCGCCCGCGAGCTGGCCGCCGGCCGGCTGGGCTGCAACCGGGCTGCGGCGGCGGCTGTAGGTGGCGGGCATCCAGCCCAGCCCAGGCCCCGGGCGGAAGTCCACATCACGGGCATCGAGCGGCCCGTGGCAGGCGCTGCACGCCGGCAGCGGCAGGATCGCCTGGCCGCAGCCGCGATGGACGAGCTGCGGCCCGCCTGCTGCGGGTGCGCCCCAGAGCCGCTCCCAGCGCAGCGCCATCAGCGCCAGCGGGTAGGTTTCCACGCCCTTGCGGGCGAAGCGGTATCCGGTACAGCCGCCCTCCGGACCCTCGGGCAGGCGGCGCACGAGGCCATGGGCCTCAAGCCGCTGGAGCCGCTGCGCCACCACGGCGCGCGGCAGGCCGGTCGTGCGGGCAATCCCGGTAAAGCGTCGTGCCCCCTGCCACAGCGCCTCGGCGATGAGCAGCACCGGCGTGTCGCCGACGACCTCGAGCGCACGCCAGATGGAACAGGTGCGGACAAGGGGGACAGCGGCGGTCATCAGCCGGCTTCCTCGCCGGCTAGAGCGGCCTGCGCAAGGGCGCGAAGCGCCACGCGATCCACCTTGCCGAGCGGTGTCAGCGGCAGCGCGCGGACGATGCGGAAGGCCTTGGGCACCATGGCCGGTCCGCGCGCCGCGCGCACATGGGCGGAAAGCGCCGGAAGCTCGGGCGCTGCCCCTTCGGCCGGCACGATGAAGGCCACCCCGGCCTCGCCCCAGCGCGGGTGCGGCACGCCGACCACGGCTGCCGCCCTGACCCCAGGCCAGCCGGCAAGCGCGGCCTCCACCTCGGCGGGATAGATGTTGAGCCCGCCGGAGATGAACATGTCCCTTGCCCGGTCGACGAGGGTCAAGAGCCCGTCGGTATCGAGCCGGCCGATGTCGCCGGTTGCGAGCCAGCCGCCGCGCAGCACCTTCGCCGTCTCGCTGGGCGCATCGAGATAGCCGTGCATCAGCAGCGGCCCGGCCACGTGCACCTCGCCGGGCGCGCCGGGCGGGAGCGCGCGGCCCGCGGCGTTTCGGATCTCCACCCGCATTCCGGGCACCGGCCGGCCTGCTGCGGAAAGGCGGCCCGGGTCGCCGGACACATGGTCGGCCTTGCCGAGGATGGCGATCATATTGGGCGCCTCGGTCTGCCCGTAGCAGCCGACGAGCACGCGGCCGAAGCGCGCGAGCGCGGCTTCGAGCAATGCCGGTCCGGCCGGCGCGCCCGACCAGACGATGGTCTCGAAGGCCGGCATGGCAACATGCGGGGGAGCGGTCACGAGATCGTGCAGCATGGTGGGCACGAGCCAGGTCATGTTGGCGCCCACCTGCCGCCCGCAACTGGCCACGTCGGTCACGGCAAAGCCCGGCCGCAGGTGCACCTCGCCGCCCTTCAGGAGCACGGGCAGCACGAGCGAGCCCGAGCCGTGCGAGATGGGCGCCGTGCACAGGAAGCGCGGCGGGGCGTCCGGCCAGTCGAGGTGGGCGAGGGCCATGGCGGTATTGGCGGCAAGCGCCCGGCCGGAGAGCATGGCGCCCTTCGGCTCGCCCGTCGTGCCGCCGGTGAAGGCGAGGCGGATGATCGCCTCCGGGTGCGGCGGCGGCGGCCAGGGTCCGCCCGGATCGCGCGGGGCGAGCGCCCAGAAGCTGTCCGCGCCGGGCTCGTGGAGCAGCTGCCGCGGCGCGCCGAGCCGGCTGCCCTGCGCGGCGAACTCAAGATCGGTGACGAGGAGCCGCGCGCGGGCGCGCGCAAGGATGCGCCGCTGGTCCGCCTCGCCGCTGAGCGGGTGCAGGGTGAGCGAGCGCAGGCCGCCGAGGTAGCAGGCGGCCATCACCGCCCACATTCGCGCGCGGTTGCGCGAGAGCTGGGCCACCGTGTCGCCCGGCGCAAGGCCAAGCGCTGCGAAGGCCGCGAGCGCGCGGCGCACCAGCCCGGCGAGTGCGGCGAGCGAAAAGGCGCCCTCGCTGTCGGTCATCGCCAGCCGCGCCGGCGGGCCATCGAGCGCGCGGGCGATCATGGCAGCGAGTGTTTCCACCTCGTCTTCCTCCCCTTGGGCGAATTTGCTTGCATTCCTGAACCAGCCATGGTCCCCTGACAAGCGTGGGACCTGCGGGCCGGACCCGGAGTTCGGACCCGGGAGGCCGGCCACCGCTGGCGAGGGAGTTGAACGATGGCGACCGCCCTTGAGGATCGGGATCCGAATGCGCGAAACCCCTATGTGCAGGGCATCTACGCGCCGGTCGACCGCGAGGTGACCGCGCTTGACCTGCCGGTGATCGGGCAGATCCCGGAGGCGCTTTCGGGCCTTCATGTCCGCAACGGCCCCAACCCCCGCCATCGCCCGCGCCACCCCCACCACTGGTTCGATGGCGATGGCATGCTGCACGGCATCCACTTCCGCGAGGGCCGGGCAGCGTATCGCAACCGCTGGATACGCACCCGGGATTTCGTGGCCGATGCGCAGGGCGGCGAGGGCGCCTGCGGGGCCGACGGCGTGCTGGTGCCGCGCCGGCGCGCGGCGGGTGGGCCGGCCTACAAGGATACGGCCAACACCGATGTCGTCGTCCATGCCGGCCGGCTGCTTGCGCTCTGGTATGTCGCGGGCCTGCCCGTTGCGGTCGACCCGGAAACGCTCGAGACCATCGGCACCGAGACCTTCGGAAACACGCTGCCCCGTCATGTCTCGGCCCATTCCAAGACCGACCCGGCGACCGGCGAGTTCGTGTTCTTCGACTATGCGCTGCTCGAGCCGTGGATGGCGATCGGCACCGTCTCGGCCGACGGCCGCCTCACCCACCATGCGCGGATCGCGCTTCCGGGCCCAAGGCTCCCGCACGACATGGGGCTGACCGAACATTACCAGATCCTGCACGATCTGCCGGTGGTGTTTTCCGAGGCCGGGCTGAGGCAGGGGCTCTGGCGCATCCAGACGCTCGACCAGCCCGCCCGGTTCGGGGTCGTGCCGCGCACCGGCACCAACGCCGACATCCGCTGGTTCGAGACCGACCCCTGCTACATCTATCATGTGGCAAACTGCTGGGAGGAGGGCGACGAGGTGGTGATGGTCGCCTGCCGGATGGTGCCCAACCACCTGCCGCCCAATCCCCAATGGCGCGAGTTTGCACCCATGGTGAATGTGCTGAAGCTGTGCGCGGTGCCGGTGGAGTGGCGGATGAACCTGAAGACGGGCGCCTGCACCAGCCGCCAGCTCGACGACCGGATCGGCGAGTTTCCGGTGGTGAACCTCGACCGCACGGGCCGCAAGACGCGCTGGAGCTATCATGTTGCCATGGCGCCCGACCCGCTGATGCGCTTCGAGGCCTATCTGAAATACGATCTCGAGACCGGCGCCTGCATCGAGCACCGCCTGCCGCCGGGCTGGGCCGGGTCAGAGCCGGCCTTCGCGCCGCGCCCGGGCGCCACGGAGGAAGACGATGGCTGGCTCGTCTCGTTCGTGACCTCGCCCGAAGGCACCTCCGAGGTGCAGGTGGTCGACGCGCGAGATTTCGCAGGCCCGCCTGTCGCGCGGATCCTCCTGCCGCAGCGAGTTCCGGCCGGCTTCCACGGCACCTGGATGCGCGCCGACCAGTTTGCCCTCTGAGCCATGCGCAGGCCGGGCAGGCACGGGACGTGACAGCCGGGGTCTTCGTTGCCGGCGTGGGCATCACCCGGCTCGGGCGCCACGAGCAGGAGACGGTCAAGTCGCTGACGGCTGCAGCCGTCCGCGCCGCGCTCGCCGATGCGGGCGCAGACCCGGCCGCCATCGAGGCCGCCTTTTTCGCCAACACCCGCCAGCCGATGCTGGAGGGGCAGAACACGGTGCGCGGGCAGATTGCACTGGCACCGCTGGGGGTTGCCGGCATTCCGGTGGTCAATGTGGAAAATGCCTGTGCATCGGGCTCTTCGGCCCTGGGGCTTGCGCTCGCCTGGCTGCGCGCCGGGGCGGCCGAGGTTGTGCTTGCCGTCGGCGCAGAGCGGATGCACTTTCCCGACCGGCCGGAAAAGGTCGCAGCGGCCTTTCTCGGCGGCACCGACATTGCCGCACCCGAGGCCGTCGACCGCTTCCTTGCCGAGGCGGGGATCGACCGTGCCCGCGAGCCCGTGGCCGAGCGTGCTGTCTTCATGGCGATCTACGCCGCGCAGGCGCGGATGCACATGGCCCGTTACGGATCGACCGCCGCCGATCTCGCCCGGATTGCGGCCAAGAACCACAGCGCCGCCGCGCACAACCCCTTCGCCCAGTATCGCACGCCGAGGACCGCCGAGGAGGTGCTTGCCGACCGGGAGGTGATCGCACCTTTCACCCGTGCAATGTGCGCGCCCGTGAGCGACGGTGCAGCGGCCGCCGTGCTCGCCACCGGCCGGGGCCTTGCAAGGCTGGGCGGGCTGCGCCGCCGCGCGGTGCGGGTGCGCGGCTTCGCGCTCGTCTCCGCCACGCCGCGTGACGCGTGCGACCTCGAGCGGCACATCGGCCGCCGGGCAGCCGCGGCCGCCTGGGCCGAGGCCGGTGTGGGGCCGGAGGACGTGGACGTGGCCGAAGTGCATGATGCGACCTCCTTTGCGGAACTGCTGCAGATCGAGAACCTCGGCCTGTGCGCACGCGGCGAGGTGGGGGCGCACCTTGCGCGCGGCGATTTCGCCCCCGGCGGGCGGGTGCCGGTCAATGCCTCCGGCGGGCTGGTGGCCAAGGGCCACCCGGTGGCCGCCACGGGCCTCGTGCAGGTGCATGATCTGGTGCGCCAGCTGCGCGGCGAGGCCGGCGCCGTGCAGGCGTCCCGCGCGCGCATCGCGGTCGCCGAAAACGGCGGCGGCTTTCTCGGCGTCGAGGAAGCCGCCACCACCGTGACGGTGCTCGAGGCAGGCGCCGCCGCATGAGCCAGCCGCGCGCCACGCCCCGCCCGCCCGCGCCGGCACTCGCCCGGCTCCGGCTGCGGCTGCCGGTCGTCGCTGCGCCCATGTTCCTCGTCTCCGGGCCGGACCTCGTGATTGCGGCCGCGCGCGCCGGCATTCTCGGCGCCTTTCCCACTGCCAACTGCCGGACACCCGACGAGCTTGAGGCATGGCTGGCCCGGATCGTCGATGCGCTCGGCGAGGGTGGGGCCTGGGCGGCCAATCTCGTCACCCACTCCAGCAACCGCGAGCTCGATACCCACCTTTCGCTGCTCGCGCGCTACCGGCCGCCGGTGGTGATCACCGCGCTCGGCTCGCCGAAGCCCGCGATCGAGGCGGTCTCGGCCTGGGGCGGGATCGTGCTCGCCGACGTGGTGAGCCTCGCACTTGCCGAGAAGGCGGTCGCCGCCGGTGCGCACGGGCTCGTCTGCGTCTCGGCTGGCGCCGGCGGGCACACCGGCACCTTCTCGCCCTTCGCCTTCGTCGCCGAGATCCGGCGCTGGTTCGATGGCATTGTGGCAGTGGCAGGCGGCATCGCCACTGGCGCGGGGGTGGCGGCCGCCGTGGCGGCCGGGGCCGACCTTGTCTATGTCGGCACCCGCTTCATCGCCGCCGAGGAAAGCCTCGCGCCCCCTCGCTACAAGGCGATGGTGGTAAATGCCGGGCCGGGCGATCTCCTGATCAGCCCGGCGATCACCGGCACGCCCGCCTCATGGCTCATCCCCTCGCTCGTGGCCCATGGGCTCGACCCGGGCGCGCTCGATGCGCCCCGGCCCGGCGGGCGCGACTATGCCTCGGGCGCGGAAGCCGCACGCCGCTGGCGCGACCTCTGGTCTGCCGGCCAGGGCGTGGGCGCGGTCACGTCGGTCGCGCCGGTGGCGGCCATCGTCGATGAACTGGAGACCGGCGTGCGGGCGGCGGCGGCGCGGCTGCAATCGCTGGTGGACAGAGGCGGCCTGGTTCAGCTATGCAACCATTGACCGTCCGACCGGGCCGGGGAGGGCCCGGGAACGGGCGGCACGCACGCGATGGGGAGGATGCATGAGCAACGGGGCCCTGGGCCGGGCGGGCGCTGCCGCGCTTGTCCTTGCCGCGGCAGCGCCGGCACTTGCGCAGGCGGTGGACGAGATCATCGTGACGGCGCAGAAGCGCGAGGAGCGGCTGCAGGACGTGCCGCTGGCGGTGACCGCCTTTACCGGCGGCAATATCGAGGCCACCCGCACGCGCGACATCCTCGACCTCGCCGACCGAACGCCCAACCTCGTGGTGACAGCCTTCAACGTCGCCGAGCCGCGCTATGCCATCCGCGGCATCGGCTCGACCTCGGATTCGGCGGCCTCCGACCCGTCGGTTGCGGTGTTCGTCGACGAGGTCTATCTCGGCCGGCCGGCGGTTTCCAACTTCACCCTGTGGGACGTGGACCGGGTGGAGGTCCTGCGCGGGCCGCAGGGCACGCTCTTCGGCCGCAACACCTCCGGGGGTGCCATCCACGTGGTGACCGCCCGGCCGGAGCTCGGCCGCGGTGCGGCGCGGCTGCTCCTCGGTGCGGGCGACCATGGCGGCTACGATGCCCGCGTGATGGCCAATGCGGGCGGCGAGCGCGTGGCGGCGCGCGTGTCGGCAAGCTATGTCGGCCACGGCCCCTATTCGCGCAACATCGAAAGCGGGGGCGGGCTCGACTTCCGCAACGCGCTCTCGGTGCGCGGGTCGGTGCTGTGGCAGCCGGGCGACCGGTTCCGCGCGCTCGCCTCGGTCGACTTCGGCGACGACGACAATGGCGGCAACGCGCGCATTCCGCTGCCGGTGTTCGAGACGACCCCGGTCGGCCGGCTCATCCGCACCCTGCGCCCGGCGGATACCGACCCGCGGCTTGCAAGCTCCGACCCGCGCACCTTCCAGAAGCGCCGGGTGCTCGGCACCACGCTCCGGCTCGATGCGGATCTTGGCGTTGCCGATCTCGTCTCCGTCTCGAGCTACCGCGAGGCGAGGGTGGACCAGCACGAGGATCTCGACGGGCTGAAGCCCGCGCCGCCGTGGATCCTCGTCAACCAGAACTTCGTGCGCGAGGCAAGCCATCAATGGAGCCAGGAGCTGCGTCTTGCCTCGCAGGCCGGAGCGCCTTTCAAATGGGTGGCGGGCGTCTACCTGTTCGAGGAGGAGGTGGATCGTGCCGAGCGGTTCTTCACCCGATTCCTGCCGCTCCCTGTCGCCGGCGGCGATGTCACCTTCCTGCAGGACGTGGAGAGCCGCTCGACGGCGCTCTTCGCCCAGGCGACCGTGCCCCTTGCCGAAACCCTGCAGCTGACCGGCGGCCTGCGCTACACGTGGGACCGCAAGCGGGCCCTCTCCTCGGCGCGCAACAACGACCCGACCGACCCGACCCCGGGCATCCCGCTGTTTCCGGGCCAGCCCTACAGCGACATCGAGGGCCGCGGCGAATGGGGGCGGCTGACCGGCCGCGCCGCGATCGAGTTTCGCACCCGCGGGCAGCTTTTCTTCGCCTCGGCCAGCCGCGGCTACAAGTCCGGCGTGTTCCCAAGCCAGTCGAATGTGGTCGCTGACCTGCGCAACCCCCTGCCGCCCGAGGAGGTGTGGGCCTATGAGGCCGGCACGCGCCTGTCGCTCTCCGACGACCGGCTGCGCCTTGCCGTCATCGGCTTCGTGCTCGACTACAAGGACCTGCAGCAGTTCCTGCTCAACCCGCAGCTGCTGCTGGTGACCTTCAATGTCGATGCCGACATCAGGGGGCTGGAAGTGGAGGCCGATGCCCGACCGGCCGACTGGCTGACGCTCGGGCTGACCTATGGCTTCCTCGACACGAAGATCTCCGGCCAGCCGGTCTCCGGCATCAATATCGACGGCAACCGGCTGGGCCAGGCGCCGCGCCACGCGCTCTCCTTCTCTGGCGTTGTCGATGTGCCGCTCGGCGCAGGCCGGCTCTCCCTCCGCGGGGATGCCAGCTGGCGCGACGATTTCTTCACCGAGCCCTCAAACCGGCCGGAGACCTTCGTGCCCGCCTACTGGCTCCTGAATGCGCGCGCGGCCTACCGGTTCGGCGGCGACCGGTTCGAACTCGCCGTCTGGGGCCGCAACCTTGCTGACGAGGTCGTCCCGCTTCACGTGATTCCCTTTCAGAACAATGGCTTTTCCATCCTCGCCCCGCCGCGCACCATGGGTGCAACATTCGGGGTTCGCTTTCCGTGAGCCTTGCGGCCCGGATCCGGAGGCCGGCTGCGGCCAAGGCCGCAGCCTGCCGCGCGGCCGGCTGGTGGGGCGAGACCACGCTGTGGCAGATGTTTGCCGATGCGGCAGCGCAGGGTGGCGCACAGGAGGCGCTCATCGATCCGCCCAACCGCGAGGCGCTCGACGGGCAGCCGCCGCGCCGGCTCTCGTGGCGGGCCTGCGCGGCCGAGGCCGAGGCGCTGGCCGGCCGCCTGCACGCGGCCGGGGTTGCACCGGGCGCGGCGCTGATCCTCCAGGGGCCCAATGTCGCCGAGCTGGTGCTTGCCCTCCTCGCCTGTTTCCGCCTCGGCGCCATCGCCAGCCCCGTGGCGCTGCAGTATGACCGGGCGGAGCTGGCCCGGATCGCCGCCGATCTTGGCGAGGCCGCATTCCTCGGCCTCGGCGAGGTGCGCGGGCTCGGGATCGCGGCGCGTGCCCGCGCGGGCCTCTGCGGGGCCGTGCCGGTCCACGACAGCAGCGGCCTGCCGCCGCCCGCGCCCCTGCCCCTGCCGCCAGCCGATGCCGACGCGCCGGCGACCGTGGTCTGGACATCGGGTACCACCGGGCGTTCGAAGGGTGTGCCGCGCAGCCACAACCACTGGCGGGCCGTCGGCCGGCGCGCGGGTGCGGGGCTCGGTGTCGTGCCCGGAGACCGGATCCTCTGCCCCTTCCCCTTCATCAACATGGCCGCGATCGGCGGCTGCCTGATGAGCTGGATTGCCACCCGCGGCACGCTCATCCTCCACCATCCGTTCGAGCTCCCGGTGTTCCTCGAGCAGGTGGCCCGCGAGCGGCCGACGGTTGCGATCGCGCCGCCGACGATCCTCAACATGCTGCTCAAGGAAACCGAGCGGCCGGGGGGGCTCAGGCCCGATTTTGCATCCGTCAGGCGCATGGGCTCGGGCTCGGCGCCGCTTGCGCCATGGATGGTGGCCGGCTGGCAGGCGCGCGGTCTTGCCGTCATCAACCTGTTCGGCTCGAACGAGGGCACGGCGATCATCGCCAGTCCCGAGACGGTGCCCGACCCGGAACTGCGCGCCACCTGCTTCCCGATCGCTGACGATCCGGCCGCGCTCGAGACCTGGCTGGCCGACCCGGAGACGGGCAGGCCGGTGACCGAACCCGGCCGGCCGGGCGAGCTGATGGTGCGCGGGCCGACCGTGTTCGAGGGCTATCTCGGCATGGAGGCCGGCGAGGCCGAAGCCGGGCGGCTGTTCGACGCCGCAGGCTTCTTCCGCACCGGAGACCTGTTTGCGCATGTGGAGGGCGCGCCCGGCCTCGTGCGCTTCATTGCCAGGACCAAGGAGATCATCATCCGCGGCGGGGTCAACATCTCCATGCCCGAGCTGGAGGCACACCTCGCCGGCCACCCGCAGGTGGCCGAGGCCGCTGCATTCCCGGTGCCCGATGCGATCCTCGGCGAGCGCATCGGCGTGGCGGTGGTGGCGCGCGAGGGCGCAGCGCCCGGCCGCGAGGTGCTGGTTCAGCATCTGAAGGCGCTCGGCGTCTCCGCGCTCATGTGGCCCGAGGAGGTGCTTGCGGTTGGCGCCCTGCCGCGCAACGCCATGGGAAAGGTGCTGCGCGCGGAGCTGCAGCGGGCCTGGCGGGCCGCCTCGGCTGCCGCGGGCGCGCCAGGGACGGGAGGGCAAACATGAGCGGGATCGTGATCCTGGGCGGTGCGCAGACCGATTTTGCGCGCAACTGGGCACGCGAGGGGCTCGGCCTTTTCGACATGTTCGCCGAGGTGGTGGACGCCGCGCTCGCCGACGCCGGCCTTGCCGCGCGCGAGATCGAGGTTGGCCATGTGGGCAACTTCACCGCCGAGCTGTTTGCCCACCAGGGCCTTCTGGGCGGTTTCTTCCCGCATGTGGACCGGGGCTTCGACGGCATGCCGACCGCGCGGCACGAGGCAGCCTGTGCCTCGGGCTCGGCCGCCGTGCTTGCCGCCATGGCCGAACTCGAGGCAGGCCGCTTCGAGACGGCGCTGGTCGTCGGCATCGAGCTCATGCGCAACGTGCCGGGCAAGGTGGCCACCGACCATATCGGCTGCGCCGCCTGGGCCGGGCGCGAGGCGCTGGGCGCCCCCTATGTGTGGCCGCGCATCTTCTCCGATCTCGCTGCGGAGGTGGACCGCCGCCACGGGCTGGACTGGCGGCATCTCGCCGAGATCTCGCGCCTCGCCTTCGCCAATGCGCGGCGCAACCCGCGCGCCCACACCCGCAACTGGGACATGGGCGGCGGCCGGCTGGAGGCCGACGACGGAATGAACCCGGTAATAGACGGCTGGCTGCGGCGCAGCGATTGCGGACAGGTGAGCGACGGTGCCGCAGCCATCGTGCTTGCCAGCGCAAAGAGGGCTGCCGAGATTGCCCGCCGCCAGGGCCGCACGGCCGACCAGCTGGCGCAGATCCGCGGCTGGGGCTGGCGCACCGCCCCGCTCCTGTTCGAAGACAAGCTCGCCGCAAGCCGCGCCGAGGCCTTCATCCTGCCGCACATGGCCGGCGCCATCGCCGACGCCTTCCGCCGCGCCGGCCTGCCGGGCGTCGGGGCGGTCGATGTCATCGAGACGCACGACTGCTTCTCGATCACGGAATATCTTGCCATCGAGGCGTTCGGCATCACCCCGCCCGGCCGGGCGTGGCAGGCGGTGGAGGACGGGCGCATCGCGCCGGGCGGCGATACGCCCATCAACCCCGGCGGCGGCCTCATCGGCGGCGGGCATCCGGTCGGGGCGACAGGCGTCAGGATGCTGCTCGATGCCGCGCGGCAGGTGGAAGGGCGGGCCGGGCCGCTGCAGGTGGAGGGCGCACGCGTGGCCGCCACCTTCAACCTCGGCGGCTCGGGCACGATGAACTGTGCGTTCGTGGTGGCCGTCTAGCCCGGAACGGGAGAGCCTCCGGCGGTCGAGCCCCCCAAGGCGGCGGCAGGATCCCACTTGCCGCGCGGGCCCTTCGCGGGCGTCCTATTCGTCGGCAATCCGCCGCAGCTCATCCGGGTCCTTGAGGCGGATCTTCCGATAGCCCCAGTGGAGCAGCCCCTCCTTGGCAAGGCCCTTCAGGAGGTGGCCGACCGTCTGCCGCGACATGTTGGCGATGGTTGCAAGATCGTGCTGGCTGATGGGCAGGTCGATATCGCAGCCGCCTTCATGCCGGCAAGCGCCGAGCCGAAGCAGGGCCGCACACAGGCGCCGGCGGCTGTCGTGGATGTGGAGGTCGGCCGCTGTCTGCGCCGCGGTCAGAAAATGGGTGATCGCCAGATCGTGCATATGCTCCCACCAGCCGGGGTTCTGGCTAAGCAGCTGGAGCATGCGCTGCCGGGACACGCGGGCAACGAGGCAGGCCGACTGGGTGATGACCGAGACGGCGCGCGGCCTGCCGCGCGACAACGGCAGCTGCCCGAACCAGACCGGCCCCGTTACAAGGTGGATCGGGCCAGCTTCCGCCGGGCCCACTGCCGGATAGACCAGCGCCACGCCTTCCGCCAGCCCGACCATCCCGCCGCTGGTGTCGCCGCCGTGCGTCAGCCCATGGTGCGGCTCGAGCCGCTGCCACGCCGCCTGCTCCAGGAGGGCCGCCTGGAACGCCTGGGGCAGGCCGGCAAACCAGGGATCGCGGCTCAGGCGCGCAAGCGCCTCCGCCTTGTCGGTGCATGCCATGGCCACTTCCATGCACGGTCCGTGACAAAGTGCAAGATTTTCGGCAAACTTCGGTGCAGCACCCGGCTAACGAGCCGCGGCCACTGCTCTGAGGGAAGGACAACAAGATGGTAGGTTCAAACGGACGGCGGATCACGAGCCGGGCGGCCCGCAGGGTGATTCGCTGGTCGGGCCTTCTGGCCGGCGCGGCAGGCATGGCCACGGCCGCATCCGCCCAGAGCCTTGACCGCACCGTGCTGCCGATCCCGCTCCCGACGCCGCCGACCTCGAACATTCTCGACGTGCGCGACGTGACGGCCCCTCCGCGCGTCGAGGTCACGGCCCCCAAGGGGGCGCCCAATGTGCTGGTGGTGCTGATCGACGA
>CALKJZ010000010.1 GCA_937995515.1 uncultured Sphingomonadaceae bacterium | reverse complement strand
ACCATGCCGAAGCCCGCAATCAGCAGTGCCCACATCCCCGGCTCGGGAACACCCGGCCCGGGAACAACCCCGCCGCCCCGGGTGATTTCCCAGGCGATCCGCGCCGAGGCCGAACCGGTACGGTCAAACACGGAGCCTGCAAACAGATTGCCGAGGTTGAACATAAGGATGCTGTAGGTCTCGCCGGCCACGAGCGGCATGGCGTAGGTCCCTGCACCTGCAGGATCGTCAAACGTTCCGCCCAGAGAGACTAAGGAGGAACCTAAACTGAAGAGGTAGATGGGCTGCAGGCCGAACGTGTAGCCCCTGGTGGTAATCTCATAGGTGACCTGGAAAAACCCGTTTTCAGTAGCCATGAAGCTGTAGTACCAGTTGGCGGGATAAAAGAGAATCTCCGGGGCGTTATTGGTTCCGGCGAAGAATTCGATCGGTGGATCCGGGGGCGTTCCTCCGAACACGCGGCCCCAGTCGATTGCAACCGTTCCGCGTTCGGATGTCTCCCAGACGGCTTCGACCCCAACGACCGCCGAGACGGTATACTCGTCGCCGGCAGCGACATTCATAGCGAGGGCGAGCGTACCGGGCCCACTCCCACTCCAGGAGTTGAAGATCTGATCGGTGCCTACGGACTCATCGGAGCCGACAGCGGCGCGAGCCCCTACACCCACGGCGACCTCGATCGGCGTGACCGCCAAGGCGGGCGCTGCACACAATGCAAGCCCGGCCAACATGACCCGCTTTATCACTGCTTCCATTTCCATGGCCCCCAAGTGATTACCACCTATGGCAAGGTACCAGACCTTGCCGGTGCCAGTCAAGCCGACTCTTGACGCTGCACGGAGTTTCCGGGAAGCGACAAAGCGAGGAGAGGCCAGCCATGCCGTTTGACAAGTCGCGCCTGCCCAGCCGGCACGTGAGCGTGGGGCCCGAGCGGGCTCCGCATCGCAGCTATTTTTACGCGATGGGCCTTTCGGCCGAGGACATCGCCCGGCCGTTTGTTGGCGTGGTCTCGGCCGGAAATGATTCGGCGCCCTGCAACACCGCGCTCGATGCCCAGGCCGATGTGGCGCGCGAGGGGGTGATCGAAGCCGGCGGAACGCCGCGACGGTTCAACACCATCACCGTGACCGACGGCATCGCCATGGGCCACCAGGGGATGAAATCCTCGCTGGTCTCGCGCGAGGTCATCGCCGATTCGATCGAGCTTTCGGTGCGCGGCCACTGCTATGATGCGCTCGTGGGCTTTGCCGGGTGCGACAAGAGCCTGCCCGGCATGATGATGGCGATGCTGCGTCTCAACGTGCCGTCGGTCTTCGTCTATGGCGGCTCGATCCTTCCGGGCCGCTTCCGCGGCCGCGACGTGACGGTGAAGGACGTGTTCGAGGCGGTGGGCCAGCATGCCGCCGGCCGCTGCCCGCTGGAGGAGCTGATCGCGCTCGAGAAGGTCGCCTGCCCCGGCCATGGGGCGTGCGGCGGGCAGTACACGGCCAACACCATGGCCTGCGTGGCGGAAGCCATCGGCCTCTCGCTGCCGGGCGCCAACATGGCGCCAGCCCCCTATCCCGAGCGGATGGAGATCGCGCGCGAGGCCGGCCGCGCGGTGATGCGCCTTCTCGAGCGCAATCTCCGCCCGCGCGACATCTGCACGCGCGCGGCCTTTGCCAATGCCGCCCGGGTGGTCGCGGCCACCGGCGGCTCGACCAACGCCGCGCTCCATCTTCCCGCGCTCGCCAACGAGGCCGGCATCCGCTTCACGCTCGCCGACGTCGCCGAGCTGTTCCGGACAACGCCCTATATTGCCGATTTGCAGCCGGGCGGCCGCTATGTCGCCAGAGACCTCCACGCGGCAGGCGGGGTTCAGATGGTGATGAAGACGCTGCTCGACGGCGGCTTTCTCGACGGGGATTGCCTGACGGTCACCGGCCGGACACTGGGCGAGATGCTGCGCGGGCTGGCCTGGCGCTCCGACCAGGATGTGATCCGCCCCGTCTCGAACCCGCTGTCGCCCACCGGCGGCGTGGTGGCGCTCTCCGGCAGCCTTGCGCCCGATGGCGCGATCGTGAAGGTGGCGGGCATGACCAGCCTTGTCTTCGAGGGGCCGGCGCGCTGCTTCGATTGCGAGGAAGAGGCCTTTGCAGCCGTCGAGGGGCGCACCATCCGCGAGGGCGAGGTGATCGTGATCCGCTACGAGGGGCCAAGGGGTGGCCCGGGCATGCGTGAGATGCTTGCAACCACCGCCGCCCTCTACGGGCAGGGGCTGGGCGACCGGGTGGCGCTGGTGACCGACGGGCGGTTTTCGGGCGCCACCCGCGGCTTCTGCATCGGCCATGTGGGGCCCGAGGCGGCCGACGGCGGCCCGATCGCCCTGGTCGAGGATGGCGACCGCATCCGCATCGACGCCGAGGCCGGCACCATCGACCTCCTGGTCAGCGACGAGGTGCTGGCCGCGCGCCGGGCGCGCTGGCAGCCGCGCCAGCATGATTACCAGTCGGGCGCGCTGTGGCGCTATGCAAAGACGGTGGGCCCGGCGCACGAGGGGGCCGTCACCCACCCAGGTGCAGCCGCCGAGACGCACTGCTTCGCCGACATCTGAGACAGAAATCGGCAGGGGCCGAACAAGGTTAACGGCAGCGCCAACTGTCGGCTGGCTTTACACCCGCACTGTCATGTTTGGAGGAAAAAGCCGGGATTTCAGACGGACAGGAATTTGGCACGAAACTTGCCGGCTAGATAGGGCATCGGGGTGGCGAGGGCCTCTCCGCCACCATGTCGCAAGGGAGCTCATGCCAATGCTCAAGAAGACGATCACCCTCGGGCTGCTGCTGGGCGCCGGCGCAGCGCAGGCCGCCATCACCTGGACGGACTGGACCTCCGCCTCGGCCTCCGGCGTGGCCGGCACGATGGGCACGGTTGCCGTCAACGGCACCACCAACTCGGGCGGCTTCCACAACTGGCAGACCTCGGGCGGCTTCGATTACTGGCGGCAGGGCGGCATCACCCCCTGGCCGGCCTATGACGCGCTTGCAAACCTGCCGGCCAACAATGATTTCGTGGCGCCAGACACCGGCAGCTATACCTTCACCTTCTCGACTCCGGTCATCGGCCTCACAATGGCGATCATCAGCCTCGGCCGGACGAACGTGCAGACCGAGTGGACGTTCGACCAACCCTTCACACTCGTCGATGTGGGGCGGGGCTTCTGGGGCAATGGCGTCTTCACGATTGCGGGCAACACCATCGGCGCAGGCGAGGCGCATGGCGTCATCCGCTTCGCCGGGCCGGTCAGCAGCCTGAGGCTCAGATCGGTCAATGGCGAGTTCTGGTCGGGCCTTACCTTCGGCTATGAATCGGTGGTGCCGGAGCCCGGGACCTGGGCGCTCCTGATCATGGGCTTCGGCCTCGTCGGCGCGGCTGCCCGCCGCCGCCGTCGGGCTTCGGTCGTCGCCTGAGCGGTTGGGCCGGGGGCTCTCCGGGTTTGCCCCGGGGGCCCCGCCCGTTCGCCCTTGTCCTCGCGCCCGTTCGCGGGACACCCTCCGGCGTCGGCCGTGCGGCCGTCTCAGCCCGACGTTTCGTGCCCGTTGGCGCGGCCGGGAGCCGGCGCCGGCTCCGGCTTGCCGAGGTCTGCGCGCGCGTCGTCCACGCTTGCGCGAAAGCGCGGCCGCTGCTCGCGGATGCCCGCGCCGAGGAGCGCCCGCCGGACAGCCGGCGCGGCACCCGTGAGGTACAGCCGCACATCGGCGCGCCGGGCGCGAGCGGCCGCCTGCACGAGCGTTCGCGCAGCTGTCGAATCGAGGAAGGGCACCTCGGCCAGATCGATGATCACCGCCGAATGGCTGGCAGCCGCCTGGTCGAGCACCTGGCCGATGGCCGAGGCCGCGCCGAAGAAGAAGGGCCCGCGGATCCGGTAGACGGGCACCTCCGGCATGCCCGCGTAGCGCTCCCGTCCCTCACCCTCGGTGTCGGGGAGGTCGCGCGGCACGAAGCTGCGGTCCTGCTCGATGGCGGCCGCCTCGGCCATGCGGTTGATGAACAGGATTCCACCGAGCGCCACGCCCACGGTAATGCCAAGGGCAAGATCGCGGAGCACGGTGAGGAGGAAGGTGGCAAGGAGCACCAGCGCATCGCCGCGCGATGAGCGCAACAGCAGCGCAAAGGCGTCCCGCTCGGCCATGTTCCACGCCACCACGACGAGAATGCCCGCCAGCGCCGCCAGCGGCACGCGGGCGAGAAGCCCCGCGCCGACAAGAAGGAAGAGAAGCACGAACAGGGCGTGCAGCATCCCGGCAACCGGGCCGTGCGCGCCGGCGCGGATGTTGGCGGCGGTGCGCGCGACCGTGCCGGTTACCACCATCCCGCCGGCGAGGCCGGCTGCGATGTTGGCAACCCCCTGCGCGACGAGCTCGCAGTTGGACCGGTGGCGCCGGCCGGTCATGCCGTCGGCGACCACGGCCGAAAGAAGGGACTCGATCGCCCCGAGAAGGGCGAAGGAAAAGGCGGTGGGCAGCAGCGCCGAAAGCGAGGCCAGGCTGAACTCGGGCATGGCGAGCCCTGGCAGGCGGGCGGGCAGGCCGCCAAAGCGCGTGTCGATGGTCTCGACGGGAAGGTCGGCGACCGACGCAACGGCCGAGGCCGCCACGATGGCGATGAGGAACGCCGGCCACGCCGGCCGCCAGCGCTGGACGGCAAGGATGATCGCAACCGTGAGCGCCGAGACGAGCATCGCCGAGGGATTGGCCGTGGGAAGCGCCGCCCGGGTGGCCCCGAGCTGTTCGACGAGGCCGCCAGTGACCGGCCCCGACATGGCAAGACCGAGCAGCTCGCCCAGCTGCGAGAGGAAGATGATGAGCGCGATCCCCGCCGTGAAGCCGACGGTCACCGGATAGGGGATGAACTTGATGTAGGTGCCAAGGCGCAGCAGGCCGAGCGCGAGCAGGATGACGCCGGCCATGACGGTGGCAAGCAGCATGCCGCCAACCCCGTGCCGGGCGACGGCTGCGCCCACCAGCACGATGAAGGCGCCAGCCGGCCCGCCGATCTGGAAGCGGCTTCCGCCCAGCGCCGAGATGAGAAAGCCACCCACGACTGCGGCATAGAGGCCATGCGCCGGTGGCAGGCCACAGGCGATGGCTATCGCCATGGAAAGCGGCAGGGCGATGATGGCAACCGTGAGCCCGGCGACGGCATCGCGGCGCAGCGCGGCAAGATCATAGCCCTCGCGCCAGACCGTCACCAGCTTGGGGGTGAACAGGGCGGCGAAGGCGGGCGGCGCGGGCGGGGCGGTCATTGCGCTGCCTTCAGCCGCACCCCGCGCCCGCGACCCTGGCTTGGCGCATGCTCGGCGATGATCTCGACGCCAGCGGCCTCGAACGCCTCGATCACCTTGACCAGCGTGTCGATCTGCCCGCGCACCGTGCCGTCTGCGGCCTCCATGCGCTGGATGGTGGCAAGCGAGACGCCGGAGCGCTCGGCGAGGGTTTTCTGGTCAATCCCGAGAAGCGCGCGCGCGGCGCGCATCTGTGCTGCCGAAATCATTGCTCAACTATCAAATCTGATCCATCAGACATCAATGCTGCATGTTGTCATGGCAGCGATGCAAGTCTGCGACCGGACAGCGCATGGTCGCCCCCGGGCGTTGCAACGGCCGCTGCGCCGGGTGGCGGTTGTGCTCGGGCATCATGGCGGCCCTGTGCCGACCGGCTTGCGGCAGCGTGCGGGCGGTGCGGCATCCGCGCTGCCTGCGGGCGGCCGCGCGATCCGGTAGGCGCCGCGCGGGCGGGCGACGGGCCGGCCGGCCTGCCGGAGCTCCACCTCGCCGGCTGCCGCCATGGCGCGCGCGGCCGAATGGATGGCCGGAAGCGCCGCCCGCCACGCCTCCCCGGCGAAGAGGCGCGCGGCGTCCGTCGGGCAGATACTGGCCTCGGGGCGGCGGCGCGCAAGCGCCTCGCGGATGGCCGCCTCGGCGCTCAGCTGCGCCGCCACCAGATGAAGCCGGCGGCGGCCGCCAGCGCCCCGAGGGCGATGCCGCTGTTTGCCGGATCCTCCCAGATGACCGCTGCAAGAAGCGCGCTGTTGAGCAGCAGCGCAAGCACCGCAGGCACCGGATAGAGCGGCATGCGGAACGGGCGCGGCATCTCGGGCATGGCCCTGCGCAGGCGGATGAGGGTGGCGATGAGGGCGATTTCGATGACGATCCGCAGCGGCGCGTTGATGGCAACCAGCGCGAGATAGGCGCCCGAGGCGGCAAGCAGCACCGCCCCTGCCATGGTGAGCACGAGGGCAAGGCGCGGGCTGCCACCGGGGGAGACCCGGGCCAGGACGCCGGGGAGCGCGCCATCGCGCGCCATGGCAAAGGCGCCGCGGCTGTGGGTCATCAGCCGCAGATTGACCGAGGCTGCAACGGAAAGGACTCCGAACATTGCAACCACGGTTCCCCCTTCCGGGCCGAAGGCCTTGACCGCCGCCTCGGCCATCGCCAGCGGCGAGGCGGCCATTTCCTCGACCGTGAGCACCCGAAGCAGGGCGATGTTGATGAGGATGTAGAGGGCCGCGACCACGCCGAGCCCGCCAAAGACCGCGCGGGCGACATTGCGCTCGGGCGCTTGAAGCTCCTCGCCGACATAGATCGGGGTCTGGTAGCCGGTGTAGGTGTTGTGGATGGCCCGCATGGCCATGGCCAGCGCGGCAAGCCCCAGCGCCGGGCCGGGCAGTCCCTCGGCCGGGGCGGGCGGCGCAGCCGGGCCAAGGACCAGGGCCAGCATGAGGAGCGCAAGGGCCAGCCCCTTGAGACCGCAGAACAGGGTCTGGGCAAAGCCGTTGAGGCGCGTGTTTGTCCAGTTGAGGGTGAAGGCGGCAAGCACCAGGGCCACGGCGAGAAGGCCAAGAGGCCGGTCTGCGAACAGGCCGGCGCGCTGGAGGAACTCGGCAAACGCAACCGACAGGAAGGCAAGGGTCGACATGCCGTTGAACCAGTCTGCCCAGCCGATGGCGGCACCGGCCCGCGGACCGAAGCCGTGGGCGACGAGCGCATAGGGCCCGCCGGCGCGCGGCAGGCTGGCGCCCAGCTCGACGACGGTAAAGGCGTTGACGGCCGCCATCAGCCCGCCGGCGACCCAGAGCGCAATGATGAGGACGGGATCGCCGACGGCACCGGCAACCACGCCGGGCTGGCGCAGGATGCCCGCGCCGATCACTCCGCCGACGACGGTGGCCAGCCCGAAGGCGAGGCCGAGGACCCGGAGAAGCTGGCCGGCAGGCCTCGGGGCGCCGGCGTCCAACGGGCCTGGTCTCAGCCGCGCCGGGCGCGATTGCGCGCCATGATGTCGGCGGCCCGCAGAATCGCTGCCTCGACCCGCGCAGTGGTGCCGCAGCGGCAGATGTTGGTGATCGCCGCCTCGATGTCGGCGCGGCCGGGGCGCGGGTTGGTGCGCAGCAGGGCCGCCGCGGCCATGATCATCCCCGACTGGCAATAGCCGCACTGCGGGACCTGGAGCTCGATCCAGGCCTGCTGCACTGGGTGCGACCGGTCTTCGGACAGGCCCTCGATGGTGGTGACAAATGTTCCCTCGAGATCGGCGATCGGCGTGAGGCACGACCGCACCGGCGCGCCATCGACGAGCACGGTGCAGGCTCCGCACAGGCCCGCGCCGCAGCCATATTTGGTGCCGGTGAGGTTGGAGGCATCGCGCAGGGCCCACAGCAGCGGCGTGTCGGGCGCGAGCTCATATTGTACGGGGTTGCCGTTGACCGTGAAGCGCGTCATGCCCGAGCCATAGGCGAAAGGCGGCAGCAGGGGAAAGCGGCGAAATGGCAGGCGCAGCCGAGGCAGCAGCAGGAGCGGGCGCAGGGCGCGCCTATGACAGCTTCACCTTCGAGGTGGCAGACGGGATCGCGCACATCCAGCTCAGCCGGCCCGAGGCGCTCAACACCATGCACGAGCCATTCTGGCGCGAGCTGCCCGAGGCGTTCGCTGCGATCGAGGCGGACCCGCGCGTGCGCGCGGTCGTCATCTCGTCGACGGGGCGGCACTTTACCGCCGGGCTCGATCTCAACTGGGCCGGCTCGATGTTCGGGCAGCGGCACCCGGATGCGGGCCGCGCGCGCGAGCAGTTCCGGCGGCATGTCATCGCCATGCAGGAGCCGTTCAACGCGGTGGACCGGTGCCGCGTTCCGGTGATCGCGGCCATCCACGGCGGCTGCATCGGCGGGGGCGTGGATTTCGTGACCGCCTGCGACCTCCGCGTGGGCAGCGCGGACTGTTTCTTCACGATCCAGGAAGTGAACATCGCCATTGTGGCCGATGTCGGCACGCTGCAGCGAATCCCCTATCTCCTGCCGCAGGGGCTGGTGCGCGAGCTCGCCTACACCGGGCGGCGCTTTGCGGCCGAAGAAGCGGCGCGCCATGGCTTTCTCAACCGGGTGCTGCCCGATCGCGAGGCGGCAATCGCGGCCGCCTTCGATCTAGCGCGCGAGATCTCGGCCAAAAGCCCGCTTGCAATCGCCGGCATCAAGCAGGTGCTCAACGCCGGGCGCGACCTCTCGATCGCGCAGGGTCTTGAATATGTGGCCACATGGAACGCCGCGATGCTGCAGGGCGACGACATGGCGCGCGCGGTGATGGCCCAGATGCACAAGGCGCGGGCTGAGTTCGACGATCTCGCCTCCTGACCGGGCGGATGACCGGGCGGATGACCGGGCGGATCGGGCGCCGGCCCGCGGCACCGTTGCGGGAGGGTTGCGGGAGGGTTGCGAGCTGCACCCGGAGCCGACGGGAGCGCTGCCGCTCATGGTCGCAGCTGCTCCTCGCGCCCATCCCCGCCCTTGTGAGGGACCGCCCGCTGTGCTTTAGCCGCAGGCACGAAAGGGACAGGATCATGAACATGCGGTCCTTCGGGCACCGGTTGCTGATCGCGCTTGCGCTTGCCATCGGCGCGCCGGGCGCGGCCCTCGCGCAGGCGGCAGAGCCCGGGTCGGTGGCGATCGAACCCGTGGCGGCTGCGTCGGCCATGGTGGCCGATGCCCCGTTCGAACATCAGCGGCCCACACCCGGCATCGGCCAGCCAACACCCCGCGGGTGGGACTTGCAGGAGCAGGTCACCCCGATCGGCGAGCAGGCGGCATGGATGGTGCACAACCTTCTGAACCCGGTGATGATCGGCATCTCGATCTTCGTCCTCGGGCTGCTCGTCTGGGTGGTGGTGCGCTACCGCGAGGCGGCAAACCCGGTGCCGGCGCGGTTCACCCACAACTTCAAGCTCGAGTTTGTCTGGACTCTCGTCCCGGCGCTGATCCTCGTGTTCATCGCCTTTCCAAGCTTCCGCTTGCTGGCCAATGCCTACAACCCGCCCAAGGCCGATCTTGTCATCAAGGCGACCGGCTATCAGTGGTACTGGGGCTATGAGTATCCGGACTATGGCGAGGTGAGCTTCGATGCCCTTCCGGCCTCCCGCGAGGTGGCCGAGGAACGCGGCGCGCCCTTCCTCCTCGAGACGGACAACCGGCTGGTGGTGCCCGCCGGCAAGACGGTGAAGCTGCTGGTGACGGCGGGTGACGTGCTGCACAGCTGGGCCATGCCGGCCTTCTGGGTGAAGATGGATGCCGTGCCCGGCCGCATCAACGAGACCTGGTTCAAGGTCGACCGGCCGGGCGTCTACTATGGCCAGTGCTCGGAGCTCTGCGGCACCAAGCATGGCTTCATGCCGATCACCGTCGAAGTGGTTCCCGAGGAGGATTTCCTGCGCTGGATGCGCGCGCGCCAGGCCGAGCAGGGAATCGAGCCGACCGGCCCCGGCATCGCGCCTCCGGCGCAGGCCGCAGCCGACAGCCTCTGACAGCCGCCGACACCCGCCGACGACACGCGACTGACCGACCGGAGCGAAGACCCGAGATGGCAACCACCGCAGACAGATTTGTGCCGCACGAAGAGGCGCGCGACCACGGCCACGACCACGAGCTCGGCTTCGTGCAGCGGTGGCTGTTTTCCACCAACCACAAGGATATCGGCTCGCTCTACCTCATCTTCGCGCTCGTCGCCGGGATCGTGGGCGGCGTGCTCTCGGGCTTCATGCGCTGGGAACTGGCGCAGCCGGGCATGCAGGTGCTCACCCAGTTCACCGACGGGAACGTGGATGCGGCCTATCACATGTGGAACGTGTTCATCACGGCCCACGGTCTCATCATGGTCTTCTTCATGGTGATGCCCGCACTCATCGGCGGCTTCGGCAACTGGTTCGTGCCCATCATGATCGGCGCGCCGGACATGGCCTTCCCGCGGATGAACAACATCTCCTTCTGGCTGACGGTCGGCGCCTTCGTGCTGCTCACCGCCTCGCTGTTCGTGCCTGGCGTTCCGGGCTTCAACGGCGCGGGGACCGGCTGGACGGTATATCCGCCGCTTTCCACCTCCGGTCATCCGGGGCCTGCGGTCGATCTTGCCATCTTCTCGCTGCACATGGCGGGCGCCGCCTCGATCCTTGGCGCCATCAACTTCATCACCACCATCTTCAACATGCGCGCCCCGGGCATGACCCTGCACCGCATGCCGCTGTTCGTCTGGTCGGTGCTGGTGACCGCCTTCCTGCTCCTCCTGTCGCTTCCGGTGCTCGCCGGGGCGATCACCATGCTGCTCACCGACCGCAACTTCGGCACCACCTTCTTCGACCCGGCCGGCGGCGGGGATCCGGTGCTCTACCAGCACCTCTTCTGGTTCTTCGGCCACCCCGAGGTCTACATCATGATCCTGCCGGCTTTCGGCATCATCAGCCAGATCGTGGCCACGTTCAGCCGCAAGCCGGTGTTCGGCTACCTCGCCATGGCCTATGCCATGGTGGCCATCGGCTTCATCGGCTTCATCGTCTGGGCGCACCACATGTTCACCGTTGGCCTCAGCGTGAACACCAAGATGTATTTCACAGCCGCGACCATGATCATCGCAGTGCCCACCGGCATCAAGATCTTCTCTTGGATCGCCACGATGTGGGGCGGCTCGCTGCGGTTCGAGACGCCGATGCTCTGGGCGCTGGGCTTCATCTTCATGTTCACTGTTGGCGGGGTCACCGGCGTGCTGCTGGCCAATGGTGGCCTCGATACCTACATGCACGATACCTACTATGTCGTGGCGCACTTCCACTATGTGCTCTCGCTCGGCGCGGTTTTCGCGATCTTTGCGGGCCTCAGCTACTGGTGGAGCAAGATGACCGGCCGCGAGCTCAACGAAACGCTCGGCAAGCTTCACTTCTGGCTGTTTTTCGCGGGCGTCAATATCATCTTCTTCCCCATGCACTTCCTCGGCCAGCAGGGGATGCCGCGCCGCATTCCGGACTATCCGGAAGCCTATCAGTACTGGAACGAGATTGCCTCCTACGGCTATCTGGTGATGGCAGCCGGCGTGCTGGTGTTTCTTGTCAACCACATCTGGTCGCTGGCGGCCGGGCGGCGGGCAGCGGCCAATCCGTGGGGCGAGGGCGCCACCACGCTGGAGTGGACCCTTCCCTCCCCGCCGCCGTTCCACCAGTTCGAGACCCTGCCCGACCTGCGGCGGCAGGATGCGCATGCCCACTGAGGCGCCAGCGCTCGTTTCCCCGGCCGGGCGCCCCGGGCCCGGCACGGCGCCCCTCCCGCTTTCGGACTGGAGGGATTATGTCGCGCTGCTCAAGCCGCGGGTGATGTCGCTCGTGGTCTTCACTGCGGCCTGCGGTCTCCTTCTTGCGCCGCGCGCCCTTCCGCCGTTCCTGGCTGGCGTTGCGATCCTTGCGATCGCTGTCGGCGCAGGCGCGGCCGGCGCATTCAACCAGTGGCTTGAGGCGGATCTCGACCGGTGCATGGCGCGCACCCGCAACCGGCCGCTTCCCAGCGGGCGCCTTGCGCGCGAGAATGCGCTGGCCTTCGCGGTCCTGCTTGCGGTCTTCTCGGTCACTGTCATGGCCTTTGCGGCCAATCTTCTGGCGGCCGGACTGCTTGCCGCCTCGATCGTCTTCTATGCCGTCATCTACACGCTGTGGCTGAAGCCCCGCACGCCGCAGAACATCGTGATCGGCGGCGCGGCGGGCGCCTTCCCGCCGGTGATCGGCTGGGCCGCGGCGTCGGGCGACCTGGGCCTGCTGCCGGCGCTCCTGTTCCTCATCATCTTCCTGTGGACGCCGCCCCATTTCTGGTCGCTCGCGCTGTTCCTGAACGGCGACTATGGCCGCGCCGGCATTCCGATGCTGCCGGTCACCCACGGGCCGCGGCACACGCGCCGGCAGATCCTCCTCTACAGCGTGGCGCTCGCGCTCGTCAGCCTCGCGCCCGTGCCAACCGGGCTTGCCGGGCCGCTCTATGGCGCCGCCGCCCTGGGTCTTGCCGCCCTGTTCCTCTGGTTTGCCATCAGGGTCAGCAAGAACGCGGCGACAGACCCCTGCCAGATGCAGCCCGAAAAGCGGCTGTTCGCCTTCTCGATCCTCTACCTCTTCCTCCTGTTCGCCGCGCTGGTGGCGGATTCGCTGGTGGCTGCCGCATGACCACCTGGAGCCCGGAGGAGGAACGCGCGTTCGTTGCGCGCCGGCGGCGGCGGAACCTCGCCATCGGCATTGTGCTGGGTCTGTTTGCCGCCCTCTTCTATGGCATCACCATTTCGAGGATGACGCTGTGAGCCACGCCACCACGCCCCGACCGCACCTGCGCACCGCCATGGTCGCAGGCAGTCTTGCGATCGCCATGGCCGGCCTCGCCTATGCCAGCGTGCCGCTGTACCGGATCTTCTGCCAGGTGACCGGCTTCGGCGGCACGACCCAGGTGGCGGATCTTGCCGCATCGCCGGTTGTGCCTGCGGCACGGACCATCCGGGTGCGGTTCGATTCCAACGTGCGCAACATGCCCTGGGAGTTTCGGCCTACCGACCGGCAGGTGGAACTGCGCATCGGCGAGCGCCGCATGGCCTTTTACCGGGCTGCCAACATGTCGGACCGGCCGGTCACCGGCATGGCCACCTACAATGTCTCGCCCGCTGCGGCTGGGCGCTATTTCGTGAAGATCCAGTGCTTCTGCTTCAATGAGCAGACCCTGGCACCCGGCGAGTCCGTCGACATGCCGGTCATCTACTATGTCGACCCGGCGATCCTTGATGATCCGGACGCGGGCCGGATCGACGAAATCACGCTCTCCTATACCTTCTTCCCCGTCGAAGCACCGAAGGACCCTCCCGGAATCCGCGCAACCATGGGGCCGGGGCCCGCCGCCGGGCGCTGAGACACGAGCGCGAACGAGGCCGCAAGGACAGAAGAGCCCGCAAAGGCGGAAGAGCCCACGAGAAAGACAGAAGATGGCTTCAGGGAAAACACACGACTTCCACATCCTCCCGCCCAGCCCCTGGCCGATTGCCGGGACGGTGGCGGCGATGACGATGTTCTTCGGCCTCGTCTTCTGGATGCACGAGTCCGCCTGGGGGCAGTGGGTGTTCCTCGCCGGGCTCGCCGGAGTCCTCGGCACGATGTACGCGTGGTGGTCCGACGTGCGGGCCGAGGCGAACGCGGGCGACCATACGCCGGTTGTCCAGCTGCATCACCGCTATGGCATGATCCTGTTCATCGCCTCGGAGGTGATGTTCTTCGTCGCCTGGTTCTGGGCCTTCTTCAACGCGGCCTTGTTCCCTCCGGAATCGATCGGCGGCGCATGGCCGCCCGAGGGCATCGAGCCGCTCGACCCGTTCGTCTATCCGCTCCTCAACACGCTCATCCTTCTGTGTTCGGGCACCACCATCACCTGGGCGCACCATGCGCTGATCCACGGCGACCGGGAGGGGCTGAAGCAGGGGCTCTGGGTCACCATCGGCCTTGGAATCCTGTTCTCGGCGCTGCAGGCCTATGAATATGCCCACGCCGAGTTCGGCTTCTCCGGCCACATCTATGGCGCCACCTTCTTCATGGCGACCGGCTTTCACGGGTTCCACGTGATCGTGGGCACGATCTTTCTAATTGTGTGCCTGCGTCGGGCCTATCTTGGCGATTTCACGCCAAGGCAGCATTTCGGCTTCGAGGCGGCGGCCTGGTACTGGCATTTCGTCGATGTCGTCTGGCTGTTCCTGTTCCTTTCGATCTACATTTGGGGCTCCGACTTCGGCCGGGCCGCGGCGCCCTATTTCGGCTGACCGGGCGCCTCCCCGCCGGGGCCTGCCCGCGGCCCCGACGGTGATGGTCGCGCTGATGCTGCCGCTGCTCATCGGCCTCGGGGTCTGGCAGCTCCAGCGCGCAGCGTGGAAGGAGGCCCTCCTCGCCGAGCTGGAGCGCAGCCGGGCGGCGCCACCCGTCGACCTTGGTGCCGGGCCGATCCCCGGCGACCTCGCCGGCTTCCGCCGCGTGGCGCTGGTGGTCGAATGCCCGCCGCAGGCCGGCACCGCGCGTGCAGGGCGCGCCCGCGACGGCCGGCCCGGCTATGCGCTGATCCTTGCCTGCGAGGCAGGCGGCGCGCGCCTCAGCCTCGATGCCGGCTGGAGCCCGCGCCCTGATGCCGGGCGCAGCACCGGGCGCCCGGTGGCGCTCTCCGCGCGCCGGGTCGAGGGCGTGCTGGTGCCGCAGCGGCGCGACGATGGCACCTGGCTGCTGGTGGCCGCCGAGAGCCTTCCCGGCCTGGTGCCGAGCGCGCCGCCCGACCCCGCCAGCATCCCCAACAACCACCGCGCCTATGCCGTGCAGTGGTTCGGCTTCGCCGTGATCCTTTCCATCATCTACGCCGCCTATGTGCGGCGCTGGCGGGCCGCGCTTGCCGGCCACGAGGCCGGGCGCTAACCGCGGGGCTCCATGGACTATGTGAGCACCCGCGGGGCTGCCCCGGTTCTCGATTTTCGCGGCGTGACCCTCGCCGGGCTCGCGTCCGACGGCGGCCTCTATGTGCCGCGCGCGTGGCCGGAGCTCTCCCATGCGGCGCTGCGCGCAATGCGCGACCTTTCCTATGCGGAGACCGCCGTGCGCGTGATGCGGCCCTTCGTCGGCGCAAGCCTTGACGGGGCGCAGTTCGCGCGCCTCGTGCACACGGTCTATGACGATTTCGGCCACCCGGCCGTGACTCCGCTCGTGCAGCTCGACAGCCGCCACTGGCTACTCGAGCTGCACCACGGGCCGACGCTGGCGTTCAAGGATATTGCGCTGCAGCTGCTGGGCCGGCTCTTCGAGGCATTTCTCGGCGATTCGGGCTCCGGCATCACCATCCTCGGCGCCACCAGCGGCGATACCGGCTCGGCGGCAATCCACGCGGTTGCCGGCCGTCCGGGCATGCGCATCGTGATGCTGCACCCCGCAGGCCGGGTGAGCGAGGTGCAGCGCCGGCAGATGACAACCGTGATGGCGGCCAATGTGCACAACATCGCCATCGAGGGCAGTTTCGACGATGCGCAGGCGCTGGTGAAGGCGCTGTTCAACGACGCCGCCTTCCGGGCCGAAATGGCGCTCTCGGCGGTCAACAGCATCAACTGGGCGCGGCTGATGGCGCAGGTTGTCTACTATGTCTTTTCCGCGGTCCGTCTCGGCGCACCGGACGCGCCGGTCAGCTTCGCCGTGCCGACCGGCAATTTCGGCGATGTGTTCGCCGGCCATGTCGCCGCGCGCATGGGCCTTCCCGTCCGGCGCCTCGTCGTGGCCACCAACGAGAATGACATCGTGGCGCGTGCACTCGCGCTTGGCGACTATTCGCGCCAGAGGGTCCTTGCCACCGCAAGCCCGTCGATGGACATCCAGGTCTCGAGCAACTTCGAGCGGCTGCTGTTCGACCTCGCCGACAACGACGGACCGGCAACCGCCGCCCGCATGGCGGCCTTCGAGTCGACCGGCCGGCTCGCGATCGGGCCCGAGATCCTCGCGCGGGCAGGCGAACGCTTCCTTGGCGTGCGGGTGGACGGGGCGACGATGCAGCAGACCGTGGCACAGGTGCACGAGACGACCGGCCTCCTCGTCGACCCGCACACCGCAATCGGCATTGCTGCTGCGCGCGTGGCGGCCGGTTCGACCGAGGGGCCGATCGTGAGCCTTGCCACCGCCCATCCGGCCAAGTTCCCTGAGGCGGTCGAGCGGGCAACCGGGATCCGCCCGCCGCTTCCGCGCCGGATCGGCCACATCATGGACCGCAGCGAGCGGATGACCCGGCTTCCGGCGGACGCCGAGGCGCTGAAGGCCCATATGCGCGCGCTCGCGCCGGCGAGGGAGGCGGCGTGAGCCGGCCCGCAGGCCCGCGCAGGCGGCCCCTTCCGGCCGCGGCGGCCCCCTCCATCCCCGGGCTGCGGCAGACCCGGCTCGCCTGCGGGCTCACGGTCGTCGCCTGGCCGATTCCGGGGCTTGCGACCGCGGCTGTTGCGCTGGCCGCGCCCGTCGGCTCGCGGCACGAGGCCGAGGCCGAGCACGGGCTTGCCCATCTCTACGAGCACATGCTGTTCAAGGGCACGGCCACCCGCTCTGCCAGGGCCATTGCGGAAGCCATCGAGGATGTGGGCGGAGACCTGAACGCCTGGACGTCGCGCGAGGCGACCATGCTCCATGCGCGGGTGCTGCGCGAGCATGTGCCGCTTGCGATCGAAATCCTCGCTGATCTTGTGACCGCTGCGCGGTTCGACGAAGGCGACCTCGCGCTCGAGCGGGGGGTGGTGCTCTCCGAGATCGGCGACGCGCGCGACAGCCCGGAAGACGTGGCATTCGACCTTGCCCAGAGCGAGGCCTTCCCTGGCCAGCCGCTCGGCCGCCCCATTCTCGGCACCGCGGAGAGCGTGGCCGCGATCGGCACGCGCGAGCTCCTCGCCTGGCGGACCCGCCACTGGGGCATGGACGGGGCTTTTCTCGTGGTTGCAGGCGCCTGCGACCCGCACGCGCTGCCCGAGATCTGCGACCGGCACTTCGCCCGTGCCGCGCCGTCGCCGCCGCGCGCAGCGCCAGCGCCGGCCCGTTTCGTAGCCGCCCACGCGCACGAACGCCGCCGCACGGAACAGCAGGTCTCGGTGCTTGCCTTCGAGGCCCCGGGCCTCGGCGCGCCGCAGCGGCGGGCGGCCTCGCTGTTTGCAGCCGCAGTCGGAGGCGGCATGTCGTCGAGGCTGTTCCAAGAGATCCGCGAGGTTCGCGGCCTTGCCTATGCGGTCGATGCCAGCCACACCATGCACGCGGATGCGGGCCTCCTCCTGCTCCACGCGGCAACCCGGCCTGCCGATGCTGCCGATGTGGTGGCCCGGATGCGCGGCATCGCCGAGGAGGCCACGCGCAATCTGACGGCGGCCGAACTCGCCCGGGCCTGCGCGCAGGCGCGCGCAAGCCTGCTCATGAGCCTCGAGGGATGCGCCGGCGCAGCCGACTGGGCGGCGCGCAGCATGCTGGCGCACGGGCGCGTGATCGCGCCCGCAGAGGCGCTCGCCGAGCTGGAGGCGGTCCGCCTCGAGGAGGTGCGCGAGGCCGGGGCCGCCATGCTCTCGCGCGCACGCGTGCTTGCAACCGTGGGCCCGCGCGCCATTCCGCAGCGCCTTGTGGCATGAGCATGGCCGATGGCGGCGCGCTCGCGCTGCTGGTGGCACACCCCGGGCCGGATCATGCGCTGCTCGACAGCGGAGAGGGCCGCAAGCTGGAACGCTGCGGCCCCTTTCGCTTCATCCGGCCCGAGCCGCAGGCCCTCTGGGCCCCCGCGAGTCGCGTGTGGGAGGCGGACGGCACCTTCGTGGGCCGCGCCGACGAGGAGGGCGGCGGCCGCTGGCACCTCGAGCCGCACGTGCCCGAAAGCTGGGAGATCGTGCAGGCCGGGGTGCGTGTCCATGCCATGTGCACGCCCTTCCGGCATCTCGGCTTCTTCCCCGACATGGCACCGCACTGGGCGCGGCTCGCCGAGGTGCTCGCCCGGCCGCGCGCCGACGGCACGCCGCCCGCGCTTCTGAACCTGTTTGGCTATTCGGGCGTGGCGAGCCTGGTTGCCGCGCGCGCCGGGGCCCGGGTCGTCCATGTGGATGCCAGCCGCAAGGCCGTGGACCTCGCGCGCCGCAACGCCCTCCTCTCCGGCCTCGGGGATGCGCCGGTGCGCTGGCTGGTGGAGGATGCGCGCGCGTTCGTCGCCCGCGAGGTGCGGCGCGGGCACCGCTACGAGGCCATCCTCCTCGACCCGCCCAAATATGGGCGCGGGCCGAAGGGAGAGACATGGCACCTCGAGCGCGACCTTGCGCCGCTCCTTGCCGACTGCGCCCGGCTGCTCGGCGCGCAAAGCCGCCTTCTGATCCTGACCACCTATGCCGTGCGCCTCTCGGCCCATGCGCTGCACCGGCTGATGCGGCAGACCCTCGAGCCGCTCGGCGGCATGATCGAGAGCGGCGAAATGGCGCTGGCCGAGGAACGCTCCGGCCGCCTGTTGCCCACCGCCATCTTTTCGCGCTGGTCGCGCTGAACGGGCCCGCCAAGGCCCGGCGCAAGGCGGCCGCACGCGCCTCGTGCGGGCAGCGCCACGGATCGAACCGTCGCCGGATTCATGCCACAGACAGATTCATGCCCCAGACAGGCCACTCCCGAATGGAGGTGCACATGCGAATCACATTGTCCATGGCAGCACTCGCGCTGGTCCTTGCTGCGCCCACGGCCTCGCAGGTGCGGATCCTCCAGACCAGCCCCGACCCGGTCAACCCGCTGGCCGGGCCGAACGTGCCCGACCTCCTTTCGTCCAAGACCGCGCCCACCAACCTCACGCGGCTGCAGGACCCGGACGAGCCTCAGTATGGCGACGAGGTCTATCGGCCCTATTCCGGCCAGGCGGGCAAGGACGTGGTCTGGGTCCCCACTCCGGACAGCCTCGTGCGCGCCATGCTCGAGACCGCAGGGGTCACGCGCAACGACTATGTGGTGGACCTCGGCGCGGGCGACGGGCGGATCGCCATCGCCGCGGGGCGGGATTTCGGCGCCCGCGCGCACGGCATCGAATACAACCCCAAGATGGTGGCGCTGGCCCGGCGCAACGCGCAGCGCGCGGGCGTGGCCGACCGGGTGACGTTCGCGCAGGCCGACATCTTCAAGAGCGACTTCTCCGAAGCAACAGTCGTCACCATGTACCTGCTGCCGAGCCTCAACCTCAGGCTGCGGGAGACCATCCTGAAGATGCGGCCCGGCACGCGCGTGGTGAGCCACGCCTTCGACATGGGCGACTGGGAACCCGACCAGACGATCCGGACCGACGACGCCTCGGGATACATGTGGATTGTGCCCGCACAGGTGGCCGGGCGCTGGGCCTTCGAGATCGGCAACGAGCGCTTTGCCACCGAGCTCGGCCAGACCTTCCAGAAACTCTCCGTGCCGCGCGGCGGGCCGCTGCGCGCGGGCGAGGTGCGTGGCACCATCGTCCGTCTCACGCGGGCCAATGGGCAGGTCATCGAGGGCGAGGTCCGCGGCGACACGATCATCGGGCGCGGCTGGACCGCCTCGCGGATCGCCTCGAACTGACCGGCGCTTGACCAGCCAGAGCCTCCCGTCGCGCCGGCTCTCGGCGGCCGATGTCGCCGTGTTCGTGCTCGGGATCGTGGTGGGCGTTGGCATCTTCCGCGCGCCCGCGGAGGTGGCCGCCAACACCGGCTCCGATGCCCAGTTCCTTGCCGTCTGGGCGTTCGGCGCGCTCTCCGCGCTTGCCGGTGCCCTCACCTATGCCGAGCTCGCCGCGCGCCATCCGGGCATCGGCGGCGAATATGGCTTCCTGCGCCGGGCCTGGGGCGCGCCGGTCGGCATCCTGTTCGTGTGGGCGCGCACCGCGGTCATCCAGACGGGTTCGATCGCAGCGGTCGCCTTCGTGCTTGCGGACTATGCAGGCCGGCTGCTGCCCGGCGCCCCGCCCGCGCTGGTTGCAGCGCTTGCAGTTCTCGCCTTCACCCTGCTCAATCTTCTGGGTGTCGACGTCGCGCGCCGCGCCCAGTGGCTGCTTCTGGCCCTGGTGCTTGCTGCCATGGCTGCCGTGATGCTGGCGGGCGGGCTTGCCGCGGCGGGTGCGCCTCCCGCCGCCTCCGGGGGCACGGCGGCCAGCCCCGGGCTTGCGCTTGTCTTCGTGATGCTCACCTTCGGCGGCTGGAACGAGGCGGCCTATCTTTCGGGCGAGGCGCGCGATGCCGCGCGCGGCTTCCTGCGCGGGCTGGTGGGCGGCATCCTCCTCGTCGCGGCCCTCTACCTCGGCGTGAACCTCGCCTATCTCGCCGTGCTCGGTCGCGAGGGGCTTGCGGCGAGCGCGGCACCGGCTGCCGACCTTGCGGCCGCGGCCTTCGGACCGCCCGGTGAGGCGCTGATTGCGGGCGCCATCCTGCTGGCCGCCCTGTCGACGCTCAACGTCACGATCCTGACCGGCGCGCGGGCGATGTGCGCGCTCGGCCAGTCGGTGCCGGCCTTTGCCTTCCTCGGGAGCTGGAACGCGGGCCGATCCGTCCCGGCTCCCGCACTCCTGCTCCAGGGAGCGATCGCGCTGCTGCTGATCGCCTATGGCGCCCGCGCGCGCGATTCCTTTGCCGCCATGGTCGCCTTCGGCGCTCCGGTCTTCTGGCTGTTCCTGCTGCTGACCGCCCTTGCGCTGTTCCGCTTGCGTGCCGCAGACCCGGGGCACGGCGGCTTCCGGGTGCCGCTTTGGCCGCTCACCCCGCTCGTCTTTGCCGGTGTGTGCGGCTTCATGCTCTGGTCGTCGATCGGCTATGCGCGCATGCTTGGCACAGGCGCGGAAGGGGCAACGCTTGCCGGCTGGCTGGGCCTTGCGGTGCTGCTGGCCGGTGTGCCGCTCATGTGGCTGGCGCGGCAGGGTGGCAGGCGGGCGACAGCCGAATGAGGAGGGGCGCATGACCGGAACCGGCGAACCGGCCCGCGCAGAGGGTGCGGCTGCGTGGATCGAGAAGGCGGGCCGTGCGATCCCCGACCCGATCGTCATCTTCATGGCGCTCTGGGTGATCGTGTTTGCCGCCTCGGTGCTGCTGGCCGGCACGCGCTTTGCGGTGCCAGGGCCAGGCGGCACGGTTGCCGAACAGGGCATCCGCTCGATGGCAACGGCGGAAAATGTCCGCTGGATCTTCGACAATGCCATCCTCGCCAACTGGCTGGCCTTCGGCGGCGGCGTGCTGGGCATCATCATCTTCATCATCATGGCCGTGGGTGTCGCCGAGCACACCGGCCTCCTCGGCGCGCTCATCAAGCGGGCGGGCGCTGCCATCCCGGAGCGATTCCTCGCCCTTGCCGTCGTGTTCCTCGGGATCATGAGCTCGCTTGCCAGCGATGCGGGCTATCTCATCCTCGTGCCGCTCGCCGGCCTTCTTTACGCAAGCCTGGGCAAGCACCCGATCGTGGGCATGGCGGCGGCCTTCGCCGGGGTTTCGGCCGGGTTTTCGGCCAACCTTGTCCCCGGGACCACCAGCGACATCATCATGGGCGTGAACGCGCGGGCCTTTGCCGAGGCAAGCGGCATCGCCTTTGCCGCAAGCGATGGCCGCCCCCTGAACCCGGCGACCATGACCTACTGGTTCACCGCTGCCTCGGTCTTCCTGCTGGCCCCCGTGGGCGCGTGGGTGACCAGCCGCTTCGTGGCGCCGCGGCTTGCGCATGTGCCGCACCAGATGCCTGCCGACCTCGATCCCGGCGCCTTTGCGCTGTCGGCAGCCGAGCATCGCGGCCTGCGCGCGGCCGGGCTCGGCCTGCTGCTGTCGGTCGCCATCGTTGCAGCGCTCGGCCTTGGCCCGCTTGCCCCCTTCACCGACCCGGAGACCGGGCAGGCCGTCAACCCCTTCCTCGAGCGGCTGGTGCTGCTGATCGCGCTTGCCTTCATCCTCACCGGCACTGCCTATGGCATCGGCGCAGGCAGGGTGCGGTCGGTCATGGATGTCGTGCAGGGGATGATCGCGCAGATGAACACCATGGGCTATGTCGTGGTGCTCACCTTCTTTGCCTACAATACGCTGGCGCTCATTTCCCATTCCGGGCTCGGCACGCTCATCACCCAGCTCGGCGCCTCGGGGCTCCTCGCGCTTGGGCTGCAGGATGCGCCGGTGCTGCTGCTCGTGGGCTTCGTGCTCCTTACCGCCACGCTCAACCTCGTGATCGGCGGGCTCACCTCCAAGTGGCTGCTGCTCGGCCCGCTGTTCATCCCGATGCTCCATGCGGTGAACCCGGCGATGACCCCCGATCTCGTGGCGGCCGCCTACCGCGTCGGCGACAGCGTGACCAACATCATCACCCCGATGATGTTCTATGCCGGGGTGATCCTTGCCTTCGCACGGCGCTACGTGCCCGGCTTCACGCTCGGCGAGCTCTTCATCCTGATGTTCCCCTATTCCATCGCCTTCCTTCTCGTGTGGACCGGCTTTCTCGTCGGCTTCTTCGCGCTCGGGATCCCGCTCGGCTTCTGATGCCCCTTGCCGCGCCATCGGCGCCCGCCTATGCCGGCAGCAGGAGGGCAGGATGATGCAGGGGATGGCGGCGATCGCCGCAGCCGCAGTGGCGGCGACTGCCGCGCCCGTTCATGCACAGGAGGGTGTTCCACGCGAGATCGAGGCGCGCGTGAGCGAACTGGTGGCGCGCTGCGTCGCCGCCGGCGGAACGCTCGGCTCGATGCGCGGCGAGGGGCGCTTCGTGCTTCCGGCCGACTTCACCGGCGATGGCCGGCTCGACTTTCTCGTGTCCGAAGGCAATGTCCCGTGCACCGGCCGGCCGGCCCTGTTCCGGCCCGATGGCCTTGCGCGCGTCGAGCTTTGGGTGCGGCAGGCGGATGGCTCGGCGCGGCTTGCCTTTGCCGACCGGCTCCTTGCCTTCCGCGTGCTCGCCGGGCCGCCGGCACGGCTGCAGATCGCCCGGCGCGGACCGGCCTGCGGCGCCGCGCGCTGCGGCGACGAGCTGCGCTGGAATGCGTCCGCCACCCGCTTCGAGCTGGCTCCGACCGATGGCCGCCGCGTGGCCATCGCCGCTGCGCCCGGCGCCATGGCTCCGGCTGCGACTGCAGCGGCACCGGCAGCGCAGGCGCACTCGACCCAGGCGGCGAAGCCCGGCACCCTGCCGTTGAAGCGCGGCTACTTCGTCTCTGCGGAAGACCCGTGCAACCGGGCTTCGAATGCAACGGTGAACCTGTTGACGGGCAATGGCATCAACGGATCGCGTGATGTCTGCACGTTCACCAGGGTCGAGCCGCAGGGTGGCGGCCGGTATCGCGTGACCCAGCGTTGCCAGGAGCTGGGCGGCTGGGGTCGGGAATCGCCCCCGGAGGAGTCAACCGTGACATTCGAGATTCCGGATGACAGCCGGTTCACCATCCGATGGCCCGGCGGCAGCAGCAGTTCGAAGCGCTATTGCCCGCAGTCCAGCATGAACGAGCCATTCCGCAGCAACGACATTCGCGATCTGATCCGCTAGGTCCCGCCGGGCGCGTGGCCGAGGAGGGCTGCCGCCTCGGCCTCGCCCATCAGCGTTGCCGTCTTGGCGCCGAGGTCGAAGAGGTTGGCGCGATGCACCTCCTCCGACCGGTCGCCAACCGCGTCGGAAACCACGATCGGCACGAAGCCGAGGCAGAGCGCGTCGACGGCCGTGGCGCGCACGCATCCCGAGGTGGAAAAGCCGCACAGGAGAAGCGTGTCGATGCGGCCGGCTGCCAGCATGGCGGCAAGCGGCGTGCCGAAGAAAGCCGACGGGAAATGCTTGGTGATGACAAGGTCGCCCGGCTGCGGGGCAAGGCGCGGGTCGAACGCGCCCAGCGGATTGCCACGCTCGAAACAGGCAAGCGCGGGGATCTTGCGCCGGAACAGGCCGCCTTCCCGCGGGTCGGCATATTCGACACGGGTGAAGATGACCGGAGTTTGCGTCTCCCGCGCCCGGGCCGTCAGCCGCACCATGGCTGCAAAGGCCGCCTCGACCCCGGCATAGAGCGGCGAGGCAGGCTCGAGATAGGCGCGCGCCACGTCGATGAGCAGGAGTGCCGGCCGGTCGGCTGGTGCCAACGTGCCACCGAAACCGGCCCGCGCATAATCCTCGGCGAGGTCCATCAGATGATGCCCGCCTCGCGCAGGCGCGCCTGCTCGGCCGACGACATGCCAAGGAGCCCGCCGTAGATCTCCTCGTTGAACGCGCCCATCGGCTGGCCGGGCCAGTTCACCTTGCCGGGCGTTTCGGACAACTTCGGGAACACGTTCTGCATTACCAAATTGGCATATTCGGGATGCGGCACGCGGATGAGCGCCTCGCGGGCCGCGAAATGCGGGTCGTCCAGCATGTCGGGCGCCTTGTAGATCTTGCCGGCGGGCACGCCTTGCGCCTCCATCAGCGCCAGCACCTCGGCGGTGGTGCGCTCGCGGGTCCAGGCGTTGATCAGGTCGTCGAGTTCCTGCTGACGCTCGCCGCGCGCCTGGTGGGTGGCATAGCGGGGGTCGGTGGCGAGCTCCGGCCGGCCCATGGCTTCCGCCATGCGCGCCCACACGCTGTTCTGGTTGGCGCCGATGATGATGGTGCCGTCGCGGCACTCATAGGCGTTCGATGGCGCAACCCCAGGCAGGATCGAGCCGGTGCGCTCGCGGATGAAGCCGGCCTCGGTATATTCGGGCACGGTCGACTCCATCATCGCCAGCACGGCCTCGTAGATGGCGGAGTCCACCACCTGCCCCTGGCCGGTGCGGTGCCGGTGATGGAGGGCCATCATTGCCCCGAGGCAGGCGAAGGTGGCCGCAAGCGAATCGCCGATCGAAAGCCCCACCCGCGACGGCGGGGTGGACGGGTCGCCGGCGAGATTGCGGATGCCGCCCATCGCCTCGCCGATCGATCCATAGCCCGCGCGCGGCGCATAGGGCCCCGTCTGGCCGAAGCCCGAAACACGGATCATGATGAGCCCGGGATTCTCGGCCGAAAGCGCCTCCCAGCCGAGCCCCCATTTCTCCATCGTGCCCGGGCGGAAATTCTCGAGCAGGAAGTCCGACTTGGCCACCAGCCGCTTCAGGATGGCCTGGCCCTCGGGCTCGCGCAGGTTGAGGGTGATCGTCTTCTTGTTGCGCGCCACGACCGGAAACCACAGCGGCTTGGCGCGCCCCCACTGGCGCATCGGGTCGCCGCTTGCCGTCTCGCCGGGCCGCGCCGGGGGTTCGATCTTGATCACCTCGGCGCCGTGGTCGGCCATCAGCTGGCCGCAGAAGGGGCCGGCGATCAGCTGCCCCAGCTCGATCAGCCGCAGTCCGTCGAGCGCGCCCTGTGCCATTTGCCTGCCTTCCCTGGTTGCCTCTTGTTGCCGGGGCGCATATAGCCCCGGGCGGGAATTGTATACAATGCGGGAGCTCGCCGTGGGAGGGTCGCTGTCGGTTGTCGAGGTCGGCGCCCGCGACGGCCTGCAGAACGAGAAGGAGCTGGTCACCACCGCCGACAAGGTGGCGCTGATCGTCCGCCTGATCGAGGCCGGCGCGCGCCGGCTCGAGGTGGCAAGCTTTGTGAACCCGGCGCGGGTGCCACAGATGGCCGATGGCGAGGCGGTGATTGCCGCGCTGCCCGACCGCGCCGATGTCTCCTACATCGGCCTGTGCCTCAACAAGCGCGGCGTGCTGCGCGCGCTGGCCACCCGCGAGGGCGGCCGGCGCGGGGTCGACGAGGCGGGCTGCGTGCTGGTTGCGAGCGACACCTTCGGCCAGCGGAACCAGGGGCAGACCATCGCCGAGGGGCTCGCGGCAAACCGCGAGATGCTGCGGCTTGCGCGCGAGGGCGGGCTGGTGCCGCAGGTGACGATCTCGGCGGCCTTCGGCTGCCCCTTCGAGGGGCCGGTGCCACCTGCTCGGGTGGCAGCGCTTGCCGCCGAGATGGCCGAGGCCGGCGCGGAGGAGATCGCGCTTGCCGACACGATCGGGGTTGGCGTGCCCGGCCAGGTGGTCGATCTCGTCAGCCTCGTGCGCGAGGCCGCACCCGGAGTGCGCCTGCGCGCGCATTTCCACAACACGCGCGGCACCGGCATCGCCAACGCGTGGGCGGCGTGGCAGGCCGGCATCCGGGTGCTGGATTCCAGCCTCGGCGGGCTCGGCGGCTGCCCGTTTGCCCCGCGGGCGACGGGCAATATCGCAACCGAGGATCTGGTCTACGCCTTCGAGCGCTCCGGCATTGCAACCGGCTTTTCGCTGGAGGCGCTCATTGCGGCCAACCACTGGTTTGAAACCCGGATCGGCCGGGCCCTGCCCTCGGCGGTCGGCCGGGCGGGGGATTTTCGCGCAACAGGAGCTGAAACGGGAGCTGGAGCGGCATGAGCTATCGCCTCGGAGTCGATGTGGGCGGCACCTTCACCGACCTTCTGGTCATCGACGAGGCGACGGGCCGGACCGTGCGCGACAAGGTGCCCTCGACGCCTGACGACCCGAGCCGGGCGGTCGTCTCGGGCGCGCGCCAGCTGTGCGAGGCGGCAGGCATTGGCGCAGCCGAGGTGGGGATGTTCCTCCACGGCACAACGGTTGCCACCAACGCGGTGCTGGAAGGCAAGATCGCCCGCGTGGGCCTGATCGTGACCGAGGGCTACCGGCACATCCTGCAGATCGCGCGCTCGCTGGTGCCCGGCGGGCTTGCGGCGTGGATCATCTGGCCCAAGCCACAGCCGCTCGCACCACTCGAGGCCACCATCGAGGCCGTTGAGCGGATCGGCGCCGATGGCGCGGTCGTGCGCCCGCTCGACGAGGCAAAGCTGCGGCAGAGCCTCGAGACGCTGCGACGCGAGCGGGTGGAGGCTGTCACCGTCTGCCTCATGAATGCCTATGTGAACGCCGCCCACGAGCGGCGCGTGGCCGCGATCGTGGCCGAGGAGCTGCCCGGGATCCCGGTCTCCATCTCGGCCGACATCCTGCCCGAGATGCAGGAATATGAGCGCGCGCTCACAACGGTTGCCAACTCCGCCGTGCGGCCGACCGTCTCGCGCTATGTCGGCAATCTCGACCGGGAGCTGAAGGCGTGGGGCACGCCGGCCAAGCTCAACCTGCTGCGCTCGGATGGCGGCCTGATGACTGCCGACAAGAGCTGCGAGGCGCCGGTAAACCTCCTGATGTCGGGCCCGGCGGGCGGGGTGGCAGGCGCCGTGTGGGTGGCGCGCAACGCCGGCTTTCCCAATGTGCTCACCCTCGACATGGGCGGCACCTCGACCGATGTCGCGCTCATCGAGGACTTCCAGCCCAAGCTGCGCCGCGAGACGAGCGTCGGGCACCTGACGGTGCGCGCCTCGTCGCTCGACGTGAAAACCGTGGGCGCCGGCGGCGGCTCGATTGCCGCCGTGCCCGAGCTGACCGGCGCACTCCGGGTCGGACCGCAATCCGCAGGCGCCGTCCCCGGCCCCGCCGCCTATGGCAAGGGGGGAACCGAGCCGACGGTCACCGATGCCAATGTGGTGCTCGGCTATCTGCCGGAGGACCTGCTCGGGGGCACCTTCCGGCTGGACCGCGAGGCCGCGCGCCGGGCGGTGCAGAAGATCGCGGACGCGCTTGGCATCGGGCTGATGGAGGCCGCCGCCGGCATCATCGCCATCGTCAACGAGAACATGTTCGGCGCGCTCCGGCTGGTGTCGGTGCAGCAGGGCTATGACCCGCGCGATTTCGCGCTGATGCCCTTCGGCGGCGCGGGACCGCTACATGGCAATGCGATGGCGCGGCTGATGGGCAGCTGGCCGGTCATCGTGCCGGTCTCGCCGGGCGTGCTGTGCGCCTATGGCGATGCCACGACGCGGCTGCGCGTCGATGCCCAGCGCAGCTTCAACCGGCTGGTGACCGATACCTGCGATGCGGAGGTGGGCGCGGTGATCGACGAGATCATCGCCCAGGTCACCGCCGAGCTCGAGGCCGAGGGCGTGCCGGCGGCCGACCAGGAGCTGCGCGTGGAGCTCGACATGCGCTACGCCGGGCAGGCATTCGAACTGCCCATGTTCAGCCCGCGGGGCGGCCCGATCGCCGATGTGGTGGCGCGCTTCGATGCCGAGCACAAGCGGCTGTTCACCTTCAACCTCGAAGTCCCGCAGGAGATCGTGAACATCCGCGTGATCGCGCTCGGGACGGCCGCCAGGGTCGAGGCCGAGGAGATCCCCCGCGGCGACGGCAACCCCACCGCAGCACGGGTGAAGGACCACCAGCTCTGGATGGACGGCGCCGCGCGCGACGGCACGATCTACGACCGCGCGCGGCTGCGCGCCGGCGACATCGTGCGCGGGCCGGCGATCGTGACCGAGATGGACTCGACGACCCTCATCCACATCGGCCACACTGGGGAGGTGGACTCCTTCGGCAACATCCTCATCCGGCCGGAATGATGCGCGGCGGGCTTCTCCCGGTGGCACTCGCTGCAGCCCTTGCCGGCGCTCCGGCCATGAGCGGCGTGGTCGCGCGCGCGCCCGATGGCTTCACCATCGTCCACCAGGCCTGGGTCGGCCGGCCGCCGCAGGCCCAATGGGACGCGCTGGTCGACTGGGGCGGCTGGTGGGCCGATGCGCACACCGTCTCCGGCAGCGCACGCAACATCGATCTCGACCTCGAGGCCAACGGCGAGCTCGAGGAGGAGTGGGAGGACGGCGAGGTGCTGCACGCAACCGTGCTGCGGGCCCTTGCGCCGCGGCAGCTGCGCCTTTCCGGAGCGTTCGGCCCGCTGCAGGCCCTGCCCGTCTCGGGCGTGCTCGACATCGTGCTCGCACCCGAGCGGGAGGGCACCCGCATCACGCTGTCCTACAGGGTGGGCGGGCCGCCGTCGGCAGACCTCGCCCGCCTCGCGCCCGACGTCGATGCCCTGCTTGCCGAAGGCTTTGCCCGGCTTCTCGTTCACGTCCCGCCCGCGGCCGAACCCCGCGAGCCCCAGGAGGATTGAGGCCATGCCTGCGCGCATCATCGAGACCAACCCGCGCCCCTTCGCCGAGGTGGCAGTCGACACGGTGACGCTCGACATCATCGAGAATGCGCTTCGCAACGCGCGGATCGAGATGGACGCAACGCTGGTGCGAACCGCCATGAGCCCCGGCATCCGCGAGCAGGGCGATGCCTTTCCGCTCATCGCCGATGCCGAGGGGCGGATGATCGTCGGCCAGTTCGGCAGCTTCATCGACGGCTTCCTCAAGGGCTGGGACGGCGAGATCGAGGATGGAGACATGATCTTCCTCTCCGATCCCTATTCCTGCGAGGGCGCCATCTCGCATGCAAACGACTGGCTCGTGCTGCTGCCCGTCTATCGCGACGGCCGGCTTCTCGCGTGGACGGCAATGTTCGGCCACCAGTCCGACATCGGCGGCAAGGTGGCCGGCTCCATGCCGATCGATGCGGCCTCGATCTTCGAGGAAGGCGTGCGGATTCCGCCGGTGAAGATCTGGCGGCGCGGGGCATACAATGCCGACCTGGTGAAGCTCGTGATGCACCAGACCCGCAAGCCCGACTGGTGCACGGCCGACCTCAACGCGCTCATCGCCTCCTGCCGGGTGGCGGCGCGGCGCATTCACGAGATGTGCGACCGGTTCGGCGAGGATGTGTATGTCTCGGCCACGCGCGCACTGCTCGAACGCAACTATCGCGCGATGAAGGCGCTGATTGCGCAGGCCATTTCCGAGGAGCCGATCAGCTTCGAGGATTATGTCTGCGACGATGGAGTGGGCTTCGGGCCATACAGGATCCGGTGCACCATGTGGCGCGAGGGCGAAAAGGTCGTGCTCGATTTCGATGGCACCGACCCGCAATCCGCTGCCTCGATCAACTTCTATCTCAATGAAAACATGTTCAAGATGTTTTTCGGCATCTACATGATCATGGTATTCGACCCGCAGATCCTGTTCAACGACGGCTTCTACCCGCTCATCGACGTGCGGATTCCGGAAGGCTCGCTCCTGAAACCGCGCTTCCCGGCCGCGCTTTCGGGGCGCACCCACGCGCTCGGGCGGATCTTCGACATCCTGGGCGGGCTCCTTGGCCAGAAGACGCCCGAGTTCCTGAATGCCGCCGGCTTTTCCTCCTCGCCGCACCTCATGTATTCGGGCACGGATTCCTCCGGCCGCTGGTTCCAGCTGTTCCAGATCGGCTTTGGCGGCATCCCCGGCCGACCGCTTGGCGACGGGCCCGATGGCCATTCACTCTGGCCCGGCTTCACCAACGTGCCCAACGAGTTCCTCGAGCGCTATTTCCCGCTTCGGATCGAGCGGTACGAGGCGGCCCCCGATTCCGGCGGCGCCGGCCTCCACCGGGGCGGCAACGGAATCCACATGACCTACCGCTTCCTCGAGAGCGGAACCGTCTCGATCCACGACGACCGCTGGTTCGTGCCGCCGTGGGGCGTGAATGGCGGCGAGCCGGGCGCCCGCGCGCGCAAGGTTCTGGAGCGCGCCGACGGCACGACCGAGGTGGTGCCGAACAAGATCGACAATCTGAAGGTCGAGCGGGGAGACCTGCTGCACTTCATCACCTGGGGTGGCGGCGGCTGGGGAGACCCGCTGCAGCGCGCGCCCGAACTGGTTGCGCTCGAGGTCCGGCAGGGGCTTGTCTCAGTCGAGGGCGCGCGCCGCTATGGCGTGGTGCTGACTGGGGACGGCGCAGTCGACGAGGGCGAAACCCAGGCCCTGCGCGACCGGATCCGCGCCCAGCGCGGCAACCAGCTGCCGGTGTTCAACTTTGGCCCGGGGATCGAGGTGCTGCGGGCGCGCGCGCTCGAGGAAACCGGCCTGCCCGCACCGCGCCAGCCGGTGTGGCGCACGCGAAATCTGCCGCTCGCCGCGGAATAGGCCTGACCGCGGGTTGGCCGGGCGCGGCGACGCGGCGCGGCAGCAAGGGGCGTTTTTGTTTGGCAGCCGCGCCATGCAGCCGGTATCCGGAGAGCCATGTCGGGGCAGCGAGATCCGGGTGGCGCGCCGGCCCTTGAGCTCGAGGCGGTCTCTTATGCCCGCGGGGGCAGGGCCATCCTCGACCGCGTGTCGCTCGCGCTTGCGCCAGGGGCGCACCACCTCCTGCTCGGCCGCTCCGGGTCGGGAAAGACCACCCTCCTCCACCTCGTCGCAGGCCTGATCACCCCGGATTCGGGAGAGGTGCGGGTGGCAGGCGAGGACATGTCGGGCGCGTCGCCCTCTGCCCGGTCGGCCATCCGCAGGCGACACATCGGGATCGTCTTCCAGGGCATCCGCCTTGTCGGCGCCCTTTCGGTTGCCGGGAACCTCGCCCTTGCCCAGCAGCTTGCCGGGCGGCCCGATGCGGCGCTTGTTGCCCATGTGCTCGACCGGCTCGGCCTTGCCGGCCTTGCCGGCCGGAAGCCGCGCGAGCTGAGCCAGGGCGAGGCGCAGCGCGCCGCGATCGCGCGCGCGATCGTCACCCGCCCCACCCTCCTTCTGGCCGACGAGCCGACCTCGGCGCTCGACGATGCCAACGCCGCCGCGGTCGCCTCGCTGCTGCTCGAAACCGCGGCCGATGCCGGCGCAACGCTCTTGGTGGCCACGCACGACGCGCGCCTGCTCGCCCATGTGCCACGGCACATGCGGCTCGACCGGGAGGCGATCCCGTGCTGAGTCTCGCGCTCGCCTTCCTGCGCGACCGGCCGCTCGTGACCGCGCTCAACATCCTGCTCCTTGCGCTTGCAACCGCCCTGCTCGCCTTCCTGCTGCTGGTCACAAGCCAGCTTGCCGAGCGCCTCGAGGGCAACAGCCGCAACATCGACCTCGTTGTGGGCGCCAAGGGCTCGCCGCTGCAGCTGGTCCTCGCCGCCGTGCATCATGTGGACATGCCCACCGGCAACATCCCCTTCGAGCGGCTGGCGGCCATCCGCTCCGACCCGCTGGTTGCGCGCGCCGTCCCGCTGGCGCTTGGCGACACCTTCCTCGGTTTCCGGATCGTGGGGACCGAGCCGGCGTTCCGCGACATCTACGGTGCGCGGGTCGCCGCAGGCACGGCGGGCGAGGCGGCGCACGATGCCGTCATCGGCGCGACAGTCGCCCGTCGGACCGGGCTTGCCGTCGGCCAGCGGTTCGTCGGCAGCCACGGGCTCGGCACCGGCGGCCACGCGCACGACGATGTGCCCTACACCGTAAGGGGCGTGCTTGCGCCCACCGGCACGGTCGTCGACCGGCTGATCCTCACCACGGTAGAAGCGTTCTGGGATGCACATGGTATCGCCCACGGCGATTCCGGCCACGACCATGGCCACGGGCACGACGGGGATGCCCACGACGCGGATGCGCACGGACACGGCCATGCCGGCCGCGCGCACGGCCACGGCCATCGCACGGCCGGGACCACGGGCGGTGCCGGCGGCGCGGGCCAAGGTGCAGGGCCGGGTGTGCCTGCCGGCGGCAGCGCGCTTCCGGTTCAGACCGGGCTCGGGCAGGAGGTGACGGCGATCCTCGTGACCTATGCCAATGCCGCGGCGGCCGTGCGCCTGCCCTCGATGATCAACCGCGGAACCGACATGCAGGCGGCCGTCCCGGCGCTGGAGACGGCCCGGCTGCTGGGCATCGTCGGGGTCTCGGTCGAGGCGGTGCGCTGGCTGGGCCTCGTGATCGCGGCCATGGGCGGCCTTGCCATCTTTGTGGCCATCCGTGCGGCCGCCGAGGCGCGCGCGGGCGATCTTGCGCTCATGCGGGTGATGGGGGCCAGCCGCGGCACCATATCCGGCACCATTGTGCTGGAAGGCGCGCTGCAGGCCGCAGCCGGCGCCACGCTCGGCCTTGTCCTTGCGCACCTTCTCGTGTGGCTTGCGGCTGCGACCAATCGGACGCTCGGGGATATCGGCCTCGACCCGGTGGCGCTGCACCCGGGCGAGGCGGTCATCTGGCTCGCCGTCGTCGGGCTTGGAGCACTGGCCGCGCTGCTGCCGGCGCTGCGGGTCTCGGGGCAGGATCTTGCACCCGCGCTGGCGCGCACCACATGAGGGCCATGCTGCTGCGGCGCGCCGTCCTGCTCAGCCTGCTGGCCTCTGCGCCTGCCCTTGCCTTCCGCCCGGGCGGGGCCGCACCGCCGGTCGAGGACATCTGGAAGCCCGCCGCTACCCCGCCCGGCGGCGTCTCGTGGCAGGTGCTGGAAGCGGTCGGAATCCGGGAGGAACTCTCACGCGAGGGGTGGATCGTGCCGCGCCCGGCCTACACCCCGCAGGTGCGGCGGCTCGCCGGGCAGCGGGTGCGGGTGGCCGGCTTCATGATGCCGCTTGAGAATGCGGCCACCCAGCGGCATTTCGTGCTGCTCGCCTATCCGCCGGGCTGCCCCTTCCACCTGCACGCCAATGCCAACCAGTTCGTCGAGGTGAAGGCCGACCGCCCGTTCCGCGTGGAACTGGAACGTCCGACGATCGTCTCGGGCGTCCTCGAACTGGTGGGTGACCGCGAGCCGGGGATCTTCTTCCGCATGACAGGAGCAACGCCCGGCTGAGGGCGGCGTCAGATCACCCAGTCGTGCGCGCGGCCGAGCGCGGCGTGCGGCGGCACACGGTGGGTCACCATGCGCCGGTGGAGGCTGCGGATGACATCTGATCCGGTGCGGGTAAAAAGGCCGGGAACGAGCCCGTGCACGAGGCAGGCCAGCCCGCCCAGGATCATCGCAAGGCCGAAGCCGAAGGCGCGCAGCATGTGCGTGCCATAGCTTTCGCCGACCGAGCGCGGATGATCGCGAAACATCCGGTCGAACATCTGGCCGAACATGGCATCTCCCAAGTCTGGACCCGTCCGGAGGGATGCTCCATGCGGCCGCAAAAATCATCGTCGAACAGGCTGGAAAATCCGGCAAACGTGGGATAGGCATCCCAAGGATGCCTGCGCCCGTCCCGCTCGATCCCATCGACCGGCACATTCTCGCCGTGCTGCAGGAGGATGCCACGCTTTCCGCCCAGGCGGTTGGCGAGCGCGTGGGCCTCTCGGCCAACCCGTGCTGGCGGCGGATCCGGCGGCTGGAGGCGGAAGGGGTGATCGCGAAGCGGGCGGCCATCGTCGATCCGGTGCGGGTTGGCCTGTCGCTCACCGCCTTTGTCTCGATCCGCACCTCGAACCACTCCGCCGCCTGGCTGGAGGGCTTCGCCCGCGCCGTTAGCGCCATATCCGAGATCGTGGAATGCCACCGCATGACCGGCGAGACGGACTATCTTCTGAAGATCGTCGTCTCCGACATCCAGCACTACGACCGGGTCTACAAGCGTCTCGTCGGGCTGGTGCCCGATCTTGCCGACGTGAGCTCCGCCTTCTCGATGGAGCGGCTGAAGGACGGCACGGCCCTCGATCTCCGGGCCGCCTGAGGCTTAGCTGTGAGTTCTCATCCGGTTGTTCACCCTTTGACGCGCAGGCAGGTCTTTGAGTGCAGGGTGGGTCTTGCTCGGTTGGACCCGTCAAGCGAGCGCGGCAGGTCGGCGTTTCGGGCTGCCGAGAAGGAATGGACAAGGCCACAGGCCCATTCGCGCAGCAAGGGTCTGGATGACACGTTCGGCCTTTCCGTTGGTCTTTGGGGTGCAGGGGCGTGTGCGGATGCGGCGGATGGCCTGCAGTCGCAGCGCCCTGGCGAAGCTTCGGGAGCGACGGGCGCAGCCCTTGTCGGTCATCATCCGTTCGACCCGGATACCCTGGATGCCCTGGTCGAGGAACCAGCGCAGGGCCCTGAGGAGGACGCCGGTGGTTGGTGCTTGCGCGCATCTTCGGGCACCTCGACATGGGCCAGCCGGGTGGCATCATCGACAGCGACATGGACGAAGTCCCGGCCCGCCCCCCGGTTGCGGTACCCGATGCGCGTGCCGGGGACCCGGTGGCCGGGCTGGTCAAACCGGCCCAACCTCTTGAGGTCAAGGTCGAGCAGCTCGCCCGGCCGCTCGCGCTGATAGCGGCGCACCGGCTCGGGCGGGTCAGCCCGCGCAAGCGGCCCAGCCCCTCGCGGCTCAGCCAGCGCGACACGGTCGAGCGGGCAAGACCAGGCTTCGCGGCCATGGCCGCCCCGGCCATCCGCAGCGTCCGGCGCAGGTGCAGGATCAGCGCCACCGTCGCCTCGGCCAGGCGTCCCGCAACGCGGGCGGGCGCGCTGGCGTGGTTGGAAAGCGCCACGCCCCCGCCCGCGCGGAACCGGGCGAGCCATCTGCGCACCGTGCGGACCGAAACCGCAGGGGCCGCCGCCACCTCGGCAGCGGTCTGGCCTGCCGCGACACGGGCAACGATCCCTTCTCGACTGCAAGGCGTCAGGCGGGCAATCTGATGCGGGCTGTTCAGCCTGCAGGGTCCTCGGCTGGAGTCTGGCGATTGCAGCTCAACCCCGTCCCCTGGGGAATAACCTCCTGAGGCTTCACAGCTAGCGCCAGCGGGACTTGCCGGCCAGGGCGCGCATGGCATCGGCGCCATCGCTTGGCGACTGCGGCCAGAAGAGATTGGGCGCGTGGCGCGAGCGATACTGGCTGAACTCGGCGAGCACGAGATCCATGTTCACATTGGGCTGGCGGTGGCGCTCGCGGAACTGGGCGATGGGAATAATGGCGCCAACCAGCTCCTCGGCCTGGGTCTGGGCCTGGGCGACAACTTCGCCGCGCGGGCCGTAAAGGGCCGAGCCGCCGCCGCCGGCCGCCTCGAAGAATTTGCCGATGCCCGGCGAGATCGAGTTGTTGACGATGGCGGTATAGACGCCGTTGTAGAGCGAGGTCGCCTGGATATCGAGCGGCGTGAAGCCGCCGGTGGCCGTGCGCAGGATGATCTCCGCCCCCTTCATCGCCATGGCACGCAGATATTCCGGCTCGCGCTGGGTGGAGGTGGTGCCGATGTTGCCGATGGGCGTGCGCGTGACGGGCACGACCGCGTCCCGGCCGTAGACCTCGATGTAGCGGTCCAGCACATTGTGGATGGTGGTGGTGAACAGCTCGAAGCCCTGGAACACGCCAACGATGTTGCGCGCCTTCCAGTGCCTGTCGGCCACCCGACCCTCGCTGTCGATCAGCGTGGTGATGGAGAGGAGGTGGCCGGGCCAGTCGCGGTCGCGCACGTAAGAGCCGAACACGATCCAGCAGCCATATTGGCGGGCCTTGCGCCCGAGTTCCTCCGTCTCCGGGCCCGGCACCTCGATGGCGGCGCGCAGCGCCTGCGTCTTGTCCCACTCGTAGGACCAGCCGGTGATCGGAAACTCGTGGAAGAACAGGAGGTCGCGCCGCCCGCCATAGGCCTGCGCCGCATCGATCAGGTTGAGCATGTGATCAAGGTTCTCGCGCCGGCCGCGCTCGGCCGACCGCTGGCTGGTGGCATCGATGGGCCGCACGCGCGACTGCACGATGCCGATCGACAGGGTGGGTTTTGCAAGCGGGACAACGTCATAGGTGCCGTCCTGCCGAAGGCTGATGGCATCAGGCCCCTTGCCCATGGCCGCCTCGGCGCGGGGGCTTGCCGCAAGCGCGGCAAGCCCGGCCCCGGCTCCGAACAGCGCGCGGCGCGAAAGACCCCAATCGTCGGTCATCCCCGTCTCCTTCTGTCTGCCGCCATGCCGGGCTGAGCGAGGGCGGCCGCTGCGGCCTCGCCGGATTCGAGCGCGCCCTCGATGCCGCGGGTCTCCAGCGCCACATGCTCGCCGGCAAAGTGGAGCCGGCCGAGCGGCTGCGCGAACAGGCCCGCATAGGCCGTGATCTGGCCGGGCGCCCAGCAGGCATAGGCGCCGCCCGAGAAGGCATCCTGGCCCCAGCTGACCACATGGGTTGCGCGGATGGCGCCGCGGGCGGCCGGCCGCATCGCCTCGACGGCTGCGACCACCGCGGGCCCGCGCGCCTCGGGAGCCATGCGGTCGAGCCGGTCGGCCGCAGGGCCGGTGATGAAGGCAAGCCAGGTGGCGAGATCGGCGTCTCCGGCGCGCGCACGCATGCCGATGAGCCGCCCGGCCAGCGTGTCCGTCCACATGCCGGTCGCAAGGCCGTCTGACTCCCAGAAGCGGCGGCGCGGCTCGAGGAACACCTTCAGGACCCGGTTGTAGGGCACCGACGCGATGGCGGCCTGGAGCGCGGGCGGCGGAGCGGGATCGATGGGAACAAGCCTGAGTGCTGCCAGCGGAAGGGTGCAGATGGCGTGCGGCGCGCAAAGCTCCTCGCCCGATGCAAGCCGGACGCGCACCCCGGCCGGCTCGAGCCGGATCCCGGCCACCTCGGCGCCGAGACGGACCGGGGTGCGGAGCGCGGCCGCCATGGCCCTGGGCAGGGCCTGGTTGCCGCCCTCTACCAGCACCCCGCCGGCATATCCGTCGCGCCGGATCTCCTCTGCCGCCTTCAGCACCTGAAACGCCATCAGCGCCGACCAGCTGTGCGCCTCGACATAGCCGGGGTTCACCCCGAAGCCCATGCGAAGCGACTCGGCGTCCCACCCGCGCGCGGACAGGATGTCGGCGACGGCGACGTCGTGGGCTGCCATGCCGGGCGCGCGCCAGTCGGCCGCGCGGCCAAGCGGATTGAGCGGCGCAAGATCGGCAAGCCCCAGGGTGAAGGGCAGGCGTGCGCGAAGCGGCGGCGGCAGCGGGTTGGCGGGGTGGGCGGGCCACGCTTCGGGGCGGATGGTCTCGCCGCGCCAGTGGATCAGCATGTCGGGGCTGCCGAAGTCGGAAAGGCCCGCTGTATCGACGAGGCCGAGGCCGAGCGCCTGCGCGCGGGCCATGGTGCGCCGATACCCGCGGACGATCCCGGTGCCGCCCGCCTCCTGGTCTCCGGGGAGCTCGGGCAGCGACCAGACCCGGCCGCCGACCCGCTCGCGCGCCTCGAGCACCAGCACGCGCGCGCCCGCCGCCTCGAGGCGAAGCGCGGCCTCGAGGCCGGCAAGACCGGCGCCGAGCACCAGCACATCCGGCCCCGGCGCCCGCCGCGCGCGCGCGGCCGCAGGCGAGGCCGCGGGCGCGGATCTGGCGGGTGCGGCGGCGAGCGCGGCCGCGCCAACCAGAAGCGCGCGCCGCGAGAGGCTCATTCGGCGATCCGCACGGTCGCCTGGGCGAACAGCTCCCACCGGTCGTCGTAGGTGGTGCGCCAAAGCTGCAGCACCCGGAACCGGCCCTCGGGCGCGCCGGCACGCGCGCGGCGCACGATCGCGAGCACCCGGGCGAGCGCGCCGTCGGATTCGGTCACCTGTTCCTCGACCGTCCAGTTCTCGGAGCCGGAGGCGAGGTCGGCCAGCATGGCGTTCCGGTCGTAAAGGCGGCCAGACTGGGAGATGAGCATCAGGTCTGTTGCGAGATGCCGCGCGGCCCGCTGCGGATCCCGCGCAAGCGATGCCGCCCGGATATCCTCGATTGCAGCCCTGAGCGCCTCGGTTTCGGCGGCAGCCGATGGCGCGGCAAGGAGGACCGCCGCAAGCATCGCAAGGGCAGCCGCGCGCATGGTCGCCTCAGATCGAGAAGCGGTAGAGGAGCGTGACCCCGAAGTTCCGCAGCCGCGGCGCGGTCACCGCGAAGTCACGCAGGTTGGTGGAGCTGACATTGCGCCCGCCGACGACCGCCGTTGCCTCGCCCGGCCGCAGCGCGGGCCGGAGCAGGGTCTGCTGCGGGTCGATGTAGCGCAGGATGTCGACCGGGGTCCGGTCGTTGAAGGCGTTGGTGAGAAAGGCCGTCACCGAAAGCCCCTTCCACTCGACCCCGCCGCGCAGGTTCACGAGCAGCGTGTCGGGCGCGTAGAGGAGATTGTCGACCTGCGTGAAGCGCCGGCTTTCGAGCGCGAGATTGGTGTTGAAGAAGCCGCGCGCATCGTCGCCGAGCGGGAAATCGAACGACGCCCCGGCCGACAGCTGGTGCTCGGGCACCCGCGGGAGCCGATTGCCGGCGGCATTGCCGCGCAGGGCGAGAAGCTCGTTGACGGCTGCCGTCCGCGCCGGGGCGGCGGCGGCCAGGGCCGCAAGATATTCGGCATAGCCCGGCGATCCCGGCGCCTGATAGAGCGGCAGGGGCGCCACCTGGTCAAGCCGCGCCAGGTCCTCGGCGGTGATGAACAGGTCCGCCTGGTCGTCGGAGATAAAATCCTTGATGCGGGCATCCGTGTAGGCATAGCCGAGGCGCACCGAGAGCCACGGCGTGAGCCGGGCGCTGCTCTCCACCTCGATGCCCTTCACTTCCGACTTGCCGACGTTGGTGGTGAAGGAGACCGAGCCGAGCGCACCGTCGCGGCGTGGGATCTGCACCGTCTGGGTGAGCTGCTGGTTCTTCCAGTCGATGTAGAAGGCGGCGAGGTTGACCGTCAGGCGCCGGTCGAGCCACTGGGTCTTGGCGCCGATCTCGTAGGTCCACGCCTCCTCCTCGTCGAAGGTGTCGAGGCCCTGCGCCACGAGCTGGGCCACCTGCGTGTCGTCATAGACCGCATTGAAGACGCCGGTGTTGAAGCCGCCCGGCTTGTTGCCCTTGGCCACCACGCCGTAGAAGAGCGTGTCGCGGTTGGCCTGCCAGTCGACCGTGAAGCGGGGCAGGAAGTTGGCAAAGGTGGTCGAAGGGGTGATGGCGCGCACGAACTGCTGGCCGGCCACCGTCGCACGGCTCTCGCCGGCAATCGAAAGCTTGTCCTCCTGGTAGCGCGCCTCGGCCGAGACCGTCAGCGCATCCGTCAGGTCGAAGGCCAGCTGCCCGAAGACGGCCCAGTTGCGGACCTTGCTGGAGAAGACCGGGTTGCGGACGATAAGCGCCGGATCGTCGCCAACCTGGAAGGCGCGGTTGAAGCCGAGATTGAGATTGGCGGTGAAGGCATCGCCGCGCGAGCGCTCGTCGTAGACATAGACGCCCGCAAGGCCACGCAGGCGCGACTCCTGCGGGGAGAGCAGCTTGAACTCGCCAGACCAGTCCTTCGACCCGCCGAAGTCGATCGTCTCGAAGGCGCCGATCACAGGAAAGGGCGCGCGCACGTCGGAATAGTCCTGGTCGGTTGCGGACAGGCGCTTGCGATCGTTGTAGGCGCCGATGGCCACGAACTCCCAGTCGTTCACATCGAGGCTCATGCGCAGGGACGCGCGCCATTCCTCGCGTTCGAGATTGTTCGGAAAGCCGGCCGCGCGGAACTGCGCCGAGTTGAGCGCGAACTGGTCGGGAAGCCCAAGCGAGCCGCACCGGTAGCCGCGCGTGCGGGTGGCCGCAAGCGGCCGCTGCGCCGGGTTCACGAGCCCCGTGAGCTGCGGCAGGGCGCAGTTCAGGACATTGTTGTTGACGAGCTGCCGGGGGACGGGAAGCGCCTGGCCGAGCACCCGGTTGGCCCGCATGATGGGATAGAAGCCGTCCTCGTCCTTGATGTAATAGACCCGGCCGACGACCTCGAAGGCCTCAGCCGGGCGGGCGACGAGCGTGCCGCCGAAGGAGAGGCTCTTCTGCCGCCCGAGCGTGTCATCCGGATCGACGGCGTTCGCATACTGGCCGCCGAACTCGTAGAACTTCCCGTCGAGCTGTGCGAACAGCCTGTCCTGTACCAGGGGTGTGGAGACAAAGCCGGAGATCTCCCGCAGGCCATCCTCGCCGATCGTGCCCTTGGCCTGCGCCACGAGCTGGTTGTCGGGCTTGCGGGTGATGAAATTGACCGCGCCGGCAAAGGTGTTGCGGCCGAAGAGCGCGGCCTGCGGCCCGCGCACGATCTCCACCCGCTCGAGATTGTCGAGATTGAGGGAGGCAACCGAGCCGGTGACGAAGATGCCGTCGATGAAGAAGCCGACATTGGCCACACCCTGGATGTTGGACATGCCCCGGATCACCGGCCGGTCGGCATCGCGGCCGAAGCCGGAGCGGAAGGAGATGCCCGGCGACTGCAGCGCGATGTCCTCGATCGAACGGAAGCCCTCCTGCTGGATCTGGTCGGCAGTGAAGGCCGAAACGGCGAGCGGCACCTCCTGCAGCGATTCCTCGCGCTTGCGCGCGGTCACGATGATGTCGGGGATGGCGGCTTCGCCGCCATTGCTCACCTGCTGGGCGGCGGCGGGGGCATGGACCGGAAGCGCGAGGGCTGCGAACGAGCTGGCCAGAAGCAGCGGTGCCGCGCGGCGGCCGAGACCCGCCCGGAGATGGTTCGGTTGCGCCTTCATGTCCTTCCCCCTCGCCTTGATGCGAAATGTCCGGACAAGTTGACCCACAACGGCGCAGCCGTCAACGACCGGCGGCAGCGCCTTCTGGCACCTCGTCTGCGCCGGGCGCCACCTGTGGCACCGAGGCAACAGCCGTGCCTGCCACGCCCTGGCGGTAGGCCGCACCCTCCACCCGGCCCTCCATGTGCGCGGGAAGCGGCGCCTCGGCATGGACCGTGACGGTGAACTGCCCGGCCGAGGGCGCAAGCCGCGCGGGGCGCACCTCTTCCTGGTAGGCGCGGGAGAACCAGAAGGCGCGCGCGGCAGCAAGGCACGGGAAGCGCACGAGGAGGGTCGATTCCTCGGGCGCCACCTCGCCCTCGAAGACGGCCAGCGGCGCCGGCGCATTGAGATAGTAGCCGCCAAGCTGCGGATAGAGGCCCGAAGCCTCGAGCGCCCGCGCATAGCCGCGCAGCCGTTCGCGGTTCTCGATGCGGCCGCGCACCATCATGATGACAGGCGGCCCCTCGCACGCCGCAAGAGCCGGCGGCGCGGCCATGGCGCCGGCGGCTCCCGTGCCACCGGCGATGAGGATTGCGACGATGGCGGCACCAGCCGCCCCTTGCACACGCACCATCTTCACCCCTCCCACGGGACCATGCGGCCCGGGCGCCGTGGTTACCGCGCCCGGCAGCCGGCGGGAAGCCCGCGGCGGCAAGGCCCGGCCTTGTGGCGCGCGGCAAACCTGCCCCGAGACGGGCAGGCGGGAGCCGCGCGCCAGCCGCCGGGCATGGCGACCCCGCACGAAGCGCCGACGGCGGCCGATCTCGGGCCTCGCCCCGGCCGGGAGCGGGCGGCGGATGCAGGCCCGCGATTGCACCGATCGCGTGCACGAGGCCCCGGAGGGCCGCGGAGGACCACGGCGCCTGCCGCTGCGCCGAAGGAGCGGCTCAGTTCGTGCCCCCCGTCGTGGCGGTCAGGGCACGGACGCCGGCCCGCACCGCTGCGGCCGCATCGTCCACCGACAGCCCCTGAACGGTGCGCAGCCGCTGCCACGCCTCGAGGCTGAGCAGCAGGTCGAGCGCCTCAAGGCAGCCCGGCGTGCTGTGCATCCGGCTCGGGACAGCCGCTGCCAGCTCCTGGGACCAGGAGGCCGCAAGCTCGCGCTGCCGCGCGGCAACCCGCTCCGAGCGGTGACGGTGCACATCGATCGCCGGGCCGAACGCCAGCATCCGCTCGAAAAGGCGCAGGCGACGGTCGATGAGGGCGGCAAGCGCGCCGGCGGGCGCTTGGCCCGCAGGGGCATCCGCCGCAAGGGTCGGCAGCACCTCGTCCAGAAAGCGGTTGAGCACCTCGAGCGACAGGCTATCCATCGTCTCGAAATGGCGGAACACGGTTCGAAGCGACACGCCGGCCGCCTCGGCGATCTGCTCGGCAGTCGGGGTCGGAACGCCCGATCCGATGAGCCGGATCCCGGCCGCCACGATCCGGCGCCGGCTCTGGACCGAACGCTCGCGCCGGCCGTCCACCCGGCCACCCGTGCCGGCCCGCACCGTCTCCGTCCGCTTGGAAGCTGCCGCCTCGAAAAGCCTGTCTGGTCTCATATCCATGTTGCATTACGCTAAAGCTTTCAGACAAGTATGCAAGAAGGAAGTTGGCAGCAGGCTTGCGCCACGACCGCGCGCCCCGGGTGCAGATGGGCCTGCCATCCGCGGGCGGGGCCGCCGGCCCCTGTCCTACTATGTCCGTTTTCGTTATTTCTTGCCGCATGACCACGCGCTCCTCCGGATGGCCGCTCTGGCCCCATGGCACCCGACACGCACTCCACAGCCATGCGCCCGGCCTCGCGCCGCGCCGCGCGCGCCGCGCGGTGCCGCGCACCCAGGGCTTCACGCGCGCGCGCAAGCTGCGCTTTCTTGAGGCGCTCACGCTCGACGACGTGGCGCATGCCGCCGCCTTTGCAGCTGGGGTTCCACTCGCCGTGGCCGAGGCAGAGCGGGCGCGCGATCCGCTGTTTGCAGCAGCATGGGACCGGGCGGTCGAGTGCCAGAGGTCCCGGCCCGATGCGGGCCTTCTCGAATCACATCTCCTCGCGCGCGCAATCTTCGGTGTGCGCGAGCCGATCTACTTCCAGGGCCAGGAATGCGGCGCCCGGGTCCGCTACAATGACACGCTCGGCATGCAGATGCTGCAGGCCCTGATGCCGGAAAAATATGGCAGGCCGCGCGCGCAAAAGCCGGGCGCTGCGGCGGAAGGCGGCAGCCTTGCCCCGGACGAGGACGAGGACGCAGCCGCGCGCGCGCTCCTCGACACGATCCGCGCGCGGCTGGAAGGGTTGCCCGGCGAAGGCGAAAGCGGCTGACCGGCGGTCGGGGCCTCAGACCGGGATCCGGATGTCGAGTTCGCGCATCAGGTGATAAAGGGTCGGCCGGCTGACGCACAGGAGCTTGGCTGCGCCGCTCACATTGCCGCCGGCAGCGGTCAGCGCATCCCGGATCGCCTGCCGGTCGGCCGCCTCGCGTGCCTCGCGCAGGGTCGGCAGCGGCATGTCGGTCACGCTTGCGAGGTCGAGGTCGGCCGCCGTCACGGCGGCGCCGTCGGCCATGATGATTGCGCGTTTCACGCGGTTCTCGAGTTCGCGGACGTTACCCGGCCAGTCGTGCAGGCGGATGGCGGCGAGCGCCGACGGCCCGAGGCGGACCGGCCCGCCCGGCCGCGACCGGCCATGGACCTGCAGGAAATGGGTGGCGAGCATCACCGCATCGTCGCCGCGGTCCTTGAGCGGCGGGATGCTGATCACCACCTCGGCGATGCGGTAGTAGAGATCCTCGCGGAACCGGCCATCGGCAATCATCCCGGCGAGATTCTGGTGCGTGGCGCACACGATGCGCACGTTGACATCGATCGACTTGCGGCCTCCCACCCGCTCGATCACCCGTTCCTGGATGAAGCGCAGCAGCTTGACCTGGAGTGGCAGGGGAATATCGCCCACCTCGTCGAGGAACAGGGTGCCGCCCTCAGCCAGCTCGATCTTGCCCGCGGTGGTCTTGACCGCGCCGGTGAAGGCGCCGCGCTCAAAGCCGAACAGCTCGGCCTCGAGCAGGTTTTCCGGGATGGCGGCGCAGTTGATTGCAACAAAGGGCGCCTGCGCGCGCGGCGAGGCCTCGTGGATTCCGCGCGCCAGCACTTCCTTGCCCGTGCCCGAGGCACCGAGCAGCAGCACCGACACATCGGCGCCGGCCACCCGCTCGGCCATGGCCGCGACCTTGCGCATCTCGTCAGAGGCGGTCACCAGATTGCCGAGCGGCCTTGCAACGCGCGCGGCCGCCAGCCGACGGTTCTCGGCCTCAAGCGCTGCCACATGGAAGGCCCGCCCGACGATGAAGCCCAGCTCGTCGATGTCGACCGGCTTCTGGTAGAAATCGAAGGCCCCAAGCGCGATGGCGCGTCGCGCGCTCTCCCGCGCGCCGTGGCCGGAGGCGACGACCACCCGCGTTTCCGGTGCCGAGACCATAATCGCCTCGAGGAGCGCAAAGCCCTCGCTCGTGCCGTCCGGGTCGGGCGGAAGCCCGAGATCGAGCGTGACGACCTGCGGGCGGTACGCCGCGAGCGCCTCGAGCGCCGAGGCGCGATCCCCGGCGATGATCACCTCGAAATCGGCATAGGCCCAGCGGAGCTGGCGTTGCAGCCCCGGGTCATCCTCGACGACAAGCAGGCGCGGCCGGCCCGACTGGCCAGGCTGCAAAGCAGTTGCCCCGTTCATGTCCGACCCCTCATCGTCCCGCATCCCGGTCATGCGCTGGCCGCCGGCCCCGGCACCGCCTCCTCGGCCAGCGGCAAGGTGATGGTGAACCGGCTCCCGTCGCCCGGGCGGCTTTCCACGGCCAGCGTGCCGCCATGGGCGCGCACAATTTCCCGCGCCTCATAGGCGCCGATTCCATAGCCCCCGTCCTTGGTGGAACGGAAGGGGCGGAACAGCTCGTCGCGGATGAAGGCCGCCGACATGCCGTGCCCCCGGTCGCGCACCGAAATGGTCGCATGGCCCGCGCCATCGCGCCCGAGCGTCACCTCGATCAGGGCATCGGGCGCGCTTGCGTCGATTGCATTCTGGAGGAGATGGCCGAGCATCGCCTCGAGCCTCGGCCCCTGCCCGGCAACAGGCAGGCGCGCCCCGGCCCCGGAAAGCCGGAGCGCGGCATGGACGCGGCGCTTGGCGGCAACGGCTGCAACCGCAATCTCGGAAAGATCCACCACCTCCCGGGCCGGCGGCTCGCCGGCGGCCGGCCGGGCGCGGGTTTCCTGGCCGAGCAGGGCGAGGAGATCGGTCATCTTCGTCACGCTGTTGTTGAGCGTGGCCAGCATGTCGGCGCGGAACTCCGGATTGTCGGCGTGGCGCTCGGCGTTGCGCGCCACGAGCGCGACCTGGCTTACGAGATTCTTGATGTCGTGCATCACGAAGGCAAAGCGGCGGTTGAACTCCTCGAAGCTGCGCGCCTCGTCGAGCGCGGCCTGGATGGCGGCCTCGGCCAGATAGCTGGCGCCCTGCCGGCCGAGCGTGCGCAAGAGCTCGTAATCCTCCCAGTTGAGGTCGCGCGGGGCAAGACTGTGCTGGATCAGCACGATCCCCACGAGCGCCTCGCGATGCGCAAGCGGGATTGCAAGCCAGATGTCCGACCGTGCGCCATACCAGGAGGGAACGGCAAGGCCGGCATGGATGGGGGCCCTGCGGCGGCCCGCCGCCTCCTCGGCCAGCAGGGGCAGGTTCACCACCTTGCTGCCGTTCGCGCGCATCCAGGCCGGCAACGGATCGGTTGCCGGCAGCTCGGCCAGCTCGAGGCCGGGCCAGCGCCACTGCGCGCTGCGGTGCCAGCCGCCCTCCTCGTCCGGCTCGAACAGCGCGCCGCCGGGCGAGTCCATCACGGTTGCCATGGCCTCGACAAGGCGCTCGCGGATCGGCTGCGGGTCTGCCCCCCTTGTCTGGGCGGCATCGATCTTGTCCATGAAGCGCAGCCACTCTGTCCGGTAATCGTAGCGGTAGCGGTAGAAGTTTCGCGAAATCCAGACCTTGAGGATTGCCCGCATCCGGGGCGAGAGAATGAGCAATGCAAGAAAGATTGCGGTAGCGCCGAGGAACAGCGCCTGCAGCAGCAGCCCCCAGTCTCCGCCCGCAAGCCTCAGCCCATAGGCCAGCATCGACATGGCGATGAGGTAGATGCCGATGGCGGAGAAGCTGATCGTGTTGAACGCCACCTGGCGGCTGACAAAGAAGCCCCGGCCGACGGGCGCCCGGAGCGAAAGGGCGAGCAACGGGATGGCAAGCGTGTTGACGGCCCCCCGCAGGTTCCACAGCGGCTGGCTCTGCGCGCCCAGCAGGAACTGGAGCGTGTAGAGGTTGAGATCATAGGCGAAGAGCGCACCGAGACCGACGGCGAGAAACCGCACCTCAGGCCCCAGCGTGTCGCGCGCGTTCACATAGAGATTGTGCACCAGCACGAGCCCGGAGATGGCCACCACGATCCGCGTGGCGACGAACAGCAGCCCGCCCGGCGGCAGCCCGGCCGCGGGCGCATCCGGCACGCCCACATCAAACAGGAAGTCGAACGCCACCTGCAGGGCCACCACGAAACCCAGCAGCACCGCCACGAGGAAGGAGGAGGAGGGGCGCTCGTCGAGCCCCCAGAAGCGGCGCAGATGCAGGACGAGCACGGCAACCCAGGCGGCGCTGCGCAGCGTCTCGAGAAGCGAGAGCAGCTGGGGCGGCCCGCCGTGGCGCGCAACCCAGACCACGGCCGCAGCCCACAGCCCGGTCGCGAGGCTTGCAGCCGCGATCCCGGCCCGGAACCAGCCGGGGCGCGGCCGCGCGAGGAGCCACAGGCCGAGCAGCAGGAAGCCGACCGCGGCGGCCATGTGGCTGACAAGACCGGTCGTGCCGAGCATCAACACCCTTTTACGACCAAATCGGACCGGGCAACAGCAGGCGGCACAGGTGGTTGAAGGGATTTCACCTTTCGCGCATCAACGCGTCGGGCGGCGCATGGCAGGAGAGCGGCATGGCGGGGGCGCACGACAACGACCGGCGGGAACGGCTGCGCGCGGCGCTGCGCGCCAACCTTCACCGGCGCAAGATGCCGCCACCGGCCGAAGATGTGGCCGGCGCGCCGGGCAGGGGGGATGGCGGGCCGCAGACCGGCCCGGCTTCCGCCCCGCCGTCTGCCAGCGCGCCCGGCCGGCACGGAGCCGGCTGACAGGCCTGCAGCCGGAGGGCGAGACGCCGGCTGCGACGTCACATGAGGCCGATCTCGCGCAGCCGCTCGCACAGGAAGTCGTTCGCGGTGATCGGCGGCAGCGTGCGGTCGCCAGCGAGCGGCCGGATCAGGACATCGGGCCGGAAGTGGAGGAAGAACGGCATGGAATAGCGCGGCACGTGGCGCCGTTCCGGCGGCGGGTTCACAACCCGGTGCGTGGTCGAGGGCAGGTCCCCGCCGGTCAACCGCTCCAGCATGTCGCCCACATTGACCACCAGGCTGCCAGGAGGGGCCTCCACGCGCAGCCATTCGCCTTCGCGCGACAGGATCTCGAGCCCGGCCTCCTCGGCGCCGAGCAGCAGGGTGATCACGTTGATGTCCTCGTGCGCGCCGGCGCGCACGCCCGGCGCATCGGCCGGCACCGGCGGGTAGTGGAGCAGCCGCAGGATGCTGTTCCCGTCGCGCACCAGATTCTCAAAATGGGCCGGCCTCAGCCCGAGATGATGCGCGACCGCCCGCAGGATGGTGTGGCCGGCCTGCTCGAGCGCCGCGAACAGGCCGAGCGCGGCCGCGCGAAAGCCGGGGACAGCCGCCGGCCAGACATTGGGCGGCATGACGGCGGCGAGCGGATGGCCCGCGGGAAGCTCGCGGCCCACGTGCCAGAACTCCTTCAGATCGTGCAGCGCCGCGCCCTTGGCGATCTCCCGGCCGAAGGGGGTATAGCCGCGCTGCCCGGCGCCGTCGGGCACGAAGCAGGCCATCTTTTCCGCCTCGGGCAGGGCGAACACCTGCCGCATGGCCGCAAGCATCTCCCCGATCAGCGCCTGCGGAATGCCATGGCCCTCCACCACGGCAAAGCCGGTGCGGCGGAAACTGTCGCCGAGGAGGCGCGCGGCGGCATCGAGGTCGCGCGCGACGAGGGCGAGCGGAACGGGCGCGATATCGGCAACGCGGGCAACCATCGGCCACAGGCCTAGCGGCACAGGCGCCCGGAAAGAAGCGGGAGGTTGAGCCTTGCCATGCGATCGGCCATCTTCCGGCCGGGAGGGTTCAATGTCTGATTTCGATTATGTGATCGTGGGCGCGGGGTCTGCCGGCTGCGTGCTTGCCAACCGGCTGACCGCAGACGGCCGGCACCGGGTGCTGCTGCTGGAGGCGGGACCGCCGGACACCGACCCGCTGATCCACATCCCGGTTGGCTATGCGAGGACGCTGAAGGACCCGAAGATCAACTGGCTCTACGAGACCGAGCCGGTGGAGGGCACGGCCAACCGGCCGCACATCTGGCCGCGCGGCAAGGTGCTTGGCGGCTCCTCGTCGATCAACGGCCTCCTTTATGTGCGCGGCCAGCCGGCCGATTATGACATGTGGGCGCAGCTCGGCGCGACCGGCTGGAGCTTTGCCGACGTACTCCCCTATTTCCGCCGCGCCGAGGCCAACGAGCGCCTCCACGATTCGCTGCACGGCACCGACGGCCCGCTGGCCGTCTCCGACGCCACCCAGCGGCACCCCGTGTCGGACGCGGTGATCGCGGCCGGGATCGAGGCCGGCCTGCCGTTCAACGACGACTGCAACGGCGCGGTGCAGGACGGCATCAGCTATTTCCAGCTGACGGTGAAGAACGGCAGGCGCTGGTCAACCGCGGCCGCCTATCTGAAGCCGGCGATGGGGCGCGCCAATCTGGTGGTGGAAACCGAGGCGCTCGCCGAGGCGATCCTGCTGGAGGGCCGGCGCGCCACCGGGGTCCGCTACCGGCAGAAGGGGCGGCTGCTCACGGCGCATGCCGCATGCGAGGTGATCCTGTGCGGCGGGGCGGTCAACTCGCCGCAGCTTCTTGAACTTTCCGGGATCGGCGATCCGGATGTGCTGAAGGCCGCCGGCATCGAGGTGCTCCACGCGCTGCCCGGCGTGGGCGCCAACCTGCAGGATCATTATGTCGTCTCGCTCCAGTACCGGTTGAAGCCCGGGATCGTCTCCGTCAACGAGATGTCGCGCGGCTGGCGGCTGGTGCGCGAGGCGATGCGCTATGCGGTCAACCGCACGGGCCTCCTCACGCTCTCCGCGGCGCACATCCAGGCCTATATCCGCACCCGGCCGGGCCTCTCCGGGCCGGACGTGCAGTTCCACATCCTCCCCGCCACGGCCGACATCTCGAAATACACCGAGCAGCAGGTCTGGGAGCTGGAACGCGAGCCCGGGCTCACCATCGCCCCCTGCCAGCTGCGGCCGGAGAGCCGCGGCACCATCCATGTGCGAAGCGCCGACCCGACGGCGCAGCCGGCCATCCGCCCCAACTATCTCGCCGACCCGCTCGACCAGGCGACGATTGTCGAGGGGCTGAAGTTCGGCCGCAGGCTCGCCGCGCAGCCGGCGCTTGCACCCTATGTGAGCCACGAGACCTTTCCCGGCGCGGCCGCGCCCGACGACGCCGGGCTGCTCGGCTGGGCACGCGAATCCGGGACCACCATCTACCACCCCGTCGGCACCTGCCGCATGGGGCAGGCGACCGATCCGGGCGCCGTCGTCGACCCGGACGGCCGGGTGCACGGGGTGGGCCGGCTGCGCGTGGTGGATGCCTCGGTGATGCCGCGGCTTGTCTCTGGCAACACGAATGCGCCGACCATCATGATCGCCGAGAAGATGGCGGACTCGATCCTCTCCGACGCGCGGGCTGCGATCGCGGCCTGAGGCGGGTCAGACCGCGCGCCGGTTCAGGCCGGGGCACCAGGGTGCGGCTTGGGCGGCACCACCAGCTCGCCTGCGGCTGCGCGGTCGGCGCGTGCGATCGCGTCGATGATCAGCCGCTCGGCATCGGCCGCCCCGCGCCAGCCTTCGCAGCGCACCCATTTGCCGGGCTCCAGGTCCTTGTAGTGGGAAAAGAAATGCTCGATCTGCTGGATCAGGATGTCGGGCAGGTCGGTCCACTGGCGGACATCGGTGTAATAGGGGTGAAGGCTGTCGACCGGCACGCACAGGATCTTCTCGTCGGGCCCGGCATCATCCGTCATCATCAGCACGCCAACCGGCCGCCCGCGCGCGATGCAGCCCGGCACGAACGGGGTGCGGGCCACGATCATGGCATCGAGCGGGTCTCCATCCTCCGCGAGCGTATGGGGGACAAAGCCGTAGTTCGCCGGGTAGCGCATGGCGGTGTGGACGATCCGGTCCACGAACAGGGCGCCCGATGCCTTGTCGAGTTCATATTTCACCGGCTCGCCACCCAGGGGGCACTCGATGATGATGTTGACATCCTCGGGCGGGTTCCGTCCGATTGGCACTTCGGCAATGCGCATCTCCTCTGCCTTCCCCCGCGTCTGGTGCCCGCTTTCTAGTCGCTCGGCGGCGGCGGGGGAAGCGTGCGACGGCGGCGCCACAGCCGGACGAGGACCACTGCAAGCACGGCCATCAGCGCCCAGGGCAGGGTGTAGACGACAAAGGTGATCACAGCGGCGACGCTGGCGCCGAGGCTCTGGCCAGCCTCGGCAATGGCCGAGCGGACCGGAGCCAGAGCCCCCGAGCCCTGCGGCCCGCTGCTCTGGTATCCGGCACTCACCCGCGACATCAGGACGCGGCGCCGCATCAGCTCCAGCTGCGAGCGGGCCGAGTCCAGCTCCGCCTGAGCCTCGGCATAGGCCCGCTCGGCTTCGACCAGCTCTCCGATTTTGGCGCCGGGGCGGTCGATCAGCTGCCGGAGCCGGTCCGCCAGCTGCTGCTTGGCGGCGATCCGCGCCTCCACGTCGACGATCTGCCGGCCGAGATCCTCGGCCTCCTGCCCGCGGCCGATGGTCTTGCCGCCCGCCTCGGCGACGCTGGTCTCCATCCGGTCTGCAAAGCCGCGCGCCTCTGCGGCCTCGACCTGCAGCTCGAGGTTGGCCGACACAAACTCGCCTTCCTCGCCGCTGCGGCTGAGCGAGACGATGCGGCAGCGCTGGCTCCCGAGCGCGTCGCACATCGCCACATGGGCATTGAGCGCGGCGGCGATCCGGTTGGCCGGCAGCCGGAACTGGAGCGCATAGGCATAGGCGATCTGCGGCGCAGGCGCCTCGATCGAAGAGGCCTCGGGGCTTTCACCCCCGGAGGGCGCGGGCGGCACGGCGGCGCCCACCTCTGCGGACGAGACATCCACACCGCCGGAGGACATGCCGCCCGAGGAGGTCGACTGGTCCTCGAGGCAGGCGGCCAGAAGAAGTGCCGCAAGGAGAGCGGCAAGGGAACGAATCGGCAGCATAGCACCCCCTCATACTACGGGGACCGACCCCGTTTCTGCCCCGAACCGGTCAACCAAGGTGAACAGTTGCAACACGCAGGGCAGCCCCACCTTTTCCGGGCAGAAAGGATGCCCTAAGGCGGTGCGGTTCGGGGAGGATTTGCAGGACATGGTGCGGGGTCGCTTCCTTCTGTCTCTAGGCTGCGCGGCACTTGCCGCGCCCGGCCTCGCGCAGGATTTCCGCCAATCGGTTCCGCGCGTGCCCGAGGCGGCCCCGCCGACGCTTCCGGCAGCCGAGGCGCCGCCCCCGGTCGTCGCGGAGGATCCAACGCCGATCCTGCCGCAGCTCGTCGCCGTGCGCTTCGTCGCCGACGAGGCCGATCTCGCGGCGGCCGACCAGATCGGCACCGCAGGGGTCGTCATCGTGGCGCTGCCCTTGCTCGACACGCCGGAGTTTCGCGCCCGCGCCCAGCAGGACATCGGCCGGCCAGCCTCGCTCGCCAGCCTCAACGCGCTTGCCCGCGCAGCTGTTGAGGCCTATCGCGCCGCGGGCCGCCCGCTCGTCGATGTCGCCATCCCGGAGCAGGACGTCACCGACGGCCGGGTGACCTTCCTCGTGCGCGAGTTCGTGGTCGGCGATGTCCTCATCGAGGGCAACCGCCACTTCAAGACCGAGCGGCTGCGGGCGATGGTTCGGCTGGAGCCCGGCCAGAATGTCGACCAGGTCCGGCTGGTCGAGGACCTCGACTGGATGGCGCAGAACCCGTTCCGGCGGGTCGACCTTCTCTACCGTCGGGGCGAGGCGCCGCTCACCACCGATGTCGTGATCCGCGTGACAGACCGGTTCCCGCTTCGCGTCTATGGGGCGTTCGAGAACAATGGCTCGATCCTCACCGGGCGCGAGCGCTGGTCTGCCGGCATCAACTGGGGCCGGGTCCTTGGCGGAGACGGTCAGTTCGCCTACCAGTTCACCGCCAGCGGCGACCTGTTCGAAGACCGCGATGGTCTTCCGCTCAAGTTCGAGGCGCACAGTTTCACGCTCGCCCAGCCCCTCGGCCGGCGCAACAGCCTCATCGTCTTCGGAACCTATCAGCGCACCTCGCCCGACCTCGGCCCGTTCCTTGGCCTCGTTGGCAAGAGCTACCAGCTTTCGCCGCGCTTCGTGGTGCCCGTGCTCACCCGCCCCGGCCGCCGCGGGCAGCTCACCTTCGGCTATGATTTCAAGCAGACCGACAACGACCTGCTGTTCGGCGGCGTCGTCATCTCGCCCGAATCCACCCAGATCCACCAGGGCGTGATCGACTTTACCGTCACCACCAGCTGGCGGGGGGGTGTCTTCTCGGCCAGCAACACGCTCCACCTCTCTCCGGGCGGACTTGGCAGCCGCAACACCGACACCGCCTTCCAGCCGGGGCCGGGCACAGGCGGCACCCCGTTTGCCAAGGCGACCTACGCCTATCTGCGCACCACCCTCACCCAGCGCACGCCGCTCGGCACCACGGGTGCCGAAACGGTCACCCGCCTTGTCGGCCAGGTGGCCACCGCCAACCTTCTGCCCTCGGAACAGCTCTCGGCTGCAGGACCCGGCTTTGTTCGGTCCTACGATCCCAATGCCGCGCTTGGTACGCGCGGGATCCTCTTCTCGCAGGAGTTCTGGTCCCCACCGTTTCCCCTCTTCGGCGGCTCGCTGGACGACCGGATGCAGGTCGGCGGCTTCTTCGATGCCGGACGCGTGGGCAACCCGGACCGGCTGCCCGACGAGCCGCGCTGGCGCCGGACGGCAAGCGTTGGCGCCATGGGCCGCTATCGGCTCGGGCCCTGGCTCGATCTGCGCCTCGATTATGGCACCCAGCTGCGCCGCCTCCCCGGCCGCACCAGCCGGGAGTCGCTTGGCTATCTCTCGGTCACCCTCGGCTATTGACGCCGCTTACTGGAGGCCGGGGCTCGCAGCCGCCGGGTCGAACCCCGATGCGCCGCCAAGGCCCGCAGGCGCGGCCGGCGCAAGCTCGACCGACACAGTATAGCGCGTGGTCCGAAGGAGCCGGGCGGTGGCCGGTGGCACCGGCACTGCCGGCTGCACCCGAAGCGTATCGTTCAGCGCATTGACGCCGGTTGCCACACCCTGCTGGATCAGCCCGCCGGCCACCGGAACGGTGCCCTGCTGCACGACCGCTCCCTGGAGCGGCAGCGGCAGGACGGTCAGCTCGCCGGGCACGCGCGTCACCGTGTAGTTCAGCGGCTGGCCCACCACATCGATCGGATAGAAGCCGGGCGGGGACTGGATGGTTGCGGTCGTAACGGCCGAAATGCCGATGGAGGCCAGCGTGTCGCTCCCGCGAAGCCCCTGCGGCACCAGCGTGAACGGCGGGTTCGGCTGCCCGAACAGGCGCTCGGCGTCGAGCGCGGTCACAATCAGCGGCGCTGGCGTGATGATACCGATGTTGGCCGAGGGCTGGCCGGTCAGGCGATAGTTGCCAGCCGACGCCCCGGTCAGCTGCACGCCTTGCACGGTCACGAGCTTGCCAGTTCCGACATTTGCCGTGTCGTAGACGGCATCCGCAAAGGTCACGCCAACCTCGTCGCCCTGCAGCACGCCGGAGAGCAGGAGATTGTCTGCCGTCACCGGCGCCACCACCGTGGCATCGTAGACGCGCACGACCTGCCCCACGAGCGAGAGAAGGATGTCGCGCGGCGTGATCGAAAGGAAGCTGCCGACAAAGGTCAGCACATAGTTGGCGTTGGACGCAAGCGAGCCCTGCGTGATCGCATAGGAGCCCACAGCCTCGCCGGGCGCCCGCGCAAGCGCCCCCGAGAGCACGTCCGCCTCCGTGTCCCCCGGCGCCAGACCCGAGACCGCAAACGTCAGCGCCGGGTCAGGGTCCCCATAGACCTTCGCCTTGGCATCCGCCGTCACCACAAGACCGGCCGGCACGATGGTGAAACTGCCGGGCGTGAACTGGATCTCGTAGCCGGGCGCTGCCAGCGTGCCCAGCTGGATGGCATAGACCCCGACATCCTCGCCCGGCGCGCGGGCGAGGCTGCCGGTGATGATGCTCTCGTCGTCTCCCGGCAGGAACCCTGTGGCGGTGTAGACGAGCGCCGGGTCGGGCTGGCCATAGACCTTGCTCGTGTCGGCGGCGGTGATGAGGAGGATCGCCTGCTGGACGGTGAGGACGCCGGGCACAAGCACGAGCAGATAGCCCTGGTCGGTGGCGGCAAGACCTGGCGTGAAGACGGTTGGGTAGGTGCCCGCAGGCGCCGTTGCCGGCTGGCCGGCGCTGGTGACCTCCGGCGTGCCGCTGAGCGCGTTTTCCAGCAGGTCTCCCGGCACAAGGCCATCGACCGTGAAGCCAAGCGGCGGGCCTTCGGTGCCGGCGCGCTTGGTGGCGCTTTCCGCGGTCAGCGTGAGGGTGGGCTGGAAGCTGTAGATGCGCCGGCTCTGCTTCAGCGGCAGGATGGTGTCGGGCGGGTTGGCCGTAAAGGTGCGATTGTAGAGATTGAACGTGTCGGGGTTCAGATCCTCTTCGCCCACATCGTCGAACGGCGAGACCGAATAGGTCAGCCAGCGGTTGTTGGGTGCAGACAGGGGCGAGGCGCCCGCTGTGTTGATGATCCGCCTGCCGGCGACGACCACGAGCGCGGTATTGAAGACATTGCTGCCGAGCATGGTGATCGGCGCGCCGATGGTGAAGTCGGCCCCCGCCACGCCAAGGAAGTCGAAGCCGTCCACCGGGCCAAGCAGCGAGATGTTGCCGGCACCCGGCGCGCGGATCTCGAGCATCGGCACGCTGGTGATGCTGCTCTTTTCGGCAAGCGTGAAGCTGCGGTCCGGGTCGAGGAGAAAGTCGGGCTTCACCTTGAAGCGGAAATCCCCGCCCTGGAACAGCGTGTCGCCGCGGCTGCGCACGCGGCCGGCAAAGTCGCCCTGGGGCGCCGTGACCACGAGCGACGGTCCGACGGCCGTCACCCGTGCCGCCGACTGCGTGTCGCCTCCGGCATCCAGAACAATGCGCGAGCCTGCGGTAAGCGTCACCGCCCCGCGACTGGCAATCTCTGCGAACGCATCTCCCCTCGCCGACGCGCCATTGCCCTCGAGGATGATGTTCCGCCCGGCTGTCACCGATACCGGCGAGGCCTGATCCTCGCGGCCGATCCGCACCCAGCCGCCATCGACGACCGAGCGGACGATGACATCTCGTCCGGCCGACAGTGTCACCGAGCCCGTGTTTGAGCGAACCTGGATATTGTTGGCGGTGGTGCCGCGGAACAGGACGATGTCGCCTTCGGGGCCCGGCGCCTCCAGCGTGACCGCACCCGTGTTGGCGGAAATCAGCCGGTTCCCGGCCGTGCTCGGAATCTGATACCGGATGCCGGGGCCGAACGCGGTCAGCCTCACATCGCCGGAGCCGGTTGCCGAGATGCCGCGGTTGATGACGATCTCGTTCTGGGCGGTGACAAAAATGCCCCCGCTCCCTGTTGAAAGAATATCCGCACCGGTCAAGAAGACATCGGTTCCTGCCTTCAGCACGATGTCGCCCGAGCCATCGGACCGCAGCAGGCCGTTGAGGCCGAGCGTGATTGCCCTGCCCGCGTTCAGGAACAGGCTGCCGGCTCCCAAAGTCTGGACCCGCTGGTTGACGGCGATATTGGCATCGGCAAGCAGCGTGAGGTTGCCCGACCCCGACCATTCGAAGATCGCGCTGACGGTGATGTTGCCCGGCTGCGTGCCGGGTGCCGCGGTGGTCACTGTCACATTGGTCCCGGCGTCCAGCGCGTTCCGGAGGGGGTCGCGGTTGATCTGGTAGTTGTCCGGCCCGGCGGGAGGGTTGATCACCCAGTCCGGCGGCGTGGGCGGGCCCGGGTTCACGCCCGCGGTGGCCACGATGATCACGTTGCGCGGGTCGAGCAGCCACTGGCCGTTGCCGACGAGCACCCGGCCGGAGGTGATCTGCAGCATGTCCTTGGACGAGGTCTCAACAAAGCCTCCGCCCTGCGGCCCGTCGGCCCGGATCTGCCCGTCGAAGCGGGTGCGCCGCTCCGACCAGAGGATGACCTCGCCGCCGCGCCCGGCGGCGCTCTCGGCATCGATGCGGGCACCCTGCTCGACGAACACGGCCTGCGCGGCCGCAAGCGGCTCGGTCTCGCCGGGAAGCCCGCCCTGGCGCGCGCCGCCCACCCGGATGCGCCCTCCGTCGCCGCCGGCGCCGCCGGCGCCGCGGGCGGCCACCTCGGCCCCTTCGCCAAGGATCACCCGCTCGCCCGCGGTGATGTCGATCGTGCCGCCGCTCGTCCCCGAGGCATCGAGCACACCCGAAATCACCGCATCCCGGCCCGCGACCAGCCGGATGCGCCCGCCCGACAGATCGGCCGCCGTCGCGCGGACAACGCCCGACGTGTCGGCGGCCAGCGCATAGACATTGCCCGAGACAGCCCGCAGCTCGGCCGCGGCCGCCTCGATCCGGCCGGAGGTCGAGACGTCGCCCGCCTCGCCCGACACATGCTCGACATGAATGCGCGAATCGCCGCCCGCCTCGCGCAGCACCACCCGCCCTGCCGCAAGCAGCGCCGCCTGCCCGCCGGCGGCCACACGCCCGCTGTTCTCCACCATGGCCCCGATGAGCACCGTGTCGCCGCCCGTTGCGATGCTGCCCGCATTGGCAATACGCCCGCCGGCACCCTCCGCCACGAGGCTGCCGCCGGCCATGAAGGCCTCCGCCCCGATCATGCGGGCAGACGCCACGAAATCGCCGCCGGTCGTCACCTGGCCGGAGGGGCCGACGACAACCCCGGCCGGGTTGACCAGCCACACGCTCCCCGTGGCGGCAAGCCGGCCCATGATCGAGGAGGGATCGCCCGAGAGGACGCGGTTCAGCGTGGCGCCGGCGCCATTGTTGACCTGCACAAGGCCGCCCGCGCCGATGGAAAACCGCTGCCAGTCGATCACGGCGCGCTGGCTTTGCTGGTCGATGGTGAGCGTGCCGCCAACCGCCGGGCCGATGCTCGCGCTTCCTGCGACAAGCTGCCCGCCCGATGGCAGGACGGCATCCGCACCGGACGGCGCCGCAACGAGACCGAAGGCGATGGCAAGGGCGGAGGCGCTCCTGCTGGCGGTGGCGGCAAGGCCTAAAGAACGTGCGCAACCCATCGACTGCCCCTCGGAAGTGTTTGTTTATTAACGAGTTGTAAGGCTAGCATCCCGCAACGGACATGAACAGTCGGAAAGATGGTTTTTGCGCGCAGCGCCCCGCGCTGCTAGGCGGCCCGCGCAATGGCACATGACGAGGCGCCGCGCCGGCCCCAGCCGGTGCGCGGCATGCAGGATTTCCTCGGCGAGCAGGCGGATCGGTTCGACCATGTGGTCAGCCGATTTCAGGATGTCGCGCGCCGCTTCGGCTTCCGCCCGGTGCATGTGCCGGTGCTCGAGCACACCCACGTCTTTGCCCGCTCGCTCGGCGAGACCAGCGACGTGGTGGCCAAGGAAATGTACAGCTTCGCCGACCGCAGCGGCGACTCGCTCACTCTAAGGCCCGAGTTCACCGCCGGCATCGCCCGCGCCTATGTCTCGGAAGGCTGGCAGCGGTTCGGCACGCTGAAGCTGTTCGCCCACGGCCCGCTGTTCCGCTACGAGCGGCCCCAGAAGGGCCGCTACCGGCAGTTCCACCAGGTCGATGCCGAGGTGATCGCAAGCCCGAGCCCGCTTGCGGACGTGGAGCTCATCGCCATGGCCGACACGCTGCTGCGCGAGCTCGGCATCGGCGAGGGCGTGACCCTCCAGCTCAACACCCTGGGCGACGCCGAGAGCCGGGCGGCATGGCGCGCGGCCCTTGTGGGCCATTTTGCCGCACACCGCGACGCGCTCTCCGAGGACAGCCGCCGCCGGCTGGAGGCGAACCCGCTGCGGATCCTCGATTCCAAGGATCCGGCAGACCGGGCGCTGGTCGAGCGCGCCCCGGGCATTGGCGCCTTCCTCACCGCTGCGGCCGGCCGCTTCTTCGAGGCCGTCTGCCGGGGGCTCGAGGCCTCGGGCGTCGCCTTTGTCGAGACCCCGAAGCTGGTGCGCGGGTTCGACTATTATCGCCACACCGCCTTCGAGTTTGTGACCGACCGCCTGGGGGCGCAGGGAACACTGATCGGCGGCGGGCGCTACGACGGCCTGATCGAGGCGATGGGCGGGCCACCGACCCCGGCGGTTGGTTGGGCGGGCGGGATCGAGCGGCTGATGGCCCTGGCCGCTGCGCCGCCGCCGCCGGGCGTCGATGTCGCCGTGGTCGCGGAATGCCCGGAGGCAGAGCACGAGGCCCTGCGCATTGCCCAGGCGCTGCGCAGCGCGGGCTGTTCGGTCGTTGCCCCCTTCCAGGGCCATGCGCGCAAGCGCGCCGAGGCCGCGGCCCGGGCCGGAAGCCGGGCGATCCTTTATGTCCGCGATCCGGGCCAGACGCCGGCAAGCGTGAACCTCGTGGACCGGAGCCGGGATGCCGGATCGGCGGGCCGGCTGGCGGCCATCCGCGCGCGCCTTCCGCACCCCTATGGCACCCCGACCGGCGCCCTGCCCGGCTCCCTGCCCGGCTCCCTGTCCGGCCCAGAGCGCAGCCCGGCGCGCAACGACGGGGACGGCAGGGCCTGATGCCCGCGCTCCCCGATGAGCGGCTGCGCCAGATCCTCGCGCGCGAGGCCGCACTGTCCGCCGAGCTTGCCAACCCCGGGATCGCGCCCGAACGGTTTGTCGCGCTCTCCCGCGACTATGCGGAACTCGCCCCGGTGGCCGAGGCCGCGCGCGCGCTCGCGGCCCGCCGCCGCGAAATCGCCGAGCTCGAGGCGCTGCTCGCCGGTGGCGCGGCCGAGCCCGAGCTTCTGGCCATGGCCGGCGAGGAGCTGGCCCAGCTGCGCGCGGTGCTCCCCGAGGCGGAGCGCGCGCTGGCGCTTCGCCTGCTGCCGCGCGATGCCGCCGACAGCCGGGCGGCGATCCTCGAGATCCGCGCCGGCACCGGCGGCGACGAGGCCGCGCTGTTCGCCGGCGATCTTTCGCGCATGTACCAGCGCTATGCCGAACACCGGGGATGGCGGGTGGACATGCTCTCGGCGAGCGCGGCAGACCTCGGCGGGTTCCGGGAAGTCGTGATGGCGATCGAAGGCGAGGGCGTGTTCGCGCGGCTGAAGTTCGAGGCCGGCGTGCATCGCGTGCAGCGCGTGCCGGTGACCGAGGCCGGCGGCCGCATCCACACCTCGGCTGCGACCGTTGCCGTGCTGCCCGAGGCGGAGGATGTCGACATCGCGATCGACGAGAAGGAGCTCCGGATCGACGTGTTCCGCGCCTCCGGGCCCGGCGGCCAGTCGGTCAACACCACCGATTCGGCGGTGCGGATCACCCACCTGCCCACTGGCATCACCGTTTCGCAGCAGGACGAGAAATCGCAGCACAAGAACCGCGCCAAGGCGCTCAAGGTGCTGCGCGCCCGCCTCTACGAGGCCGAACGCGAGCGTCTCGCCCGCAAGCGCTCCGACGCGCGCGCCTCGATGGTGGGCAGCGGCGACCGCTCGGAGCGGATCCGGACCTACAACTTCCCGCAGGGCCGGGTCACCGATCACCGCATCGGCCTCACCCTCCACCGCCTTGCCGAGATCCTCGAGGGGCCAGGGCTCGACGAGCTGATCACCGCCCTCATCGCCGAGGACGAGGCCCAGCGCCTTGCCGCGCTCGATGCAGCCTGAGCGGCAGGCGGCGCGCCGGACGGGGGGACGCCAGAGAAGGCCGCTTCCGCACCGGGGGCCGGAGCTGAGACCGGTCGCCGCCCTCCTGCGGGAAGCCTGCGCGTTGATCGACCGGCTGGATGCCGAGGTGCTGCTTGCCGACATGCTCGGCCTCGAGCGGCTGGATCTGCTCGCCGCCCCCGCCGGGCTGGCCGATGCGCGCGCCTTCCGCCAGCGGGTCCTGCGGCGCCAGCGCGGCGAGCCGGTTGCCTACATCACCGGCCGGCGGGAGTTCTGGTCGCTCGATCTGGCCGTCTCGCCCGATGTGCTGATCCCCCGCCCGGATTCGGAGACGCTGATCGAGCTGGCGCACGCGCGGTTTCGCAGCCGCCCGCCGGCCACCATCCTCGATCTCGGCACCGGCAGCGGCGCCCTGCTGCTGGCCGCGCTCTCGGCCTTTCCCGAAGCCCGCGGGGTGGGGGTCGACGTGTCTGCGGCCGCCGTGGCCGTGGCCCGCGCCAACGCAAAGCGCACGGGGCTCGATCGCCGCGCCCGCTTCCTCGTCGGCCACTGGAGCCAGCCGCTTGCCGGTCGGTTCGATCTCATTCTGGCCAACCCGCCCTATGTCGCTGATGGCGAGCCGCTGCCGGCCGATGTGGCAGACCACGAGCCACGGCTCGCCCTCCGCGCCGGGCCGGACGGGCTCGACGCCTTCCGCCAGCTCCTGCCCGGGATCGCCCGCCTGCTCGGCCCTGATGGTGCGGCAATCGTCGAGCATGGCGCCGCGCAGCAGGAGTCGGTGGCCGCGCTCGCGCGCCGCGCCGGTCTTGCCGGCACGGGCCATTGCGACCTTGGCGGCCGGCCGCGCGCCCTCGTGCTCACGCCCATGCCGCAGATGCCCTGAGGGCTTGGCAAGGCCGTGCAGGGCGGATAGAGAAGCGTGGCCGCAATCGAAGGGTACCGCCCGGCCGAGGCGGGCTCCTGCGGAGGTTTCGACAGTTCGTTCTGGCCGCGCCCGCCCAGCGCCGGGCGCAGCCGGCAGGGTGGCGACACGCGGCCGTGCAGGAGCGGCCGGGCCGACAGCCCTCGATGGTCCCCTCCCGGGGGCGCGTGCACGCGCAAGCGTTCGCCTGCAGACCGGCCATCGGGGCAGCGGGCAGACGACCGGGCCGGAATCCGGAGGAACCATCATCCGGCCCCCAGCAAGGAAGACGGAATGCAGAACAGGCAGACGGGTCGCAGGCGCCGGGGCGGTGGCGGGGGACAGCCGCGGCCGCTCAACCAGCCGATGGGCAGCCAGGCCGGCAACCGGCTCGAGAACCGGGTGCGCGGCAATGCCAGCCAGCTTCTGGAGAAGTACAAGCAGCTCGCGCGCGACGCGCACCAGTCTGGCGACCGGGTCGCCGCGGAATATTATCTCCAGCACGCCGAGCATTATTTCCGGGTGCTGAACGACGCCCGGATCCGCCACGAGGAGATGCGCGTGCGCCGCGGCGTCTTCGACCCGATCGAGGATGATGTCGACGACGAGCCCGAAGCCGATGGCGCGGATCGCACCGCGCCATCGGTGGTGCAGGAGGCCAATGGCCACGTCGCTTCGGCGGAGGCGCCCGCGGGCCGTGTGGAGGCCGACGAGCCAGCACCCTTGAGCGACGGCGAGGCCGCGCTTATTGCCTTCGGCGGGGCACCCCTCGCCGCGGATCGGGACGACGGCGGCAATCCTGTGCCGCCTGCCGAAGACGAGCCGGCCCGCCAGCCGCGGCGCCGCGGGCGGCCGCGCAAGACCCCTGCCCCCTCGGTCGAGGCCTGATCGACGGCTGGCCGTGGGCGCGTCCGGGGCCGGAACGGGGCGGCCAGATGGGCGATGAGCCCCCTGCCGTGCGCGGCCTGACACCGGACATGGACGGCTGCGCGGGCCGATACGGCGATCTCAAGGCCGCCGAGGGCGATATCTGGGCGAGGCTTGGCCGCGCCGTGGTGGACCGGCGGTCGCCCTGGCACACGCCCGTCCTCGCTACTGTTACAGCCGACGGGGCTCCTGCGCTCCGGGTGCTCGTGTTGCGCGGCGTGGCCCGTGCCGAGCGCCGCCTGCGGCTCCACACCGACATCCGGTCGGCGAAGGTGGGCGAAATCGCGGCCGAGCCGCGCGTCGGTCTCCTCTTCTACGACAAGGCGGCAAAGCTGCAGCTGCGGGTCTCGGGCACGGCGCAGGTGGCCCACGACGGGGCCGAGGCCGACTCGGCCTGGGCTGCCACGCGGCTGTTCGGGCGCCGCTGCTACACCGCGCCGGTTGCACCGGGCACGCCAGCCCCCGGGCCCGTCTCCGGCCTTCCGGCCGAGCTCGAGCACCGCGAGCCAACGCGCGAGGAGAGCGAGACCGGCCGGCCGAACTTTGCAATCGTGCTGGTGGAGGTCGTGCGGCTGGAGTTTCTCCACCTCGCCGTCACCGGGCATCGCCGCGGCGTCCTCACCTGGGATCCGCACGGCCGTGGCTGGGAGGGGCGCTGGCTGGTGCCCTAGGCTCAGGCCTTATTGTGGCAGCCGGAAGAGGATGGTTGCGGCGATGGAGATGGCGGACACGTGGCTCTGGGCGCAGCGGCCGTGTGTCGAGACGATTGGCGGGGCCAAAAAGCACATGGCGGACACGTGGCTCTGGGCGCAGCGGCCATGGCGGGTGTGGATGCGGCGCCAGTCGTCCAGCTTTCCGGACAGGGCCCCGATGTGGTGGCGCCGGGGGCCGAGCATGGCGTCTGGCGGGATGGCGATCTTTCGGTTGGACTTCGACGAAATGCAGGCGTCGGTCTTGCGGGCGGCCAGCGCCTCGCGGACCCTGTCGCCTAATGGCCCCTGCCAGCGATCATGGCCCTGGCGCCAGGCAGGCTGGCAGCAGTTCTGTGTGCCCCCAAGTGCGCGCCTTCAGATGCGCGCCTTCAGATGGGTGGCGTCGATCATCAGCGTGTCGGGCCTGCCGCCCCTGGCCGCCAGCTCGGCGAAGAGCGGCAGGAACACACCCAGCCAACTCCAGCGGATGACGCGGCTGGAGATGGTCTTGTGCGGGCCATACGCGGCTCGCCCATCCCGCCAGCGCAGGCCGTCCCTGATGACATGGATGACCCCTGGGATCATCTCCCGGCCATCGACCCGGCGCTGGCTCGTTCTGCGGCACGTGCGGCGCGATCGCCGCCCAGGCCGCGTGCCGCATCCGACCACCAGACCAGCGATTGCAACAGGCCCCCGGCCTCCGCATCAGCGGGAGGCTCCCTCGAACCGAAGGTCGCGCGAAGCGACAGTCGGAACATCGTACAGGAACCAAGCGGCTGATCGGGTGTGAACCCTGGGCCCGTGTTGACAAGAGCGATTTCCCCAGTTGGCAGCTTGCTGGCTCAAGGCAGCGTTCCGGACAGCACCAGCGTTTGCGGCCACGTCTCGGCAGCGGGCGGAAAAGGGGCAGTCAGGAACGCGCCTCGCCGACGCTCCTCGCCGACGCTCCTCGCCGAAAA
>CALKJZ010000009.1 GCA_937995515.1 uncultured Sphingomonadaceae bacterium | reverse complement strand
CGCCGTGTGTCCAAACGCCGTGTGTCCAAACGCCGTGTGTCCAAACGCCGTGTGTCCAAACGCCGTGTGTCCAAACGCCGTGTGTCCAAACGCCATATGTCCAAACGCCATATGTCCAGACCCCCGTGTGTCCAACCTCGTGCCCGAGCGAGGGGCCTGCCGCCTTCGCCCCCGCGCGCGGGCCCGGCACGCCGGCAGGGCCGGGCGGGATTGCGCCTGCGCCCCTCGGGCGGGCTTGCAGGCAGGGCTAGCGAGCCGGTGCGGGCGCGCCCCCGCGCCCAAACCCGAATCTGCCGCCAAGAGTCGCACAGGCGCATGACGAAATCGTGGCAGCATCCGGCTCGCTGGCGCTTGCCGCCGAAGGTCGCTAAGGGCCCGCGGCAATGAGCACGGGGACCGAGGGGGCAGGTGGCGGACGGCCGATCGAGAGCCGCGACGACATGCTGTCGGTCTTCGCCAGTGGCGAGAAGCCGCGCGCGGCGTGGCGGCTGGGCACGGAGCATGAGAAGTTCGTGGTCCGCCGTTTGGACCTGCGCGCGCCCGGCCACGCCGAGCCGGGCGGCATCCGCGATCTCCTCGAGGGGTTCATGCGCTTCGGCTGGGCGCCGGTCGAGGAGGGCGGGCAGCTCATCGGCCTTGCCGGTGCGGATGGCAGCATCTCGCTCGAGCCCGCAGGCCAGTTCGAGCTCTCCGGCGCACAGCGGCGCACCGTGCACGAAACTGCGGCCGAGACGCGGCGGCACCGCCAGCAGTGCGCCGAGGTGGGCGAGGCGCTTGGCCTTGGCTTTTTGGGGCTTGGATTTCACCCCACCGACACCCGCGAGGCCCGGCCCTGGATGCCCAAGGGCCGCTATGGCATCATGCGCGCCTACATGCCCCGGGTCGGCCTGCTCGGCCTCGACATGATGACGCGCACCTGCACCATCCAGGTCAACCTCGACTATGGCTCGGAGGCCGACATGGTGCGGAAGTTCCGGGTTTCGCAGGCGCTGCAGCCGGTCGCGACGGCGCTGTTTGCCAATGCGCCGCTGAAGGAGGGCGCGCCGTCGGGCTTTCTCAGCCTCAGGAGCCACATCTGGACCGGGACCGACCCGGACCGCACCGGAATCCTGCCCTTCGTTGTCGACGGGGGCTTCGGCTATGCGCGCTATCTCGACTGGGCGCTCGACGTGCCCATGTATTTCGTGCGCCGCAACGGCCGCTACATCGACTGTGCCGGCCAGAGCTTTCGCGCCTTCCTCGACGGGCGGCTGCCCTGCTTGCCCGGCGAGCGGCCGACACTCGACGATTTCCACGACCATCTCTCGACGCTCTTTCCCGAGGTGCGGCTGAAGACCTATCTCGAGATGCGCGGCGCCGATGGCGGCCCGGCGCCGATGGTGCCGGCCCTTGCGGCCTTCTGGGCCGGGCTTCTCTACTGCCCGGCCGCGCTCGACCAGGCGTGGCAGCTGGTGCGCGGCTGGTCGCTCGAGCGCCAGCTGGCCATGCGCGCCGAGGTGCCGCGCTCGGCGCTGCGCGCGACGGCGCCCGATGGCCGGCCGGTGCGCGAGGTGGCGCTCGATGTGCTGGCGCTGGCCCAGCAGGGGCTTTCGGAGCGGCGCGCCGAGCTCGAACTCGGCGAGAGCGAGGCCTGCCACCTCGGGCCGCTTTGGGAGATCGCCGAGGAAGGGGCGACGCTGGCCGAGCGGCTGCTTGCCAAGCTCCGGCGCAGCGAATCCGACATGGCGCGGATCATGGAGCTCGCCGCCTTCTGAAGGGGGGCGGCGCATTCTCGCCGGCAGGCGTGCCGGGGCTTCGGGGCCGATGGCCCGTCCGCCGCCGCGCGCGCCCTGGCTCCCGGGGGGCTCTGTCTCCGGTTCCCCCGGCGCCTCAGTCGCCGCGCCGGGCGCGCGGATCCGCAGGGCCGCGGCGAGCAGCGGCATAGAGGGCAACGGCCGCTGCGTTCGAGACGTTGAGGCTCTCGACGGCCGCGGCGATCGGCAGGCGGGCGAGCAGGTCGCAATGGGCGGCAACATTGGGCCGGAGCCCCTCGCCCTCCGCCCCCAGCACGAGCGCGACCGGCCCGGGGCCGAGCGCCTCCGCGAGCGTTGAAGCTGCCGCGCCGGCAAGGCCGATGCGCCAGAAGCCCGCCTCTGCCATCGCCTCGAGCGCGCGGGCGAGGTTCACCACTCGCACCCAGGGCAGAATTTCGAGCGCACCCGAGGCCGCCCGGGCAAGCGCGCCCGTCTCGGGCGGGCTGTGGCGATCCTGCGTGACGAGCCCGCGCGCGCCGAACGCGGCTGCCGAGCGGATGATGGCGCCCACATTGTGCGGGTCGGTCACCTGGTCGAGCACCACCAGCGGGCGCGCCGGGTCGGGGTCTGCCAGCAGCGTCTCAAGGTGCGGCGGATCCAGCGGCTCCACCTCCAGCACCAGGCCCTGGTGCGGCGCATCGGCCGGCACCAGCCGCGCAAGATCCGCCGCGTGGCCGGACTGGACGGGAAGCGCGGCCGGAAGGGCTTCGAGCTGGGCCAGCGCATCGGGCGTTGCATGGAGTCTGAGCGCCAGCCGCTCCGGATTGGCAAGCGCGGCAAGGACGGCGTGCCGGCCGTAGAGCCGGACGGGTGCGCGGCGGGGCGGCCGGTCGGGTTGGGGGCGGCGGGGCATTGAGCCTGGATAGGCCCCGGTGCCCGGCGTTGGAAGGGGCGGTGGCGCTGCGTGATCGGCGGCCGCACCGGTGGCTTCCGTGCCATGCCCGGCGGGGCGGCGCGGCGTTCGCGGCCGGCGCGCGGGCGGCGTGGAGCGGGTAACGGGACTCGAACCCGTATATTCAGCTTGGAAGGCTGCTGCACTACCCTTGTGCTATACCCGCGTGCTATACCCGCGTGCTATCCCCGGGTGCCACGGCCGCGATGGCCCTGCCCCGACGGCGATGCCCCGACGGCGCTGCCCCAACGGCGATGCCGAGGCTGGCCGGCGGATCCGTGGTCGCCACGGCAGGCCGCCAGCCGCGCGCGATACCATAGGGCCGGTGGCCGCGGCTGCGCAAGATGGAAGCGCCTTCGCGTTGACTTGCGGCCGGGCTTTCGGCAATGCCGCGCGGCTCTGGCGCCTGGAGGGGTGGCCGAGTGGTTAAAGGCAGCAGACTGTAAATCTGCCGACGTCAGTCTACGCAGGTTCGAATCCTGCCCCCTCCACCATCGCGCGAGGCGCGGCGCATCCTGCGGCGCCCGGCGGGTGCGGCCGGGGCCGGGTGCTGCGGGAGGTGCACGGCAGGAGCAGGGGCATGGGCGACATTCGCAGCCGGGGTCTCAATGCGCTGCTGCTGGCGGCGCTCAAGGCGCACCGCGACTGCACCGAGGGCGCGCCGGCAGACTATATCCCGGCCCTCGCACAGGTGAACCCGGAGCTGTTCGCGCTGGCGCTGTGCACGCCCGATGGGGTGGTGCACGCGGTCGGAGACGCCGATCACCCCTTCTCCATCCAGTCGATTTCCAAGGTGCTGACACTGGCGCTCGTGCTGAGGGAATCGGGGGCGGATCTCGTGATCGAGCGGGTGGGGGTGAACCCGACCGGGCGCCGCTTCAACTCGATCGAGGCGGTGGAGGAAAACTGCGGGCGCGATCTCAACCCGCTCGTCAATGCCGGGGCGATTGCAACGGTCGGGCTCGTCGAGGGCACGGCTGCGGAGGTGTGGGCGAAGATCGCAGCCACCCACGCCGGCTTTGCCGGCCGGGCCCTGCCGGTGGACGAGGCGATCTTCGCCTCCGAGATGGAGGCCAACGGGCGCAACCGGGCGGTTGCGCACCTGATGCGCTCCTACGGCGCCTTCGCGCGCGATGCCGATGAGGCGGTCGAGCTCTACACCCGCCAGTGCGCGCAGCTGGTAACGGTGCGGGATCTGGCAATGATTGCTGGCACGCTTGCCATGCGCGGCCGCAACCCGGCAACCGGCGTGCAGATGCTGGCACCGACCGACGTGACAGGCGTGCTCGCGGTGATGACCTCGGCCGGGCTCTACGAGGATTCGGGCGAATGGCTGTTCCGCCTCGGCCTCCCGGCCAAGAGCGGCGTGGGTGGCGGGCTGATCGTGGTGGCGCCGGGGCGGATGGGCATGGCGGCCTTCTCCCCCAGGCTCGATGCTGCAGGTGCGAGCGTGCGCGGCATGCGCGCGCTCACCGATGTGGCACAGGCGCTCGGTGCGAACCTGTTCGTCTGAACCGCTTCCTCAGCACCGCTTTGTTGCAGCGGTAGCGCGGGGCGCGCCCGCCCGGCCTTGAACCGCGCGCCGGCCCGTGCCACTTGCACAGCGCCAGTGCCTCGGCTATGCGCGAGGGCTCCCGGGCTCCAGCTTCGTCCTGGACTTCCGCGGACCTGCGCCTGGCGCGGGTTCGGGGGTAGGAGTGTAGCTCAGCTGGTAGAGCATCGGTCTCCAAAACCGAGGGCCGGGGGTTCGAGTCCCTCCACTCCTGCCAGCCGCGGCGCCTCGCGCCCTGCGGCAGCGGCTCCCGGGGGGGCAGGTGAAACCGGGGCCGCAGGGCTGGCCCCCTGATGGTGGAAGCGGACGGAGCGGACGTGGCGAAGCAGCCGACGACGGCGACAGGCAAGGCTCCGGCGGCAAGGGCCCCGAGGCCTACGCCCGGCGAGTTTGTGCGCCAGGTGCGCGCGGAGATGGCCAAGGTGACCTGGCCGACCCGGTCGGAGACGCTGCAGACGACGGTCATGGTGCTCATCATGACGACGATTCTCGCCCTCTTCTTCCTCGCGGTGGATTTCGGGCTGGGGCGGGGCGTGCGCCTGCTCCTGTCGCTGGGGAACTGAGCAATGGCGCGCTGGTACATCATCCACGCCTATTCCGGCTTCGAGAACAAGGTGAAGGACCAGATCCTCTCCGATGCCGCGCGGATGGGGCTCTCGGGCATGGTCGAGGCGGTCGAGGTGCCGACCGAGAAGGTCACCGAGGTGCGCAAGGGCAAGCGGGTGGAGGCCGAGCGGAAGTTCTTCCCCGGCTATGTGCTCGCCAAGCTCGAGATGAACGACCAAGTCTATCACCTGGTGAAGAACACGCCCAAGGTCACCGGGTTTCTCGGCGCCTCGGGCAAGCCGCAGCCGATCAGCGAGGCCGAGGCGGCGCGCATCCTGTCCACCAGGGCCGATGTCGCCGCGCAGCCGGCCAAGGCGCGGCGCAAGGTGAACTTCGAGATCGGCGATGCGGTCAAGGTGCTCGACGGCCCGTTCGCCTCGTTCACCGGGCTGGTCGAGGAAATCGACTATGAGAAGGGCCGGGTGAAGGTCTCGGTCTCGATCTTCGGCCGGGCGACCCCGGTGGAACTGGATTTCGAGCAGGTGGAAAAGTCGAAATAGGCACGAGCCACCCCAAGCGTTTGCCGGCGTATCCGCGGTCGGGCGCCGGGATCATCCGTGGGAGGGGCGGCGGCATGGCGCCAGCCGGCCCGCTTGGACCACACGACCGCTCATCGGCGTGGGGGGCGTGCACCCCCACGGGACTGGAGTGAACAATGGCGAAGAAGATCACAGCCTTCATCAAGCTGCAGGTGCCGGCCGGCTCGGCCACGCCCAGCCCGCCCATCGGGCCGGCGCTGGGCCAGCGCCAGGTGAACATCATGGAGTTCTGCAAGGCGTTCAACGCCGCCACGCAGGGCCTCGAAAAGGGGATGCCGATCCCCACCGTGATCACCGTCTATGCGGACAAGAGCTTCACCTTTGTCACCAAGTCGCCGCCGGCCTCCTTCCTGCTGAAGCAGGCCGCGGGGCTCAAGTCCGGCGGGGCGACCCCGGGCCGCACGAAGGCGGGCACGGTCAAGCGCTCGCAGGTGCGCGAGATTGCGGAAATGAAGATGAAGGATCTCAACGCGGTCGACATCGAGGCGGCGATGAAGACGATCGAGGGCTCGGCCCGCTCGATGGGCCTCGAAGTGGTGGAGGGCTGATCCATGGCGAAGCTCACGAAGAGGCAGAAGCTGCTGGCCGAGGCGGTCGACCGCGAACGCCTCTATCCGCTCGACGAGGCCATCGCGCTCGTCAAGCGCAACGCCACCGCGCGATTCGACGAGACGGTGGAAGTGGCAATCGGCCTCAATGTCGATCCGCGCCATGCCGACCAGATGGTGCGCGGCGTGGTCACGCTTCCAAGCGGCACGGGCAAGCCGGTCCGGGTGGCCGTTTTCGCGCGCGGCGCCAAGGCCGACGAGGCGCGCGAGGCTGGGGCCGATGTGGTGGGCGCCGAGGACCTGATGGAGACAGTCCAGGCCGGGCAGATCGATTTCGACCGCGTGATCGCAACCCCCGACATGATGGGCCTCGTCGGCCGGCTCGGCAAGGTGCTCGGCCCGAAGGGGCTGATGCCCAACCCCAAGCTCGGCACCGTCACCATGGACGTGGCCGAAGCGGTGAAGGCGGCCAAGGGCGGGCAGGTGGAGTTCCGGGTTGAGAAGGCCGGCATCATCCATTCGGGCATCGGCAAGGCGAGCTTTGCCGAGGGCGACCTGCGCGCCAACTTCGACGCCTTCCTCGATGCCATCCTCAAGGCCAAGCCCTCGGGCGCCAAGGGCAAGTATCTGCAGAAGATCGCCCTGTCCTCCTCGATGGGGCCGGGCGTGAAGGTCGATCCGGCCACCGTCGGCGCCTGACGCTTCGCCGAGGGTTCGAAGGGGCGGCCGGTTCCTGCGACCAGCCGCCCCGCGCCATTCCTGAGGAGCCCCGGCCGGCGTCCTGCTGGTCGCTGGGCATTCGGCCGGGCGGTCGAGCCGGGCGTCGATCCGGCGCCCAAGCCGCGAGAGCACCGCGCGGAGCGCCGGGTGTCGCCGGACATCCGGGCCGATACCGTCTCTCCCGGCACGGAAACCGGTCCCAGCCGAGGTAGGTCAGGTTGCCCGAGACCATCCAGCCGTTCCCGTCCGTCAATGCCAGCCGGTCGAGGGTGGCTGCACGCTCGGCGACGCGCCCCTCGATGTCCGGGCGCGGGTTGCCCGGAATTCCCATGTCGATCGGCCCGGACCCGAGGCGCCGCCGCAGGTGGTGCGGCCGAGGTCAGAACATAGGACAGAACAGAGGGTCAGAACAGCGGGGGCTTGCCGGCTGGCGACGAAGGCCTGCAGGTCGGCGGGCGGAACCCGGTCGTCCCGCCTTGGGACATGGCCCAATGTCCGCCACAGACGCACACAGACGCAAAGCCCGGCCTCGTGGAGGCGCTGGATGCGGACGGGCTCAAGCAGTTTTGCCCCGGCCCGGCTGAGCCGGGGGAGAGATGGCGGGTCAGCAGCCTCCCGCCGTGGCGCTTCACGAACCGCGAGGCCCCTGTGCCGGCGGGCCGGCAACATGCTGCGCGAAGCGGTTCTCGGGGCGGTGGCGGCTTGCCCCGACACGGAAGCGCAGCTGGTCGCCTTTTTTGCGCCGACGCCCCCGAGGAGAACGACCTCGAGGTGGTGGGAATGGGCGGGAGACCGATGCGTCCTCGCGCGAACCGTCCGTGCCATCCGGCGGGCGACGGCCCCCGGGTGCCGCGATCGGGTGGGTGGGTCGGTTGCTCCGGGCCGTTGGCCTTCGTCTGGCACGGCGGCCGCCTCCTGTCTCTTGCGCAAGCGTTGGCACACGCAGGAGTCGACCGGCCGGTTCTCCTGCCCGTCAACCGGGATGGACGCGGGCCCCGTGCGCGCCGTCGTTCCGGTCCTTGCGGCGCAACCGGGCCCTTTCGAGGAGATGATTCGGGGCGACCGGGCGGAAGGCTGCTAGAGCCGTCCTTGACCCGCCGGGAAAATCCTGTATGGCCACCGCCTCGCGGCAGGATATGGCCTGCCAGACCGTCCGAGATTGCGGGTGCCGTCGGTCGAGGCGGCCTAAGCCCTTGAGGGGCCGGCATGAGACGGGGATGTGTTGACCGTGGGCCGTCAGGCGGTCCTGCGGGATCCGTGCGGGTGGGCCTTGGCCCTCCGCTTCGACCTTCCCTTTCGGGCGGGCCGTGCGGCCCGGAGTTTCGAGGCCGCTGGCTCAGGTGGCGCCTTCCCGGCAACGGGTGGGCGCCTGGTGTATGGAGTGAGCATGGATCGGAACCAGAAGAAGGAACTGGTTGCTCATCTCGCGAAGGTCTTCTCCGAGACCCAGGTTGTGATCATCACGCGCAACCACGGGCTCACCGTCGCCCAGGCGTCGGACCTCAGAAGCCGGATGCGGGGCGCGGGCGCGCAGTTCAAGGTGACCAAGAACCGGCTCGCCCGCATCGCGCTCGAGGGCACGCCCTATCAGGATCTCGGCCAGCTGCTGGTCGGCCCTGTCGGGCTTGCCACCTCGGCCGACCCGGTTGCCGCGGCGCGAATCGCGGTCGAGTTCGCAAAGGGCCACGATCGCTTCGAGATCGTGGCCGGGGCGATGCCGGGCCAGTTTCTCGATGCCGAAGGGGTGAAGGCGCTTGCCGAACTCCCCTCGCTCGACGAGCTGCGTGCGAAGCTTGTGGGCCTCATCCAGGCGCCTGCGACCAAGATTGCCCAGCTGGCCACTGCGCCGGCTGCCAAGCTGGCGCGGGTGTTTGCAGCCTATGGAGACAAGGCGGCCGCCTGACGCGCGCCGGCCTGCGGATTGCAAGGAGTGAAGACAATGGCGGATCTCGCAAAAATCGTGGAAGAACTTTCGGCGCTTACCATCCTCGAGGCAGCCGAACTGGCAAAGATGCTGGAGGAGAAGTGGGGCGTGTCGGCGGCGGCTGCGGTGGCAGTGGCCGGTCCGGTGGCAGCCGGTGCGGCAGCGGCAGCGCCTGCAGCCGAGGAAAAGACCGAGTTCGACGTGATCCTCACCAGCGACGGCGGCAAGAAGATCAACGTGATCAAGGAAGTCCGCGCGATCACCGGGCTTGGGCTGACGGAAGCCAAGACGCTGGTCGAATCCGCGCCCAAGGCCGTGAAGGAAGGCGTCTCCAAGGCCGAAGCCGAGGAGCTGAAGAAGAAGCTCGAGGAAGCAGGCGCAACGGTCGAGCTGAAGTAGGCCGAGCCTCGCCCGGGCCCCTGCGGCGCGGGTGCGCGGAGCCGCTGCCGCCTGCGACTGCAGCTTGCGGTCGGCAACCGGAACGGGGCCCGGCCGAGCGCCGGGCCCCGTCGTGCGTTGGACGTCGTGCGTTGGACGTCGTCCGTCGAATGGGGGGCCGCCCGCCTGCACGAGCCGGCCCCCGGCAGACGCCCTGCGCCGGCGCGGGAGGTTGCCGGCGGGCAGGGCCGGGGCACCGGAACGGGCGCGGGCCGCGCCCGGCAGCAGCCGCAAGGCTCAGGCAGCAGCGGCCCGGCCGCACCCGACGCCGTGCCGGGCGGCGCGCGTGGACCGCCCGGCCGCCGGCCGGCCGGGCCTTATCCGGCCGTCATCGCTGGTCGAGCGGCACATAGTCCCGCTGGGTCGGGCCGGTGTAGAGCTGGCGCGGGCGGCCGATCTTCTGCTCCGGGTCGGCAATCATCTCGTTCCACTGTGCCACCCAGCCGACGGTGCGTGCGAGCGCAAACAGGGCAGTGAACATGGTGGTGGGAAAGCCAATGGCAGAAAGGATGATGCCCGAGTAGAAATCCACGTTCGGATAGAGCTTCTTCTCGATGAAATACTCGTCGCTGAGCGCGATCCGTTCGAGCTCGCGCGCCACGTCGAAGATCGGATTGTCGAGCTTGAGCTCGTCGAGTACTTCGGCTGCTGTCTGCTGCATCACCTTGGCGCGCGGGTCGTAGTTCTTGTAGACCCGGTGGCCGAAACCCATCAGGCGGAATGGGTCGTTCTTGTTCTTGGCGCGGGCGATATATTCCGGGATCCGCTCCGGCCGCCCGATCTCGCGCAGCATCTTGAGCGCTTCCTCGTTGGCGCCGCCGTGTGCAGGGCCCCACAGGCAGGCAATCCCCGCCGCGATGCAGGCAAACGGGTTGGCGCCCGAGGAACCGGCCAGCCGGACGGTCGAGGTCGAGGCGTTCTGCTCATGGTCGGCGTGCAGGATGAAGATCCGGTCCAGCGCACGCTCGATCACCGGGTTCACCTCATAGGGCTCGGCCGGGACCCCGAACGTCATGCGCAGGAAGTTGCCGACGTAGGACAGCGAGTTGTCCGGATAGAGGAAGGGCTGGCCGATGGCATATTTGTAGGCCATGGCGGCGATGGTTGGCATTTTGGCGATCAGCCGGTGGCTGGCGACGACACGCTGGTGCGGGTCGGCGATGTCGGTCGAATCATGGTAGAAGGCGGACAGCGCGCCGACCACCCCGCACATGATCGCCATGGGGTGCGCGTCGCGGCGGAAGCCGGAATAGAAGCTCATCAGCTGCTCGTGCACCATGGTGTGGCGCGTGATGAGATAGTTGAACTTCGCCAGCTCGTCGGCTGTCGGCAGATCGCCGTTCAGGAGGAGATAGCAGACCTCCATGAAGGTCGACTGCTCGGCGAGCTGGTCGATCGGATAGCCGCGGTGTAGCAGCACGCCCGCGTCGCCATCGATGTAGGTGATCTGCGAGGCGGTGCTTGCGGTCGACGTGAAGCCGGGGTCGTAGGTGAAGGCGCCAGTGGTGGCATAGAGCGATCTGACGTCCACGACCTTGGGGCCCACCGTCCCCTCGATGACCGGAAGTTCGAGGGTGTGGTTGCCCAGCGTGAGGGTGGCCGATGTGCCCATGTGTCAGACCTTTCCGTGCCCGTTGACCTTACTCGCTAGCGCATCGTCAATGCGACCGAGACTTTCGTCGCGCCCCAGCACCTCGAGAATGCCGAACACGCTGGGGCTTGCGGCCTGGCCGGTGAGCGCGGCGCGAAGCGGCGCTGCCACCTGCCCGAGCCCCGCCCCGGCCGACTCCGCCACCTCGCGCGCCACACGCTCCAGCGCCTCGCGCGACCAGGGGTCGAGCAAGGCGAGCCGGTCGCGCATGGTGGCGAGCAGCCCCAACCCCTCGTCTAGCGCCCTTTGTGCCGCTGCGTCCATGTCGAGCGGGCGTGCGCGAACGAGGAAGGCCGCTGATTGGGCCAGCGCGTTCAGATCCTTCGCCCGCGCCTTCAGCTCGTCCATGCTGCGAAGCAGCAGCTCCTGGTGCCGGGCCGCGTTCTGCTGGTCGGCGATTGCAGCGAGCCGCGGCAGCACGAGATCGGCAAGGCGCCGGTTGTCGGCGCGCAAGAGATAGTGGCGGTTCACGCTTTCGAGCTTCTTCATGTCGAAGCGGGCCGGCGAGCGGCCGATCCCCTCCAGCGAGAAGAGCGCGATCGCCTCCTCGCGCGCGACAAGTTCGGTATCGCCATGCGCCCAGCCAAGGCGGAGGAGGTAGTTCTCGAGCGCCTCGGGCAGAAAGCCCATCTCGCGATAGGCCTCGACACCCAGTGCGCCGTGCCGCTTCGAGAGCTTGGCGCCGTCGGGGCCGTGGATCATCGGCACATGGGCATGCACCGGCTCGGGCCAGCCGAGCGCGCGCAGCAGGGCAAGCTGGCGCGGCGTGTTGGACAGATGGTCGTCGCCGCGAATCACGTGTGTCACGCCCATGTCGTGGTCGTCGACCACCACGGCCAGCATGTAGGTCGGCGTGCCGTCCGAGCGCAAAAGCACGAAATCGTCGAGCTCGGCGTTGGGAAACACGATCCGCCCCTGAACCCGGTCGTCGACCACCGTCTCGCCCGTGCGCGGCGCTTTCAGCCGCACCACGAACGGCCGGTCGGCCGGCCCGTCGCTGCGATCGCGCCAGGGGCTCTCCAGCCGCTGGCCCCGGCCGCTGGCGCGCAGGCGGGCGCGCTCAGCCTCGATCTCCTCGGGCTGCATCCAGCAGCGGTAGGCATGCCCTGCCTCGAGCAGCGCGGCTGCGACCTCCGCGTGGCGGGCGGACCGGGTGGACTGGAAGACGGGCGGCTGGTCCGGCATCAGGTCGAGCCACGCGAGGCTCTCGAGGATCGCATCGATGGCAGCCTGGCTCGAGCGCGCGCGGTCGGTGTCCTCGATCCTGAGCAGGTAGGTGCCGCCGTGGCGGCGGGCAAACAGATAGTTGAACAGCGCCGTGCGCGCCCCGCCGATGTGGAGGAAACCGGTCGGCGAGGGCGCGAACCGCACGACCGGAGGGGCAAGGCCCCCGGCCGGGCCCGCGCGCAGGCCGGATGCGGGGGCGGGTGCGGAGCCGCAGCTTGAACTGTTCACCATTTTCGTGCCTTGGAAGGGCCGGGTCGGCCCATCGGGTGCGAGGACGCGTGTGGCTAGCAGCTTGCCGGCCGCTTCGCCAAGGGCTTGGAAGGCGCAGCAGGACAGCCGGGGCCTTCCCGGCGCTTCCGGGCGCGGCGGCCCCCCGGGCGCGCGGACCGCGGCAGGGGAGGCCCAAGACCGCAGCTTCTGGCGCCTGATCGCTGAGCAGTCCTTTGTCGTCTGGGTGCCGGTTGCGATCGGGGCGGGCATCCTCCTGTGGTTTCTGCTGCCGCAGCTCGGCCAGCGCCGCGCGGCGCTGCTTGCGGCCGCGGGCCTCGGCCTCCTCGGCCTTGCCGCGGGCGGCCGCGGCGGCCTCATCCTCGGCTGCGGTGGCGCGCTGGCGGCGCTGGGGCTTTTGGCAGCCGACCTGCGCAGCCGGATGGTCGCGCCGCCGATGCTCTACCACCGGCTGGCGGCCGCGCCCGTTGCCGGCACGCTCCTCGGGCTCGAGCCGCGCGATGGCGGCGCGCGCACGAGGCTCCTGCTGCTGCGCGATGCCACGGCCGATTCCCCGCCCGTGCGGATGTGGTTGACAATCCCCGGACCGCCGCCCGCGTGGATGACAACCGGCGTGCGGCTTTCCGTGCCGGCGGTGCTCGGGCCGCATCCGCCGCCCATGTTGCCCTCCGCCTACGATTCCGCGCGCCGGGCCTGGTTTCTTGGCATCTCCGCAACCGGTCGGGCCACGGGGCCGCCGGTTCCGCTCGAAGGGCCCGGCGCCGCGCCCGCCCGGCTTGCGGACCTGCGCGCGGCCATCGCGCGCATGTTCGAAACCGAGGTGGGCGGCCATGCCGGCGCGGTCGCAACCGCGCTGGTGACCGGCCAGCAGGGCCAGATCGCGCCCGACGTGCTGGAGGCGATGCGGGTGGCGGGCCTTGTTCACCTGCTCACCGTCTCCGGCTTCCATGTGGGGATCGCGGCGGGCGCGGCCTTCTTCCTCGCCCGCTGGAGCCTTGCGGCCTGGCCGTGGCTGGCGCTGCGCGTGCCGGTGCGGGCGCTTGCGGCGCTTGTTTCGGGTGTCGCCGGCACCGCCTATGCGCTGCTGGCCGGCGCGGCCGTGCCGGCCATGCGCGCGGCCATCATCGCCTGGGTGGTGGCGCTGGCGGTTGCGCTGGGCCGCAACCCGCTCTCGCTCCGGCTGCTCGCGCTTGCTGCCGCGCTCGTGCTCCTCGTGCGGCCGGAGGCTCTGATGGGCCCCAGCTTCCAGCTGAGCTTTGCCGCCGTCCTCGCGCTCATCCTGCTTGCCAACAGCGCCTTCGGCAGGGCCTGGCTCACGCTCCGGCCCGACGAGGTCGCAGCCGCCCGCCTCGGCCGAGCGCTCGCCGGCCTTGCGGCTTCGGGCCTTGTGGTTGAACTCGCGCTCACGCCGATTGCCATCACCCATTTCGGGCGCAGCGGCCTCTATGGCGTGCTCGCCAACATGGCCGCCATTCCGCTTGCCAGCCTCGTCGTCATGCCGCTCGTGGTGCTCACGCTCGTGGCGGCGCCGCTTGGCCTTGCCGGGCCTGCTGCGGCGCTGCTCCGGCCCGCGGCGGATGCGCTTATCGGCATCGGCACGACGGTTGCCGCCCTGCCGGGCGCGCAGCTTTCCGCCATGTCTGTCCCGCTTTCCGCCCAGCTGGCCGCTGTGCTCGGCTTTCTCATGCTCGCCCTGTTCAGCGGGCCGCCGCGATGGCTTGGGCTGGTGCCGCTTGGTGCCGCGCTGCTGCTGTTTGCCGCCCTGCCGCGTGCCGACCTCCTGATCTCGCCCGATGGCACGCATGTGGGCGTGGTCGCAGGCGGGCGGCTGCACATGCTGCGCGCCACGCGCGGCGGCTTTGCCGAGCGGGTGTTCCGCGATCATGCCAATGCCGCCGAGGTGGCGCGGATCGATTCCCTGCCGGGCGCCCGCTGCACGCGCGAGGCCTGCGCCTTCACGCTGGGCGATCATGGACGCCCGCTCCGTGTCTATGCTATCCGCTCCGCGCGGCCGATCGAGACAGCCGAGCTTGCCTCGGCCTGCGCTGCGGCAGACCTCGTGATTGCGCCGCGGCGCATGCCGGGGACTTGCCGGCCGCGCTGGCGCCTGCTCGATCGCGAGGCGCTGAAGGAGACCGGGGCTGTCGCCATCGTCTCCCGCACCCGGCGGGTGGACAGCGTGGCCGCGCGCAGCGGGGATCATCCGTGGAGCCCGGCGGCGCTTCCCGGCCGCGTGCCTCTCCTGCTAGGGCCCGCGGCATGGCGGGACCCGCTTCCTCCGGACTGAGCACCAAGCCCGTCGCCCTTCTCACGGCGGAGGAGGCGGCCTCTGAGCTCGCGCGGCTGGAAGCCGAGATCGCGCGCCACGACCGGGCCTACTACCAGGACGACGCGCCGCTCATTCCGGATGCCGACTATGATGCGCTGCGCCAGCGCAACGCGGCCATCGAGGCCCGCTTCCCGGCGCTGGTGCGCCCGGGCTCCCCAAGCCGGCGGGTGGGGGCCGCCCCCGCGCAGGGCTTCGGCAAGATCGTGCACGCCCGCCCGATGCTCAGCCTCGACAACGGCTTCGAGCCCGACGACCTGCGCGCCTTCGACCAGCGGATCCGCCGGTTCCTCGGCCTCGGACCGGAGGTGCCGCTGGCCTATACCGCCGAGGCCAAGATCGACGGCCTGTCGCTCTCGCTGCGCTACGAGGGCCGAAGACTCGTTTCGGCCGCAACGCGGGGCGACGGCGAGACGGGCGAGGACGTGACCGCCAACGCCCGGACGATTGCCGACATCCCGCCGCAGCTGCCGGAGGAGGCCCCGGAGCTCGTCGAGGTTCGCGGCGAAGTCTACATGCGCTGGGCGGATTTCGAGGCGCTGAACGCGCGTCAGGCCGAGGCGGGGCAGAAGCCCTTTGCCAATCCGCGCAACGCCGCGGCCGGCTCGCTCCGGCAGCTCGATGCCGCAATGACCGCAGAGCGCCCGCTGCGCTTCTTGGCCCATGGCTGGGGCGCCATCTCGCAGCCGCTCGGTGCCACCCAGTTCGAGGCGATGCAGCGGATCCGGCAGCTCGGGATCCCGGTCTCCGAAACGCTGGTCCGGGTGGAGGGGATCGAGGCTGCAATCGAGGCGCACGAGCGGCTGCTGCTCGCCCGCGCCGGCCTCGGGTTCGACATCGACGGCACGGTCGTCAAGCTCGACCGGCTCGACCTGCAGGAGCGGCTGGGCGCGGCCTCGCGGCACCCGCGCTGGGCGCTTGCGCAGAAGTTTCCGGCCGAGGTGGCCGTCACCCGCCTTGTCGCCATCGACATCCAGGTGGGGCGCACCGGTGCGCTCACACCCGTCGCCCGGCTCGAGCCGGTGAGCGTCGGTGGAGTGGTGGTCACCAATGCCACCCTCCACAACGAGGACGAGATCCGGCGCAAGGATGTGCGGGTGGGCGATCTCGTGCGCGTGCAGCGGGCGGGCGATGTCATCCCGCAGATCCTTGGCGTGGCAACGCCCGATGCCGAACATCGGGCGCTTGCGCCCTTCCGCTTTCCCGACCATTGCCCGGAATGCGGGAGTGCCGCGGTGCGCGAGGAGGGCGAGGCGGTCCGCCGGTGCACCGGCGGGCTGACCTGCCCGGCGCAGCGGCTCGAGCGGCTGAAGCACTTCGTCTCCCGCCGTGCGCTCGACATCGAGGGGCTCGGGTCCGAGCGCGTGGAGCAGTTCATCGCCCTGGGCTGGCTCACCCGGCCGGGCGACATCTTCCGCCTGCACCGGCACCGCAGCGAACTTCTGGCCATCCGGGGCTGGAAGGAGGCGAGCGCCGACAGGCTGTTTGCCGCCATCGAGGCGCGCCGTGCGCCGCCGCTCGACCGCTTCCTGTTCGCGCTCGGCATCCGCCATGTCGGCGAGGTGACAGCCCGCGACCTCGCCCGCGCATGCGGCACGTGGGAGGCCTTTTCTGCCCTGCTCGACCGGCTGGTGGCGCATGCCCCCGAGGCGCAGGCGGGCGAGCCGCCCGAACGACCCGAACGCCACGCGGCGCGGGTGGCCGCCGAGCGGGCGGCGATCGTGGGGGTGGCAGGTGTTGGCCCGGAGGTGGCAGGGGCCCTGCGGGACTTCTGGGCCGAGGCGCACAACCGCGAGACGCTTGCCGACCTCCTCTCCGAGGTGCAGCCGCAGCCGCTCGTTCACCAGACCCGAAACAGCCCGATCACCGGCAGGACGCTGGTGTTCACCGGCACGCTCGAGGCCATGGGCCGCGACGAGGCGCGCGCGATCGCCGAGCGGCTGGGCGCGCGCGTGGCCTCCGCCGTTTCGGCCAGAACCGACCTTGTCGTCGCCGGGCGCGATGCCGGATCGAAGCGCGCAAAGGCCGAAGCGCTCGGCATCCCGCTCATCGACGAAGCGCAATGGCTTCAGATCGTGACGGAAAACAGCTAGCATGCAGCAGGTGCATGGCAGCTGTGCCACCGCCGCACCTGCAAAAGCGAGTGCATCGTTCCGATTTCGACCGCGAAAGGAGACGACCGATGCACATGCTCAGAACCGAGCCCCGCTTCCGGTCGGAGAAGTTCCTCCGGCCGCGTCGGCGGCACGAGCGCGTCGTCAGGCTTCGTCCGGCCGACGTGTCCCTCCCGCCGTTCCACGCCTGGCAGCCCTGAGGAGGGGCCCCGGGCCGGGCCGCGCGCCCGGCCTCCGGGCGGGGCGTGCCAGGAGCAGCACCGGCCAGGGCCCGCGCCCGCGGTCGAGGAGGATGAGCCCGCGTGCGCGCATGGCGGCCACGAGGCGCGGGCGCTGCAGTTCGAGGAGGCCGGCCAGCAGCAGCAGGCCTCCAGGTGCCACGGCCGGCGCAAGCGTCGGCGCAAGCCCCAGAAGCGGCCCGGCGAGGATGTTGGCCATCACGAGATCATAGGGCGCGCGGCCCAGCAGGTCCGGGTGGAGGAGGCCTGCCGCCCTGACCGGGCGCAGCCGGTGCCGCGCAATGGCATTCTGTCGGGCATTGGCGGCGGCGATCCGGACGGCCCGCGCATCGATGTCGCTGGCCAGCACCTCGGCCCGCCGGAAGAGCCGCACGGCTGCGATGGCCAGCACGCCGGTTCCCGTTCCCACATCGAGAATGCGCCGCGGCGCACGCCTGCGTGCAAGTGCCGACAGCAAAGCAAGACAGCCGCGGGTGGTGTCATGGTGGCCGGTGCCGAAGGCGAGCCCGGCATCGATCCGGATGCTGAGCCGGCCCGGCGGGATACCGCGCCGGTGCGCGCTGTCGTGCAGGTGGAAGCGGCCGGCCACGACGGGATCGAGCCCGGCCTGGGAGATCGCCGCCCAGTCGCGCGGCGGCTCGGGGCAGATGGCGGGCGGGCAGGGGCTCGAGGGTGCAAGCGCGTGGAAGGCGGCGAGGAGCCCGGGCGCCGGCGGGGCTTCAGCCCAGCCGACGAGCCGCCAGCCATCGGCCGCCTCGTCGGCGGCCAGCCCCAGGAGGCCCGGAGGCAGATCCTCGCGCGCCGTTGCGGCATGCGCCTCGTGCCGCGCACAGGGGATTTCGAGCCGGATGATGGCCATGGCAGGTCCTTCGGGCAGCGTCTTCGGAATGTTCCGCCGGTCGGCGTGTGGGGCACCCACCTGCGTGCCGTTTCAGAGAGGTGCAAGCCTGTCGCTGCGCCCCTAGGGTGCTGCGGGTGACCGAGACGCCTCCGCTCGACCCGGCCAGCCCCGAGGGGCGAAGGGCGATTGCGGCCGTGCTGGCCCGCGCCGGGCACGCCGGCGTCGAGGTCGTGCGAGCGACCGCCCTGTCAGGCGGCGCATCCTCGGCCACATGGCGGCTGGACCTTGCCGACGGGCGGCAGGCGATCTTCCAGCGCACGGCATCGGCAGCAGCCGCCGGCCTCTCGCGCGCGGTGCAGGCCGAGGTTGCCAGGCGGGCCTCGCGTCTTGGCGTTCCCGTCGCCCCGCTGCTTGCCGTGCCCGCACCGGAAGACGGCCTCGGCGATTCGGCGATCACCGGCCATGTGGCCGGCGAGGCGCTTGCCCCGCGATGGCTGAGGGACGAGGCCTTCGCCGGCGCGCGCGCGCGCCTTGCCGACCAGTGCGCCCGGGCGCTGGCGCGGCTCCATGCCGCACCGCTTGCGACCTGGGCCGGTCTCGGCCTTGGCGGCGGCTCGGGTGTCGAGCTTCTCGACCAGATGTTTGCCACCTACCTCCGGCTTGCCGTTGATGTTCCCGCCTTCGATCTCGCCTTTGCGTGGCTGCGGCCGCGCATGCCGCGCACGCCGCCTTCCTGTCTTGTCCACGGCGACTTCCGCTCGGGCAACTTCCTCGTCGGCCCAGAGGGCCTTGCTGCCGTGCTGGATTGGGAGCTTGCGCATCTTTCCGTGCCCGGCGAAGACTTGGGCTGGCTGTGCGTGCAGGCGTGGCGGTTCGGCAACTGGCGCCTGCCGGTGGGCGGCTTTGCCACGCGCGAGGCGCTTCTTGCGGCCTATCGCGCGGCCGGGGGCGTGGTGGACGACCGGGATCTGTGGACCTGGGAGGTGTTCGGCAACCTGCGGTGGGGCATGAGCTGCCTGCAGCTTGCCGACGACCATGTCTCGGGCCGGCTGCCGTCGGTCGAGCGCGCGGCCATCGGCCGGCGTGTCTCGGAGGTGGCGGCCGATCTCGTCTTCGCCATCGAGCGGGGGTGCCTGTGAGCCACCCGGACATCCCGGCGCTCCTCGAGGCGGTGCGGCTGTTCCTGCGGGACGCCGAGGGCGCGCTCGAGGGCCGGCTGGCCTTCCATGCGCGCGTGGCGGGCAATGTGGTTGGCATCATCGCGCGCGAGCTCGCGCACCAGCCCGATCGGGCCGAGGCCGAGGCGCTCGCGCCCTGGGGCGGAGCGAAGGCGCTGTGCGAGGGGCTGCGCAGCGGGCGCATCAGCCCCGGAGACCCGGCGCTGCTTGCAGCCCTTCGCACGGCCGCCATGGCCCGCCTTGCGGTCGACAACCCCCGCTACCCGACGCTCGCGCGCCTGGCCGAGGGCACGGGGGCTCCGCCTGCCGCAGGGGGCTGATGTCCGCGCATGGCTGCTGCGACAGCCGCGCGCCTTGCAGCACCAGGGCGTTGCGCTAGGTCGAGCACAAGCGCATAGGCGGGGCATCTGCCTCAACGAACCTGGAGTTTCCGATGGCCATCCGGCCGACGTCGCGTCCGCTTAGCCCGCACCTTTCGATCTGGAAGTGGCGCCCGAACATGGTGGTGTCGATCTTCCACCGGGCGACCGGCATGGCCCTTGCGCTGGGCGGGCTCGGGATCCTCGCCTGGTGGCTGGCGGCAGCGGCATCGGGCGCGCAGGCCTATGGCCTGTTCCGCGATGTCTTCGGCCACTGGGCGGGGCTTGTGGTGCTCGTCGGCGTCACTTGGGCCTTCTTCCAGCATCTCTTCTCGGGGCTGCGCCATTTCTGGCTCGATGCCGGCCGCGGCTACGAGGTCGGCGCTGCCCAGCGCAGCGCGGTGCTCGCCTTCGTGGCGGCGCTTCTTGCAACGGCGGCTGTCTGGGCCGCGCTGCTGCTGCGCTCCGGGAGCTGAGCGATGGCAACCGATTTCCTCTCCGCCTCCGACACCAAGCGCGCCCGGGGTCTTGGCGCCAGCCCCGCGCATGTGGTGGCGCACTGGAAGGCGCAGCGGGTCACGGCGGTGGCGAACCTTGCGCTCCTTGCCTGGTTCCTTGGCTCGCTCCTGATGCTGCCCGCCTTCGACCATGCGACGATTGTCGCCTGGGCGCGGCAGCCGCTGGTGGCCATTCCGCTTGCGCTCGTTTCCATCTCCACGCCCTGGCACATGCGGCTCGGCGTGCAGGTGGTGCTCGAGGACTATGTGAAGTCCGAAGGCACGCGGTTCGTCGCGAACCTCGCCGTCACCTTCTACGCGGTCGTCGTGGGCGCTGTGGCGCTCTGGGCGATCCTCACGCTGGCGCTCGGGAACCCCAATGGCTGACAGCTACAAGATCATCGACCATGCCTATGACGCGGTCGTCGTGGGTGCAGGCGGCTCGGGCCTGCGCGCGACCATGGGGATCGCGCAGGCCGGGCTGAGGACGGCCTGCATCACCAAGGTGTTCCCCACCCGCTCGCACACCGTGGCCGCGCAGGGCGGGATCGCTGCCGCGCTCGGCAACATGGGGCCCGACCACTGGACGTGGCACATGTACGACACGGTCAAGGGCTCCGACTGGCTGGGAGACCAGGATGCCATCGAATATCTGTGCCGCGAGGCGCCGGCGGCCGTCTACGAGCTCGAGCATTATGGCGTGCCCTTCAGCCGCACCGCAGACGGCCGCATCTACCAGCGTGCCTTCGGCGGGATGACACAGAACATGGGCGAGGGGCCGGCAGCCCAGCGCACCTGCGCGGCTGCCGACCGCACCGGCCATGCCATGCTGCACGCGCTCTACCAGCAGAGCCTGAAGCATGATGCGGATTTCTTCATCGAATATTTCGCAATCGACCTCATCATGGTCGACGGCGAATGCCGCGGCGTGGTGGCGCTGTGCATGGAGGATGGCTCGATCCACCGGTTCCGCGCCCATGCCGTGGTTCTGGCCACCGGCGGCTATGGCCGCTGCTACTTCTCGGCCACCTCGGCCCACACCAGCACCGGCGATGGCGGCGGCATGGTGCTGCGCGCCGGCCTGCCGCTGCAGGACATGGAGTTCGTCCAGTTCCACCCCACGGGCATCTACGGCGCGGGCGTGCTCATCACCGAGGGCGCGCGCGGGGAGGGCGGCTATCTGACCAACAGCGAGGGCGAGCGGTTCATGGAGCGCTACGCGCCCTCGGCCAAGGATCTCGCCAGCCGCGATGTCGTCTCCCGCTCGATGGCCCAGGAAATCCGCGAGGGCCGCGGCGTGGGGGCAGAGCGCGATCACATCTTCCTCCACCTCGACCATATCGACGCGAAGATCCTCGCCGAGCGCCTGCCCGGCATTTCCGAGACGGCCAAGGTGTTTGCCGGTGTCGACGTCACCCGTCAGCCGATTCCGGTGGTGCCGACGGTGCACTACAACATGGGCGGCATCCCCACCAATTACTGGGGCGAGGTGGTCACGGTCCGGGATGGCGACCCGGATTCGGTCGTCCCTGGTCTTTATGCCGTGGGCGAGGCCGCGTGCGTTTCGGTTCACGGCGCCAACCGGCTGGGTTCCAACTCGCTCATCGACCTCGTGGTCTTCGGCCGGGCCGCGGGTCAGCGGGTGGCGCAGAATGTGAAGCCGATGCAGGCGCCGCCCAGCGTGCCGCGAGACGCCGCGGATGCGGCGCTTGCACGGCTCGACGCGTTCCGCCACGCGAAGGGCGGAAGCCCGACCGCGCAGGTGCGGCTTGCCATGCAGAAGACCATGCAGGCGAACTGCGGCGTGTTCCGCACCGAGGAGATCCTGGCCGAAGGGACGGCGAAGATCGATGCGGTCTACCAGCAGATGGCCGATATCGGCATTTCCGATCGAAGCCTTGTGTTCAACACCGATCTTGTCGAGACGCTCGAGCTCGACAACATGATCGCGCAGGCTGTGGTCACGATGCATTCGGCCCGCAACCGCACCGAGAGCCGCGGCGCGCACATGCGCGAGGATCATCCCACCCGCGACGACGATCGCTGGATGGTCCACACCATCGGCTGGGTGCGCGATGGCAAGGTGACACTCGGCACGCGGCCGGTGCACCAGTTCACCCTTTCTGACGAGGTGGAATATATCCGGCCCAAGGCACGGGTCTATTGAGGCGCACATGGCAACCTTCACACTTCCCCGGAACAGCCGGATCAGCCCGAGGGGCCGGCACTTCCCGGCGCCTGCGGGCGCCACCCGCACGCGCATCTTCAGGGTCTATCGCTGGTCGCCCGACGATGGCGCCAACCCGCGCTTCGACACCTACGAGATCGATCTCGACAGCTGCGGGCCGATGGTCCTCGACGCGCTCATCAAGATCAAGGGCGAGGTCGACTCCACGCTCACCTTCCGCCGCTCGTGCCGGGAAGGCATCTGCGGCAGCTGCGCGATGAACATCGACGGCTCCAACACGCTCGCCTGCACGCGCGCGATTGCCGACTCGCAGGGCCCCATCACTATCACGCCGCTGCCGCACATGGAGATCATCAAGGATCTCGTTCCCGACATGCGGCATTTCTATGCCCAGTATGCCAGCATCCGCCCATGGCTGCAGACGGTCTCGCCCACGCCCAACATGAAGGAGCGCCTCCAGTCCCCCGAGGACCGTGCCCGGCTCGACGGGCTTTACGAGTGCATCCTGTGCGCCTGCTGCTCCACCTCCTGCCCCTCCTACTGGTGGAACGGCGACCGGTTCCTCGGCCCGGCCATCCTGCTTCAGGCCTATCGCTGGCTGGCCGACAGCCGCGACGAGATGACCGGCGAGCGGCTCGACCAGCTGGAGGACGCCTTCCGCCTCTATCGCTGCCACACCATCATGAACTGCGCGACCGTGTGCCCGAAGGGGCTGAACCCTGCCAAGGCGATCGCCGAGATCAAGAAGATGATGGCCGCGCGCGCCTGAGCCGACCCTAGCGCTGCGCCACCAGCCGCGCCTCGCCCGGCTTCAGCCCGCGCAGGATCCGGTTCAAGAACAGCGCATTGTCCCACTCGGGCGTGCGCGGGGGTGGGGCGCCCATGCGCAGCACGACGAGATCTGCCGAGGGGACGATGTAGACGACCTGGTTGGCGTTGCCGTCGAACAGGAAGGTGTCGGCAGCAAGATAGGGCTCGGAGTGCAGCACCCTGGGTGCGGGCCGGCTGGGGTTCGCCCAGCCGCGCCGCTCGACATAGGGGCCTGCCACCCACACGCCCAGCCCGTAGTGCGGGTTTTGCGGCGTGCCGCGGCGCATCTCGGCCACATAGCCTGCGGGCAGCAGGCGGCGTCCGCCCGCCATGCCGTCATCGAGCAGCAGCAGCGCAAGCTTGAGGAAGCTCCGCGCCGGCAGCAGGATGCAACAGCCCGAATGGGCGAGCCCCCCTTCGCGGCTCACCCACACGTCGCCGCCGGCGGCGCCGATGGGTGCCAGCACCTCGCGGCCGATGAACTCGGCGTAGCGCCGGCCGGTCGCACGCTCGATCACCAGCGCCACGAGCTCGGAGGTGACATTGGAATATTCGTAGACGCTGCCCGGCGGGTCGGTCAGCGGATATTCCTCGACGATGATCCGCTCGTGCATCGGGTGCAGATAGGCGCGCGACCAGGGATCGCCCGGCTCGGGCGAGAAGCCCTGCGCGAGGAGACCGGAGCGCATGTCGAGCAGGTGGCGGATCCGCATCGCCGCGCGCGGTGTCCCCCGCCACTCGGGGAGGAAATCGGCGACCGACTGGTCGAGCGAGGCGATGTGGCCGAGCTGGATCGCGCGGCCGATGGCAATGGCGGTGAGCGGCTTGGCCAGCGAGCGGGCAACAAGCGGCGTCTCGCGCGTGACCCCGCCGAAATAGCGCTCCTCCACCAAGGCGCCGCGGCGCCAGACAAGAAAGGCCGTAGAGCGCGCGGCTTCGGCCACCGCACGCGCCTCGGCGATCGCCGCCGGGTCGAGGCCCCGGTCCTCGGGCGGCGCCAGCGGCAGCGTGCGCGGTGGGTCTGCGCCCGGCACGGCTTCGAGCGGATCATAGCTTCCCGCCTCGCCGCTGGGGTTGGCCAGCATGGCCCGGAACCGCTCGAGGTAGATACGCTCGGCCTCCGCCTCGGCCATCGGCGGATAGGCCGGCGCGGCAGCCATCGCGAGGAGGGCGGCCGCAAGCGCGGCCAGGGGGTGCGGGCGCATGGCCCGATCCTTGGAGCTGGGCTGGCGTTCGAAAGCCGCCAAGGGTCATCTCTCCGCAAGGCGGAGAGCGTTGGCGGCTGTCCGGCGCGCAGGCGGCCGTGCCGCCTAGAATCGCGGTCATGCCCACCCTCGCGCCGCCCGGCTATTCGCGCCTCGGGATCGTCTCGGGCTGGCTGCTCGCCGGCCTCTACCTCGCCCACGCCGGGCTTACCACCACGCTCGCGCGCACCGACCGGATGCTGCCGCTGCGCGAGGAGCTGCGCGGCTGGCACTATCTCGCAGGCACGCTCCTGCTGGTGGCGGCCGTGGTGCGGCTTTTCGCGTGGCTGCGCGAGCGGCCGGCGCCGCCCGAGGGCCTTCCGGCCTCGGCCTTTGCCTGGGGCCGGGCGCTTGCGATGGTGGCGCTCCTGCTGATGGTTGCAGCGCCGCTCATCGGCCTTTTCTACGCATGGTCCGACGGCCTCGAGGTGCGCCTTGGCGGCCTCGTGATTCCCGCGCCTGTCGGGCGCGATCGCGCGCTCTGGCAGGCGACGGGCTATTTCCACTCCGGCCTTGGCTTCATGCTGGTCGTGCTCAACCTCGCGACGCTGCTGACGGCGGCCGTCACGTCGCTGCGCTTCCGCCATGGCCTCTTGTCCGCCTTTCCGCCCGGCCATGGCGCCTTTGCCTTCTTTGGCGTCTCGTCCTCCGTCTATGCCTTTGCCACCTTCCGCGCGCCCGAGCCCGGCCCGGTGGCGGTGGCCGTCTTCTGGGCGATTGTTGCCGGCTGGGCGGCGCTCGCATGGGCGGTCCACCGCGGGCGGCCCGTCGTGCCGCGCAGCCGCACGGTGTCGCCCGTCGCACGCGCGCTGGCCGGCGCCGGCGCGCTGGCGCTGCTTCTGTTCGGCGCCTGGGGCCCCTATGGCATGTTTCGCGTCACGCCGTTTTCCCCCCCGGCGGAGGTGGAGGCGGTGGACGGGGTCGAGTGGCATGCAGCGCCCGCGCTCGCAACGCTCGAGGTTGCGCCGGCCGATGCGTTCGAGGCCGCAGTCGAGGCCGAGACCTTCAAATGGTGCCGCTTCTGCCACAACATGCAGCCCGGCGGCGCGCAGCACAAGGTCGGGCCCAATCTCTACAACATCATGGGCCAGCGCGCCGGCACGGTGCCCGGGTTCGGCTATTCGGCAGCGATGCGGCGCGCGCGCGCGGAGGGGCTCGTGTGGACGGACGAGACGGTGGCCGCCTATGTCGCCGACCCGCAGCGCTTCATGCCGGGGACGTCGATGGTCATTTCCTCCGGGCCCATCCCGGATCCGCGCGTGCAGGCGGCGGTGGTCAACATCCTGAAGCGGGAGACGGCGCCGCGGCCGTGAGTGCCCGGGCAGGCGCTCAGACTTCGCCGCGCTCGATCTTCGCGATCGTCTCCCAGTAATCCTCGGGCCTCTGCCCGCCGGCGAGCGTTCCGGGCTCGTCGTCGAGCGCTGCGAACACCCGCGCGACCAGTGCCTCGCGGCGCGTCTCGCGCCATGTCCGCTCGGCGAGGTCGGGCACGTGCGCATCGACCTGCTCGTGGCCGATGCCCGTGAGCTGTTCGAGGGTTGCCACCCGGTCGGCCAGCACCGAGACCTCGGAGGCGAGCGCGACAAACATGGCGATCAGCCGGTCCACCGCCGGCTCGTCGTGAAAGGCCGGGCGGGCGCCGCGGGCGCGTCGCGGCAGGGGCGGCAGGGGCGGGCTGCCTTCCGGCTCAGCCATGTTTCACCGCGAGCAGGGCAAGGAAGCCGCGCGCCCGTGCGCGCGGATCGTCCGGGGCATTGTTCTGGCTCTGGCGGACGACATCGGCGGCAAGCGTCGCAAGCTCGACCTCGCCGAAGCCGGCCGCGCGCGCCTCGGCCTCGAGATCGAGGCGGCGATAGCGGCGCCAGAAGGGCTCGTTGTTGTAGTGGGTTTCATTTTCCTGCAGGAAGGTCGCCCACGGGTCGTCGTCCTCGAAGCGGGGCTGGTCGACATGGCACATCACCCCGCCCGGGCGCAGCAGGCGGTGGCATTCGGCAAGGATCGCTGGCAGCCCGCGCGCCGAGGTCTCGTGCAGGACGATCGACGAGGTCACGAGGTCGAACGTGTCGCCTTCGAGGCCCGTTGCCTCCGCATTGGCCTGCACGAAGGCAACCGCAACGCCGAGCGATTCGGCGCGCAGGTGCGCGTGCCGCAGAAGGGCCGCGCCGACGTCGATGCCGATCACCTCGGCCTCCGGCCAGGCGGCCTTCCACGGCAGGGTCGCGTGGCCTACGCCGCAGCCCATGTCGAGGATGCGCCGGGGTGCGAAGTCCGGCATGCGGGCTTTCAGGAACTGCACGGTGAGCTGGCCGACACCGTCGTTGAGCGGCCCCATCAGCCCCGACATGTAGAGATAGACGCCCCGGTCGTAGACCGCGCCGGCCGCCGTGTCGCCCTCGCCCCGGTCGGCCAGATAGCCGCCCGGCATGCAGTGGATGTCGATCGCGCCCACATAGGCGGGGGCTTCGACCGAGGGGTCGAGCCGGAGCGCGCCGCGGGGGGCGCTCGGCATCTCCATCCGCCCGAGCTGTTCCGCCGGCGGGATCACGGCCGCCCAGATCGCTTCCTGCGAGGCGCGCCGCGCGGAGAGGTAGAAGCGGTACCACGGATCTGCGTCCATGGCTGTGCGGATCTCCTGTGGCGATTGCGGCCGCCTGCCGTGCGCGCGTGCGAACTCGTCGGCGGCCCGATGGTCGAACACGGTGCGCGTGGCCGGCATCCAGCGCGAGGTCACATGGTTGCGCAGGGTAAAGGCGAAATCGGCCCGCGCGCGGTCGTCGTGCCGCCCCATGGCCAGCGCCGCGTGTGCCTGCTGCGCCTCGATCCGCTTCATGGCGCCTCCTTTCGAACAAGCGCGGCCGCCGCGCGGCCGGCAAGCCGCCCGAGCCCGGTGGCTGCGAGCAGCCCGTTGCCGGCAATGTAGCCGGCCGCGCCCGGCCCGGACAGGCCGCGCGCCGTGCCCCCGCTGGCGAACAGGTTGGGCAGCGCCCTGCCATCCGTGCGCAGCACCCGCCCGTCGGGCCTGACCACGAGGCCGCCCTGGGTGTGGAACAGCGCGCCGGTGACCCGTGCGGCATGGAAGGGGGGCGCAAGCGGCGGGCGCGGTGCGAAGCGGCGGCCGAACCGGCAGGGCGCACCCGTGCGCGTGAGGGCCTCCACCTCGGCGAGCGTTGCAAGAAGTTCGGCCTCGGGCAGGCCTGTCCGCTGCGCGAGCGCCTCGCCGCTTGCCGCCTGCATGATGGCGCCCGCCGCAAGCGCGTCGCGCGTGTCGTCGAACTGGGCGAGCACCGCCTGCACGCGGGCGTCCCAGATGGTCCATGCCATCCGCCCGGGCTGCGCGTTGACCGCGGCCGCCGCCTCGGAATAGCCGCGCGACTCGTCGTGAAAGCGCAGGCCGCGCGCGTTCACCTGGAACCCGCCCTCGGTGATGCTGGGCCAGAGGATGGGGATGGCATGGCCGGCTGCAAGCCCGCCATGGCCCTGGTAGCTGTCCATGTCGGCCACCGCCGCGCCGAGCCGTTCGGCCCAGGCCACCCAGTCGCCCCGGCAGCCCGGATGGCCGTGCATGGTGGCGCCTGCCATGTCGGGGAGATGCTGCGCCACGAGGTCGGGATTGCCCGCAAACCCGCCGCAGGCGAGCAGCACGGCGCCGCAGGCCACCACCTCGTGCCGGCCGTCGGGCCGCTCGAGGGTGACAGCGCTGATCCGGCCCGTCTCATCGGCGGCAAGGTCTGCAAGCCGCGCGCTGGTGAGGATGACCACCCCGGCTGCCTCGGCGGCTGCAGCGAGCGCTGCCAGCAGTTCGGCGCCCGTGCGGTTCGGCGTGCCCATCATGCGCATCACCGAGTGGCCCGGGTAGAGAAAGCCCGTCACCAGCGACAGCGGCACGCCGTGGCGCTGGAGAAAGGCAATTGTTGCTCCCGACTCGGCGGCGAGCCGCTCCACCACCTGCGCATCGGCCCGGCCGCCGTGCTTGGCCATGATGTCGCGGGCAAGCAGGGCCGGGCTGTCGTCGATCCCGGCTGCGGCCTGTTCGGGCGTGCCGGCGGCCGGGATGAGCCCGGTCGACATGGCCGTCGTGCCGGCAAGCCGCTGGTCGCGCTCCACGAGGAGCACGCTTGCGCCAAGATCGGCGGCCGCAAGCGCGCCCACGAGGCCCGCGGCACCCCCGCCGGCCACCAGCAGGTCGAAACGCAGGCCCCCGGCCGGCGCCGACGGGCGCGGGATCCCGCAGGCGTGGGATGCAGCATCCATGCCTCTTCCCATCCGGCATTGCGGCGCGCGCGGTGCGGTAGGCTGCCGCCAGTCTCCGCCACGCGGTCAAATCGACGCCGCCTTGCTCTGCGGCATGCGGCCGCGCGCATGGAATGGCCCAATGCTTGATCCCGATGGCAGGCGCGAGTTCGCGGCTGGCTGGCGTATTGTTGTGGCCGGCCTTGTCGGCGTGATGTTCGGCATCTCGGCGCTGCCCTTCTACACGCTTGGCGTGTTCGTCCGCCCGCTCGGGGATTCGTTCGGCTGGTCGCGCGAGGCCATCCAGTGGGGCTTCACGGTGCAAATGCTCGGCATGCTCTGTGTCGCCTGGGGCTATGGGCTGCTCACCGACCGCTGGGGTGCGCGGCGGGTCGCGCTGCTGTCGCAGCTGGGGCTCGGACTCGGCCTTGTCGGGGTGGCAGCGGTCCAGTCGCTGCCGCACTGGTATGTGGCGTGGTTCGTGCTGGCGCTCCTCGGCGCGGGCACATCGCCCATCACCTGGACGCGCGGGGTTGCGGGCTGGTTCGATGCTGCGCGTGGCACGGCGCTCGGGCTGATGCTCGCCGGAACGGGGCTGACGGCTGTGATCGCGCCGCCGCTGGTGACGGCGATCGTCGCCGAACATGGCTGGCGCTGGGGCTATGCGGCGCTCGGCGCTGGCGTGCTGATGGTCGCGCTTCCGGTGGTGGCGCTGTTCTTCCGCGATGCGGCGCCGCTCCCGCACGCCGCACGCAGCGGCTCGGGGGGACTCACGCGCCGCGAGGCCTTCGCCTCCCGCGGCTTCTGGGTGATGCTCGTCGTGTTCTTCCTCATCACCTTCGCCGTCTCGGGCATGATCCCCACGATCGTGCCGCTGCTGATGGACCGCGGGTTTGCCGCCCAGGAGGCGGCGCTTTTCGCAAGCCTCGCAGGTGCGGCGGTGATCGCCGGGCGGATCGCGGCCGGGATCCTGCTCGACCGCTTCTGGGCGCCTGCGGTTGCCGCGGCCTTCCTGCTGCTGCCCGCGGCCTCCTGCCTCCTTCTGGCCATGGGCGGGGTGACGAGCCCGGCGGTGATTGCAGCCGCGGTCATCCTGCTCGGGCTTGCGGCCGGCGCGGAGTTCGATCTCGCCGCCTACATGACGAGCCGCTATTTCGGCATGGCCAACTATGGCCTCATCTATTCGCAGCTGATGATGGGCATGCTGGTGGGCGGCGGCTTCGGCCCGCCGGTGTTCGGCCGCGTGTTCGACCAGACGGGAAGCTACACGCCCATTCTTCTTGCCGCGGCCGGCATCTTCGTGCTTGCACCGCTCCTGCTTCTCACGCTGGGCCGCTACCCGAGCTTCGCCACGCGGGCCGCGGCTGCCTGAGCCGATGCAGGTTGCGATCGTCGGCGCCGGGCTTGGCGGGCTGACCGCGGCGCTCGCGCTGGCGCAGCTGGGCCTTTCCGTTACGGTCTACGAACAGGCGCCCGCGCTCGGCGAGGTGGGGGCGGGCATCACCATCAGCCCCAATGCCGGCCGGGTGCTCGACCATCTGGGCCTTGGCGAACAGGTGCGCGCACTCGGCGTCCTGCCTGGCACCCAGCATGTGCGCGACCTCGCCTCGGGCAGGACCATCCGCACCATGGCCCGCGACCCTGGCCTCGAGGCCCGCCACGGCGCCCCCTACCGCCACCTTCACCGGGCAGACCTCCACGGCCTTCTTGCCCGCGCGCTCGAGGCCTGCGCTGCGGGGAGCATCCGGCTCGGGCACCGGCTGGTCTCGGTCACCCGCGGGGGCCGGATGCGGTTCGCCGATGGCACCGAGGCGGCTGCCGACGTGGTGGTCGGCGCCGATGGCGTCCGCTCGGCGGTGCGCGATGCGCTGTTCGATACCGGCCCGCCGCTGTTTACCGGGCAGGTGGCGTGGCGTGGGCTGGTGCCGGCCGAGGCTCTCGCCGAGCCGGTCCGGTCCGAGCCGCCCGGCATCCACATCGGGCCGGGCCGGCTGGTGCTGCGCTATCCGGTTCGGGGCGGCCGGCTTGCCAACTATGCCGTCTTTGTCGAGACGTCGGGCTGGGAGGAGGAGGGCTGGACTTGCCCTTCCACCCGCGCCGAGCTCATCGGCCATCTCGAAGGCGCATGCAGGTCTGTGCGTGCGCTGGTCGAGGCAACCCCGGAACAATGGCTCTTCAAGTGGGCGCTGTTTGCCCGCGAGCCGCTTCAGACCTGGGTGGCCGGGCGGGTCACGCTGCTCGGCGATGCCGCGCACGCCATGCTGCCCTTCATGGGCCAGGGCGCTGCGACCGCAATCGAGGACGCAATGGTGCTTGCGCGCGCGCTCGCCGCCTTTCCGCCCGGCGAGGCGCTGCGCCGCTACGAGGCCGCACGCCGCGCGCGCACCACCATGGTCCAGCTGCAGTCCCGCCTGCTGGGCCTGCGCTTCCAGGGGCGGCACCCGGAAACCCTCGGCCGGGGCCCGCTGCGCAACGAGGAGGACCTGGGCCTTTTTGACTATGATCCGGTAACCGTCCCCCTCTGAGCCGGCCGTGCGCTGGCGCTTGACGGCCAGCGCCGCCCCGCCTATGCGCCCGCCCCATCCCACAGGCGCGGGATCCTTCCGGTGCGCCGGCATTCCTCCTCGCAGGCAGGTACCTCGCAGGAAGATGCTGGCGAAACCCGCGCCGAGGTTCAACCGGCCAGGAGACACGGCATGGCGACGGCGCCACTTGATTCCCTTTATCCGACCATGCAGGCGCTGCTCGAGGCGGGCGCGCATTTCGGGCACCAGACCCATCGCTGGAACCCGCGCATGAAGCCCTACATCTTCGGCGAGCGCAACGGGGTGCATATCCTTGATCTGTCGCAGACAGTGCCGCTGTTTGCCCGCGCGCTCGATTTCGTGCGCGCAACGGCGGCTGCAGGCGGCAAGCTGCTGTTCGTCGGCACCAAGCGGCAGGCGCAGGAGCCGGTGGCCGAGGCGGCGGCCCGCTGCGGCCAGCATTATGTGAACCACCGCTGGCTGGGCGGCACGCTCACCAACTGGAAGACGATTTCGGCATCGATCAAGCGGTTCAAGCAGCTCGAGGAGCTTCTGGCCGGAGACCTCCAGGGCTTTACCAAGAAAGAGGTTCTGAAGATGACCCGCGAGCGCGACAAGTTCGAGGCCTCGCTCGGCGGCATCCGCGACATGAACGGCCTGCCCGATCTCCTGTTCGTCATCGACGTGAACAAGGAGGATCTGGCGATCAAGGAGGCCAACACGCTCGGCATACCGGTCATCGCCATCCTCGATTCCAATGTCGATCCCGCCAACATCGCCTTCCCGGTGCCGGCCAACGACGATGCCAGCCGTGCGATCCGGCTCTACTGCAATGCGGTGGCCGATGCGGTGCTCGCCGGCAGGACCGGGCAGATGATCGCAAGCGGGGTGGATATCGGCGAGGCCGACGCGCCGCCCGTCGAGTCTTCGCTCAACGCCTGACTGGCGGCCAGCCGCGCCCGCGCCGGCTGCGTCACCCGGGTGCAATGTCGCTGCGGCACCGCAGGTGTCGCCTGAGCTTTTGAGGAAGGGAGCCTGAAACATGGCCGAGATCACAGCCGCACGTGTGAAGGAGCTGCGCGAGCGCACCGGCGCTGGCATGATGGACTGCAAGAAGGCGCTCACCGAAACAGGGGGCGATTTCGAAAAGGCGATCGACTGGCTGCGTGCCAAGGGCCTTTCTGCGGCTGCGAAGAAGGCCAGCCGCACGGCGGCCGAGGGGCTTGTCGGCGTGCGGGTCGAGGGTCGCCGGGGCGCGATGGTCGAGGTCAACTCCGAGACCGATTTCGTTGCCAAGAACGCCCAGTTCCAGTCGTTCGTGGCGGCCGTGGCGCAGCTCGCGCTGGAGACGGGCGACGATCTCGAGGCGCTGATGGCGGCCCCCTTCCCGGGCGGCGGCGGCACGGTGCGCGAGGCGCTGACCTCCAACATCGCCACCATCGGCGAGCAGCAGGCGGTGCGCCGCGCGGTGCTGGTGGAGGTGCCGGAGGGTGTGGTGGCCTCCTATGTCCACAATGCCGCAGCCCCCGGCATGGGCAAGATCGGCGTCTTGGTCGCGCTCGAGAGCAGCGCCGATCCGGCGGCCCTTGCCGAGTTCGGGCGGCAGCTGGCCATGCATGTGGCCGCGGCCAATCCGCTTGCGATTGCACCCGAGGATGTGGACCCGGCGCTGCTCGCCCGCGAGCGCGCGGTGGCCGAGGAGAAGGCCCAGGCCTCGGGCAAGCCGGCCGAGATCGTGGCCCGCATGGTTGAAGGCGCGGTGCGCAAGTTTGCCGGCGAACAGGCGCTCCTCAGCCAGCAATATGTGATCGACGGCAAGTCGAGGGTTGCCGATGTGATTGCCGCGGAGGCAAGGCGGCTGGGGGCGCCGGTTTCCGTCGCGCGGTTCGTGCGCTTCCAGCTTGGCGAGGGGATCGAGCGCGCGGCCAGCGATTTCGCAGCCGAGGTTGCAGCCGCCGCGGGGCAGGCCTGAGCCGCCAACGGGCAGCTGCTGGCGGCTTGTGAGGCCGGCTGCAGCGGGCTAAGCGCCGGGCGGAGGAGGATGGTGGCATGAGAGCACGCGCACACAGGCGCATCCTTCTCAAGCTCTCGGGCGAGGCGCTGATGGGCGACAGCGCCTTCGGGATCGACCCCGACGCCACCGGGCGGATCGCAGCCGAAATCGCCGAGGCGCGCGGCGAGGGGATGGATCTCTGCCTCGTGGTGGGCGGGGGCAACATCTTCCGCGGCCTGGCCGCAGCCGCCCGCGGCTTCGATCGCGCCTCGGCCGACTATATGGGTATGCTGGCAACGGTCATGAACGCGCTTGCGCTCCAGAATGCGCTGGAGCAGCGCGGGGTCGACACGCGCGTGCAGTCCGCCATTCCCATGGCCAGCGTCTCCGAGCCCTATATCCGGCGCCGCGCGATGCGGCACATGGAGAAGGGCCGGATCGTGATCTTCGCGGCCGGCACCGGCAACCCCTTCTTCACCACCGATACGGCCGCGGCCCTGCGGGCAGCGGAAATGGGCTGCGACGCGCTCTACAAGGGCACGTCGGTCAACGGGATCTACGACAGCGACCCGAAGACCAACCCGGGCGCGCGGCGCTACAGCCGGATCGGCTACGACCAGGTGCTGGCCGACAATCTGAAGGTGATGGATGCCTCTGCGGTGGCGCTGTGCCGCGACAATGGCATTCCGATCGTGGTGTTCAACATCCGCGAGCCGGGCAATCTTGCCCTGGTGCTGGGCGGCGGCGGGCAGGCCACCATCGTCGACCGGGAGCCGGCGCCCGCAGCCGTGGCCGGCGCGGCCTGAGACAGACCTGAGGAGACCCCATGGCGGAGTTCGATGCAGCGGCACTGAAGGCGGACCTCGAGCATCGCATGAAGGGCGCAGTCGAATCGCTGAAGGGCGACCTCGCCGGCCTGCGCACCGGCCGCGCATCGGTCACCCTGCTCGATCCGGTGGTCGTCGAGGTCTATGGTGCCACCATGCCGCTCAACCAGGTTGCAACCGTGACGGCGCCCGAGCCGCGCATGCTGAGCGTGCAGGTGTGGGACCGGTCGAACGTGCAGCCGGTGGAGAAGGCCATTCGCGCCGCGGGCCTTGGTCTCAACCCCGTGACCGAAGGGCAGACCCTCCGCCTGCCGATCCCCGACCTGACCGAGGAGCGGCGCCGGGAGCTTGCGAAGCTGGCCGCCCAATATGCGGAGAAGGCGCGCGTGGCCGTGCGCAATGTCCGCCGCGATGGCATGGATTCGCTCAAGGCGGCCGAAAAGAAGGGCCAGATCGGCCAGGACGAGCAGAAGCGGCAGGAAGGTGAGGTCCAGAAGCTGACCGACAGGGCGATTGCCGAGATCGACCAGCTGGCGATCGCCAAGGAAAAGGAAATCCTTGGCAAGTGACTTGGTTCCATCGCGCCGTTCGTGCGCCGGCGAGGGCCGGCCAGGCCGCCCCCGTGGCTGCTGAGCAGGACTCTGGCCTGCCAGTTCCGGGCGGCCCGCGCCATGTCGCCATCATCATGGACGGCAACGGCCGCTGGGCGGAACAGCGGCGCCTGCCGCGCGTGGCCGGCCACCGGGCCGGCGTCGACGCGGTGCGGCGGGTGGTGCGGGCCGCGCCCGAAATCGGGATCGACACGCTCACCCTCTATGCCTTTTCCTCGGAGAACTGGCGGCGACCGGCCGACGAGGTCTCCGACCTCATGAGCCTGCTGCGCCACCATCTCGTCTCCGAGCTCGACGAGCTCAACAGCAATGGCGCGCGCATTCACCTGATCGGGGACTGGCGGCGCCTGCGCCCGGAGATCGTCGAGCGGCTGGAACATGCCGTGGCGGTCACCCGCGCCAACAGCCGGCTGCAGCTTGCCGTCGCGCTCAACTATGGCGCGCGCGACGAGCTGGTGCGTGCGGCCCGCCACCTCGCAGCCGAGGCGCGGGCCGGCCGGCTCGATCCGGCCGCAATCGACGAGGCGCTGCTCGACGGCGCGCTCGATACGGCCGCGCTGCCCCCCGTTGATCTCATCATCCGCACCTCCGGCGAGCAGCGCATGTCGAACTTCCTGCTCTGGCAGGCGGCCTATGCCGAGCTGCTGTTCGTGCCGACGCTGTGGCCGGATTTCGACGCCGCGCGCCTGCGCGAGGCGGCACAGGCCTTCGCGCGGCGGGAGCGGCGTTATGGGGGACGCTAGCGTGGCAGGCCCGGCCGGGCCGCGCTCGGAGCTTGCAACCCGCGTTGTCGTCGGCCTGCTGCTCGCAGCGGTGGCGCTTGGCACCCTGTGGGCCGGCGGCGCGGCCTTCGCGCTGCTGGTGGCCGTTGCAGTCCTCCTCGTGCTGGCCGAATGGGCCGCCATGCACGGCATCGGGCGCGGCCAGCTTCTCGTCGGCCTGCTCATCCTCGCGACCACCTGCCTCCTTGCCGCCCTCGGCCGGCCGCTCGAGGCGCTCCTCCTGCTGTTCGTGGCGGCAGGAAGCCTGCTGCTCTTCGGCATCACCTTCGCGCCGCGCGCGCGGGGCTTTCTCTCGTCCGGCCTTCTCTACGCCGGGCTGCCGGCGGTGGCGCTCATCTGGCTGCGCGGGCAGGAGCCGGGCCTCGCGCTGGTGCTCTGGGCGTTCGGGATCGTGTGGGCGACCGACATTGCCGCCTACTTTGCCGGCCGCGCCATCGGCGGCCCGAAGCTCGCGCCCCGGATCAGCCCGAACAAGACCTGGGCCGGGCTTGGCGGCGGCGTGGCAGCGGCAGCGCTGTTTGCCGGCGTCTCCGGCCCGGTGCTTGGCTGGCAGGCCCCGCCGCTCCTCCTCGCCCTCTTTGGTGCGGGGCTGGCGCTCGCCGCGCAGGGCGGAGACCTGGCCGAAAGCCACTGGAAACGGCGCGCCGGGGTGAAGGACAGCGGCCGGCTGCTGCCGGGCCACGGTGGCGTGATGGACCGGGTGGACGGGCTGGTGCCGGTTGCCATCATCGTGGCGCTCGGCGTCGCGATCGCCGGGGCGCCGGCATGAAGCGGCTCATCCTCCTCGGCGCGACCGGCTCGGTCGGGGCTTCCGCGCTCGATCTTGTGGCCCGCAACCCCGACCGGTTCGCAGTCGAGGCGCTGACGGCCGGGCAGGACTGGCGGCGTCTTGCCGAGCTCGCGCGCGCACACCGGCCGGCGGTTGCCGCGATCGCCGACGAGGCCGCGCTTCCGGCCCTGCGCGAGGCGCTCGCAGGCACGGGCATTGCAACGGCGGCGGGCGCTGCCGCGCTGGTCGAGGTTGCCTCCCGCCCGGCCGACCTCGTGCTCGCAGCCATCGTTGGCGCGGCGGGGCTTCCGCCCGTGCTGGCCGCGGTCGAGCGCGGAACCCCGGTGGCGCTTGCCAACAAGGAAGCGCTGGTGTGCGCGGGCGCGCTGATGACGGCGGCAGCGGCGCGCTCGGGTGCGGCGCTCCTTCCCGTCGACAGCGAGCACAATGCCATCTTCCAGGTCCTCGAGGCGAAGGAGCGCGTGGCGCGCATCACCCTGACCGCCTCGGGCGGGCCGTTCCGCACGCGGTCGCTTGCCGAGATGGCGCGCGTGACACCGGAGGAGGCCGTCCGCCACCCGACATGGTCGATGGGCGCGAAGATCTCGGTCGACTCGGCAACGCTCATGAACAAGGGGCTCGAGCTCATCGAGGCCTTCCACCTGTTCGGCCTGCGCCCGGACCAGCTCGGCGTGCTGGTGCACCCGCAGAGCCTCGTCCACGGGCTGGTGGAATATGTCGATGGCTCGGTGCTGGCCCAGCTCGGCCCGGCCGACATGCGGGTGCCCATTGCCCATGCGTTGGCCTGGCCCGAGCGGATTGCAACGCCGGTCGAGCGGCTCTGCCTTGCGACGGCTGGCCGGCTGGAGTTCGAGGCGCCGGACCGCGCGCGCTTCCCGGCGCTTGCGCTGGCCGAGGCGGCGCTCGCCGAGGGCGGCTGCCGGCCGTGCGTGCTGAACGCGGCGAACGAGGTGGCGGTGGCCGCCTTCCTCGATCGGTGCATCGGCTTTACCGAGATTGCCGCGCTGGTCGAGGCGGTGCTTGCAGCCCAGCCCCGCTGCGCGCCGGCCTCACTCGCGGAGGTCTATGCCATCGATGCCGAGGCGCGCGCACGGGCCCGGCAGCTTGTCGCGGGCCGACGCGCGCGTTCATTTGCCGCTCATCGCCAGCGGCGCTAAGGGTCCGCGATGGAAACCCTCGCGCAACCGGGGCTTGGCCTTACGATCCTCTCGTTCGTGCTGGTCATCGGCGTGCTGGTGTTCGTGCATGAATATGGCCATTACGGCATGGCGCGCCTGTTCGGGATCAGGGTGGAGACGTTCTCCGTCGGTTTCGGGCGGCCGCTCTTCGGCTGGACGGACCGCAGGGGCACCCGCTGGCAGCTCGGCTGGCTGCCGCTCGGCGGCTATGCGAAGTTTGCCGGCGACATGACCCCCGCCAGCCAGCCGGACCCGGCGCTTGCCGCGCTTCCGGAAGCGGAGCGCGCGCAGCTGTTCCAGTTCCGGCCGCTGTGGCAGCGCGCGCTGGTGGTGGCGGCCGGGCCGGCCATCAATTTCCTCTTTGCCATCCTCCTGTTCGCCGGCTTCTTCATGACCTTCGGCCAGCAGGTCACGCCGCCCGTCATCGGGCAGGTGGTGGCCGGCACGCCGGCGGAGGAGGCCGGCCTGCGCGCCGGCGACCGGGTGCTCTCGGTCGACGGCCGGGCCATCCGCCGTTTCGAGGACATGACGCACGTGATTGCCATCAACCCCGGCCAGCCGGTCGAGATGGTGGTCGATCGCGGCGGCGTTCCGCAGACCATTTCGGTGACGCCGCGCGTGGTGCTGGAGCAGGACCGGTTTGGCAACGCGTATCGCCGCGGCCTGCTCGGGGTCCAGTCGGCCGAGGTGGAGCTGGTGCGCCGGGGGCCGCTTGCGGCCCTGTGGCACGGCACGGCGGAGACGTGGAACACCACGCGCATGATGGCCGACACGCTGGTGCAGGTTGTGACCGGCCGGCGGGCGCTCGACGAGCTGGGCGGGCCGATCAAGATCGCGCAATTCTCGGGCCAGAGCGCGAGCCTCGGGCTTGCCGCGCTGGTGAGCTTCATGGCGCTGATCTCGATCAACCTCGGCTTCATCAACCTGCTGCCCATCCCGATGCTGGACGGCGGGCACCTCTTCCTCTACGCGATCGAGGCGATGCGACGGCAGCCGCTCCATCCGAGGATCCAGGAGCTGGCCTTCGTGTCCGGGTTTGCCCTGCTGATCTCGCTGATGCTGTTCCTCACGTGGAACGACCTTGCCTCGGTCGGGCTCTGGGACCGGCTGGCGAACTGACGCAACCCTCGGCATGCCGCACCCGCCCGCCGACGCCGGCCGGGGCGTGGCCAAGAACTGGAACAAGAACGGATAAGAGCGGATGAACGCAGGGCAGGTGGGGGCACGCAGGACGGGGCTGGCGGGTCGGCGGCGCAGGGCTGCCGCGCTCCTGCGCGCGGCCCTCCTTGCCGGTGCCGTCCCGCTTGGCGCCGGACCGGGCCTTGCTCCGGCCGCGCTGGCGCAGGCGCCGGCCGCCGACCGGATCATCCGCTCGATCGAGGTGATCGGCAATGTCCGGCTCGAGCCCGAGACGGTGCGCTCCTACGTCGACCTGCGCGTCGGGCAGCGCTACGACCGGGAGACGCTCGACCGCGCGCTGAAGGACTTGTTCGAGACCGAGCTGTTCACGGGCGCAACCCAGATCCGCGACGATGGCGACGGCAACATCGTGATCGAGGTGGCCGAAAACCCGGTCATCAACCGTGTCGTGATCGAGGGCGCACGGCGAATCAAGGAAGACAAGATCCGCGAGGAGATCAAGGTCGGGCCGCGCCAGGTCTTCACCGCCTCGCGCGCGCGCGCCGACGTGGCGCGGATCCTCGAACTCTATCGCCGGTCCGGCCGGTTCGCAGCCCAGGTGGAGCCGAAGGTCGTCGAACTGGAACAGAACCGCGTCGACCTCATCTTCGAGATCAACGAGGGGCCGAAATCGCGCATCCGGCAGGTCAACATCATCGGCAACGAGCGGTTTTCCGACAGCCGGCTGCGCGGCGAGATGGCGACGCGGCAGGCGCGCCCGCTGCGCCTGTTCACCTCGCGCGACACCTACGATCCGGATCGCCTCGCCTTCGACCAGCAGAAGCTTCGCCAGTTCTACCTGACCCAGGGCTATGCCGACTTCCGGGTCGTGTCCTCGATTGCCGAGCTGACCCCCGACCGGCGGGACTTCATCGTCACCTATGTGCTGGAGGAGGGCGAGCGCTACAAGGTCGGCGAGGTCGAGCTCGTCAGCCAGCTGCGCGACGTCGACGCGGAGTCCTTCAAGCGCCTGCTGCGGATCCGCGAGGGCGACTGGTACAATGCCAAGCTCGTCGAGGACACGATCGAGGGGCTGACCGAGACCGTCGGCCTCCTCGGCTATGCCTTTGCCGACGTGCGCCCGAACTTCGAACGCGATCGTGAGAATCTGAAGATGAATCTCACCTTCGTCATCAACGAGACCCCGCGCGTATATGTGGAAAGCGTGAATATCCAGGGGAACACCCGCACCAAGGACCAGGTGATCCGTCGCGAGTTCCGCCTCGCGGAAGGCGATGCCTTCAACAGCTTCAAGGTGCGCCGCTCGCGCGACCGGATCCAGTCGCTCGGCTTCTTCCAGGAAAAGCTCGAAGTGAAGCAGCAGCCGGGTGCGGCGCCCGACAAGGTGGTGCTCTCGGTCGATGTCGAGGAGCGGCCCACCGGCTCGCTGCAGCTCTCGGCCGGCTTCTCCTCGCTCGAGCGGTTCATCTTCGCCTTCAACATCGAAGAGCGCAACTTCCGCGGCATGGGCCAGCAGCTGCGGCTTGGCGTTAACATCTCCTCCTTCTCGCGCTCGGCCGAGGCGGGCTTTGTCGAGCCCTATCTCTTCGGCCGCAACGTCGCCTTTGGTGCCGATATCTTCCGCCGCGATTTCAACAGTTTCCGCTTCGGGATCGACGGCGCGCGCGACACCACCTACGAGCAGGTGACAACCGGCTTCGCGCTCAGGACCGGCTTTCCGCTGACCGAGTTCTGGTCGCTTTCCACCCGCTACGGCTTCAACATCGACAAGGTGACGCTGGACGAGGAGCTGTTCTTCACCCCCGACCCGATCACCGGCATTCCGGAGTGCGACCCGCTCAAGGCCGGGCGGTTCCTGTGCGATGCGCTCGGCACGCGGACCACGTCTTCGATCGGCTACAGCCTGATCTTCGACAATCTCGACAACCGCCTGCGCCCAAGCCGCGGCCGGCGGCTGGTGCTGAACCAGGATTTCGCGGGTCTCGGCGGCAATGTGAAATATCTGCGCACCCGCGCCAACATCGACTTCTTCTTCCCCCTGCCACGCGGGTTCATCCTCAACCTTGGAGGCGAGGCCGGGAACATCTTTGGTTATGGCGGCGACGATGTGAACCTCATCGACCGATTCTACCTCGGCGAGCCGCGCTTCCGCGGCTTTGGTATCCGCGGCGTTGGCCCGCGGGTGGTGCGCAAGCCGCGCAACATCAACGACGAGCCCTTCGGGCCCGTGAACGAGGACCGCAACACCTGGGTGGATGACGCCATCGGCGGCCAGAACTATTATCTCGGCCGAGCCGAGGTGGAGATTCCGCTCGGTTCAGGCGGCCGCGAGCTCGGGCTGAGGCCGTCGGTCTTTGTCGATATCGGCGCGCTGTGGAAGGTGCAGCGCCCGTCGCTCCTCAACGAGCCCACCCGCCAGGAGCAGGTGTGCGCCGGCGAGGGCAGCGAGCAGGAGTGCACCACCGTGACCATCCCCGGTTTCCAGGAGTTCTTCCTGGGCAACAGCGCCAGCCCGCGGATTTCCATCGGGGCTGGGGTTTCGTGGAACTCGCCCTTCGGGCCGTTCCGCTTCGACATCGCCAAGGCCCTGCGCAAGGTCGACGGCGACGACACGCAGATCTTCCAGTTCAACATAGGAACACAGTTCTGATGACCAGCATGACCAGAAGCGCGCTTGCCGCGCTTGCCCTTCTTGCCGCGCCCACGGCCGTCGAGGCCCAGGCGCTTTCGCCCGCAGTGATCGTGATCGTCGATCTCGACCGGGTGGTCAACGAGAGTGCGGCCGGCAAGGCCGCCACCACCGAGCTGCAGGGCCGGATCACCGCGCTGCAGACGCGGGCGAACACGCTGCAGAGCCAGCTGCAGGCCGAGGCCAATGCCATCCAACAGGGCCAGGCCAACAACACCATCACCGGGGCGCAGCTCGAGGCCCGCGCCAAGGCCTTCGGCGAGCGCCAGCAGGCCGCGCAGCAGGAGCTTGCGCGCACCGAGGGCGAGATCCAGCGCGCGCGCGCCTTCGTGCTGAAGCAGATCAACGATGCGGCCCAGCCCGTCATCACCCAGATCATGCGCGAAAAGGGCGCCCAGATCGCGCTCGCCGAAGGCGCAACGCTGCAGCACGCGGCGGCGCTCAACATCACCAATGATGTGATCGCGCGCGTGAACCAGGCGCTGCCGCGGGTTTCCACCACGCCGCCGCCGGCGGCACAGCCGCAGCGCTGATCATGGCCGACGGCGCGGGCGTCCTCGGCACGGCGGAGATCGCCGATGTCCTACGCCTTCTGCCGCACCGCTACCCGATGCTGCTGGTCGACCGCGTCGAGGCCATCGTGCCTGGTGCATCGGCCCGCGGCATCAAGGCGGTGAGCATCAACGAACCCTTCTTCCAAGGCCACTTCCCGGCCCGGCCGATCATGCCCGGCGTGCTGATCGTGGAGGCGCTGGCGCAGACCGCAGGCGTGCTCGCCATCCGCAGCCTCGGCCTCGGGGGCTCGGGCAAGCTCGTCTACTTCATGGGCATCGAGGAGGCGAAGTTCCGCCGGCCTGTGGAGCCGGGCTTCCTGCTCCATCTGGAGGTCCGGATGGTGCAGAGCCGGCGGGCGGTCTCGAAGTTCGAGGGGGTGGCCCGGCTCGGCGATGCGATCGCGGCCGAGGCGCGCTTTACCGCCATGGTGGCTGATCCGCCGGCCTGAGGGCCGATGTGGGACAGCGCACCGCCCCGGGGCCCGGGCGCTGCGGCCGCGGGCGGGCGGTCGGTCAGTCGGTCTCGTGCGGGCGGGCGCGCTTGTTGCCGCGCCTCAGCGCGGCAATGGCGAGGATTCCGCCAACAATCACCACGATTTCCAGCTCCGTAGACGCGTCCAGCAAGGCTTCGAGCGCCGCCATTGGCTCCACCTGTCCTGTTGCGGTGCACAAAATAGCCGCCGCGCATGACAGCAAGCGGAAGCCGGCGTGGCAGGCGTGTCTGATTTTCGCCAGGCCGAGGCCTCAGCGCGGCGGACGGTTGAGATTGGCAAGGCCGCCGACCGCGACCTCGCGCGCCAGCGCGTGCCGCGCCCAGTCCTGCACGCGCCGGCTCCGGCCGTGGGCCAGCCACAGGAAAAGGGCCGGGGCACAGGCCGCCGGCCACAGCCCGACCAGCCACTGCCCGCGCACGACCGCCGGCGGGGGCGAAAGACGGCGCGCAAGATCCGGGCCCAGCCCCAGCGTGTCGCACGGCGCGCAAAGCACCGCATCGAACCCCGATCCCGCCGCATGGGCCAGCGCGCCCGCAAGCCCGCCCAGCGGCCCCAGGCCGGCCTCGGGCCGGTCGTCCACCTGCGCAAGTCCGCCCCACTCCCGCCCGACGACCACCAGCGCATCCACCTGCGGGCGGAGCGCGTCTGCGACATGGGCAATGAGCGGGCGCCCCTGGAGCGTGAAGAGCGCCTTGTCGGCGCCGAACCTTCGCGACCGGCCGCCGGCCAGGATCGCGCCGAGCAGCCTCAGCGCGTTTCCCCGAACAGCTCGCGGCCGATCAGGAACCGGCGGATTTCCGACGTGCCTGCGCCGATCTCGTAGAGCTTGGCATCGCGCAGCAGGCGGCCGGTCGGGTAGTCGTTGATGTAGCCGTTGCCGCCGAGGGCCTGGATGGCCTCGAGCGCCATCCAGGTCGCCCGTTCCGCCGCGTAGAGGATTGCCCCTGCGGCATCCTTGCGCGCCGTCTCGCCTCGGTCGCACGCCTCAGCGACAGCATAGACATAGGCCCGCGCGGCCGAGGCTGTCACATACATGTCGGCAAGCTTGCCCTGCATCAGCTGGAAGGTGCCGATGGGTTGCCCGAACTGGTGCCGCTCGTGCACATAGGGCAGCACCACATCGAGGCAGGCCGCCATGATGCCGAGCGGCCCGCCGGCAAGCACCACCCGCTCATAGTCGAGCCCCGACATCAGGACCTCAACCCCCCGGCCTTCGCCGCCCAGCACATTGGCAGCCGGCACCTCGCAATCCTCGAAGAGAAGCTCGCACGTGTCGGAGCCGCGCATCCCAAGCTTGTCGAGCTTCTGTGCCGTCGAGAAGCCGGCCATGCCCCGCTCGACAAGAAATGCCGTGATCCCGCGCGCGCCCGCATCCGGGTCGGTTTTGCCATAGACGATCAGCGTATTGGCGTGCGGCCCGTTGGTGATCCAGAACTTGTTGCCATTGAGGACATAGCGGTCGGAGCGCTTCTCGGCCCTGAGGCGCATCGAGACGACATCCGAGCCGGCGCCCGGCTCCGACATGGCAAGCGCGCCCACATGTTCGCCCGAGATCAGCTTCGGCAGATATTTTGCCTTCTGCTCCGGCGTGCCCCAGCGGGCGAGCTGGTTGATGCAGAGATTGGAGTGTGCGCCGTAGGAGAGGCCGACCGAGGCCGAGGCGCGCGAGATCTCCTCGACTGCGATCACGTGCGCAAGATAGCCGAGCCCCGCGCCGCCATCGGCCTCGGGCACCGTGATGCCATGCAGGCCGAGGGCCCCGAGCTTCGGCCAGAGGTCGCGCGGGAAGGCGTTTTCGGCATCGATCCCGGCGGCGCGCGGCGCGATTTCGGCGGCTGCGAAGGCCGCCACCGACTGGCGGAGCATGTCGAGGGTTTCGCCATGGTCGAAGCGCAGCGATGTCAGCATGGAAGCTCCCGGGGTGTTCCCTTCCCTGTTAGCGCCCGGCCGGCATCGGCGCATCCTGTTTCGCCGGCCCCGCTGGCCGGGATCGCGGCTGCCGGCGGGTGCCCTGCCGCAGCACGCGGAGGATGATGCCGCAAGCGGCGGCCAGCGTGCCAAGAAGCGCTGCGCCGACCAGCAGCGGATGGTTGAAATCCTCGCGCGCCCGCCAGTCCATGAAATGGAGGCCCCACATCAGGTCGAACAGCCGCCACCGGTCGGTACGCACGGCAAGAAGCTCTCCCGAGACCGCGTGGATGCAGAAGACGGGCGATTCCGGGCCATCGAACGCCACCGCAAAGGCCGGCACGCTGCGGCGGAACTCGGGCGGCGGCGTCCCCTGTCCACGCGGGTGACCGCCAGCGGCCGGCCCGGCCCGGCGTGGAGGGCGGCTGCGATTTCGGCCGCTGCGGCCTTGTCGAGGCGGAGGGGCTGGCCCGAGCGGGCATCGAGCAGCGCGACCACCTCGGCGCGTTCGAGCAGCCGATAGACAGGGTGGCCGGCAAGGCTGGTCAGCATCAGGTCATCGGCGTCGGGCCCGGCCCGGGTGAGGAGGGCTTCCGGCGGCAGGAGACCCTCTATCTCGCGCAGCCTGAGCGGCGCGGGCTCTCTGCTGAGGTGCGCGCCCCGCACCTCCTCGATCGGCATCGCCGTCATCACGAGGCCCGAGACCGTCCACAGGAAAAGCTGCACCCCGACGATCCAGCCGAGCCAGACATGGGTGCGGACAAGCAGGCGGCGCACGCTGGTCGCCATCGCTCAACCCCTTGCAATCTCGACGAGGAGCGCCCCTTCGCCGACCTGCTGGCCGGCGGCGACGTGCACGGCCTCGACCCGCCCGTCGAAGGGTGCGGCCAGCCGGTGTTCCATCTTCATCGCCTCGAGCACCGCCAGCCGGTCCCCGGCCCGCACCGCCTCGCCGGGGCGGACATGCACCGAAAGAACCCGGCCGGGCATGGGGGCGGTGATGCTGCCGTCGGCCGGGCCGGCCGCGCTGTGGCTTTTCCAGGCCGGGTTTGCGGCAAGGAAGCGCCACGCCTGGCCGTCGATCCGGACCTCGTGCCCGCCTGCGATCGGCACCAGCACCGGGCGGACCACTGCGCCCCCGGCATGCACGGCGGGGGCCAGCGGCGGGCCTTCCAGCCGCACCTCCTCGCCGTCTGCCAGCCGCGCGCAGAGCCCCCCCGGCACAAGGGCGAGGCGCAGCCGGTGTTCGGTGCCCGTGGGCTCCCACAGCGCCAGGTGCGTCTCGGCTGCAAGGTTGAGGCGGAAGGGTCTTGCAAACCCGGGGCCCGCCCCCACGCCATCCATGGCAGCGCCGGCGGCTGCGGCCACCGCCGCGGCGGGCGCTGGCTGCCCGGCAAGCAGGGCCTCGCGATGTTCGGCGATAAAGCCGGTGTGGACATCGCCCGCAACAAAGGCCGGGTGGGCGGCAAGCCGCGCGAGGAAGGCGCGGTTGGTCGCAACCCCTTCCACGACCGTCTGGTCGAGCGTGCGCACCAGTGCCGCGATTGCGGCCGCGCGCGTCTCGCCGTGGGTGATGATCTTGGCGAGCAACGGGTCGTAGTGGATGGAGACCTCAGTTGTCTCGGCAACGCCCGTGTCGATCCGGGCATCGGCGGGAAAGGCGAGGCGGTCGAGCCGCCCGGTTGCGGGCAGGAACCCGGCTTCGGGGTTCTCGGCACAGAGGCGTGCCTCGATGGCGTGGCCGCGCGCCTCGATCGCCTCTTGGCACAGCGGCAGCATCTCGCCCCGGGCGACGCGCAGCTGCCACTCGACAAGGTCGAGCCCGGTGATGGCCTCGGTGACGGGGTGCTCCACCTGCAGGCGGGTGTTCATTTCCATGAAGTAGAACTTCGGGTCGCCGGCCTCGTCCGGATCGTCGAGGTCGAGGATGAACTCGACGGTTCCGGCATTCTCATAGCCGATGGCGATCCCGGCGGTAACCGCCGCCACGCCGAGGATGTGCCGCAGCCGGCTGGAAAGCCCCGGGGCGGGCGCCTCTTCGATCACCTTCTGGTGGCGGCGCTGCAGCGAACAGTCCCGCTCGAAGAGGTGGACGACATTGCCGTGGGCATCGCCGAAGATCTGCACCTCCACATGGCGCGGGCGGCGGATGAGCTTTTCCAGCATCACCGAATCATTGCCGAAGGCGCTCGCGGCTTCCCGCTTGGCAGCCAGCAGCGCCTCCACGAAGCCGGACTTGTCGGCCACCGGGCGCATGCCCTTGCCGCCGCCGCCTGCGACCGCCTTGATGAGCAGCGGGTAGCCGATGGACACGGCCATCTGCTCGAGCCGCGCGAGCCCCTGGTCTTCGCCCATATAGCCCGGCACGACGGGAACGCCGGCCGCGCGCATCCGCGCCTTGGCCGTGTCTTTGAGGCCCATGGCGCGGATGGCCTCGGCCGACGGGCCGACGAAGACGAGGCCCGCTGCGCGCACGGCCTCGGCAAACTCGGCATTTTCCGAGAGGAAGCCATAGCCGGGGTGTATGGCATCCGCGCCCGTTGCGCGCGCGGCCTCGAGAATCCGCTCGGCCACGAGATAGCTTTCGCGCGCGGGTGCCGGGCCGATGGGCACCGCCGCGTCGGCCTGTCGCACGTGGGGCGCACCTGCGTCGGCTTCCGAGAAGACGGCGACCGTTGCAATCCCCATCCTGCGCGCGGTGCGGATGATGCGGCAGGCAATCTCGCCGCGGTTGGCAATCAGAAGCTTTCTCATGGCGTTCGCGCCCAGGCGGGGCTTCGTTTCCCGAGAAACGCCGCAAGACCCTCCCGGGCTTCCGCGGATGCGCGGCGCGCGGCTATCCGGGCCGCTGTGTCGGCGCGCAGAGCGTCGGTCACTGGCCGGCCGCCAATGTCCTGGACCAGCCGCTTGGCCTCGGCGACGGCGCCGGGCGCGGCGGCCAGCAGGGCGGTGATCCATTGCCCGGCCACGGCATCGGGCGTGTCGCTCACCGCGTGCACAAGGCCCATCTCCCGGGCCTCGGCCGCGCCGAAGCGCTCGCCTGTGAGGAACCAGCGCCGCGCCGCACGCGGGCCGATCGCGCGGATGACAAAGGGCGAGATGGTGGCCGGCGTGATGCCGAGCCTCACCTCCGGCAGGGCAAAGCGCGTCTGCGGGTGCGCAACCGCCATGTCCGCGCAGGCCACAAGGCCGACCCCGCCGCCCATCACCGCGCCGTGGACCTCGGCGATCACCGGGCAGGGGCAGGAATCGATGGCCGCCAGCATGTCGGAAAGCTTCTGCGCGTCGGCGCGGTTCTCGGCCTCGGTCCAGCCGGCGGCGCGGCGCATCCACGCGGCATCGGCCCCGGCCGAAAAACTGGGCCCGCAGCCGGAGAGCACCACCGCGCGCGGCGGATCGGCGGCAAACGCCACGAACGCCTCGTGGAGTGCGGCAACCAGCGCCTCGTCGAAGGCATTGTGCCGCTCGGGCCGGTTGAGTGCCACCCGGGCGATGCCGCGGCTGTCGGCGGACTGTTCCAGCACCGGGATCACATCCGGAAGGTGCCGAAGCGGGTTTCGGCAACGGGGGCGCTGCACGCGACAGCAAGGGAGAGCGCCACCACGGCGCGCGTGTCTTCGGGCGCGATGATGCCGTCGTCCCACAACCGGGCGCTGGCATACCAGGGGCTGCCCTGCCGCTCGTATTGCGCGCGGATGGGGGCCTTGAACGCCTCCTCCTCCGCAGCGCTTGCAAAGCCGCCCGATCTCACGGCCGCGAGCACGCTTGCGGCCTGTTCGCCGCCCATCACGCCGATGCGCGCATTCGGCCACATCCACAGGAAGCGGGGCGAGTAGGCGCGGCCGCACATGCCGTAGTTCCCTGCGCCGAAGCTGCCGCCGATCACGACCGTCACCTTCGGCACGGCCGCACAGGCCACGGCCGTCACCAGCTTCGCCCCGTGCTTGGCGATCCCCTCGTTCTCGTAGGCCTTGCCGACCATGAAGCCGGAGATGTTCTGCAGGAAGAGGAGCGGGATGCCGCGGCCGGCGGCGAGCTGGATGAAATGCGCGCCCTTGAGCGCCGATTCCGAGAACAGGATGCCGTTGTTGGCGAGGATGGCAACCAGCAGCCCCTCGATGCGGGCAAAGCCGCAGACGAGGGTTGGGCCATAAAGCGGTCGGAACTCGTCGAACTCCGAGCCGTCGACGATCCGGGCGATCACCTCGTGCACGTCGACGGGATGGCGCGGATCGGCGGCGGCGAGCGCGTGGAGATCCTCCGCCGGAAAGCAGGGCGGCCTTGCCGGCGCGCGCTGTGGGGGCGGGGCGGCAGGCAGGGTGGCCACGATCCGGCGCACGAGGTGGAGCGCATGGGCATCGTCCTCGGCAAGATGGTCGGCCACGCCCGAAATGCGGGCGTGCACGTCTCCGCCGCCCAGCTCCTCGGCCGAGACATCCTCGCCGGTTGCCGCCTTGACCAGCGGCGGGCCGCCGAGAAAGATGGTGCCCTGGTTGCGCACGATGATCGACTGGTCGGCCATGGCCGGCACATAGGCGCCGCCGGCGGTGCAGCTGCCCATCACGGCGGCAATCTGCGGGATGCCGGCTGCCGACATCGTTGCCTGATTGTAGAAGATGCGCCCGAAATGATCCCGGTCGGGGAACACCTCGTCCTGCCGGGGGAGGTTGGCGCCGCCCGAGTCGACGAGATAGATGGAGGCCAGGCGGTTCTCGCGCGCAATCTCCTGCGCGCGCAGATGCTTCTTGACGGTGAGCGGATAGTAGGTGCCGCCCTTGACCGTTGCGTCGTTGGCCGCGATCATCACGAGGCGGCCTTCCACCTGCCCGATGCCTGCGATGAGGCCGGCGGCCGGCACCTCCTCGTCATAGACATCAAGGGCTGCGAACTGGCCGATCTCGAGAAAGGCCGTGCCCGGATCGAGCAGCCGCTCCACCCGTTCGCGCGGCAGCAGCTTGCCGCGCGCCACATGCCGGTCGCGCGCGGCCTCGGGCCCGCCCGCGGCAACCGCTGCCGCACGCGCCCGAAGCTCGGCCACCAGCGCCGCCATCGCGGCCCGGTTGGCCTCCGCCTCGGGGCCCTGCCCCAGGGGTTGACCAATCCTTTCCATGAAAAGCCCTTAGGCGGCCGGCGGTGCCCGGCCAAGCGTTGCGTGCCGCCCGCGTCTCGGCTATGCGGCCGGTTCTTCGGCCGGTCAGCATCGGCCATCAGCGACAAGGACCAGCAACATGCCCAAGGCCGGCATCCATCCCGACTACCATGTCATCAAGGTGCAGATGACCGACGGCACCGTGTTCGAGACCCGCTCCACCTGGGGGAAGGAAGGCGACACGCTGGTGCTCGACATCGACCCGCTCAGCCACCCGGCGTGGACCGGCGGGCAGGCCCGTGCCAACGAGAAGGCCGGCCAGGTCGCCCGGTTCAACAAGCGCTTCGGCGGCCTCTCCGGGCTCGGCCGGAAGGGCTGAGCCCGGCGCTCTCAGCTGGTCCGCGCCTCCAGCCAGGCGATCACCTCGGCAACCGGCAGCACGTCGGCATATTTGAGCGCAAGGTCGGTCAGGTTCGCGTAGTGGAAGCTGGCATGCTTGTCGGCGCAGGTTTCCAGCGGCACGATCGTGCGGAACCCGTGCGAGAGCGAATCCACGGCGGTCGCGCGCACGCAGCCCGAGGTGGACCCGCCGGTGACCACCACCGTGTCGACCTCCTTCCACTGCAGCCATGAGCGCAGCGGGGTCTCGAAGAAGGCCGACGGCATCCGCTTGGTGAACACGAGATCCTCGGCCTCGATCGCGCATCTGGGGTCGAACTGGTGCCGCTCGCTGCCGACGGCGATGTTCTGCAGGCTGTCGGGTGTGTCGGTGCGCGTGCCCCAGATGCCGGCATCCTGCCCGTCGGGCCGGTAGCCGACCCGGGTCCAGACCACGGGCATCCCCGCCGCCCGCGCCGCCTTCGACAGCCGGTTCACATGCGCGATCTGGTCCGGGTCGGTCTCGTAGGCGGTGCGGAAAGCGCCGATGTCGGTGTAGGCGCGCTGGAGATCGACATTGACGATGGCAAGGCGCCGGCCGAAGCCGAAGCGCGCGCGCGCCGGGTTGGCGAGCACGTCCTCGAAGATGGCCCTGGCCGTGCGGCCGTCATCGACCATGCGCGTGCCCATGATCTCCGCCATTTTGGCCCTCCTTTCTCCGCATCCCGGCCAAGCCCCGCACGGCGCGCTTGCGTTGGCCGATATGTCCGGACAAGCGGTTGCCATGCGGAACGATCGGGAGCAACTGCCGCACGGCCGGCTGATGTGCGCGACGGTTCTCGCGCCACGGTTCGATCAGTCCCTTGCCGATTACGGCCGCGAGCTTGCGCTCAGTGTCGTGGCCGAGGGGCATGTGCCGCAGGCGCTTGCGGCCTCCTGGGGCGCGCCGGCCATGGCAGGCCGCCGCTTCGCCCTGCTTGCCGGCGAGGGGGCAACGCCCGGCTTCATCCGCCTTGTCGAGGGCACGGGCGTTCCCGGCTACCGGCCGCTGTCGACCTTCGGCTGGGCGGCCTTCGAGCTGACGGTGCGGGATTCCTTTGCCCTCCACGCGCGCATCGACACCGCCGCCTTCGAGGTGCTCGGCCCGCCCAAGCTGGTACCCGGCTTTTCCGACTTCATCCCCTTCCAGGTCGCGGGGCGGGCGGGGGAAGTGCTCTATCTCAACACCGTTCTGAAGCCGCAGACCGCCGGGCTCGACCTGCCGCAGGCCGAAGCCGAGGTCGACCGCATGTTCATCGCCGTTCTTGCCGCCCGGGACCGGGCAGAGTCGCTGCGCTTCCAGGTGGATGCCCTGGGGCTCGAGGAGGGGGAGACCTGGGTGATCCCCTATTCGGTGATCAACCGGAGCTTCGGCCTGCCCGACAGCTATGAGACGGCCATGACAATGACCAAGGTGGGGCGCATGCCCGTCGCCGAGGTCGACCAGTATCCCATGGGCACGGCCCGCCGCCCCGTGGCGCCGGGCGAGCTTCCCCCGGGCAATGCGCTGGTCAGCCTCGTGGTGCGCGATCTTGCAGCTGTGCGTGCCCCCTTGCTGGGCCCGCCCGTGGTGCTCGATGGGCCGCTCTACGGCGGGCGGCGCGCGGCTTCGGTCCGCGGGCCGGAGGGAGCCCTGTTCGAACTCCTGGAGCAGCCATGATCACGCGCCATTTCATCGATGTGCCAAACCCCGATGGCTCGCTGCGCCGCGTGCACTACCGGCGCGCGGGCAAGGGCCCGCCGCTGCTGCTGGTCCACCAGTCGCCGCGCTCCTCGGCCGAATATGTGCCGCTGATGTCGCGCTGGGCCGAGCATTTCACGGTGCTTGCGCCAGACACGCCGGGCTTTGGCGATTCCCAGCCGCTGCCGCTGCTGCGGCCCGAATGCGAGGATTATGCCGATGCCGTGGTGGCGCTGCTCGATGCGCTGGGCCTTGCGCAGGTGGGGGCCTATGGCTTCCATTCGGGCGCCATCATCCTGGTGACGGCCGCAAGGCGCCACCCGGGCCGGTTCGCCGCGCTCGCCTGCGGCGGCTATGCGGTGTGGTCGGATGCGGAAAAGGCCGAGTTCGGCGCCGCCTACACGCCCGACTTCCTGCCGCGGCCCTTTGGCGAGCATCTCGCCTGGCTGTGGGGTCGGGTGCAGGAGCAGAGCTGGTTCTTCCCCTGGTATCGGCCGGGCACGGCCAACCGCCTGCCCTTTGCCTCGATCGCGCCCGAGGCCGCACAGCCTATCGTGATGGAATGCCTCTCGGCCGGAAACAGCTTCTCGCTGGGCTATGCGGCCGTGCTGCGCGCAAGGCGCGACGTGCCGCCGCCCGGCGAGCCCACGCCGCCGGTTCTCATTTCGGCCTATGATGGCGATCCGCTGAAGGCGCACCTTGCCAGGCTGGGCGAGGTTCCCCCCAGCTGGCGCATCGCGCCCGTCTCGACCCCGTCCGAGCTCGAGGCGGAAGCGCTTGCCTGGCTGCGCGCCAACCCGGCCCCGCCGGCCGCGCCGCAGGAGCCCGACGTGGGCGAGGGCTTCGTGCCCGTGGCCGCAGCAGGCTTCGAGGGCCTCGTCCACTGGAAGGGCGGGGACGACCTCTTCCTCCACGCCCCCGGCTCGGCGCTCACCGCCGCACCCGCAGGCCTCCTTTCGATCGACCTTCCCGGCCACGGCCTTTCCGATCCATGGCCCGATGCGCCCGTGCAGCTCGAGGCCTGGACGGAGGTGGCCGCAGCCGCCGTGCAGGCGCTCGGACGCGCGCCGGCCATGGTGGAAGGCGAGGGCTGGAGCACCCTGCTGGCCGGCCGCGTGGCGCGGCGTCTCGGTGCCCGGCACAGGGCCACCCCCTGTCCACCGGGAGAGATCGCCGCGTGGCGGGAGCGGGGCCTTCCGGACCTTGCGCCCGACTGGGCGGGCACGCATCTCCTGAAGGCGTGGCGGATGCTGCGCGCCGAGACCTGCTTTGCCCCCTGGTTCGACGCCTCGGCCGCTGCGGCGCGTGACTTCGACCCGGTCGAGCTCGACCCCGAGCGGCTCGCGGTGCGCCATCTCGCGCTCATGCGGGCAAGTGCCGCCCGGCCGCTGCTCGAGGCCTGCCTCGACGCCGCGCCGGCTGCGCGATAGACTGCAGCAAAGGAGAGGATCATGGGGATCAAGGACGACATGCCGCTGCTCGCCCGCCACGAGGGCGTGTGGGAAGGGACCTACCGCTACTACGATTCCTCCGGCAGGCTGGTGGACGAGCACCGGTCCCGGCTGCTGTGCCGCTTCCCGGAAAGTGGCCCCTGGCCCTATCACCAGACCAACATCTACCAGTGGGCGGACGGGCGCACCGAGGTGCGCGAGTTTCCGGCCGAATACCGGGATGGTCGCATCTGGTGGGACAATGAGCTCATCCAGGGCTGGGCGGCCGAGCTCAACCTCGACGACAAGGGCCGCTCGGTGGTGCTCTACTGGCAGCGCACCGGCGACCCGGATCTCTATCTCTACGAGATGATCCAGCTTTCGGACGACGGGAAGAAGCGGTGCCGGACGTGGCACTGGATCCGCAACGGCGAGCTGGAGACCCGCACTGCCATCGAGGAGAAGCTCGTCTCCCGGGACTGGCGCGCAGCCGACGAGGAGCTGCAGCGACGCGCAGCCTGACAGGCGCCTCGGCAGACGGTCTTTCCCGGGCCCGGCCGCTCGTCTCGGCCGCCGAGATGCGCGCCGCCGAAGCGGCATGGTTTGCCGCCGGCCATGTCTCGTTCGCGCTGATGCAGCAGGCCGCCGCGAAGGTGGCAGAGGCCGCAGCCCGGATGCTCGGATCCCAGCCGGCGCGCGTGCTGGTGCTGGCCGGGCCCGGCAACAATGGCGGAGATGGGCTGGTGGCAGCGCGGCTGCTGGCCGCGCAGGGCCACCATGTGAGGGTGGCCTCCCTTGCCGACCCGGGGGCCTGGCGTGGCGATGCGGCCCGCGCACGGCGCCTGTGGGGCGGCCCCGTGGTCCGTGCCGCAGACGGCCTGCCGGACGCCGACCTCATCATCGACGCCCTGTTCGGGATCGGCCTTGCGCGGCCGATCGAGGGTGCGGCGGCTTCCATCGTCGGCCGTGCAAATGCGGCCCGCGCCCCCATTCTCGCAGTCGACATTCCCTCGGGCATCGATGCCGATACCGGGAGGGCGCTGGGCGCTGCGATCCGGGCGACCGCCACGCTCACCTTCCATGCAGCCAAGCCCGGCCATCTGCTTCTGCCCGGAAGGCTGCACTGCGGGCGGCTCGAGCTTGCCGATCTCGGCCTTCCGCCGCCGGCGGGCGCGCGGACGCACGAGAACGGGCTGGGTCTCTTCCGCCTGCCCGAGCCCGCAATCGACACCCACAAATATGCGCGCGGCGGTGTTGCCGTCTGGTCCGGACCGGAGCTTGCCACCGGCGCGGCGCGGCTTGCCGCGCGCGCGGCGCTGCGCGTGGGCGCGGGCGCGGTGACGCTGTGCGGCGCGGCGGACGCGCTGCGCATCCATGCTGCGCACGAGACGGCGATCATGCTCAAGACATGCGACCCCGACGCCTTCGGCGACCTGCTCCGGTCTCCGAAGGTGCGGGCGGCCTGCGTCGGCCCGGGTGCAGGCGCCCCGGCGCGGCAGGTGGCCGACTCTGCGCTCGCATCGGCCTGCCCGCTGGTGCTCGATGCCGATGCGCTCTCCGCCTTCAGGGGCGCGGCCGCGGCGCTGGCGCTGCAGGTGCGGGCCCGCAGCGGGGCAGTGGTCCTCACCCCCCACGAGGGCGAGTTCGCGCGCCTGTTTCCGGATATGGAAGGTTCGAAGCTCGACCGTGCGCGCGCGGCGGCAGCCCAGTCCGGCGCGGTCGTGGTGCTCAAGGGCGCCGATGGCGTGATCGCGGCCCCCGACGGTCGGGCGGCGATCACGGGCAACGCGCCGCCGTGGCTCGCCACCGCAGGCTCGGGCGACGTGCTGGCGGGGCTCGTTGCCGGCCTGCTTGCCCAGGGGCTCGGCGGCTTCGAGGCCGCAGCGGCCGGCGCCTGGCTGCACGGGGCGCTGGGTGCGGCACTCGGGCCCGGCCTTGTCGCCGAGGATCTGGCCGGCCCGGCCCTGCGCTCCGTGCTCGCGGCCGCGCTTGCCGCTCAGGCGGAGGACAGCTCCACCCACACGGGCACATGATCGCTTGCCCGTTCCGCCGCGCGCACGTCGCGGTCGATCCCGGCATCGGTCATCCGGTCGGCGGCGGCAGGAGAGAGCAGCAGATGGTCGATCCGCAGACCCCAGTTCTTGGCCCAGGCACCGGCCTGGTAGTCCCAGTAGGTATAGACGGTCTCGTGCGGGAAGCGGGCGCGGACAGCCTCTGTCCAGCCCTCAGCGACAATCGCCCGGAAGGCCTCGCGGGCTTGCGGCAGGCACAGCGCGTCTGCGGCCATGGCCTCGGGGCGCGCGACGTCGGCGTCGGTCGGGCAGACATTCCAGTCGCCCGCGAGCACGGTCGGTATCTCGGCGGCAAGAAGGGCCCGGGCGCGCCCCGCCAGCCGCTGCATGAAGGCCAGCTTGTAATCGAACCTGGGGCCGGGCGCAGGGTTGCCGTTGGGCAGGTAGAGGCAGGCCACATGCAGCCCGGCCACCTTCGCCTCGAGCCAGCGCGCCTGCCGGTCCCCGGCATCGCCAGGGAGCTCCCGCGCCACCTCCTCCAGCGGATGCCGCGCAAGGATTGCAACGCCGTTGAAGCCCTTCTCGCCGGCCCACAGCACGTGCCAGCCGGCCGCCTCATAGGCTTCGGCGGGGAAGGCTGCCGTTTTGATTTCCTGCAGACAGACAATGTCGGGCCGGGCAGCCTCGAGCCATTCGTCCAGCCGCTGCCGGCGGGCCGCGATGCCGTTGATGTTGAAGGTAGCGACGCGCACCCGCCTCAGACGGAAAAGGAGGTGCCGCAGCCGCAGCTCGACGCCGCGTTGGGGTTGACCACCTGGAACGACGCGCCACCGAGCGATTCGACGAAGTCGACCGTTGCGCCAGTGACGAACGGCAGGCTCACCTCGTCGACGACCAGGGTCACGCCGTCGGTCGAGGTTTCAAAGTCCCCGTCCTGCGGCCCGTCATCAAGCGCGAAGCGGTACTGGAAGCCCGCGCAGCCGCCACCATCGACGGCCAGCCGCAGGCGGGCCTGCGGCCGGCCCTGACGCTCGGCGATCGCGCGCACCCGGCGCGCGGCAGCCTCGGAAAGCCGGATCCCGGTCATGCTGCCGAAATAGGCGGGGCACCCAGCCGAGGCAAGGGCGCGTGGCCAGCGGGCGGGCGCGGCGCCTGCGGCTCGTCAGCGGTCGGCAGCCGCGGCAAGGGTCGGGCCCGCGCGCTCCTTCTGCATCGCGAGAATGTAGCGCGAGGCATCGAGGAACGGGCGCGGGTTCACCGGCTGGCCGTCGATGCGCACCTCGTAGTGAAGGTGGGTGCCCGTGGAGCGGCCGGTCGAGCCCATGCCGCCGATGCGCTGGCCCATCTGCACCGCCTCGCCGATGCGGACCTCGATGGAGGAGAGGTGGGCATAGCGGGTGAGGATCCCCCTCCCATGGTCGATATCGACGGTGAGGCCATAGGCGCCGAAGCGCTCGGCGCGGACCACGCGGCCGGCCGCGGCGGCATAGATCGGCTCCCCGTGCGCGCCGGCGAGGTCGATGCCCGCGTGCTGGGCCGGCCGGCCGTGGAACGGGTCGAAGCGGAATCCGAAGCCCGAGGTGAGCACATAATTGCGCGCCGGCACGAAGGCCGGAAGCGAGGCCATCGCGTCTTCCAGCTGCTGCACGCGCTGCCAGTTGACATAGAGCTCTGCGAACTGCGGATCGGGCGCGGAGTCGGTGCCGGCCCCGAGCCAGCCATTAGCGGGAACGAACGGGCCGCCGCGGCCGGCAAGGCTGGCGATCCGGCTCTGCGCCACGAAGCGCGCCGGATCGAGACCGAGGCGCCGGATGAGCGATTCTGCATCGCGCAGGCGGGTTTCCGCCGTGGCGGACGCCTTGTCGACCAGCGCGAGCTGGCGCTGCTCGAGCGCGGCGAACGGGGCGAGGACGCCTGCGGTTGCCGGATCGGCCTGCTGCCCCTCGCGCCCGCGGGCGGTGCTGCGCCTTGGCAGGAGTTCGGCGAGGTCGCGATCGGTTGCCCGCCCGGTAAGGAGCGCATCGAGAAAGCGCTGGCGCGCCTCGATCCGCTCGGCCGTGGTCGCCACGCTGCCCTTGAGCGCCTGGGTGTCGGCCTTCAGCGCCTCCACCTGGGCGCTCATGCGCTGCAGCTCCAGCTCGGCGCGCCGCTCGGCTTCTGCATCCGCCTGCACCATCTGGGCTGCCGAAAGGCCGATCCAGCTCGCGACGAGTGCAGCAGTCCCAAGTGCCATCAGTTGCGACCCCGTTCCGATGTGGAAAGAGCGACGCCCCGACGCCGAGACGATGACGATCCGCCGCGGAGGGAACAGGGATTGGACAGCCAGCCTGAGACGGTCGGAAGCCCGCCTGCGAGCTTGCACCAGACTGTCGATCATCCTCTCTGCAACCCCTCGGTGGCGTTCCGGCGGAGCTTGCCGGACGTCACGCTTTCCTTGCCGAACGGACCCCCGGCAGATGCCGGCATGCCCGTGGTGGTAACCTTTCTCCAGCGGCTGCGCGGCGCCCTTTCTGAACGCCACACAACGATTGTTTACTTGCAGCGGGGCCCGGCAGTGCCAAGCGGGGCGTACCAATCGTTCGTCAGACCGGCCTTTGCGCGCGCCGAACTGTTGAACGGCGGTTTCAGGCCCCCTCGAAAATAGGAGGCCACAAGCACGCGGAACTGTTCGGCAGGGTCTGTGCCTGATTCTCGGGCGAGATGGCGGAACCACCGGTTGCCGGTGGCCACGTGGCCCACCTCGTCGGCGAGGATCCGGGTGAGGACGGCAGCGGCCGCGCGGTCGCCTGCGGCCTCGAAGCGGGCGATCATCCCGGGGGTCACATCGAGGCCGCGCGCCTCGAGCACCTGGGGCACGATGGCAAGCCGGGCCGCAAGATCGTGCGCCGTGTCGGCGGCCGCCTGCCAGAGCCCGTCGTGGGCGGGCAAATCCCCGTAGCGCCCGCCGGCGCGGCGCAGCAGGCGCTCGACAAGCAGGAAGTGGAGCCCCTCCTCGGCGGCAACCCGAAGCCAGTCCCGGGCGAAGGCCGGCGGCATGCCCGGGCCGAACCGCGCGGCGGTATCGACGGCAAGGTCGATGGCGTTGAGTTCAATGTGGGCGACTGCGTGAAGGAGCGCAAAGCGCGCACGTGGCGAGCCGGCGCGGCCGCGCCTTGGCACCTCGGCCGGCGCAACCAGTACCGGCCGCGGCGGCCTGGCCGGGCGGCCGGGCAGCGGCAGGGCGGCAGGCGCGAGGCGGATGCCGTCGGCCGCGAAGAGCCGGCCGAGATCGCGCGCCCCGCGCGCCTTGGCTCTCGGGCAGGCCGTGAGCAGGAGCTCCCGCGCCGCGTCGCCCAGCGCGGGTGCCGTGGCCCTCATGCGAGCGCCCGGGCTGCCTCCAGCACCGCCTCGGCATGGCCGGGCACCTTCACCTTGCGCCATGCCCTCGCGATCCGCCCCCCGCGGTCGATGAGGAAGGTCGACCGGTCGATCCCCATGTAGGATTTGCCGTACATCGATTTCTCGACCCAGGCGCCAAAGGCCTCGATCATCGTGCCTTCGGGATCGGAGCCGAGCAGCACGCCAAGCCCGTGCTTCGAGGCGAACTTCGCGTGGCTGGCAAGCGAATCCTTGGAGACGCCAAGCACCACCGTGTCGGCGGCTGCGAACTCCGCGCCGAGGCCGGTGAAGGCGATCGCCTCCTTGGTGCAGCCGGGCGTGTCGTCCTTGGGGTAGAAATAGACGACAAGCTTCCGGCCGGCGAAATCGGCAAGCCGCTTCACGCCCTCCGGCGTCTCCACTGCGAAATCCGGCGCCATGTCGCCCTCGTCTGCCATCATGCTCCCTTTCTCGCTCGTCCGAATGTGTCCCGCCATGCCGCATCGACGCAACGGCGTGCCTGTGCAAGCGCCGTCTTGAGCTCGGAAGGCCCCGTTTCGCCGCAGGCGCGCGCCATCAGTTGCAGGGCCCCGGCATCGGGCTTGGCCTCGCCGCCTGCTGCTGCGACCAGCCGCGAGACGATGAGCGCGCGGGCAAGCAGCTTGGCAGCGCCGACCAGCTCGGGTGCGACGGTCCGGCAGGCGCCCACGAGCGATTGCGGGACCGGCCGGCCGGCCACGAGCGCGCGTACCTGCACCACGAACTCGAGGTCGACGAGCCCCCCGCGCGCGAGCTTCAGGTCCATCGCCCCGCGCGCCGGCTTGTGCCGGGCCATGTGCAGGCGAAGCGCCTCCGCCTCGGCAAGGATGCGCCGCGGGTCGTGCGGGCCGGCCACGATCTGCGCGATGGCATCGGCTGCGGCCGCGCGCGCGGCCGGGGCGCCGGTGATCGGTCGCGCGCGGGTGAGCGCCATCGTCTCCCATGGCTCCGCGTCGTGGCGCTGGTAGGCCAGAAAGCTCTCGAGGCTTACCGCGAGGAGGCCGTCCGCCCCCGAGGGGCGCAGCCGCGTGTCGACTTCGTAGAGCGGGCCGGCTGCCGTTGGCACCGAGAGAGCCGCGACGATGCGCGGCACCAGCCGGTTCCACCAGGCGCTCGCCGTCGTCGGTTCCGCGCCATCGCTCATGGCCTGCCAGTCTCCCGTGAACAGGAACACGAGATCGAGATCGGACTGGAAGGTGAGCGTGCTGCCGCCGAAGCGGCCGAGCGCCAGCACGATGAGCTCGCTTCCCGGAACACGCCCGTGGCGCGCGGCAAAGCCCGCCTCGACGTGGCCGGCAAGCAGCACCACGGCGGCCTCGGCCAGGTGCGCAAGCCGGGTGCCCACGTCCAGCGGGTCGACACCGCGCTCGAGCAGGTCGAGCGCCAGCTGGAACTGCCGCTCGCGCGTCCAGACCCGCACCCGGTCGAGGAGCGCTTCCTCGCCAAGGCCGCGCACCGCATCGGCGAGCTCGGTGAGCGCCTCCTCGACGGAGGCGAGCTGCGGCAGTGGCGAGAGCAGCACGTCGAGGAGCTGCGGCCGGCGCGCGAGCGAATCCGCAAGCCACGGCGTGGCGGTCAGCAGCCGGGCCACCGTGTCGGCCAGCGCCGGGTGGGCCTTCAGCAGCCGCCACACCTGCACGCCATAGGGCAGGGCCTGGATCATGCGGTCGAGGCGCAGCAGTCCCTCGCGCCCGGCCCGCCCGCGCCCCGCCGCCGGCAGGAGGCGCGGCAGCACCACCTCGAAGGCGCGGCGCGATTCGGGTGCGCGCAGGCTGCGCGCCCGGCCGCTGCGCCAGGTGCCGACAAGGCGTGCGGCAAGCCCCGGGTCGGCAAGGCGTGCCCCCCTCGCCCAGCGCTCCACATCCTCGGGCGCGTGCGGAACGCGCGGCCCCCGGGGCCCGCCCTCGTCGTCGCCGATCGCGATCAGCCGGTCGTAGAGCCGCCCGACCGCGCGCGCGCGGGGCAGAAGCTCGGCCTCGAGCGCGCGCCAGCTCTCCCGCCCGTCGAGCAGGGCCACGGCCTCGCGCGCGGGCTTCTGCCGCGGCACGAGGTGGGTCTGCTGGTCGTCGATCATCTGCAGCCGGTGCTCGACCCGGCGATAGAGGCGATAGGCATCGGCGAGCAGGCGCCCATCCTCGGGCGCAACATGGCCGGCTGCGCTGAGGGCGGCCAGCGCATCGAGCGTTGCCGGCGCGCGCAGGGCCGGGTTTCGCCCGCCCCAGATCAGCTGGTGCGCCTGGGCATAGAACTCCACCTCGCGGATGCCCCCCCGGCCGCGCTTGATGTCCCATCCTGGCCCGGGGGTCTGGCGGTCCTCGAAATGGTCGCGGATACGGAAGGTGACATCGCGGATCTCGGCAACTGCTGAATAGTCAAGGCTGCGGCGCCACAGGAACGGGCGGATTGCATCGAGAAAGGCGCGGCCCAGCGCGAGGTCGCCGCCGGCGGGGCGCGCCCGGATGAAGGCGCTGCGCTCCCAGGCCAGCGCCTCCGACTGGTAATAGGCCTCGGCCGCCCCGACCGGCAGCGAGGGCGGGGTCGAATCGGGGTCGGGGCGGAGGCGCAGGTCCACCCGGAAGGCGTAGCCGTCGCTTGTCCGTTCCGAGAGCAGCGCCACGACACGGCGCACGATGCGCACGGCGGCCTCGGTCGGATCGTCGCCCGCACCGGCCAGCCGTTCGGGGTCGTGCAGGAAGATGAGGTCGAGATCGGAGGAATAGTTGAGCTCGAGGCTTCCCTGCTTGCCAAGCGCGATCGCGGTCAGCCCGCCCGGCTCCAGCCCGCGCTCGGCGAAGGCGGCGGCCATGGCGAAATCGAGCGCGCGGTCCGCAAAGCGGGTGAGCGCGGCGGTCACCTCCTCGAGCGCCCAGGCCCCGGAGAGGTCGGCGAGCGCAACCGTCAGCGCGATGCCAGCGCGCGCGGCGCGCAGGCTCGGTCCGGGACGCGCGGCATCGAGCCGGGCAAGGCACGCCGCTTCGGCGGCAGCGAAGCCGCCGGCCGCCATGATGGCGAGAAGCGCCTCCTCTCGCCGCAGCAGGCCACGCAGGAAAGGGGAGGCGGCCCGCGCCCGGGCAATGGCGCCCTCGAGCAGCGCCGGCGGCCACGGGCCCCCTGGCCCCCCGGCGCCGGGTGGCAGGGGCGGCGCCTCGGCGCCTGCCGGCGGCCGCTCGTGCATCAGGCGGGCTCGAGCGCGAGATTGTCGATGAGCCGCGTGGTGCCGATCCGCGCTGCCGCCATCAGCCGGGCGCTCCTGTCTCCGGGCCGGTGCACGAGGATCGTGTCGAGCGTCTCTGCGTCCACCAGCGCGAGATAATCGATCGTCTGGAACCCGGCTTCGGTCAGCATCTGCCGCGCCTCGGCAAGGGCCGCCTCCACGGCTGCGCCGGCGAGGATGGCGCGCCGCGCGGCCTCGAGCGCCCGCGGCAGCGCCGCCGCGCGCGCCCGTTCCCCGGGCGAGAGGAAGGCGTTGCGCGAGGACAGGGCAAGCCCGTCGGCATCGCGCACCGTGGGCACGCCGACCACGGCAACCGGCAGGTCGAGATCGCGCACGAGGCGGCGGACGATGGCAAGCTGCTGCCAGTCCTTTTCGCCGAACAGGGCAACATCCGGCGTCGCCATGTTGAGAAGCTTGGTGACAACCGTTGCCACGCCATCAAAATGGCCTGGCCGCACCGCGCCGCACCAGGGTTCGCTCAGGCCCGCCACCCGCACCGTCGTTTGAAAGCCCGGCCGATAGACCTCGCCGACCGGTGGTGCGAAGAGGAGGTCGCACCCTGCGCCCTCGAGCAGCGCGGCGTCGGCCTCCAGCTGCCGCGGGTAGCGGTCGAAATCCTCGCCGGGGCCGAACTGGGTGGGATTGACGAAGACCGAGGCGATCACCCGCCCGGCGTGGCGCCGGGCCTCCTCCACCAGCCGCAGGTGCCCGGCGTGCAGCCCGCCCATGGTGGGCACCAGCGCCACGCGCGCGCCCGCGCGGCGCCAGCCGGCCACCGCGCCCCGAAGCTCTGCCACGCGCTCTGCCCGCTTCATGGCCCTCTCCATCTTCCGGCCGTCGTCCCGTCTCTCCGGCCTGATCGCCCGCCGCGGGCAGGCGCGCGTTGACGCAGGCGCGCCCCGCTTGGCAAAGGCGCATCGTCCGCTCTCCCGCGAGGATTCGCCCTGCCGATGCCGCAAGCCGACACGCATGTCATCGTCGTTGCTAACGAGAAGGGCGGCACGGGCAAGTCCACCCTGTGCGTGCATCTGGGTGTTGCGCTTGCACACGCGGGGCTCGAGGTGCAGCTCCTCGATCTCGATCCACGCCAGCGCACGTCGGACCGCTACCTCGAGAATCGCCGCGCCACGGCTGCCCGGCTGGGCGCAGACCTGCCGACGCCCGACGTGCGCGTGGTGGAGCCCGACAGTGGCTCGGCAGTCGCGCTGAAGGACGAAGCGGGCAACGCCGCTGTGCTGCTTGTGGACACGCCCGGGCGCGATTCGCCCCTCGGGCGCGAGATGCTCGGCCTTGCAGACACGCTGATTACCCCGATCAACGACAGCTTCCTCGATTTCGACCTGCTCGGCCGGGTGGATCCCGAGGACTATGCCGTCACCCGGCCGGGCTTTTATGCCGAGCTTGTCTGGAAGGCGCGCCAGCGCCGCGCGCGCCAGAGCGGCCGCGCGCTCGACTGGGTGGTGGTGCGCAACCGCCTCTCGACGCTGGAGGCCCGCAACCAGCGGCGGGTGGGCGCCGCGCTCGACAATCTTGCCGGGCGGGTCGGCTTCCGCCCCGTGCCCGGCCTCAGCGAACGAGTGATCTTCCGCGAGCTGTTCCCGAGCGGGCTCACGCTCCTTGATCTTGCGCACATCGCCGAGCCGACGATGAGCCATGTGGCCGCGCGCGCCGAGCTGCGCGAGCTGGTCCGTGCGCTCCGGCTGCCGCTTGCAGGGCCGGGGCCGGAAGCAGGGCCGCCGCCCGGTTCGGCCGGCCCCGTGCAGGCCGGCGTTGCGGCATGACCCTGCTGCTGCTCCTTGCTGCGGCCGTGCTCGGCTATGCCTTCTGGAAGGGCTGGCTTTCTGCCGCATTCCTGCGCTGGGCGGTGGGGGGCGCGGCGGTCGGTCTTGCAATCCTGCTGGTTGCGCGCGGCTCGCCGCTGCTGGCTGCGGCACTTCTCCTTGCCGCCGGGGCCTGGGCCTGGTCCGACGCCCGGCGCGCGGCGCTTTCCCCCCTCGCCCCGGCCGACGAAGCCGAGGCGCGTGCCATCCTCGGGGTGGATGCGGGCGCCGGCGAAGCGGAGATCCGTGCCGCGCACCGCAGGCGCATCGCCGAGGTTCACCCCGACCGCGGCGGCAGCGCCGAGGCGGCGCGGCGCGTGAATGCCGCGCGCGACCGGCTGCTCGCCCGCCTCCGGCGGACCGGATGACGTTTCCCAAGCCAGAAAGCCGGACCATGCACGACGCCGCCCACGTGTTTCACCCGACCAGCCTGCGGGAATATGACATCCGCGGCATTGTCGGCGCGACGCTCGGCGAGGCGGATGCGCGCGCCGTCGGCCGCTCGTTCGGCACACTCGTGCGCCGGGCGGGCGGGCGGACCGTGGCGGTTGCGCGCGACGGACGCCTGTCATCCCCCGGGCTTGCCGATGCGGTGATCGCAGGGCTGCGGGCGGCCGGGGTGGATGCGCTTGACATCGGCCTCGGGCCCACCCCGATGCTCTATTTCGCCGTGCACGAGCCGGGCGCGGATGGCGGAATCATGGTCACCGGCAGCCACAACCCGCCCGATTACAACGGGTTCAAGATGATGCTGCGGGACCGACCGTTCTTCGGCGCCGATATCCGTGCGCTCGGCGCCATGGCGGAAGCGGGCGACTGGGAGAGCGGAATCGGTGCGCTTGCAGCCGTCGACATCCGCGACCGCTATGTGGAACGGCTGGTGGCCGACATCTGCCTGCCCCCGCTCAACGTGGGATGGGATGCGGGCAACGGCGCCACGGGCGAGGTGCTCGAGCGCCTTGTCGCGCGGCTGCCCGGCACGCACCACCTTCTCTTTACCGCCATTGATGGAACCTTCCCCAACCACCACCCGGACCCGACGGTCGAGGCCAATCTCGCCGACCTCAAGGCGCTGGTGGCCGCCCGCCAGCTCGACATCGGCATCGCCTTCGATGGCGATGGCGACCGGATTGGGGCCATCGACGGGGCCGGCCGGGTGGTATGGGGCGACCAGCTGCTGATGATCCTCGCCGAGGCGCTGCTGCGCGAGCTTCCGGGAAGCGCGATCATCGCCGACGTGAAGGCAAGCCAGGCGCTGTTTGACCGGGTGGCGGCACTCGGCGGCCGGCCGATGATGTGGAAGACGGGCCACTCGCTCATCAAGGCGCGGATGAAGGAGGTGGGCGCGCCGCTTGCGGGCGAGATGAGCGGGCACATCTTCTTCGCCCACCGCTGGTATGGGTTCGACGACGCCTTCCACGCCGCGCTCCGGCTTCTGGAAGCGCTTGGCACGCTGGGGCGCTCGCTTGCCGAACTGCGCGATCTGATGCCCGTGACGGTTGCCACGCCGGAACTGCGCTTTCCCTGCCCGGAAGAGCGCAAGTTTGCCGTGGTCGAGGAGGTGCTGGCGCGGCTTGCGGCAGCCGGCGCGCAGGTCGACGCAACCGACGGCGCGCGGGTGCGCACGGCGGATGGCTGGTGGCTCCTGCGCGCCTCGAACACGCAGGCCGTGCTGGTGGCCCGCGCCGAGGCCGGGTCGGCGGAGGCGCTCGCCCGCCTGCGCGCGGAAATCGACCGCCAGCTCGCCCTGTCCGGGATCTCGGCCACCGAGACCGCGCACTGATCCGCGAATCTCCGCGCAACCAGTGCGCGAATGCTTGTGCAACGGGGCTTGCAAAAGACCGACGGAGCGTTTATGTTGCAGCGCAGCATAAGTCGTCGTCGAGCCGGAGATACGCACCATGGCTTCCACCAAGGGCACAACTTCGCGCGGATCCGGCAGCCGTTCGGCATCGTCGAAGCCGGCACCGGCCCGCCCGCCCGCTGCGCGCACGGGTGCCGGCCCGAAGGCGACGGTGACTCCTGCCGCGCCGACCGTGCCTGCCGCGCAGCCCGCGGTTGATCCGACCCCCGAACCCGCTGCGGCCGCTGCGCCCCAGCCAGAAACGAAGGAGAATGCCATGAATGCCGAGACCGTTGTGAAGACCGTGGAACAGGCAACCGAAACGGTGGAAAAGGCCGCCATGGATGCCATGGCCCAGGGCAAGGCCAGCTTCGAACAGATGAACGCCAAGGCCAGCGAAATGATGGAGCAGGCCTCGAAGTCGGTCGCCGAAATGTCCGATTTCACCAAGGGCAACATGGAAGCCATGATTGCCTCCGCCAAGGCTGCGACGACCGGCGCCGAAGTTCTTGCAAAGGAAATCGCCGAGCAGGCGAAGGCGCGCTTCGAGGCGACCAGCAATGCCTGGAAGGCGATGGTTGCCGCCAAGACCCCGAACGAGCTGTTCCAATATCAAAACGACTTCATGAAGTCGCAGATCGATGCATCGATCGCCGCCATGAGCCACATGACGGAGACGATGCTGAAGGTGGCAGGCGACGTCACCCAGCCGATTTCCAACCGGATGGCGCTGGCTGCCGAGCATCTGAAGAAGTCGCTCGAACAGCGTTGACCCTGAAAAGCGCTGACCCTGAAAAGCGCTGACCCCGGAAAGCGCCGATCTCGGACAGGCGTCCGGAGACCAAGGGAGGGGCGGCGGGCGCGGGCCCGCCGCCCCTGTTGCGTTTCAGCGCTGCGCGGCGAGCAGATATTCCTGGTTGCCCTCGGGCCCCGTGATGGGCGAGGGCGCAAGCCCGGCCACCTTCCAGCCGCGCGCGGCAACCCATTCGGCTGCGGCCCTGCACACGCGCTGCTGCACCGCAACATCCCGCACCACGCCGCCCTTGCCGATCTCGTGCCGCTCTGCCTCGAACTGCGGCTTCACGAGCGCGACCAGCCGCGCCCCGGGGCCGGCAAGGCCAAGCGGCACCTCAAGCACCTTGGCAAGCCCGATGAAGCTCGCGTCGCAGACGATGAGATCGACCGGCTCCGGCACATGGTCCCGGGTCAGGTGGCGGGCATTGACCTGTTCCAGCACGACGACGCGCGGGTCCTGCCGCAGCGTCCATGCAAGCTGGTTGGTGCCCACGTCCACGGCATAGACGCGCGCGGCGCCGCGGTTCAGAAGCACGTCGGTGAAGCCGCCGGTCGAGGCGCCGATATCGAGGCAGGCAGAGCCCGAAGGATCGATGCCGAAGACGTCGAGCCCGTGGGCGAGCTTCACGCCGCCGCGGCTCACCCAGGGGTGGTCGCGCCTGCGCACCGTAAGTAGCGTGTCCTCGGCGAGCAGTTCGCCGGGCTTGCCGATCCGGCGGGTGCCTGCGAACGCGAGCCCGGCCATGATGAGCGCCTGCGCGCGCGACCGGCTCTCCGCAAGCCCGCGCGCGACAAGCAGCTGGTCCGCGCGAAGCTTCGTCATGGCCGCCGCAGCGCTGGCCCCTGCACGCCGGCGCCCGCGCCGGTCCGTTGCGGGCGATGGCGGGCAGGGGCAGCCGGCAGCCCCGCCATCCCCCGACGCCACGGCCGGCCGGGGCCCGTCACCCTAGGCCCGGGCGCCTTCGGCCTCGATGCTGTTGTGCCGGAGCGCGGTGAGCACGGTCCTGATGATTCCGGCCGCGTCGAGCCCGGCCTCGGCATATTGCTTCTCGGGCTTGTCATGGTCCTGGAAGAGATCCGGCAGGCGCATGGTGCGGATGGTCAGCCCGTCGTCGGTCCAGCCCTCGTCGCTAGCAAGCGTCAGCACATGGGCGCCGAAGCCGCCGATGGCGGCCTCCTCGATGGTCACCAGCACATCGTGGCCCTGCGCCAGCTGGCGGATCAGCTCCTCGTCCAGCGGCTTGGCGAAGCGCATGTCGGCAACGGTCGTCGAAAGACCCCTGGCATCGAGCTCGTCGGCGGCCTTCAGCGCCTCGTGCAGCCGCGTGCCCAGCGAGAGGAGCGCCACCTTCTTGCCCCGCCGCACGATCCGCCCCCTGCCGATCTCGAGCCGCTGCGGCGTTTCCGGAAGCGCAACGCCCACGCCCTCGCCGCGCGGGTAGCGGAAGGCGATCGGGCCATCATCGTGCAGGGCCGCCGTGTGCACCATGTGCACGAGCTCAGCCTCGTCGGCAGCGGCCATCACCACGAAGTTGGGGAGCGTGCACAGATAGGCGAGGTCGAAGCTGCCGGCGTGGGTTGCGCCGTCGGCGCCCACAAGCCCCGCGCGGTCGATGGCAAAGCGCACCGGAAGGTTCTGGATGGCGACATCGTGCACCACCTGGTCGTAGGCGCGCTGGAGAAAGGTAGAATAGATGGCGCAGAACGGCCGCATCCCCTGTGCTGCGAGCCCGGCTGCAAAGGTGACGGCATGCTGCTCGGCAATGCCCACGTCGAAGCAGCGGTCCGGGAAGGCCTCGCCGAACCTGTCGAGCCCGGTGCCCGAAGGCATGGCCGCGGTGATGGCCACGATCGACGGGTCGCGCCGCGCCTCGGCAATAAGCGATTTTGCAAAGACGGCCGTGTAGCTCGGCGCCCCGCCGGCGGCCTTGTGCTGCTTGCCGGTGACGACATCGAACTTCACGACGCCATGATATTTGTCGGCCGAGGCCTCGGCGGGCGCATAGCCCTTGCCCTTCTTGGTGACGACATGGACAAGGCACGGGCCTTCAGCGGCATCGCGGATGTTCTCAAGGACCGGCACCAGCACGTCGAGGTTGTGGCCGTCGATCGGCCCCACGTAATAGAAGCCAAGCTCCTCGAACAGCGTGCCCCCGGTTGCAAGCGTGCGGAAATATTCGTCGGCCCGCTTGGCAGGCATTTTCAACGGATCGGGCAGGGCCTTCTTGGCGAGTTGGCGCACGGCGTCGCGAAACTCGAGAAAGGTGTTGGAGGAATAGATGCGTGCGAGATAGCCAGAAAGCGCGCCCACGGGCGGCGCGATCGACATCTCATTGTCGTTCAGGACCACGATCAGCCGGTTGCCCGCGGCCTCGGCATTGTTCATCGCCTCGTAGGCCATGCCAGCCGACATCGCGCCATCGCCGATCACGGCGATTGCCTTTTCCGGGCGGCCGGTCAGCTTGTTGGCGATGGCAAAACCCAGCGCGGCCGAGATCGAGGTGGAGGAATGCGCAGCGCCAAACGGGTCGTAGATGCTTTCCGAGCGCTTCGTGAAGCCGGACAGACCGCCGCCCTGGCGCAGCGTGCGGATGCGGTCGCGCCGGCCGGTCAGGATCTTGTGCGGATAGGCCTGATGGCCGACATCCCAGATCAGCCGGTCGTCGGGCGTGTTGAACACATAGTGGAGCGCGACCGTGAGCTCGACGACGCCAAGCCCGGCACCTAGATGCCCCCCCGTCACGCTCACCGCATCGATGAGCTCGGCCCGCAGCTCGTCTGCCAGCTGGCGCAGTTTTTCCGGCTTCAGCCTGCGCAGGTCTGCGGGGAACTCGACCGTGTCGAGGAGCGGCGTGGCCGGCCGGCCTGGAACCCTTTCCGTCATGGCCTATGCCTAGCCGGGCAGCGGGGCGGCGAAAAGCGGGAAACGCCTGGCCGTTGCGCAAAGGTTCGGCTCAGGTGGCACAGCGGTCACACCGGCCGAGCACTTCCAGGACGGGCCGGCGCGGGTGGAAGCCGGCTGCTGCCGCCTGCCGGCGGAGGGTTTGCGCAAGCGCGTCATCGTCGAGGTGCGCGATGCCGCCGCACGCCTCGCACACGAGGAAGATGCAGTCGTGCACGCATTCGGGATGGACATTGGCCACATAGGCGTTGCGGCTTTCGACCCGCTTGGCGAGGTCGTGCGCCACGAACAGGTCGAGGATCCGGTAGACGCTGTTGGCCGCGATCCGCCGCCCGAGCCGGGCCGAGAGCATATCGGCGACGTCATAGGCCGAAAGCGGCTGGCGGGCTTCGGCGAGAACCTCGAACACCTGGGCACGCAGCTGCGTCCATGCGCCGCCGCGGGCGATGAAGGCCACCTCGGCCATCGCGCCGAGGGCTGCGCGGTCGCCGGCATGCGGATGCGCGTGCGCACTCACCGCTTCGACACCTCCGGCGCATCCGGCTTCGGTGCTGCGGCAGCCACAGCACCCCCGCGGGCCATGGCCGTGGCAAGCCGCTCGGCTGCCGGGCAGGGCGCGGCGCAGATCCTGCGCAGCCGCTCGAGATTGGCTTCCGCGCGCCCGCGGGCGCCGCGCTCCAGATAGGCAAGGCCCTGGGCCTCGATCGCGAGCACGTCGTTGGGGTCGATTGCCAGCGCCTCGCGGTAGAAGCGGATCGCCTTGCCGGGCAGCCCGAGTGCTTCCGAGGCGCGCGCAAGGCCGAGATAGGCCTTCACATTGCGTGGGTCGACGGCGAGCGCGGTTTCGTAGGAATCGATGGCCGCCTGATGTTCGCCGCGGGCGAGCTTCTGGTCGCCCGCGCGCACAAGCTCGACCGAGCGCGGCGCCAGTGCCGAATCCGGCGTGCCGCGCATCGTCTGGGCGTCGCGACCGGCCGGCCGGGCCGCATCCACCGGGCCTGCGGCGAGCGCAATGCCGAACGCAAGGCCCAATGCAAGGACCAGCGCCGGGACAGGCGCCCGGCAACGGCCCCTGAGGTCAACGCCGGGCAACGCGATCCGCATCCCAATGCCTTTCCTCAAGCTCTCCGCCTCGTCGTCCGCCCACTTTTCGTCATGCTATCATGCCACCTCGCACGATGCGATGAAAAAGCCGTCGCAGCCGTGCCGGCGCGGGGTGAGGCGCCTCATGTCCCCGATCGCGACTGCACGGCCGCTGAACCGCCCTTCGGCTGCCAGCCGCTGCATGTGCGCGGGCCCCTCGGCGTCGAGCACCGAGCAGACGGCGAACAGCAGCCGCCCGCCCGGGCGCACGAGGCGCAGGCCGAGCGCGAGGAGACGCAGCTGGAGCGCGAGAAGCCGGTCGAGGCGCGGTGGGGTGAGCCGCCAGCGCAGCTCCGGGTTGCGCCGCCACGTGCCGCTGCCCGAACAGGGGGCGTCGACGAGCACGAGATCGGCTGCGCCGTCGAGGTCGCAAAGCGCCTCCTGCTCGCGGCCGGGATCGAGCAGCCGCCGCTCGACGACCGGAAGGGCGCCCGCCCGCTCGAGCCGCGGCCGCATGGCCGAGAGCCGCCGCCGATCCGTGTCGCACGCGACGATCCGCCCCTGGCCTGCCATGTCGGCGGCGAGCGCGAGCGTCTTGCCGCCTGCGCCGGCGCAGAGATCGACCACCGTCTGCCCGGGCCGGGCCCCGGCCACGCGCACGGCAAACTGGCTGCCGGCATCCTGCACCTCGACATGGCCGGCCTGCACCAGCGGGTGCTGCGCGAGCGGCACCGGTGTGTCGAGGCGGAGCGCGTGGGGAAGGTCGAGCGGCAGGCCTGTGACGGGCCGGGCGGCAACCGGCAGCTGCGCGGCCACCGTCTCCGGCCTTGCACCCTTGAGCGGGTTGACCCTGAGGTCGAGCGGCGCACGCGCGAGCAGCGCTGCGAGCTCGGCCTCGGCTTGCGGGCCCAGGCTTTCGGCCAGCATCCCTTCGAGCCAGGCGGGCGCGCGGCCCGTCCGGGCGCGCGGCTCCGCCGGGTCCGGGGGCGCCGGGCCATGTGCGCTGCCGTTGAACAGGGTGGCAAGTTCCGGGCGCGGCCCTTCGGCCAGTGCGAGCATCGCTGCCCGGCCGGAGGGCGGCGGATCGCCAAAGGCCCGGATAGCCTCGAACACGAGGTCGCGGATCGCGCGCCGGTCGTGCGCGCCGGCGTAGCGGCGGCGGGCGAGCGCGCGGGCCACGGCGGTATCGGCCGCCGGCCCGCCCGCGCGGGCGTCGGCAAGCACGCGATCGAGGATCTCGATGGCGGCCTGCAGCCGGGCAGGGGGCTGCATGCGCCGGCTCCGCCCGTCTGCCCTAGCGCGTGGGGTAGTTGGGCGCCTCGCGCGTGATCACCACATCGTGCACATGGCTTTCGCGCAGGCCCGCGTTGGTGATGCGGATGAACTCCGCGCGCTGCCGAAGCTCGGCCAGCGTCGCCGCGCCGAGGTAGCCCATCGCCGCCTTCACGCCGCCGACCAGCTGGTGCAGCACCTCGCGCGCCGGCCCCTTGTAGGGCACCTGGCCCTCGACCCCCTCGGGCACGAGCTTCAGCTGGTCCTTGATGTCCTGCTGGAAATAGCGGTCGGCGCTGCCGCGGGCCATGGCCCCCACCGAGCCCATGCCGCGATAGCTCTTGTAGGCCCGGCCCTGGTAGAGGAAGGTCTCGCCCGGCGCCTCCTCGGTGCCGGCCAGAAGCGATCCGACCATGACCGCTGCGGCCCCGGCGGCCAGAGCCTTGGCGATGTCGCCCGAGGTGCGGATGCCGCCATCGGCAATCACCGGCACGCCGGCCTTCAGTGCCACCTCGGCGGTATCGAGAATGGCGGTCAGCTGCGGCACGCCCACCCCGGCCACCACCCGGGTGGTGCAGATGCTGCCTGGCCCGATGCCCACCTTGATGCCATCGGCCCCGGCATCGATGAGCGCGCGGGCAGCTGCAGCCGTTGCCACATTGCCCGCCACCACCTGCACCGCGCTCGACCGTTTCTTGATCGCAGCGACAGCCTCGGCCACCCGCACCGAATGGCCGTGGGCGGTGTCGACGACCAGAAGGTCGCACTCGGCATCGATCAGCGCCTCGGAGCGGGCAAGCCCGAGATCGCCCACGGTCGTCGCAGCAGCGACGCGCAGCCGGCCGGCGGCATCCTTGGTCGCCGAGGGGTAGGTGACAGCCTTCTCGATGTCCTTGACGGTGATCAGTCCGATCAGCCGCCCGTCGTCGTCGACCACCAGCAGCTTCTCGATGCGCCGCTGGTGCAGCAGGCGGCGCGCCTCCTCTTCGCGCACCCCCGGGCGAACGGTGGCGAGATTCTCGTGCGTCATCAGCTCGGAGACCGGCTGGCCGCGGTTCTCGGCGAAGCGCACGTCGCGGTTCGTGAGGATGCCGACGAGCCGGCCCGGCTGCCCCGCCGGGGCGCGCTCCACGATCGGGATGCCGGAAATGCGGTGGCGCGCCATCAGGTCGAGCGCCTCGCCGAGCGTCTGGTCGGGTGTCATGGTGATGGGGTTGACAACCATGCCGCTCTCGAAGCGCTTGACCTGGCGCACCGCCTCCACCTGTTCGGCGACCTCGAGGTTCCGGTGCAGCACGCCGAGCCCGCCGGCCTGCGCCATCACGATGGCCATGTCCGCCTCGGTCACCGTGTCCATCGCCGAGGAGAGGATCGGGATGTGAAGCCCGATCACACGGGTCACCTGCGTCGCCGTATCGGCCTCGGACGGCAGCACCGCCGACTCGGCGGGCACGAGCAGCACGTCGTCAAAGGTCAGCCCGAGCCGCACCCCGGCCCCGAGGCCGCGGGGAAGATCCTCGACCGGCTGGTGGATCGGCTGGTGCATCGGCTGGCTGCCCGGACCGCGCGCCACCGGGTTCAGCCGCGCGTGTCCAGCCAGATCTGCCAGTAGCGCGCCAGCTGCTGCCGCGGGCCGGGGCCGACCTTGGCAAAGGATTCGCGCGCGCCGGCCGTGTTGCCGGCCCGCGCCAGCGCCATGCCGTGCCGCAGGTGCGCCGTGTCGGCATCCACGCCGCCCTTCTGCAGCGCGAGCGCGTAGAGCTCGGCGGCCTTCTCGTAATTGCCATAGCCGAGGTGCGCATCGGCTGTCCCAAGGGCCGCCCTGCCGTTTGCAGCCGCCCGCGCCTCGCGCTCGAGCCCGGGCAGCGAGTTCCGGTCGGCCGCGATCCGCGGCGAGACCGACTGGTCGAGCTCGCGCACGAACGGCTGGTTGCGTTTCAGCATGTTCTTGGCGATACCCTCGTCGAGCACCGCCTTGGCCTCGCCCGGCAGGCCGCGGCGTGCGGCGGTATCGGCATATTCGGCAAAGTCCCGCTCGCCCGCGAGCGCGTCGGCCGTGCGCATCAGCCGCAGGATGTCAAGTTCGGCCTGTTCGTCGAACTTGCCGGTTTCGCGCATGATGATGAGCACGTCGCGCCAGTTGGTCGGGTTGGGATAGGCGCGCACGAGCGCTTCGCTCGACTTGACGATCTCGGGCCCCATCCGGCTGTCGTAGGCAATGGCGAGCGCGCGGCGATACCAGCTCTCGTCGGCTTTCTGCCCGCCCTTTTCCTTGGCGGCGATGGCCGAGGCGAGCATGTCCACCGCCTTCTGGTTCTGGCTGTTGCGCCGGTAGAGCTCGGCCACCTCCACCTTCAGCTGCGCGTCGTCCGGTGTCAGCTGGATCAGCCGCTCGAACTGGGCGAGCGCCTTCTGGTTGTCGTTGCGCTGCAGCGCGAGCGCCCCGATGTTGCGGATGAACATGGGCTGGTCGGAGGCGGGCACCCGGCCGCTTGCGAGCATGCCTTCCAGCGCCTGTTCCTGCACCGCCTTGTCCCCCAGGAGCAGGCCGGCGTTCAGCTTGAACTGGTTGATCACATAGACATCATCGGCATTGAGGTTGCCGAGCGCCTCGGCCTCGCGCACCGCGGCAAGGACGGTTGCGCCCTCGGCCTTCGCCCTTGCCTCGTCGCCGCCCTGCTGGGCGGCCTGGCCGGCCTTCAGGTTCGCATCGACCTTGGCGAGGACCGACTGCACCGGCTTTGAAAGCTTGAATGCCGGCGCGCGCTGCCGCTGGGCCTCGGCCGGGGCCTGGAGCCCCACCGCCATCACGCCCACCGCCACGGCCGTCACATATGCCCGGATGCTCTTGCGCATGCCTCTTCCTCCAGCCCCTGCTCGGTTCATGACCCGGTTCCCGCCGCCGGGCCACCGCACGGCCCCGAGAGGCGCCAGTGCCCGGCCGCCCCTGCCCGGAGACGGGTGTCGGGGCGATGAACCGGGCCTATTCCGGCCGCGGGCGGCCCCGTCAACGGGAATCCGCGCCGCGCTGAGGGGCGAGGCCAACCCTCAGCTGCCGGGGGGCAGGGGTGGCGAAAGCTGCTCGCCTGCAGCAAGGCGGCACAAGAGCGCGCGGCAGCGGGCCGAGAGCGCGGGATCGTGGCGGTCTGCCCAGTCGTGCAGCCGCTCGAGCGCGTGGAGGAGCGCTTCGTGCCGCGCGTCGGCAGGCTCCTGCGCGTCCGGCCGTGCCAGCCCTTCGAGCAGGAGGTCGAGCTGCGGCTCGCCCGTCCGCACCCCGGCCAAAAGCGCCTCGATCGCAGCAATGGCCGCATGCCGTCGCGCGCAGAGGCTGCGGGCCTCTTCCGCAAGCATCAGCAGAAGGGCGGAAATCGTCTGCGCGGTCTTGCCGGCATGGCTGTCGCCAAGCGCCGGCGCCACGTGCCGCGCCTGCCCGAGGGCGAGTGCTTCGAGCATGTCGGCAAGCGACAGCCTCACGCCGCCACCTCGCACAGCATCCGCGCCACCGCCGCATTGTGGAAGCGGTAGGGGTACAGTCCGGCAAACAGCAGCACCGGATCGTGCCCGCGGCGCGATGCCACCTCGTCGGCCGACGAGATCCAGATCGCAAGGCCCTGCAGGCCTGCGAACAGCCGCCACCACGCCCAGGAGTCGTGGGCGAAGCGGCGGCCCGAGGCCGCCTCCCAGCGTGCGATCGCCCGCGCGGGCGGGAGCGTGGCGGCCAGGCGGGACGTGTCCCCGTGGCTCCAGAGCGGGTCCGCCGCCCAGGCGAGATCCTCCATCGGGTCGCCGATGTGCGCCATCTCCCAGTCGAGCAGCGCGGCAAGACGGCCGTCGCGCACGAGGAAGTTGCCCGAGCGGAAATCGCCATGGACGATGGCCGGCGGGCCAGAGGGCGGCGGGATGTGCCGCTCGAGCCAGCGAAGCGCGGCCCGCGCCACCGGCTCGGGGCCAGCGGCGTGCCGCGCGATCGTCTCGCGCCACCAGGCGAGCCGGCCGGCCGCGTCCTGGCCGGGGAGCATGGCACGATCCGCGGCATCGGGCACGAGGGCGTGGAGCCGTCCCAGCGATTCGAACAGCGCCTCGCCGACGGCCTCGCGCGCGCTGCCATAGGGGTCGGGCTCGAACAGGCCCGCGGCCTGCCCGCCCTCCACCTCCTCCATGATGAAGGCGGGTGTGCCCAGCCAGTCGCCCTTGGCATCGAGCAGCAGCGGCCGAGGCACGGGCAGGCCGGCGGCGTGCGCGCGGGCGAGCGCATGGAACTCGACCGCGCGCGAGGTCGCAATCAGGCTCGAGGACGGGTCCCGCCGCACTACCAGCCGGTGCGAACCCGTGCCGGTGGTGGCGCGCAAGGCGTGGGTTTCGCGCGCCGCCCCGCCGTGGAAGCGGCGCAGGTCCGAGATGGCCACCGGCCCGCCCCAGGCCGCCTCGAGCCAGGCGGCAAGGCGCGCCGCAAGCCCGGCGGACTCTTCAGGCAAGGTCGAACAGCTCCCGGAAGCCCGAAGGGGCGTGGGGGCCGATGACCAGCTGTTCGAGGACGCCCGAGCCCTCCTCGACTGCGCCATCCGGCCAGACGAGGCGCGCGCGCACGAGCGCCTGCACATGGGCATTGGCAGGCGATGCAAGATCGGCTGCGGTGGTGTCGAACCGCTCGGCCTTGACGTCGAGCATGCCGCGCCACAGGCCGTGGCCGAAGCGCGGGTGGCCATAGCCGAGGCCGTGCATGAAGAAGCGGCCGCAGACCGCGAGCTCGACCCGGACCGTGGCGCCGCCGGGCAGGCGCCCGGCGATGCTGGCCGCGCGCGCGGTGCGCGTGCCGGGCTCCCAGTCGAGCACGAAGTCCGGCCCCTCAAGCTCGGTCGTGCCGCGGGTTGCGCGGTCGACCAGCCGCATGGAGCGGTTCCACGGCCGGCCGGCGGCATCCTCGTTCACATGGGCATAAAGGCAGGTGCGGGGGAAGACGAGCGGCGCCCACAGCCAGAAGAACTGCGGGAGCGCCGGCGGCGCAGGCGGCTGCGGATCGGGTGCGCCCACTGGGCGGATGCCCCAGCTGCGGTCGCGCGTGCCGGTGAACGCGCCGACCCTTGTCTCCTCGCCGCCGCAGCGCACCACGCCCGAGACTTCGACATTCTGCGTCATGCGGGTGGAATCCATCACCGTCCGCGGGCCGACCCGCCACGTGAAGCGCGGCTCGAGCACGGGCGGGTGCAGGCCCTCGAACAGCAGGTCGGCGGCCATGCCGTCCTGCTCCTCCAGCACGACCCGCAGCCGGGCAAGCGGCTCCACCACCTCGACCGCAAGCGGCCCGACGCGGGTTGCCATGCGCTCGCCGCCGAGATGGCGCGAGGCGAACACGGATCGCTGGATGCCGCCCGAGAGGATGGCAAGGGCCCCGTCCATCACCTCGAGATGGGGATAGACGCCGAGCGCCGCGGCGATGAAGGTGGCACCCCCGCTGTCCTGCGCGTTGAAGAAGTAGCGGTCGTAGAAGTTCCGGTCGGTGCCGGCACAGGCGATCGGCTCGGGCCGCTGGTGCACCGGATAGTCGTCGGCGCGGCTGAGCATCGCGTTCCTCCCTTCCCGAGTGCGCCCGCCTTGCCGTCGGTTGCGCACCACGCCGATTCCCTCGCGCCGTGCTTTCGCCTAAGGGGCCGTGCCATGTCCACCAGAACCCGACCGGGCCCGGACCTGCGCGCGCTGCGCCGCACGGCGCGGCTGCACGCCGTGCAGGCGCTCTACCAGCGGGCCGCCCGTGCCACGCCCGTGCCGGAGCTGCTGCATGAGTTCCATGCCCACCGGCTGGGGGTCGAGGTGGAGGAGCTCGATTTCGGCGAGGCGGACCGCGCCTTCTTCGACGACCTCGTGGCAGGCACCGCCGCGCGCGAGGCCGAGATCGATGCCGCGATCGCGCCCTGTCTTGCGCCGGGGTGGACCCTTGCGCGGCTCGATCCGCTGATGCTCCAGCTGCTCCGCGCCGGGACCTACGAGCTTCTTGCGCGGCCGGACGTGCCGACGGCTGCCGTGGTGAGCGAATATGCCGATCTCGCGCACGCCTTCTATGCGCCCGCCGAGGCCGGCTTTGCCAATGCCCTGCTCGACCGGCTGGGACGCACCCTGCGCAACGGGCCGGTCAGCTGAGCCTCGAGCCGGAGCTCCTCGCCGCACTCCGGGGCCTTGCGGTGCACCCGGCCGCGCGCGGGCTGGCCGACGATGCCGCCGTTCTTGCCTTTCCGCTGGGTGCCGATCTCGTCGCCACCCACGACATGCTGGCCGAAGGCGTGCACTTCACGCCCAAATGCCCGCCCGACGGCATCGGCTGGAAGCTTGCCGCGGTCAATCTCTCCGACCTTGCAGCGATGGGTGCGCGGCCGCTGGGCCTTCTGCTCGGGCTTGGCGCCGGCGCCGGGCGCGGCGCCGCCTGGGCGGTCGAGGTCGCGCGCGGAGTGGCGCACGCGGCTGCAGCCTTCGCCGCCCCGCTCCTCGGCGGGGATACGGTGCGCCTGCCCGGCGCATCGGTCCTGGGGCTGACGGCACTGGGCTTCGTGCCCGAGGGTGCAGCCCTCGGCCGCGCCGGGGCACGGCCCGGCGATGATCTCTGGGTCTCGGGTACGATCGGCGATGCCGGTCTCGGGCTCGAGGTGGCGCTCGGCCGTCGTTCGCACGATCCGGTCCTCCTCGAACGCTATCGGCGCCCCATGCCGCGCCTTGCGCTCGGCCTTGCGCTGCGCGGCCTTGCCACCGCCTGCATCGATGTGTCGGATGGCCTCCTGCTCGATGCCGCACGCCTCGCCGAGGCCTCGGGCGTGGGGCTTGCGATCGAGGAAGCGGCGCTGCCGCTTTCGGATGCCGCGCGCGCCTCGGGCGTCACGCCTGCCGGGCTTGCCGCAATGGGCGACGACTATGAGCTGCTGTTCACCGCGCCCACGGGCCAAGGGGCCGCGGTCGGCACGGCCGCCCGCCGCGCGGGTGTCCGCATCGCGCGGATCGGGCAGTGCCTGCCGGAGCCCGGGCTCATCCTTCGCGACGCCTCGGGCCGGCCGCGCCCGCTGCCCCCGAGGCTCGGCTTCCAGCATTGAGGGGCGGCCTGGCCGGCCGCCCCGGGTCGAGAGGGCCGGGGCGCAGGCTTGCGCTTGCCGGTCGCCTTTGCCAAAGGCGCGCGCCAGACACGATCCACACGAAACCGGGGTGGCGGCCTTTCGCGCCGCCGGTCATCATCAACGAAGGGGTCAGGGACCGATGGATTTCGTCCTCATTGCGATTCTGTGCGGGCTTGCCGGCGTGATCTATGGGGTCGCAACGTCGGCGGTTGTCCGCAAAGCGCCGGCCGGAAGCGCGCGCATGCAGGAGATTGCGGCCGCCATCCAGGAGGGCGCCCAGGCCTATCTGTCGCGCCAGTATCGCACCATCGCGCTGGTGGGGGCCGTGGTGGCCGTGCTCGTCTTCCTGTCGCTGGGCGTCTGGGCGGCCATAGGCTTCGCGCTCGGCGCCGTGCTTTCGGGTCTCACCGGCTTCATCGGCATGAACATCTCGGTCAAGGCCAATGTCCGCACGGCCGAGGCGGCGCGCAGCGGCCTGCAGCAGGGCCTGACCATGGCGTTTCGTGCCGGCGCGGTCACGGGCATGCTGGTTGCGGGCCTCGCCCTGCTGTCGACCGCGGGCTACTACGGGTTCCTCACGGGCGTGCGCGGGTTTGCGCCCGACAGCCGCGAGGTGATCAATGCGCTCGTCGCACTCGCCTTCGGGGCTTCGCTCATCTCGATCTTCGCGCGTCTTGGCGGCGGCATCTTTACCAAGGCCGCCGATGTGGGCGCCGACCTCGTGGGCAAGGTGGAAGCCGGCATCCCCGAGGACGATCCGCGCAACCCGGCAGTGATCGCGGACAATGTGGGCGACAATGTGGGCGACTGCGCCGGCATGGCCGCCGACCTTTTCGAGACCTATGTGGTTACCATCGGTGCGACCATGGTGCTGACCGCGCTGCTGGTGGGCGGGGAAAACCTGCCGCTGCTGATGGCGCTGCCGCTGCTCGTGGGCGGCGTGTGTATCCTGACCTCGATCATCGGCACGTGGTTCGTGCGCCTTGGCCCCACGCAGGACATCATGGGCGCGCTCTACAAGGGCTTCATCGGCACGGTCGCGCTCTCCGTTCCCGGCCTCTATCTTGCCACGCGCTGGATCTTTCCCGATGCCGATGCCGCGCTCGGCTCGGTTGGCGGGCAGGCATTCTCGGCGATGGACCTGTTCTGGTCGATGATTGTTGGGCTCGTGGTCACCGGCCTCATCGTCTGGATCACCGAATATTACACCGGCACGAAGCACCGCCCCGTGCAGGCGATCGCGCGCGCCTCGCAGACGGGCCATGCCACCAACATCATCCAGGGCCTTGCGGTTGCGATGGAATCGACCGCGCTGCCGACGCTCGTCATCTGCGTGGGCGTGCTCGTCTCCTACAGCTTCGCCGGCATCATCGGGATCGGCTATGCGGCCACGGCCATGCTGGCGCTTGCCGGGATGGTGGTTGCGCTTGATGCCTACGGACCGGTGACCGACAATGCCGGCGGCATCGCCGAAATGGCGGGCCTCGACTCGCAGGTGCGCGAGCGCACCGACGCGCTCGACGCGGTGGGCAATACCACCAAGGCGGTCACCAAGGGCTATGCGATCGGCTCGGCAGGCCTCGCCGCGCTCGTGCTGCTTGGCGCTTATACCACTGACATTGCGAAGTTCTTCGCGGATCTTGCGATCGATTTCACCATCTCGAGCCCGTTCGTGCTCATCGGTCTCTTCGTCGGCGGCCTGATGCCCTATCTCTTCGGCGCGCTCGGCATGACCTCGGTCGGCCGCGCCGCGGGCTCCGTGGTGGAGGAGGTGCGCGCGCAGTTCCGCAACAACCCGGGCATCATGGAGGGCACGGCCAGGCCCGACTATGGCCGCACCGTCGACCTCGTGACGAAGGCTGCCATCCGCGAGATGATCGTGCCGTCGCTGATCCCGATTGTGGTGCCGCTTGTCCTGTTCCTGTTCGTCGACCTGACGGCGGGCCGGGAACATGCCTTCGCAGCCCTCGGCGCGCTTCTTCTCGGCGTGATCGTCGGCGGGCTCTTCGTGGCCATCTCGATGACGTCGGGCGGCGGCGCGTGGGACAATGCGAAGAAGTTCATCGAGGACGGCAACTTCGGGGGCAAGGGCTCGGAGGCGCACAAGGCCGCCGTGACCGGGGATACGGTGGGCGACCCCTACAAGGACACCGTCGGCCCGGCGGTCAATCCGCTCATCAAGATCTCGAACATCGTGGCCCTGCTGCTGCTCGCCGCGCTTGCGGCCCACTGAGCGCAGCCGTCCGGCCTTCCAGCCTGCGCCGCGCCTCCGGGCGGGCCCCGGTGAACGGCGGAGGCCGTGGCCCCGGGCATCCGGCGGGCGCGCGCAGCCGGACGGGGTGCAGGCCGGGGGAGGGCCCCTGCCGCTGCGCGGCCGGAGTGCGCCTGACCAAGGCCCGGGCCGCGCGCTTCCCCGTGCGGCGGGGCGCTCGCAGACGGCTTCCGGAGACGGTGCGCGGCCTCGCGGGTCAGCGCGGCGGGCCGCCGGCGCCGACCGGTGCGCCGGTTCCCACCTGGCCGATGTTGCCGAAGAGATCCTCGAGGATTCCGGCCTCGCGCCCGAGCGTCGGCGTGCGGTCCCGGTTGGGGCTGATGTCGGCCACCTTCTCGAGCCCGCGCCGCTCGACCGATTCCACATTGCCGGCCTCGTCGAAGGTGACGATCAGGATCGACTGGGCGGTGGGAACCGGGCGCAGGAACGCGCGCTGCCCGGTCTGCCGCGAGACATAGTACCAGCGCCGGTCGTTCCACTGCGACATCATGGTCGGCCGGCCGAGCGCGCGCTGCACGGACTGCCGGTTGTCGACACCCGGCTGCACGCCGGCGACGAGCTCCTCGTCGACCACATAGCCCTGCATGTTCGGCGTGCGGGCGCAGCCGGGCGCAAGCGCAAGCGCTGCGGCCGCGGCAAGGAGGAGGGCGGGGCGGCGGTGGCGGAAGCGGCTCTCGGTCATGCTGTTGGTCTTTCGTCCGCAAGGGGCCGTGCGCTGGTGGCTTGCAGCGCGGCCGGGCCATCCGCATATGCCGGCTGAACCGGGCCTGACAAGCCGCGCCGCCCGGCACGCAGGTGAAACGAGGGCAAGAGGATGAAGCTGTTCCGCCGGCCAGCGCCCCCCGATCCGCCGCTTGCCGCGCTGTGGGACGCCGTCGTCGCCGAGGCCCGCGATCCGCACTGGTATGCCCGCCGCGCCGTTCCCGACACGCTCGACGGCCGGTTCGACATGGTGGCGCTCGTCGCGGTGCTGGTGCTGCTGCGGCTCGAAGCGCTCGACCTGCGCGCGCAGGCGGCACTTCTCACCGAACGGTTCGTCGACGACATGGACGGCTCGCTGCGCGAGATCGGGGTGGGCGACATGGTGGTCGGCAAGCATGTCGGCCGCATGGTCGGCGCGCTGGGCGGGCGGCTTGGCGCCTATCGTGCGGCCCTTGCCGAAGGAGCGCCGGCCGACCTTCTTCCGCAGGCGCTGGCGCGCAACGTGTTCCGGGCGGAGCGCGCAAGCCTTTCGCCCGATGCGGCCCGCTGCCTTCCCGCGCTCGCCGAAGATGTGCGCTGCCTCCACGCACGCATCATGGCATGCCCGAAAGACGCGCTGCTCGCGGGCCGGCTGTGAGCCCGGCGCCGGACCTCACGCCGGAGTTCAGCCGGGTGGTCGCCCGGTCGGGCCTCGGGCCGGCCGTGCGCCGCGAGCGGCTGGTCGCCGATGCGGACGAGCGGGCCGCACTGGCCGCCCGCTTCGGTCTCCTGGGCCTCGACCGGCTCGAGGCCGACCTTGAACTCCGGGCAACGGCGATCGGGATCGCCTGCCGCGGCCGGGTCCGCGCTGCGGTCGTGCAGGCCTGCGTCGTCTCGGGCCTGCCGGTGCCTGCCCACATCGATGCTCCCCTCGACCTTGTCTTCGCCGAGGAGCCCGAACCTCCCGGCGGCGAGATCGAGCTCGAGGCCGACGCGCTCGACCGGCTGCCGCTCGAAAATGGCCGGGCAGACGTGGGCGAGGCGGCCGCGCAGACGCTCGCGCTCGCGCTCGAGCCCTACCCGCGTGCGCCCGATGCCGCACTCGCCGAGGCGCGCAGGCGGCTGGTACAGGAGGAGGAGGCCGAGGCGCTCATCGCAGCCGGGCGGAACAGCCCCTTTTCCCGGCTGAAGGCGCCCTGACGGGCGGCCTCCCGGCCTCAGAAGTCGCTGCAGATGCCGTTGACCTCCCAGTCCCCGTAGCGGGTGGGCTCCGGCCCGCCGCGGCCGCCGATCTCGGGCTCCCGCGCCGGGGCCGTGCGGCCCGTCCCGGCGCCCGCGCGTCTCTCCAGCGCGCGCGGCCCCCCGGGCTCGGCGCCATCTGCCGGAGCGCCATCTGCGCCCTGCCCGGGAAAGCGTGCGTCGGGGGCGTTCCGCCAGCCCTTGCCGAGTGGCTCCGGCTCGTTCGGGCCGGGGCTCGGCGTTTCGATTTGCGGTTCCGTTTTGCGGTCCAACGTCCTACTCCTGCCGTCGGATGACCTGGGCGCTCGCCGGCCGTCGCGCAAGGGACGCGACGACGCGTGCGGCACCGGGTGCGGCACCGGGTGCGGCACCTTGTGCTGCGCCTGAGGCTTGCGGCACCGGGTGCGCCGCCGGGCGCCAAGGGGGGGAGGAGGAGGCGATGCGAACGCTTGCAGGCAAGGTGATTGCCGTAACCGGGGCGGCAAGCGGCATCGGCCGCGCGCTCAGCCTTGGCCTCGCGCGCCGCGGTGCCACGGTTGCCATGGCCGACAGGGACGCAGCGGGCCTTGCCGAAACGGCGGCGCTCATGGGCAACTATCCGCACAGCGCGCGGGCGTTCGACGTGACCGACCACGGCGCGCTGGCCGGGTTCGTGAACGGGGCGGCAGCAGATTTCGGTGGGCTCGACGGCATCATCAACAACGCCGGCCTCTCCGTGGTGGCGCCCTTTGCCGATTGCCCGCGCGAGGATTTCAACCGGGTGATGGCCGTCAACTTCGATGCCGTGGTGGAAGGCACGCGGCTGGCGCTGCCGCACCTGCGCGCGCGGGGCTCGGGGTGGATCGTCAACATTTCCTCCGTGTTCGGGATGATGGGCTACCCGACCCAGAGCGCCTACAACGCTTCGAAGTTCGCGGTCCGCGGCTTTACCGAGGCGCTTTATCTCGAGCTTGCCGAGACCGATCCGGACATCGTCGTGATCCGCGTGCATCCGGGCGGGGTGAAGACCAATGTGGCGCGCAACGCCAAGGTGATCGCCCACATGCCCGGAACCCAGAATGCGCTCGATTCCGCAGCCGAGTTCGAGAAGGCTGCGATCACCTCGCCGGAGGAGGCCGCCGAGACCATCCTTGCGGGCATGGAGCAGGGCCGGCATCGCATCCTCGTTGGCCGCGACGCGCGCGCGATCGACACCATCACCCGGCTGTTTCCGGAGAGCTACTTCCGGCGCATCGGCCATTTCCTCGGCGGCGGCGGCCGTTGAAATGGCTTCATCCGGCTCCACATTGCGGCCATGAACCAGGTCAAGACCTTCATGCTCATGGCCGCCATGGTGGCGCTGTTCATGGGCTTTGGCTTCCTCCTCGGCGGCCGGCAGGGTGCGCTGGTGGCCTTCCTGATCGCGGCGGCCATGAACGCCTTTGCCTACTGGAACTCCGACAAGCTGGTGCTGAAGATGCACAACGCGCGCGAAGTGGGCCCCGATCACCCGCTTCATGCGCTGGTCGTGGAGCTTGCGCGGCGCGCCGATCTGCCCATGCCCAGGGTCTACATCGTCGAGCAGGCCCAGCCGAACGCCTTTGCGACCGGGCGCAACCCGCAGAATGCCGCAGTGGCCGCCACCACTGGGCTGTTGCAGCTCCTCGACCGCGACGAGATCGCCGGCGTGATGGCGCACGAGCTTGCGCATATCAAGAACCGCGACACGCTTGTGATGACCATCACGGCAACGCTCGCGGGCGCCATCTCCATGCTTGCGAACTTCTTCTGGCTGTTCAACTCCAATCGCGGCCAGAGCGGCGGGCCGGGGCCGATCGCGGCACTCCTTGCGATGATCGTCGCACCCATTGCCGCAGCGCTGGTGCAGATGGCCATCAGCCGCACGCGCGAATATGGGGCCGACGCCATCGGCGCGGAGATCAGCGGTCGGCCGCGCGCGCTCGCCAGCGCGCTCGCCAAGCTTTCGAGCACCGCACGGCGCGTGCCCAACCCGGTCGCCCAGCGCAACCCGGCTGCGGCCTCGCTCTACATTGTGAAGCCCTTCGGCGGCGGCCCGCGCGACAATCTCTTCTCCACCCACCCGGATCCGGCCAACCGCATCGCCGCGCTGGAGGCGATCGCCGAAGGGCTGGAGCAGGGTGGCGCGCCGCTTCGCGCAACCGGCCGGCGGGCCAGCGCGCTCGACCCGAACCGGAGGGGCTAGGCGGTTGCTTCCGGCGCCGGTGGGAGGCCGCGACCTCGCCGGCGTCGACGCGCGCCGCGCGGCGGTCAGCCTCCTCCATGCGGTCACCGTGCTGGGCCGGCCGCTCGATCTTGCCTTCGACCACGCAACCCGGCGGCTCCCGCGCGCGGACGACCGGGGCCTTGCCCGCGCGCTTGCCGGCCAGGCGCTGCGCTGGCTGCCAGACCTCGACCGGCTGATCGACGCGGCCTGCGCGCGGCCGCTGCCCGCCGATGCGCGCGCCCGGCAGGTGCTGCGGGTGGCACTCGCCGGCCACCTGCGGCTGGGCACGGCGCCGCATGCCACAATCGCCACGGCGCTTGCCCAGGTGGAAGGCGGGCCGCGGCGGCTTGTCCATGCCATCCTCGCGCGCCTCCTGCGCACGCGGGCGCGGCTGCCGGCGGTGCCGACCTTGCCCGAGCCCTGGGCGGGCCGGTGGCGCAGCGCCTGGGGCGCAGAGGTCGTCGACGCTGCCGCACGGGCGCTTGCAGACGTGCCGCCGCTCGATCTGGCCCTGCGCGACCCGTGCCAGACGGCGCTCTGGGCCGCGCGGCTCGGGGCCCGGAGCCTGTTTCCGGGCCATCTCCGGCTCGATGGCTCGCATCTCGTTCCGAGGCTTCCGGGCTATGCCGAAGGGGCGTGGTGGGTGCAGGATGCCGCCGCCCAGCTTCCCGCCCGCCTGCTCGGCGCGGTGCAGGGGCGTGCCGTCCTCGATGCCTGTGCCGCGCCCGGGGGCAAGACGATGCAGCTGGCAAGCCTCGGTGCCCGGGTGACGGCGGTCGACCTGAGCCCGGCGCGCATGGACCGGCTGGCGGCCAATCTCGCGCGCACCGGGCTTGCCGCCCGGACGATCGTTGCCGACCTTCTGCAGTGGGAGCCGGAGGCGCCCTTCGATGCCATCCTGCTCGATGCGCCCTGCTCGGCCACCGGCACATTCCGCCGCCACCCGGATGTCCTGCACCTGCGCCGTTCGGGCGATGTTTCGGCCCTGCTCGGCTTCCAGCAGGCGCTGTGCGCGCGCGTGGCCGGCTGGCTGAAGCCCGGCGGACGGCTGGTTGTTGCCGTCTGCTCGATCGAGCCGGAAGAGGGCGAATGGCAACAGCCCCTTGCCGCGGCGCTGCCGGGCCTTGCGCCCGACCAGGTGCGGGCGGACGAGCTGCCGCCGGGCCTTGCAGCCGATGCCGTCGGGGCCGTCCGCACGCTTCCGGGCCAGGCCTGGGCCGGCCCCGGAGGCGCGGACGGCTTTCACATCATGCGGCTGCGGGCCTCCTGAGCGGCATCAGGCGCAGCGCAGGCTGCCCCGGTCGAGCTCGCGGCCAATGATGGCACCGAGCGAGCCGCCGACGATCGAGCCAAGCCGCCGCTGGCCGTCGCCAGCGATCACATTGCCAAGCGTGCCGCCCGCAATCGCCCCGATGACGACACCCGTGGTGCCGTCGGAGCGGCGGCAATAGGCCCGGCCGTCGCGCCCGCGCCATACGACATCCCGGCGGCCGAGGGGTTGAGCGCTGGCCCACGGGTCGGCGGGGCTGCCCCAGCCGGCGTGGCGCGTGTCCCACCCCTGCTGGCGGAGCGCATCGCGATAGCCCTGCTCATAAGCCCGGCGCATCCGGCGGTCTTCGGCCCGGCGGTCGCGGCGATCGGGCTCGCGCATGAAGCGCGGGTCCACCCAGCTGCCGCCCAGGGAATCATAGACGAAATCAGCCGGGACCGCATGGGCAGGCATGCCATGCGCGGGTGTCCAGGACGGCGGGGACGCTGCGGCCGGTGCGGCCATCGCCAAGGAGCCGAACGCGGCTGCGACAATCGGCCCGATCAGATGTGCGGAACGCATCTTCGGCATGTCTCTCTCCTTTGCGTCGCCTGCGGGAACGGCCGGGGCGACAGGGCGAATCTCCGCCAGCGGGGCTGAAACACGCCTGAAGGCGCGGTTCATGTGCCGACAAGGCCCGGCACGCGCTGGCGCGGCCCGCAGGGGGGCTGCTAGGGGGCGTCCATGGTCGCCTCCGTCCTCGCCAGCCTTGCGGGCCTTGCGCTTGGCGCCAGCGTCGCCCTCTGGGTGGCCGGCCCGCCGCTGGCCGGCCCCGGGGTGGCTGCCCTTGAGGTCGAGGCGCGCCCGGTGCCGCTCGACCGGGCCGACCCGTCGCGCGAGCGGGTCGGCCGGCTTCGCTATCTGGGCGGCCTCGAGCTTCGCTCGCCCGACCGCCGGTTCGGCGGCATCTCCGCAATCCTCTGGGAAGAGCCCTGTGCCCGGCTTCTGGCCGTGACCGACACCGGCGCCTGGATGATCCTCGAGCCCGACGAGACGGCCGCCGCAGGCGGAGAGGATGCAGCCCCCGGCCGGCTTTCCGGCATCCGGGCGGCATGGCTTGCCCCCATCCTCGGCACCGACGGCCGCCCGCCGGCCAGCAAGTCCGAAGCCGATGCCGAGGCGCTCGCCCGGGCCGGCGGCGAGACCTTCGTTGCCTTCGAGCAGGATCACCGGCTGCAGCGCCATTCCGCTGTGTCGGCCTGTGATCCTTCATCGCTTGCAACGCCGGCCCACCGGGTGGACCGCCCGGCGCTCATGCGCGGCTGGCCGGAGAATGGCGGCGCGGAGGCGGTCGCGCGCGCGGGCGATCGCCTCCTCATCCTCTCGGAAGAGGCCGCCGCCGGGCCGGGCCTGCGGGCCGGGCTTCTGTGGCATCCGGAGACCGGCGCGGAGCAGCCCCGCGCGCACCGGCCGCCGGCCGGCCACGCAGCCACCGGCATGGACGAGATCCCCGGAGGAGGGGGCCACCTGCTGCTCTTCCGGCGCTTCACCCCGCTCGAGGGGGTCTCGGCCATCGTCGCGCGCGTGCGGCCGGCTGCCGACGGGCGCGGTGACGCGCCGCTCGAGGTCGAGGAACTTGCGCGCCTCGCGCCGCCGCTTGCGGTTGACAATCTCGAGGGGATCGCCGTGCGCCGCGCCGGCGATCGCGTCATCGTCTATCTGGCAAGCGACAACAACTTCAATCCGTTGCAGCGCACGCTTCTGCTGAAGTTCGAGCTTCTGCCCTGAGCCCCGCTCAGGCGGCCGAGCCCTCGGCCTGCTTTTTTGCGATCTCGCGCTTCAGCCGCCGCGCCTTCAGGCTGAGAAGCCGGTCGTCGGTCTTCAGGAGCCAGCTGTCCAGCCCGCCGACATGTTCGACCGAGCGCAGCCCGTGGGTGGAGACCCGCAGCCGCACGCTGCGCCCCAGCGTCTCGGAGATGAGGGTCACGTTCTGCAGGTTGGGCAGGTAGGTGCGCTTGGTCTTGTTGTTGGCGTGGCTCACATTGTGGCCGATCTGGCGGCCCTTGGCCGTGAGTTCGCAAACGCGGGACATGATCCGGATCCTTGGAAAACAGCAGGCTGTACGGGTTCGCGGCACACGCCGCCAGGGCGGGCCGCATCGCACGGCCGACAGACACCGCCGGCCGGGCAGGACGCGGCACCTAGACGAGGGGGCAGCTGCCGTCAAGGAAGCCATCGGGCAAGCAGCGGCAGGAGGACCGCCACGAGGAGGGCGGCGCCGGCCATGCCCATCGCCGCGAAGGGCACGGCGGCAGGCCGGCTGCGCGCGAGCGAATCCGTGCCGATGATGTGCGCGGCAAGCCCGACGGCAAGGCCCGTTGCGCGGTCGTCGCCAAGACCGAGGCGCGCAAGCAGCGGCGGAAGCATGACCGCGCCGAGAAGACCCGAGAGGATCGAAAGCGCGACCGCCAGCGGCACCGGCCCGCCCAGCGCCTGCATGGTGACAGCCGCAACCCCCGAGGTGACCGAGCGGGTCGCCGAGGCCGCCACAAGCTCGGGCGGAAGCCCGAACAGGCGGGCAAGGCCGACCGCGCTGAGAACCCCGGCGAGGCTTCCGCCGAGGATTGCAGGCGCCAGCGCCCGCCGCACGCCGCCGCCCGCGCGCGCGGCCTCCCACAGCGGCTGGCCAAGGGCGACGATCGCGGGCCCAAGGCACCAGCCGAGCGGCGCCGCCGCCTGCCCATAGGCCCGCGGCGACAGCCCCGAAAGAGCCAGCAGTGCCGCCAGCAGCAGGGCGGCCAGGAGCACCGGGTTGGCAAGCGGATGGCCGCCGCACCAAGCCGAAAGGCTGCGCGCAATGAGCCACAGGACGACCGTGGCGCCCACGGCAAGGGTGGTCTCCATCAATCGTCGCGCGGCGACAGGCGCGCCAGCAGCAGCGCGGTGACCACCCCTGTTGCAAGCGTCGATGCAAGGAGCATGGCGACAAGCCGGAGCAGCACGCCCGGCGGCATCTCCGCCATCAGCCCGACAGCCTCGACCGCGAGCGGCAGGATGAACAGGCCGAGGAGCGGCAGGAGGCCCCGCGCGGCGAGGCCGAGCGGGCCTGCGGCCCCCGGGCACAGGGCGCGTAGCAGCAGCAGCATGAGCAGCCCGAGGATGGGCCCGGGAACCGGGGCGGAGAGCGCCCGGGCAAGCCCTTCGCCGGCAGCCGCAAGCAGCGCCAGCAGCACGAGGCCGGCGATCATCCGCGGTGTGCGCCCGAGCCCTTGTGCTGCCACCATTCGGCCACTCCTTTCCGCCTGCAGCCGCTAGACCGGCCCGAGGCAAGATGCCAAGAAGGGCGGGTGCCGACATTTGCCATCCACTGCATCGACAAGCCCCTCCAGCAGGAGCTGCGGGCGCGCACGCGCGAGGCGCATCTCGCCTATGTCGAGGCGCATGCCGACCAGGTGATCGTCGCCGGCCCGCTGCTCGACGAGCATGGCACGCCCATCGGCTCGATGCTGCTGATGGAGTTCCCCGATTATCGGGCCGCTGTCGCCTTTGCAGCCGACGATCCCTATGCGCGCGCTGGCCTGTTTGCGAGCGTGGCGGTTACGGCATGGCGGCAGGTGCTGCCGCGGAAGGACCGGCAGGTCGCCGGATGAGGGGCTTGCGTCGCGCGGCCTAGGGGATGGCAAAGCCGTGCGCCAGGAGCGCGTCGCGGGTGCCTTCCCACCCCTCGAAGAGGTGCACATGCCACCCTGCCGCGGCGGCGCCCGCGATGTTGGCCGGCGAATCGTCGATCAGCAGGAAGTCTGTGCCCGGGCGGCCGAACCGCGTCTGCGCAAGCTGCCAGATCGCCGGGTCAGGCTTCATCAGCCGCTCCTCGCCCGAAACGATGATTCCGTCGAACAGGTCGAAGATCGGCGCGGTTGGGCGGAACATCGCCCAGAACTCGGCCCCGAAGTTGGTGATCGCATAAAGGGGTGTGCCGGCGGCGGCCAGCGCGTGCACGAGCGCGTGGGTTCCAGGGATTGGGCCCGGGATGGTCTCCAGCCAGCGCGGCGCATAGGCGCGGATGAGCGACTCCTCGGCCGGAAAGCGCGCGATGAGCTCCGCTGCGGTTTCGGCGACGGGCCGCCCGGCATCGTGCTGGAAGTGCCACGCCCGGGTGACGACATGTTCCAGGAACCAGTCGAGCCGGGCCGGATCGTCGATCAGCTTTTCGTAGAGATGTCGCGGATCCCAGTCGTAGAGGACATGGCCGACATCCCAGACGACGGCACGCGGCCGCGGTCCGGGCGCGGCTGCAGGCGTGGGCTCAGCCCTGGCGTGCCTTGAACCGCCGGTTTGTCTTGTTGATGACATAGGTTCGCCCGCGACGACGGATCACGCGGTTGTCGCGGTGCCGCCCCTTGAGCGACTTGAGGCTGTTGCGGATCTTCATGACACTCTCGGAAAGCACAAACCCGGAACCCTGCCCCGGGCATCGCGCCGGCGCCGGCCGCGGGCACCTAGGGCCGGCTTCCGGGAAAGTCAACCGGCTTGGCCCGCAAGCGCCGGGCCTTCGCCCCGGCCTCGCGTTGGCCTTGCCCGGCGCGCCGTGGCCCGTTAGGCCGCGTGTGATGTTGCGAACAGCCGTTGTTGCCCTCCTTGCCCTTCTTGCCGCCTGCGCCCAGCCCGGTGTCGAGGTTGCGGTCACCCGGTTTCACACCAATCCGCCCCGGCCGGTGCAGACGGTGGCCGTGGTGCCCGCCGACCCGCGCGGGGCGGAAAGCCTTGCCTTTGCCGCCGAGGCTGCAGCGGTCGCCGCCGAGCTCGAGCGGCTCGGCTTTCCGCCGGCGGGGCCCGACAGTGCCGACCTCCTTGCAACGCTCAGCGTTGCGACCTCGCAGCGGGCGGTTGCGCCGTCTCCGTCTCCGGTGCGGATCGGCTTCGGGGTCGGCGGGGGAAGCCGTTCGGGTGTAAGCGGCGGGATGAGTGTTTCAACCGGCGTGGGCGCACCGCGCAGCCGCGAGGTGAGCGACGTCGAGATGACCCTGGCCATCCGCCGCCGGCAGGACGGGCTGAGGCTCTGGGAGGGCCGCGCCGTGGCCACCGGGCTTGGCGCGGCGGACATGCAGGATCGCGCCGGGCTGAACCGGGCGCTTGCCTCTGCGCTCCTTGCGGATTTCCCCGGCCGGTCGGGCGAGACCCGCACGGTGCGCTTGCCGCGCTGAGGCTTTCCGCCGTGCCGCCCACGCTCTCCTCGGCCTTCGATTCCGGCAACGGCCGGCTGCTGCGGGCGGAATCGCCGGCAACCCTTACCATGACGATCGACCGCGACGCAGGCGGAGCCTTCTTCCAGTGGTTCCACGTGCGGGTCTCGGGTGTCGGCGGGCTGCCGCTGGTGGTGCGGATCGTCGGGCTGAACGAGAGCGCCTATCCCGGCGGCTGGCCGGGCTACCGCGCGCGTGCGAGCGAGGACCGGTGCCACTGGCGCGCGGTGGAGACAAGCTTCGACCAGGCCGAGGAGGGCGGAACGCTCACCATCCGCACCACGACCCGGCATGACAGCATCTGGCTTGCCTATTTTGCGCCCTATTCGATGGAGCGCCACCACGATCTCGTGGCGCGGATCGCCTGCCAGCCCGGGGTCAGGCACAGGGTCCTTGGCGAATCGCTCGATGGCCAGCCGATCGACTGCCTCACCATCGGCTCGGGGCCGAGGCAATGCTGGTTCACCGCGCGCCAGCACCCGGGTGAGACCATGGCCGAATGGTGGATGGAAGGCGCGCTCGACCTGCTGTGCGACCCGGACTCGCCGCTGGCGCAGCGGCTGCGCGCGCGTGCAACGCTCCATCTCGTGCCGAACATGAACCCGGATGGCGCGCGCCGGGGCTATCTGCGGACGAACGCTGCGGGCGCCAATCTCAACCGGGAATGGGCAAGGCCATCGGCAGAGCGCTCGCCCGAAGTGCTTGCCGTGCGCAACGCCATGGACGGCACGGGCGTGGACTTCGCGATCGACGTGCATGGCGACGAGGCGCTACCGCACGTGTTCCTCGCCGGCTTCGAGGGCATCCCGTCGATGACGCCGCGCCTCGAACGGCTGCAGGAGCAGTTCCGCGACCGGCTTGGCGCCCATGCGCCGGATTTCCAGACGAAGGTCGGCTATCCGGTCGCGCCGCCGGGCAAGGCCAATCTCACCATGGCCACCAACCAGATCGCCGAGCGGTTCGGGGCGCTCGCCGCCACGCTCGAAATGCCCTTCAAGGACTCAGCCGACCTGCCTTCGCCCGACGGCGGCTGGTCGCCCGGGCGGTCGCGCCACCTCGCGCGCGCCTGCCTTGCCGCGCTCGACGACCTTCTCGACATCCTTCGCTGACCTTAACGCACCACCCTGCCGGGGACGCCCGATGCCCACACTTCTGCTGCTTCGCCATGGCCAGAGCCAGTGGAACCTCGAGAACCGGTTCACCGGCTGGTGGGATGTCGACCTGTCGCCGCGCGGGGTGGAGGAGGCACTCGATGCCGGCCGCCGGATCGTGGCGGCCGGCATCGAGGTCGACTGCTGCTTCACCTCGGTGCAGACCCGCGCGATCAAGACCCTGAACCTCGCGCTCGAGGCCATGGGCCAGCTCTGGCTTCCGGTCGAGAAGGACTGGCGGCTGAACGAGCGCCACTATGGCGGCCTGACCGGCCTCGACAAGGCCGAGACCGCAGCCCGGCATGGCGAGGCGCAGGTGCGGATCTGGCGGCGCTCGTTCGACGTGCCGCCGCCGCCGCTCGAGCCCGGAAGCCCCTACGACGTCTCGGGCGACCGCCGCTATGCCGGGGTGCCCGTGCCGGCTGCGGAAAGCCTGAAGGACACGATCGCCCGCGTGCTGCCCTGCTGGGAGGCGCGCATTGCGCCGGCGCTCCTCCGCGGCGAGCGGGTGCTCGTGGCCGCGCATGGCAACTCGCTGCGCGCGCTGCTCAAGCATCTGTGCGGGATCGGCGATGCCGAGATCGTGCAGCTCGAAATCCCGACCGGCCAGCCGATCCTGCTGACGCTTGCCGCCGATCTTTCGGTGGTTGCGCGGCGCGAGCTGGCGGCCGGCTGAGGCTTTTCTTTTCCCTTCCCCGCCGGTAGGTGCGCCGCTTCGCAGCGGAGGGTAAGGGTGGCCAACAACGCTGATGCGCCGCTGGTCGGCATCCTGATGGGCAGCACGTCGGACTGGGAGACGATGCGCCACGCGGCCGAGACGCTCGCCGACCTTGTCGTGCCGCACGAGACCCGGGTGGTCTCCGCCCATCGCACCCCCCACCGCATGATGCGCTATGCCGAGGAAGCGGGCCGGCGGGGCTTGCGTGTCCTGATCGCCGGTGCGGGCGGGGCGGCACATCTGCCGGGGATGGTGGCCGCCGTCACCACGCTGCCGGTGCTGGGGGTGCCGGTGCGCTCGGAGGCATTGTCCGGCCTCGATTCGCTCCTTTCGATCGTGCAGATGCCCGCCGGCGTGCCGGTGGGAACGCTTGCCATCGGCCGGGCAGGCGCCATCAACGCCGCGCTCCTTGCCGCGGCCATGCTCGCCACCACCGATCCGCCGCTCGCCCGGCGCCTCGCGGCGTGGCGCAGGGCGCGGAGCGATGCCGTGCCCGAGACCCCGGCGCCGTGAGCCTTCCGCCGGGCGGGCGCATCGGGATCCTCGGCGGCGGGCAGCTCGGCCGCATGCTGGCGCTTGCCGCAGCCCCGCTCGGGTATCGCGTGCACGTGTTCTGCGACGAGGCGGATTGCCCAGCCGCGCAGGTGAGCGATCGGCTGACCTTTGCCTCCTTCGACGATCTGGCCGCGCTCGAGCGCTTTGCCCGCACGGTCGATGTCGTCACCTACGAGTTCGAGAATGTGCCGGTGGCAGCCGTGCACGCGATCGCGCCGATCGTGCCCGTCCACCCCGGCGCGCGCGCGCTCGAGGTGGCACAGGACCGGGCCGCGGAGAAACGCTTTGTCGAGAGCCTGGGCGGCAGGCCCGCGCCCTGGCGCCCGGTCGACAGCGCGGCAGACCTCGAGGCGGCCGTCGCCGCGCTTGGCCTGCCGGCCATCCTCAAGACCCGGCGCATGGGCTATGACGGCAAGGGCCAGCGCCGGATCGACCATGCGCGGGAGGCCGAGGCCGCGCGCCATGCGCTGGGCGGGCGTGGCCTGATCCTCGAGGCGTTCGTCCCCTTCACCTCGGAGTTCTCGATCCTGGTCGCACGCGGCGCGGATGGCGCGCACGCCTGCTATCCGCCGGTGGAAAACATCCATGAAGGCGGGATCCTGCGCCGGTCGGTCGCGCCTGCGCCCGGGCTCGACCCGGGCCACGTGGCGGCAGCACGTGCGCTTGTCGACCGGCTGGTCGATGTGCTCGGCTATGTGGGCGTGATCGCCTGCGAGTTCTTTGCAACGCCGGCCGGCGCCCTCTTCAACGAAATGGCGCCGCGCGTGCACAACAGCGGCCACTGGACGATCGAGGGCGCCGGCTGCTCGCAGTTCGCCCAGCATGTGCGCGCGATTGCCGGGCTTGCGCTCGGCGATACCGGCCTGCGGGGCCAGGGCTTCGAGATGGTCAATCTCCTCGGCAGCGAGGCCGGGGCGGCCCATGCCCTGCTTGCCGCCGAGCCGCGCGCGTGGCTCCATCTCTATGGCAAGGCGGAAGCGGCAGCCGGCCGCAAGATGGGACATGTGACCCGCGAGCTGGGCTGAGGGCTTGCGCCTGCGGCACCCGCTGGTTTCCCTCCGCTCCACAACCCCCGGCGTCCTGTGCTAGGGCGGTGCCGGGAGGACGAGACCATGCCACGATTTCTGCTGCCGGCCATGTTTGCGGCGGCTGCCGCCCTGGCCACCCCGGCGGCCGCTGCCGTCACGATCCTGGGCGGAGGCCTCGGCCGCGCCTGCTACGAGGCGGCCGAGTTCCGCCGCGACACGCGCGCAAGCCTCGAGCTGTGCAGCCGCGCGCTTGCCGACGAGGCGCTCAGCCGGCGGGACCGGGCGGCCACGCATGTCAATCGCGGCATCATCCGCATGCGCGCGCGCGATCTTGACGCCGCGCTCGCCGATTACGAGCGCGCGCTGGAGATCCTGCCCGAGCTTGGCGAGGCGCACATCAACCGCGGCATTGCGCTTCTGCACATGGGCGGGCGCGATGCCGAAGCCGTGGAGGCCTTCACCCGCGGCCTCGCGCTCAACCCCAGCAGGCCCGAGGTGGCCTATTATTCCCGGGCTGTGGCCAACGAGCTGCTTGGCAATGTCCGCGCGGCCTACGAGGATTATCAGGCCGCGGCCGTCGCCCGCCCCGGCTGGGAGGAGCCGATCGAGCAGCTGAAGCGCTTCTCCGTCGAGCGCCGCCCGGTCAGCCGGGGCTAGGCCGCCCGGCCATCCGCTCCCGCTCAAGGAATGATGATGAAACCCTCGGCCGGGCTTGCGGAGCCGCTCAGGAGCAGCCGGAACGCCTCCGACCAGCCGCCCGGCCCCTCGAAGCGGCGGATGGCAATCCAGCCGCGCGCGTGTTCGAGAAAGGCCTTTCGCGCGGCGCCCATGCGCGCCTCCAGCGCCTCGGCGCCCTCGCGCGCCGCCTCGGCCTGCCAGACGCTCGGGGCAAAGAACAGCTCGCGCGCCGGCCCCACGGCCGCGGCCGGCGGCTCGATGGCATCCCAGTGCGTATCCCCCACGATGAGGCTTGCCACAAGGCCGGTCATCTGCGCGTGCAGCGCATCGACAATCGGCTGGTTGCCAGCGAAATCGACGAGCACGGCGGGCGCATCGCCGGCCAGCCGCTCCACCTGGGTGTAGGGGAGCACCTCGTCGAAGCAGCCGGTCGACTCGACAAAGCGCGTGTTGCGGGTGGAGGTGAGGCCGACAAGTTCCACCGTGCCGCGCTGCTTCAGGCACCAGGCGGCGGCCAGCGCGGTCTTCGACGAGGCGCTCGTCATCACCACCTTCGGCGCCGCGGGCCCGGCACCGAGCTTCGCATCGAGGAGAAAGCCCGTGCCGAACAGCGGCTGGAAGATGCACAAGAGCTCCTCTTCTTCCGGGCGGGCCGGCGACGGCATGGGCGAAAAGCGCGTGTAGACGGGCGCAAGCTCCGCCCGCGCGCCCGAGATGTCCGAAAATCCCGCATCCGAGACGTCGACCGGATGCAGGCGCGCGTGGCTGGCGCTCGGCCAGAAGCCCCAGAACCGCTGCCCTGGGCGGATCGTCTCGTGCCTGCCCTGCACGATGGTGGCCGTGCCCCAGACCGGCACCACGCCATGCCGGTCATCGGCGGCCGGCCAGGCGCGCCAGTATCCGAAATCGGCGCCGTGGACCGCATAGGTCACATTGTTGGCGGTGAGCGCGAACCGGTCGACCGTCGCGATGACTTCGCCATCCTCATCGGCCTTGACCGGCACGGACACGGTGCGGTGCTGCCCAAGATCGCCGCGCTTGATCTCGATCCGGTAGCTTCCCTCGATCTTCATGGCGTCTCCCCTTGTGTCTCCCTCTCCCCTTGTCTCTCCCTTCGTGTCGCGTGCCTTGCCATCGACGGGCGTGCCGCGACATCGTAACCCTGCCCGTCTATGGCCGGTGGCAGGAGGAATGAGAAGATGGAGACAGCGGAGGTTGCAGAGGCGTTCACGGCCCTTCTGAAGGCGGGCCGGTTCGACGAGGCTGCAATGCGGTTCTGGGCGCAGGAGCTTGCGACCTACGAGGCCGCCCCCGGCGACTTTGCCGAGGTGCACGGCCGGGACGCCGCCTTCGCCAAGGCAAAATGGTGGTACGAGAACCACGATGTCCACTCGACTGTGGTCGAGGGGCCGTGGGTGAACGGCAACCATTTCCTGTGCCGGATGACGATCGACGTGACGCCCAAGGGCGGCCAGCGCCGGCGGATGGAGGAGCATGTCCTCTACACGGTGCGCGACGGCAGGATCGTGGAGGAGCGCTACTTCTACTGACCTTCGGCCCACGCACCAGGCCACGCGCCGCGCCAGCCCGCCTGCGCCCCGGGGTGGATCGCAACGTCTGCCAGCGCCGCTGCCGATGCGCCCCTTCGGCCCGATGATCCGGCCGCAGCCGAATCAGCTGCATCCCGCACGTGACCCATCCCGGCCGGCCTGCGGCACGCACCGGGCAGCCAGAGGGGCAGGCAGAGGGGCAGCAGCGCCAGACGACCGGCGGCCGGCGGGCACGGCCACCGACCAATGCCCGACGCAAGCGGCCGGCGCCGACCCCGGCACCGGCCCTTCGTGCCTGCGCCCCGCGTGGGGGGAAGGCTCAGGCGGCCTGCGCCTGTTCGCCCTCGATCGTGACCTGCGGGGTGGACCCGCTGCCGATCTCGATCTTGCGCGGCTTCTTGTGCTCGGGCACCTCGCGCACCAGCGCGATGTTGAGAAGCCCGTTCTCGAACGAGGCGCCTGTCACCTTGATCACGTCGGCGAGCTGGAAGCGACGCTCGAAGTTGCGCTTGGCGATGCCGCGGTGAAGATAGTGGCGTTCGGCGCCCTCGGCTTCCGGGGCGGCCCGGCCTGTGACGACCAGCATGTTTTCCTGCACCGTGATGTCGAGCTCGCTCGGCGCAAATCCGGCCACCGCCATGGTGATGCGGTAGCTGTCCTCGCCAAGCTTCTCGATGTTGTAGGGCGGGTAGGCCGTGTCGCCGTCGGTTGCTCGCGAGGCGAGATCCATCAGCCGGCTCAAGTTCTCAAAGCCGATCGACGACCGCAGCAGGGGGGAAAGGTCGAGAGTGGTGCGCATGTTCCATCCTCCTCAAGCAATGGGTTCCAAGGTTCCGCTCATCCGAGCCGGAAAGTCTCGCAGGGCCCCGCAAGGCGACCCCGGCGATACCTGACATCTGGGTGCGACACTTCGGGTTTCAAGCCCCCAGCCGCCGGCCGTGCCGCTTGCCTCGGCACGAAGCGAGGCCCTAAGGAGCGGCCTGCCATGCCGCAAAGCCACGTCCCGCATTCATGCTGACGGCCGACATCCGCCGTGCCTTCCTCGCCCATTTCGAGGCGGCCGGGCACAGCATCGTCCCCTCGGCGCCGCTGGTGCCGCACAACGACCCGAGCCTCATGTTCGTGAACGCGGGCATGGTGCCGTTCAAGAACGTGTTCACCGGGCTCGAGACCCGGCCGTACCGCACCGCCGCCTCCAGCCAGAAATGCGTTCGCGCCGGCGGCAAGCACAATGATCTCGACAATGTCGGCTACACGGCGCGGCACCACACCTTCTTCGAGATGCTGGGGAATTTTTCCTTCGGCGATTATTTCAAGGAGCAGGCGATCCACCTTGCCTGGGACCTGCTGGTCGGCGAATGGAAGCTCGATCCTGCCCGTCTCATCGTCACCGTCTTCCATACCGACGACGAGGCGTTCGACCTGTGGCGGCGGATCTCGGGCCTGCCCGAGGGGCGGATCATCCGCATCGCATCGTCCGACAATTTCTGGTCGATGGGCGAAACCGGCCCCTGCGGGCCGTGTTCGGAGATTTTCTTCGATCATGGCCCGCATGTGCCGGGCGGGCCGCCGGGAAGCGCCGAGGCCGATGGCGACCGCTTCGTCGAGATCTGGAACCTCGTGTTCATGCAGTTCGACCAGCAGCCGGATGGCACCCGGGTGGACCTGCCGCGGCCCTCGATCGACACGGGCATGGGGCTGGAGCGGATCGCGGCCGTGCTGCAGGGCACGCACGACAATTTCGGGACCGACATCTTCCGGACCCTGATCGCAGCCTCGGCGGAGTTGACCGGCACCGAGGCGGAGGCGCCGCACACGCGCGCCTCGCACCGGGTGATTGCCGACCACCTGCGCGCGGCGAGCTTCCTCGTGGCCGATGGCGTGCTGCCGGCCAACGAGGGGCGCGGCTATGTGCTGCGCCGGATCATGCGTCGCGCCATGCGGCATGCCCACCTCCTTGGCGCGCCCGAGCCGCTCATGCACCGGCTGGTGCCGGCGCTCGTCTCAGCCATGGGGCAGGCCTATCCGGAGCTCGTGCGCGCGCAGCCGCTGGTCGAGGAGACGCTGCGTCTCGAGGAGACCCGCTTCCGCCAGACGCTGGAGAAGGGGCTTCGCCTGCTTGAGGAGGAGCTCGGCCGGCTCGGCCCTGGCGCACCGCTGCCCGGTGCAGTCGCCTTCCGGCTCTACGACACCTATGGCTTCCCCCTCGATCTCACCGAGGATGCGCTGCGCGCGCAGGGGCGCGCGGTGGATCGCGCCGGGTTCGATGCGGCCATGGCCGAGCAGCGGGCCCGCGCCCGCGCGGCCTGGGCCGGAAGCGGGGCCGCTGCCGACGACGCGCTCTGGTTCGATCTCGCCGACCGTCTCGGTGCGACCGACTTCATCGGCTATGCGACGATCGAGGCCGAGGCGCGTGTGCTGGCGCTGGTGCGCGACGGTGCCGAGACGGACGGGGCGGCGGCGGGCGAGGAGGTGCTGCTGCTCGTCAACCAGACCCCGTTTTATGCCGAATCCGGCGGCCAGATCGGCGATACCGGCCGCATCGAGGGCGAGAAGGGCCTCGTGGCCGAGGTGCTCGACACGCAGAAGCCGCTCGGACGGCTGCACGCGCACCGCGTGCGGCTGCTCGCCGGTGCGCTCCGCGTGGGCGACACGGTGCGGCTGCGGGTTGACGAGCCCCGGCGCACGGCGGTTCGCGCCGCGCACAGCGCCACGCACCTGCTGCACGCGGCCCTTCGCGCCGTGCTCGGCCCCCATGTGGCACAGAAGGGCTCGCTCGTGGCGCCAGGGCGGCTGCGGTTCGATTTCGCGCACCCAAGGGCGCTGACCGCAGAGGAGCTCGCTGCCGTCGAGGCGCTGGTCAATGCCGAAATCCGCGCCAACACGCCGGCGACCACGCGGCTGATGACACCCGAGGCAGCCGTCGAGGCCGGCGCGCTCGCGCTGTTTGGCGAAAAATATGGCGAGGAGGTGCGCGTGCTCGGCATGGGTCGCCCCGGTGCCGGCGGGCGGCCCTTCTCCGTCGAGCTGTGCGGCGGCACGCATGTTGCAGCAACCGGCGACATCGGCCTTTTTGCCATTACCTCGGAATCGGCGGTCTCGGCTGGCGTGCGGCGGATCGAGGCGCTGACTGGCGAGGCCGCCCGCCAGCATTACCGCGAACGGGATGCCGCGCTCGCTGCTGTGGCGGCGGTGCTGCGCGTGCGGCCCGACGAGGTGGCCGCGCGCGCGCAGGCGCTGGTGGACGAGCGCCGGCGGCTGGAGCGCGAGCTCGCCGAGGCACGGCGGGCGCTGGCGATGGGCGGCGGAGGTGCGCACGGGCTTGAGATCGAGCGGATCGGAGAGGCCGGGTTCCTCGCCCAGCAGCTTGCCGGCGTGGAACCGCGCGCGCTGCGCGGCCTTGTCGATGAGGCCAAGGCCCGCGTGGGCCACGGGGTGGTGCTGCTGATCGCCGTGAACGACGGGCGCGCAAGCGCAGGCGTGGGGGTCACGGACAGCCTCGTTGGTACGGTCTCAGCGGTCGACCTCGTGCGCGTGGCGGCGGCTGCGCTCGGCGGCTCTGGCGGCGGCGGCCGGCCCGACATGGCGCAGGCCGGCGGGCCCGATGGCGCAGCGGCCCCGGCAGCGATAGAGGCCGTGCGCGCCGCGGTGCGCGCAGCGCTCGGCGTTCCGGCCTGATGCCGCTCGCCCGCCTCCAGGGGCAGCGGAGCGCGGCGGTGCGACGGTCGGCCATCATCGATATCGGCTCCAACTCGATTCGCCTCGTGGTCTACCAGGGCGCATCGCGCGTGCCCGAGGTGCTGCTCAACGAGAAGGTGATGGCCGGGCTCGGCCGCGGCCTTGCCGCAGGCGGCATCCTGCCCGAGGATTCGGTGGCCGTCGCGCTCGAGGCGCTGCGCCGCTTTGCCATTCTCGCCGAGGCGATGGACGTGGACAGCATCCGCGCGGTGGCAACCGCGGCCGTGCGCGAGGCGGCCGATGGCGCCCTGTTCGTTCAGCGCGTGCGGGCCGAGACTGGGATCGAGGTGGAGGTGATCGACGGGGTCACCGAGGCGCGCGCCTCCGCCATGGGGGTGATCGCCGGCATTCCCGATGCCGAGGGCGTGATGGGCGATCTCGGCGGCGGGTCGCTGGAACTCGTGCGCATTGCCGGCGGCGCGCCTTGCGACCGCGTGTCGCTTCCCGTCGGCACGCTGCGGCTCGATGCCCTGCGCCGCGGCGGCCGCCGCGCGCTCGACCGCGCGATCGAGGCGGAACTCGCGCGGGTCGCCTGGGCCGGGAAGGGGGAGGGGCGCCCCTTCTATGCCGTCGGCGGCAGCTGGCGGGCGCTTGCCCAGCTCCACATGCACATGGAGGGCTGGCCCGTGCCGGTGGTGCACCAGCATGTGATGCCAAGGGAGGCGCCGGCGCGGATTGCGCGCCTGCTCGCCTCGGCCGACCCGGCGCGTCTCAAGGCCGTGCCCAATCTTTCCGCCTCGCGCCTGCCGCAGCTTCCGGGCGCAGCGGCGCTCCTGCGCGCCGTCACCGCGCGGCTGGGCAGCAGCCACATCGTCGCCTCCGCCACCGGGCTGCGCGAGGGGCTGCTGTTCGAGGAGCTTCCGGTCGAGGTGCAGCAGTGCGATCCGCTGCTGGAAGCCGCGCGGGCCGAGGCCCATCGCTCGGGGCGCTTCACCGATGGCAGCAATGCCGCAATCGGCGATCATCTCCTCGACTGGACCGACCCGTTGTTTGCAGGCGAGCCGCCTGCCGACCGCCGCCTGCGCCATGTCGCCGCGCTGCTTGCCGATGTGGCGTGGCGCGCCCACCCCGACAGGCGCGCCGAGCGCGGGCTCGACGTGGCACTGCACGGCACCTGGCTCGGCATCGATGCCGCGGGCCGGGCCCGGCTTGCCGCAGCGCTCTGGGTGCTGAACGGCGGCCCGTGGCCCGCCCCGCCGCTTGCGCCGCTCGCCCGGCTGGCGAGCGCGCGGGAGCTGGAACAGGCGCGCTGGTGGGGGCTGGCGCTGCGGCTCGGCCAGCGGCTGGGCGGCGGCGCCATCGGGCCGCTCGGCAAGAGCGCGCTCCGGCGCGAGGGGGAGCGGCTGGTGCTGGTGCTCGAGACCGGCTTTGTTGCCCTCTATGGCGAGGCGATCGCACGACGGCACCGCGCGCTCGCCCATGCCATGGGGCTTCGCCCGGACGTGCTGACGGCGCGGATCAGCCCGCCGACGGCGCGCGTGGCGCAATCCGGCTGAGGCACAGGCTGCCGTTTTCCACGGCAAAGCCGATCCGGCCCTCCACCAGCGCCAGCGCGTCTTCGCCGAAGATTTCGCGCCGCCACCCCTCGAGCATCGGCAGGCCTTCGCGAACGCCACCAGCCAGCGCCTCGAGCTCATCCGAGCGGGCGAGGAGCCGGGGCGCGACCCGTGCGTCCTTGGCGCGGATCTTCAGCAGCAGCTTCAGCATGTCGGCAACCAGCGCCGCCTCGCCCGAAAGGCCGGGCCGGGCCGGCTCCCGCGCCGGGATCTCGGCCGGGTCGAGCGGCCGGGCCTCTGCAAGCACCTGCATCAGCCGCTGGCCCATGGCATTGGTGGCCCAGCCGGCCGAGAGGCCGCGCACCTGGGCGAGATCGGCCTGCCGCGCCGGCGGCGACAGGGCAAGGTCGGCCAGCGTCTCGTCCCTCAGGATCCGGCCGCGCGGCAGGTTGCGCTGCATCGCCTCGATCTCCCGCCAGCGCGCGAGCGCCTTGATGCGGCCGAGCACCTCGGCCTTGCGGCTGGGCAGCTTCAGCCGCTGCCACGCCCGCTCCGGGTCGGTCACGAAGTTGGCCGGGTCGGAGAGCCGCGCCATCTCCTCGTCGAGCCAGGCGCCGCGCCCGCGGCTGCGCAGCTGCTCGAGCATTCGGGGGAAGAGCTCGGCAAGGTGGGTCACGTCGCCGATGGCATAGCGCACCTGGCGCTCGGTGAGCGGCCGGCGCGCCCAGTCGGTAAAGCGGGCGCCCTTGTCCACCTGTTGGCCCGTGTAGTGCGCAACGAGTGCCGCATAGGAGGCCTGCTCGCCAAGCCCGAGCGCCATGGCCGCCACCTGCGTGTCGAACAGCGGCTGCGGCACCTTGCCGGTGAGGTGCACGAAGATCTCGATGTCCTGCCCGCCGGCGTGCAGCACCTTGAGCACGCGCTCGTCTGTCATCAGCTCGAGGATGGGGCCGAGGTCGAGGCCCGGCGCCTTCGGATCGATCGCCGCAGCTTCGGATGGCGTGCCAAGCTGCACGAGGCACAGCTCCGGGTAATAGCTGTTCTCGCGCATGAACTCGGTATCGACGGCGACGAAATCGGCCCGGCGCATGCGGTCGACGAGGCGGAAAAGCGTTGCCGTATCTGTCACGAGCGGATGGACATCCATCCCGCCGCCCATAGGCGAGAAGGGCGCCTTGACAAAAGCCCCCCGGCCAATAGGCAGGCCCGCCATGCCCGAGCCTGCCGCCTGCCGCTATCGCACCCATCATTGCGCCGAGCTCCGACCGGCCCATGTCGGGCAGAAGGTCCGCCTGTCTGGCTGGCTGCACCGCCGGCGCGACCATGGCGGGCTGCTGTTCATCGACCTCAGGGACCATTATGGCCTCACCCAGCTGGTCGTCACCGCAGGCTCGCCCGTCTTGCCGCTGCTTGAGGAGCTGCGCCCGGAATCGGTGCTGACGGTCGATGGCGAGGTGGTGGCGCGCACGCCCGAGACGGTGAACCCGGCCCTTGCCACGGGCGAAATCGAGGTGCGCGTCACGGCTGTCGAGGTGCAGTCCGAGGCGGCCGAACTGCCCATGCCGGTGGCGACCGAGGCGGACTATCCGGAGGATATCCGGCTTCGCTACCGCTTTCTCGACCTGAGGCGTGAGCGGCTGCACGCCAACATCCTCCTGCGCTCGCAGGTCATCGCCTCGCTCAGGCGACGCATGATCGAGGCGGGCTTCACCGAGTTCCAGACCCCGATCCTGACCGCCTCGAGCCCCGAGGGCGCGCGCGACTTCCTTGTGCCCTCGCGCCTTCACCCGGGGAAGTTCTACGCCCTTCCGCAGGCGCCGCAGATGTTCAAGCAGCTCCTCATGGTGGCCGGCTTCGACCGCTATTTCCAGATCGCGCCCTGCTTCCGCGACGAGGACGCGCGCGCCGACCGGAGCCCCGGCGAGTTCTACCAGCTCGATTTCGAGATGAGCTTCGTCACCCAGGAGGATGTGTTCGCCGCCATCGAGCCGGTGCTGGCGGGCACCTTCGCCGAGTTTGCCGGCTGGCGGCGCGCCCGGCCGTGGGCGGTGACGGAGCCGCCCTTCCCGCGCATTCCCTATGCCGAGGCGATGCTGCATTACGGCACCGACAAGCCGGACCTCCGCAACCCGCTCCGCATCCACGACGCGACCGAGGCGTTCCGCGGCTCGGGCTTCGGCCTGTTCGCGCGGCTGGTCGACGAGGGCGGGGTGGTGCGCGCGATCCCCGCGCCGCAGACCGCCGGCCATCCGCGCCGGTTCTTCGACGACATGAACGAATGGGCGCGCGCCCAGGGCTTTGCCGGGCTCGGCTATGTGACCCGCAGGGACGGCGCCTTCGGCGGGCCGATTGCCAAGAACCACGGCGAGGAGGCCATGGCGCGCCTCTATGCCGCGCTCGGCCTTGGCGCCGATGACGGCTGCTTCTTCGCAGCCGGCAGGCCGGCCGAGGCCGCGCGGCTCGCCGGCCTTGCGCGCACGCGCATCGGCACCGAGCTCGGCCTCGTGGAGGAGGGCGCCTTCCGCTTCTGCTGGGTGGTCGATTTCCCGATGTTCGAGAAGGACGAGGAGACGGGCAGGATTGTCTTCTCGCACAACCCCTTCTCCATGCCCCAGGGCGGGCTGGAGGCGCTCGAGACGCAGGATCCGCTCTCCATCCTTGCCTTCCAGTACGATATCGTCTGCAACGGGGTGGAGCTGTCGTCGGGGGCCATCCGCAACCACCGGCCCGACATCATGTTCCGCGCCTTTGCGATCGCCGGCTATTCCGAGGCCGATGTGCAACGGGAGTTCGGCGGCATGCTGAACGCGCTGCGCTATGGCGCGCCTCCGCACGGCGGGTCTGCGCCGGGCGTGGACCGGATCGTGATGCTGCTCGCCGACGAACCCAACCTGCGCGAGGTGGTGGCCTTTCCGATGAACCAGAAGGCGGAGGACCTGATGATGGGCGCGCCTTCGGCCGTCACGGAACGGCAGCTGCGCGAGCTCCACATCCGCCTCGCCCTGCCCGAGGGCCACCTCTGAGCAGCAGGGCCGGGCCGCGCCCGGTCAGTCCGCGGGGTTTGCGGCCGCCTTGCGGGCCGCAAGCGCTTCCGCCATCCGCTGGTGCAAGAGGTTGATGGCCCTGAGCGGGCGCACCATCACCTTGAAATGGACAATGCGCCCTGCCGCGTCGAACCGGATCATATCGATGCCGTTGACCGTCAGCCCCTCCACCACATTGGTGAACTCGAGGACCACGCTGTCATCCGCGCGCCACTCGCCCACATAGGTGAAGCCCTCGCCGCCCAGCACCTCGCCGGCGCTGGTCAGATAGGCATGGACGATGGGACGCCCGCACTGCGGCGTGTGGACAACCGGGCTTTCGAACACGGCATCCGGGTGAAGCCACGCCCACAAGGCCTCGGCATCCGGGGCTTGCACATGGGCCCGCCAGCGCGCCACCAGCAGATCGAGATCCGGGCTTTCGGGCTTCAGGGTCATGATTCACGCCCTAGCGCGCGCGCCGGGCCCTTGCACCGCAAAAACGAAGAGGTCGGGGGCGTGGCGAAACGCTCCTGCGCTGGAGGGGCGCGCTGGAGGGGCCTGCTTGAGGGGCGCGGCGCAGGGGCCTTGTGCGGGGGCGCGCCGCGGGGGCGCGCTGGAGAGGCGTGCGCTGCAGGGGCCGGCCGCGAGGCGGGCCCCTGCGCGCCGGGGTCATCAGTATTTCACCGAGCAGCCATAGGGCCGGCTGGTCGGCGTTGCCACCGGGCGGCCGGCCGCGATGTCGGCGAGCGCCAGCTGCACGAAGTTGCGCGCCTTGGCGATGTCGGCCGAGTTCGCAGTCGGCGTGTCGTCGATGGCGCCGGCATAGGCGAGCGTGCCGTCGGGGGCGATCACGAACATGTGCGGCGTGGTGCGCGCGCCATAGAGGCGGCCGAGCGCCCCTTCCGGGTCGGGGATATAGGCAGTGGAATTGAACCCGGCGGCCTTCATCTTGGCGTTGGCGGCCGCCGGCGTCACATGGCCCTGCTTGCCCGGCGCGCCCGAGTTCACCGTGAGCCAGATCACGCCGTTGCGCGTGGCCTCGGCCTGCAGGCGCTGCATCACGCCCGGTTCGTAGAACTTCTTGACGAACGGGCATTCGGCGTTGGTCCATTCGAGGACCACCGTCTTGCCGCGGAAATCGGCGAGGCTGTGCTGCCGCCCGTTCGAATCGGTGACGGTGAAGGCCGGTGCCGGCTGGCCGACCGTCGGTGCCGCGGCTGCCGGTGCGGCAAGCGCCATGGCGAGCGCAGCCGCACTGCCGAGGATCAGTTCCTTCATCATGAGTCTCTCCTTGCCCTGCCAGAGGTGGCCAACTGCACCCCCCGCGCCTGCTGGCCGGCGGCCACCTCGGTCAGCCGGCCAACGGTCAGGATCTGCGGCAGCTCTGTCACGCCGCCGTCGCTGTCGTAGAAGAGGTAGAGCGGGATCCCCGCGCGCTGGCGCTCGGCGAGAAAGCGCGCAATCGCCGGGTCGGGGCGGGTCCAGTCCCCGACCATCACGGTGATGCCGGCCTGCCGGAATGCGGCGGCCACCTCGGGGCGCGAAAGCGCGCCGCGCTCGTTCACCTTGCAGGTCACGCACCAGTCGGCGGTGAAGTAGAGGAATACCGGCCTGCCCTGGGCGACGAGCTCGTGGAGCGCCGCCGGGCTGAACGGCACGGCCTCGGGAAGGCCGGCGGATGCCGGCGCGTCGCCGCGCGCCTCGGGCACCGGCAGCCGGGCGAGTGCGGCAGGCGCGGCAAGCGCTGCCACCAGCGCGAACAGGGCCGGCGCGAGCGCACGCCGCCCGCGGGCCTGGCGAAGGCCGAGCCACCAGAGGCCGAGCGCGACCGCGAGCGCGGCCAGGAGGCCGAGTGCCAGCGCATCCGCGCCGGCCTGCCGGCCCAGCACCCAGGCGAGCGCCACGGCCGTCAGCAGCATCGGGATGGCGAGCACCCGCCGGAAGGTCGCCATCCACGGGCCGGGCTGCGGCATGCGGCGGCGAAGCGCCGGCACGAACCCGATCAGGAGGAAGGGCAGCGCAAGCCCGAAGCCGAGGCCTGCGAACACGGCAAGCCCCGGCGCCGGCGGCAGCACCAGCGCCGCCCCGAGGGCACCAGCCATGAACGGTCCCGTGCAGGGGGTGGCGACAAAGGCGGCAAGCCCCCCCGTCCAGAAGCTTCCCTGCCATCCGCCGCGGGCCGCCAGCCCCTCGCCGATGCTGCCGGTCGAAAGCTGCAGCTCGAACAGCCCGGCGAAGTTGAGGCCGATGGCAAGCGTGAGCAGCATGAGCAGCAGGATCACGCGCGGATCCTGGAGCTGGAAGGCCCAGCCTGCACCCTGGCCTGCCGCCGCCAGCGCGATCACCGCAGCGCCAAGCGCCATGCACACGAGCACCGCGCCGGCGCCATAGGCCAGCGCATCGCGCTTGGCTGCGCTCTCGCTGCCACCGGCCCTTGCAAGGCTCATCGCCTTGAGGCTGAGGATCGGAAACACGCAGGGCATCAGGTTGAGCAGGAGCCCGCCGAGGACGGCAAGGCCAAACACGGCGGCAAAGCCCGGTGCGGCCGGCCCGCCACTGCCGCCGCTGCCGGACAGCGGCGTGCCGGCCGGCGGTACCGCGCCCGGCCGGGCGATGACCGCAAGCCCGCTCACGCCGCTGTCCCGCTCGATGCGAAGCACGCCCTCCACCGTCTCCGGCACGCCTGGCACGCTCGAGGCGTCGGTCTCGATGATGAGGAGATCGCCGGCCACGCTTGCCTGCTGCGGTGCGGCGAGCGCCGTGACATCGTCGCCGAGCGGGAAGAAGTGCGCCGCGCGAACGGTCGCCGCCTCGGCCACAGGCACTGCGATCCGGAAGCGCCCCGCCTCCTTCATGAAGGAAAGGGGCGTGGCCAGCGGGCGCGGCAGGGCTGCTTCGGCCGCATCGAGCCGGCGCTTGGCGGCGGCATCGGGTGCGCCGGTCCCGATCCGGAGCGGCAGCTCCAGCACGGCCGATTCCGGCACGCAGATCCGGTCGTCGCACACCAGCCAGTCGAGCTGCAGGCGCAGCGGGAAGGCCCCCCGCGCATCGGGCGGCACCTGCACCTCGGCGAGCAGGATGGCCTCGCCCTCGTACACATGGTTCATCAGCCCCTCGACCACATAGGTGGAGGGGACGGGGTAGCGGAAGGCGGAGACGGAGGCGCCTTCGGGCAGGCGCCACTGCGCGCGGGTTTCCATCCCGCTGTCGCCCGGGTTCTGCCAGTAGGTGTGCCAGCCCGGCCGCGCGGTCATCGAGACGCCAACGCGCAACGGCGCGCCGGGGGCGGGGCTTGCACTTTCGGCCAGAAGCTCAACGCGGGTGTTCGGCTGCTGCGAGACCGAGGTCGCACCAACCGGTGTGGCGAACAACGCCATCAGCAGCACCAGCCATCTGCCCAACATGCCCGTTGCATGTAGGGCCGCCACCCGGCGAGGCAAGGTCGCAGCCGGTGCACCGCCCCGCGGCGGCCGGGTGCGGCGGCCGCGGCAGGCTTGGCGGCCTAGCGCTTCGAGAACTGGAAACTGCGCCGCGCCTTGGCCTTGCCGTATTTCTTGCGCTCGACCGTGCGGCTGTCGCGCGTGAGGAAGCCGGCCTTCTTCACCACCGGCCGCAGCGCTGGCTCGTAGCGGGTGAGCGCCTGGGCAATCCCGTGCTTGACTGCGCCGGCCTGGCCAGAAAGCCCGCCACCGGTCACGGTTGCAACGACATCATACTGGCCCTGGCGTTCGGCCACGTCGAACGGCTGGTTGATGATGAGCCGGAGCGTCGCACGCGCGAAATAGGAGGTCTGGTCGCGGCCGTTGACAGTGATCTGGCCCGTGCCCGGCTTCAGCCACACCCGTGCCACCGCATCCTTGCGCCGGCCGGTTGCATAGGCGCGGCCGAGCCTGTCGATCTGCTGCGGACGCAGCGGCACCGGGGCGGCATCGGGCGTCTGCTCCCCGGCGAGGCCTGCCAGCGCATCGAGACCGTGGGGCGTCCTGGCGTCTCCTGCCTGCGGTTCGGGCGTGTGCGACTCGCTCATCTCAGTTGCTCACCTTGTTCTTGCGGTTCATGGCCGCCACGTCGAGGATCTCGGGCTTCTGCGCCTCGTGCGGGTGGCTGCTGCCGCGGAACACACGCAGGTTGCGCATCTGCCGCCGGCCGAGCGGCCCGCGCGGAATCATCCGCTCGACGGCCTTTTCGATCACCCGCTCGGGGAAGCGGCCCTCGAGCACCTTGTCTGCGCGCGCTTCCTTGATCCCGCCCGGATAGCCGGTGTGGCGATAATAGACCTTCTGCGTGGCCTTGTTGCCGGTGAAGCGCACCTTCTCGGCATTGATGATGATCACATTGTCGCCGCAATCAACGTGCGGGGTGTAGTTGGGCTTGTGCTTGCCGCGCAGGCGGTTGGCAACGATCGACGCGAGCCGGCCCACCACCAGGCCGTCGGCATCGATCAGGATCCATTTCTTCTCGACCTCGGCAGGCCTTGCCGAGGCAGTGCTACGGGTCAACATCGTCTTGCTCCAGATGGGAAGCCGCGCGGTTGCGCGAAACCGGCTCCAAAGTCAAGGAAACAGCAAGGGAAAACGATGAGGTAACATCATACCGGAGCAGCCGGGTCGAAGGCGTGGGCCTGCAGGTGGCCGAGCGCCACCTGCTCCAGCACCCGGCTGTTGGTCGCCTCCAGCACCACGGGCGGTGCAAAGCCGTGGCGGCGGGCCTCTTCCCAGCGCAGCGTGCACAGGCACCACCGATCGCCCGGCTTCAGGCCCGGAAAGCCAAGGTCCGGGCGGGGTGTCACAAGGTCGTTGCCCTGGCGCAGGCTGAAGGCGAGGAACTCCCCGGTCATCACGGCGCACAGGTGGTGCGCGCCCCGGTCGCCCTCGGCCGCCGTGCAGCAGCCGTCGCGCAGCCAGCCGGTCAGCGGGTCGAGCGAGCAGGGCGCAAGCGGCCCGCCCAGCACATTGGCCTGGCGGCTCATGGCCGGTCGACCGCGGCACGGGGCAGGCCCAGCACATGCGCGTTCCAGGCGGCTGCAGCCACCAGCGCTGCGCCAACGCCCTGGTGCGCAACCGCAAGCCAGAGCTCGACGCCCGAGACAACCGTCAGGATTCCGAGCAGGATCTGGGCGCCGACGAGGCCGACGAGCGCGAGCGCGGCCCTGCCACCCCCGGCGGCCGCCCCGCGCCGCACGACGGCGGCTGCCAGCACCACGAGCCCGGCTGCGGCCACAAACGCCCACCACCGATGCAGGAAATGGGTGAGGAAGGGGTCGCCGGTGAGGGTGGCAAGCCAGCTCCCGTGCGCCGCCACGCCTTCGGGAAAGAAGCGGCCGTTCATGAGCGGCCAGTCTCGTGCGGCATGGCCGGCGCGCAGCCCGGCGACGAGCGCTCCAAGCAGCAGCTGCACGAACAGCAGGGTGCCGGCCACGATCGAAAGCGGCCGCAGCCGCGCCGGCCGCGAGTCCCTGCGGCGGTCGAGCGCCAGGAGATCGAGCGCCGTCCACACCAGCCCGGCAAGGATGGTGAGCGCAAGAAGCAGGTGCACGGCAAGGCGCAGGTGGCTGACGGCAACCCCCGACCACAGCCCCGACTGCACCATCCACCAGCCGATCGCGCCCTGCAGCCCGCCGAGCGCGAGCAGGGCGACAAGGCGCGGGCCATAACCTGCGGGAATGACGCGGCGCCATGCGAACCACGCCAGCGGCAGCGCATAGGCAAGGCCGACCATCCGCCCGAGCAGGCGGTGCGCCCATTCCCAGAAATAGATGACCTGGAAGTCGGCAAGGCTCATGCCGCGGTTCAGGGCTTGATACTGGACGGTCGTCCGATACTTGTCGAACTCGGCCTGCCACGCCGCATCGGAAAGCGGCGGAAGCGCGCCGGTGACCGGTTTCCATTCGGTGATCGAAAGGCCGGACTCGGTCAGCCGCGTGATGCCGCCGACAATCACCATCAGGAGCACAAGGCCTGCAACGCCAAACAGCCAGCGCGCGAGCGCGCGCGGCCGCAGCCCGGGTGCGGCCGACCGGGGCGTCTGCGTGCTGCATGTGGCCGCCGATGATGCCATGGCTCGGGAATAGCCGCACCAGGCGCCGACCGATAGAGGCGCTGCGCCGCACCGCCGGCCCGGCAAGCCCCGGGCCCCGGTGCCGGCCGTGTCGGCGTGCGGCCATTCCACCGTTCCATCCACCGTTCCAATTGTGTGACAAGCCGCTACATCGGCCGCATGCACCGGATGCAACCCCTGGAGCCCCCGGAGCCGGGGCAGGCCGCAGAGCGCCCGGCCGCCGCACCGCCGGCGGCGTGGCAATGGCCCGCCATCCACCCGGAGGGCCTGCGCTTTGGCGCCCTGTTCGGGCTCGGTGCAGTCCTTGCCTTCGCGATCGGCTGGACGATCCTCGCCTGGCCGCTGGTGGCGCTGACGGCGTTTTCCTTCCTGTTCTTCCGCGACCCGGCACGGGCGACGCCCCAGGGCGACGGCCTGCTTGTTGCGCCCGCCGACGGGCTTGTGGCCCAGATCGAGGACGTGCCGATCCCGCCCCAGCTTGCCGGCGAGGGCGGACTTCCCGGCCGCACGGCGATCAGGGTCTCGATCTTCCTCTCGGTGTTCGATGTCCACATCAACCGTGCGCCGGTTGCCGGGCGGGTGACGAGGCTCGCCTATGTCGAGGGCAAGTTCCTGAACGCCAGCCTTGACAAGGCGAGCGAGGACAATGAGCGGCAGAACCTCGTGATCGAGATGGCCGACGGCACGCGCGTGGGCGTGGTGCAGATCGCAGGCCTGGTGGCGCGGCGGATCCTCACCTTCGTTGAGGAGGGCGAAACGGTTGCGGCCGGCGAACGCTTTGGCCTCATCCGCTTCGGCAGCCGCACGGATCTCTATCTCCCGCCCGGGTTCGTGCTGCAGGTGGGCAAGGGCCAGCGCGCCATTGGCGGCGAGACGATCATCGCGCGGCGCGGCGCGGAGCCGGTCGAGGTCGGAGCGCGGCAGTGACCGACCGCGCCACGCATCCCGGTTCCCCCGACCGACCGGCGCCGGAGGCGGCCGACGCGCCCGACGGCCTGCTCGATGCGGCAGGCGGCAGCCCCTCGGCGCGCACCCCGGCGGGGTGGGCCGCGCCTGCGGCTTCGCCGCCCATTCCGCTGCGCGCGCTCATTCCCAATGCCATCACGGTGCTTGCGCTGTGCGCAGGGCTGACCGGGGTGCGCTTTGCCATCGGCGGCGATTTCGAGAAGGCGGCAGCCGCTGTGGTGATTGCGGCCATCCTCGACGGGATCGACGGCCGGGTCGCCCGGCTGCTGAAGGGTACGAGCCGGTTCGGGGCGGAGCTCGACAGCCTGTCGGACGTCACCGCCTTCGGGATCGCGCCGGCGCTCATCCTCTTCCTCTGGTCGCTGCAGGATCTGGGGCGCGGCGGCTGGATGGTCGCGCTCTTCTTCGCCATGTGCTGCGCCCTGCGCCTTGCGCGCTTCAACGCCTCGCTCGATCTTGAGGATGCGCCGCTCAGGCGCCATGGCTTCCTGACCGGCGTTCCGGCGCCTGCCGGGGCCGGGCTTGCGCTCTCGCCGCTGTTCCTCGTGCTGGCGCTCGAGCACAGCTTCGGGCTCAGCCCCGAAGTGCGCGCATCCGCGGTTGCGCTCACCACCGGGCTTGCCGGCCTCGCGATGGTCTCGGCCCTGCCCACCTGGGGGTGGAAATGGCTCAGCGTGCCGCGACGCCACCGGCTGATCGCCCTCGCGCTCGTGGGCGTGTTTGCAGCCGCGCTGGCGACCGCCCCATGGGCGACGCTGGTCGCTCTTGCGCTTGCCTATGTGGCGGCCATGCCGTTTGCCGTCTTGCGCTATGCGCGGCTGCGCACGGCCGAACGCGCGTTGCCCGCGCCCGGCAGCCAGCCCGGAATGCCCGGTGCTGCGGCCACCCAAGGCGCTCGGGAGCCGATGCGCTCGGGCCGGCCGGCCGCCTGAGCCCGCGAGACCCTGGGCCCGCCAGATCCTCAGCCGGCCACCGCCCGCGCTCCGGCCCTTTTCGTGACCGGCCGTGACCGGGAGACGTTCGGCTCCAGCGGCGGGGAGGCTCCAGCGGTGCCCGCCTTGCCCTTCAGGGGCAATGGCGAGCCTCCGGCCGCGTCCCGGAGCCTGGGGCCTGCCGGCGCCGCCTTCGGTGCGGTCGGGCCACGGCTGGCGCCCGTAGAGGGAGCCGGCCGGGCTGCGGCTTCCGCCTCAGCGCCTCCACCCCTCCGGCGCTCCGGCCCCCAGCGCGGCGGAAAGGGCTGCGCGCTGCTGCACGAGCATGCCTACGAGCAGGGCCACGAGAATGGCGCTTCCGATCGCTCCGAACATCTCTCACCCTTTCTGCTCGACTGCCGCTGCCGACCCGAACCCGCTGCCGACCCGGAACCGTTGCTGACCCGATGTCGTTGCCGACCCGATGTCGTTGCCGACCCGATGTCGTTGCGCGTCGGAGTGCGAAACACGTCTACCGCGCCGAATCGCCTTTTGTTCTTCAAATGTTCCACTTCCCGGTCCGTTCGTCAACCGGCTTTGCGCGTCCGGGCGTCCTTGGCTATGACCGGTTGCGGGAAGAGGAGGACCACATGACCGGCACATGTGCGGGCGGCACGATGCAGGACTGGCCGCTGCTTGTCTGGAAACTGATCGACCATGCCGCGCGCAACCACGGCCAGCGCGAGGTGGTGAGCCTGACCTGCGAGGGCGGGGAGAACCGCTCCACCTGGGCCTCTGTCCGCCGGCGGGCGAGGCAGGTGGCAGCCGGTCTTCGCGCCATGGGGATCGGCACGGGCGACCGGGTGGCCACGCTCGCCTGGAACACCCATCGCCACGTGGAAAGCTGGTATGGCATCTCGGGCATGGGCGCAGTGGCCCACACCATCAACCCGCGCCTGTTCGAGGACCAGATCGTCTACATCGCCAACCATGCCGAAGACCGGGTGCTGTTCTTCGACCTGACCTTCGTGAAGCTGGTTGAGAAGCTCGCGCCCCGGTTCGAGACCATCGAACGCTATGTCCTTCTGACCGACCGGGCGCACATGCCGGAGGACAGCGCGCTCGACCTCATCTGCTACGAGGAGTGGATTGCCGGCCAGCCGGACGACATGCCCTGGGCCGAGCTCGACGAGAACGCGCCGGCCGGCCTCTGCTACACCTCGGGCACCACGGGCAATCCCAAGGGCGTGCAGTACAGCCATCGCTCCAACGTGCTGCACGCCATGGCCGCCTGCATGACCGATACCTTCGGCGTGGGCGCGCGGTCGGTGGTGATGCCGATTGCGCCCATGTATCACGCCAATGCCTGGTCGATCCCCTATACCACGGCGGCCTGCGGCGCGAAGCTGGTGATGGCCGGCCCGCATTTCGACGCGCCGACGCTCCAGAGGATGATCGTGAAGGAGAAGGTGGACCTTGCCCTTGCCGTGCCCACGATCTGGCTCGGGATGCTGCAGCACCTGGAGAAGACGGGCGGCAATCTCGGCCATCTCACCCGCACCGGCATCGGCGGCTCGGCCGTGCCGCGCGCGATGATCGAGGCCTACGACAAGCTCTACAATGTCCGCGTGATCCAGCTGTGGGGGATGACCGAGATGTCGCCGCTCGGCACCATCGGCATGCCCACTCCGGAAGTCGCGGCCCTGCCCTACGAGCAGGAGCTCGACTATCGCGTGAAGCAGGGCCGCGCGGTGTTCGGGGTGGAGATGAAGATCGTCGACGAGGCTGGCCGCGAACTGCCCCGCGACGGCAAGGCATTCGGCCGCCTGATGGTGCGCGGGCCCTGGATCGTCGGCAGCTATTTCAAGGGCGATGGCGGCCAAATCCTCGACTCCGAGGGTTGGTTCGACACGGGTGACGTCGCAACGCTCGACCCGCTCGGCTACATGCAGATCGTCGACCGTTCGAAGGATGTCATCAAGTCCGGCGGCGAGTGGATCTCGTCCATCGATCTTGAGAATGTGGCGGTCGGCTGCCCGGGGGTTGCCGAGGCCGCGGTCATCGGCGTGCCGCACCCCAAGTGGGATGAGCGCCCGCTTCTCGTGATCGTCCGCAAGGAGGGCGTGGATGTGACGGCCGACGACATCCGCGCGTACCTGTCCGACAAGATTGCGAAATGGTGGATGCCCGATGCGATCGAGTTCGTGGACGAGATTCCGCACACGGCGACCGGCAAGATCCAGAAGGTGGCCCTTCGCCAGCAGTTCGCCGGCTATCGCCTGCCGACGGCCGAGGTGGCCGCAGGATAGCGCCGCGCGCCGGTTCGCAGCGCCGGCACGGCACGAGGCCGAGCCTCGAGGTACCCCGGCCGTTGCCGGGCGCGCGGGCGGTGATGATGAGGTGATGAGACGGGGGCCCGCACGCCCGCGGCACGAACGGCAGCCGGGCCTTGTGTCCTTGCGGCCGTCGTCGGCCCCATTTTCCAAAGAGGTTTTCCGAAGGGGCGACAACCGTTGCCGGACAGGCGGTTCCGGACAGGCGGCACCTGCGTCTGGGAACCGGCCGGAGCCTCTCCGTGCAGGTGCAGGCTGTTCGGCCTGGGAAGGCCCTGCGGCCCTGGCCGCACCTTCCTGCAGCCGCTCCGAGCGAGGGCCGGCGCCGCGCTCTGCCCGCGGGCGGGCGGCACCCGCTGGCCGCGCCCTGCCCGCTCTGCCTGCCTGAAAGCCCTGCCCAGCCTCCCGTGGCCGGGCGGGGGCGTGGCCACACGGCTAGATTCGCACCTGCTGGGTGACGCCGGGGATACCGGGGAAGTCGCGGAACAGCACGCTCGCCAGCGCCGGAATGGCGTAGGTGAGGTCGGCCTCGCGCGAGCCGGGCGAGACGGTCTGCGACGCGCGGCCCTCCCACACGGCGGTGCCGGTCTCGGCGGTGCTGATGCGCACGTTGAGCGTGATGGTCCGCTTTGGGGTGGTGCCGCGCCGGCCGGAGGGAATCTCGAGATCCTGCTGGGTAACGCCGACGGTCGCGATGAACTGCGCCTGGTCTCGGCTGTTCACGGTCTGGTAGCCGAGGCGCCGCATCTCGACTGCGACCGTCTCGCCGTGGGTGCGCGCCTCGAGGCTTCCGGCGACCGACGGGTCGGCCGCCTCGAGAAAGAGGGTGCCACGCGATATGGGCTGGTTCGAGTGGAAGCGCGACACATCGGCCGTGGGGCCGGAGGCGCAGCCCGAAAGCCCGATCATGAGTGCAACGCCCGCAGCGGCAAGGATTTTCGCGCCCATCATGTCAGATCCCTCAAGGAGCCGCCCCACTTAGCGTGTTCGCCGCAGCTGACAAGGGGTTTGCGCGCCCGGGGGCGGGCAGACGGAGGCGGGGAGAGGGAGGCGGGAGGGCAGCAGCCGGGGCGGCGGGGGCTCTGGGCGCCCGGAGCCCATCATGGTGGCCGCGCTCCCGCAAGGGATCGAAGGCGGGTCTGCAGGTGCGCGCGCAGAGCGAGGGCGCATCGGGCGCGCACGGCGCATCATCCGCGGCGCATCATCCGCAGCGCATCATCCGCAGCGCATCGGGCGCATCAGAGGAGCGCGTCGATCGCGCGCGCGAGCGCGATGTCGCGCGCGCTGAGGCCGCCGGCGTCGTGCGTGGTGAGGAGGATCGTCACGCGGTTGTAGACGTTGGACCATTCCGGGTGATGGTCGGCCCGCTCGGCGAGCAGCGCCACCCGGCTCATGAACCCGAACGCCTCGACGAAATCGCGGAACTGGAAGCTGCGGGTGATGCCGTCGCGCCCGGCATCGTGGCGCCACCCGGGAAGGCCTGCCAGGGCCTCGACCCGTTCGGCCTCGTCCAGCTTCTCGACCATCGCGCACCTCTCCGCTATCGCAACCGACCATGGCCCATATGGCCCCGACGCTTGCGGATATCGAGAGGCTCGCGCGCGAGGCCGCCGAGAGCCTTCCCGAGCCGTTCCGCCGGTTCCTCGCCGAGATCGTCTTCGTCGTCACCGACTTTCCCGATGCCGGGATGATGGAGGACATGGGGCTCGAGAGCCCGTTCGACATCCTCGGACTCTACCAGGGGCACCCGGTGGGAAGCGAGGGGGAGGCGGCGACGCTGCGCATGCCGGCGATCATCCGCCTGTTCCGGCGCCCGATCCTCGACGAATGGGCGCACGGTGACGACAGCCTCGAGCACATCATCCGCCACCTCATCGTGCACGAGGTGGGACACCATTTCGGCCTGTCCGACGAGGACATGGAGGCGATCGAGGAAGGGCTGCGCTAGGCCCCAGACGCATCCCAGACGCATCGAGGGGAAGAAGGCGCAGGCGGCGGCGCAGCGCACGGCGGAGAGAACGTTGCGAGCCAGCGTGTCGCAGTGGGCGGCCACGCGTCGGAACTCCCTGAGGCGGCAGACCATCGCCTCGATGCGCCGGCGGTCTTTATAGCCGCGCTTGTCATGCTGGATCGGGTGCGTGCGGCGGCAGGCAACCGGGGATCACCGGATTCCCTCGGCCGGGAATGGCGGGACTCCCTCGGCCGGGAATGGCGGGGATGGGGCCTTGCGCCTCGAGCCTTGCCCGCAGCCTTTTGGCGGCAACCCCGCGGTCGGCGACCCTCCGCTTCATTCTGGCAGCATCGGCCACCGGCAGGTCAGCGCCCCGGATCTTGGAGGTGGTGCCCGGCGTCAGGACAAGGCGAGGCGACCGCCCGACGACATCGACGAGCGCGTGG
>CALKJZ010000008.1 GCA_937995515.1 uncultured Sphingomonadaceae bacterium | reverse complement strand
GCACGTGCGGCGCGATCGCCGCCGAGGCCCCATGCCGCATCCAACCACCACGACCACCGGACCAGCGATTGCAACAGGCCCCAGGCCTCCGCATCAGCGGGAGGCTCCCTCGAACCGAGGGTCGCGCACAGCGCCAGTCGGCCCATTCATCCAGCTTCAAGCGGCTGATTGGGTCTGGGGCCTGGCATCGATAGCTCGGGGCTCAGGGTGCACCTGGTCCCAGTCGTGGTCGGCCTTGGTGACATGCCACAAGTCGCGGGTGAGCGCGATGATCTGCCGCAGTTGGGGGTCGCTGCAGACGACCGTCGGCCGGTGGGTGCGCACATGGAGGAAGCCGGCCCGCTCGAGCGCGGCGCGAAAGGCCGGGTGCGAGGCGCCGGCGCGGACGTAGCGGGCGGCTGGCGCCAGCACCGAGAGCCCATGGGCGACGAGCGTGTCGAGCGCCGCCTCATCGCGAGGGTCCGCCAGAAGGTCGACGAGGACGCCAAGGGCAGCCTCTGCCGGGTGGGCGGACCGCGTGACCACCCATCCGGCAACGTCTCCGCCCCTGCGCAGGATGAAGCGGCGATAGGCAAGGTCGGGCGCCGCGCCGAACCGCCATTCGAGAAATCGGGCATCGCGCACGAATGCGGCCGGGAAGCGGTTGCACAGGCGGGCCCACAGCCCTCCGCCGAGCGCGGCGAACCGTTCGGCCTCCCAGACCTCCTCGATGTCTCCGGAAGGTTCCGCCGCTCGGGCGCGAAGCCAGGACGCAGTGCGCATCGCCCCTCCAACCAGCGCCGGGCCGACGCGCGAGGCGGCGAACAGGCGCAGAAGGCCGGCAACGCGCGGGTGGGTGGTGGCGCGCTGCTCGAGGAAGTGGCGCACCGTCTCGCCAAGGGGGCCGGCGGGGCGCACATATTCGCGCACCGGACCGAGCGTCAGGGCGCCGGCCCGTTCCGCAATCCGCCGTGTCGCTGGAGCCATGGTCAGCGTGACGAGCGTTGCGCGTTCGGCGGCGATTGCGGCGTGGATCGCATGGCCAAGGCCCGCGCCCCGTGCCGCCGGGTCCACCATCACGTCGAGGATCCAGCCGGCCGGGTATTCCCGCGGGCCGATCCGGAACCGGCCGTCCTGCACCGCGATCTGGCCCAGGACGCGCGCGCCATCGAGTGCGATCCAGACGCTGGGCTGCCCATCGCCCTCGAGGTGGAAGGGGTTGTTGCGGAACTGCCAGTCCCAGCGCGGACGCCCCTTGAACGGGGCTTCCGGTCCGTAGGTCCGGGCGAGGAAGCTTGCGATCCGGGGCCAGTCGTCGACCGACGCGCGGCGCACCTTGCAGGCTCTGCCCATCCTCAATCCACCTCCCATCCCGGGCCACCGGGCCCGCCCGCCGCCTCGATCCGGCGGCCGATTTCGGCCACCAGCGGCGCGATGGCCAGAAGATGCGGCGCTTCGGCCTCAAGCACGGCACGGAACAGGCCGAGCTTCCACGGCAGCGGGTCGAACCCTTCGACACCCGCATCGGCCACGCTTGCCGCGATGATGTCGCACAGCCGCTCGGCGCCGTGCAGCCGCCCCCACAGATAGTCGTTCTCGCGCCAGGCGCGGGCGAAGAAGGCCCCGAAGGCGTTGAGCCGCCAGCCGTTGAGCAGGCCGCGCGTGCCCCCCCGGCCGAGCGTCTGCGCATCCTCGGGCGAGATCCGGTCGACGCGGAGTTCCTCCATCAGGTCGCCCGCCTCGGCCTGCATCAGCGGCAGGAGGGCGATGTCGACGAAGGGAAAGCCGAGAAAGGCGCGCACCAGCTCCTGCCGGAGCGGCCGCGGCAGGTCGGGCGCGCGTGCGGCGGCGAGCACCTCGGCGTCGGCGCGGGCGTCGAGACCGGGCAGGTCGAGCACATCGGCCACGAGCTCGAGCGCTGCGGCTGCGGCACCCTGGGTGCCGGCCTCGAGACGGCGGGCAGCGGCTGCAAGACGTGGTGCGGCGCCCGTGCCTTCAGGCGTGCGCCTCAGGAGGAAGGGGGCGAGGGTTGCGTGCAGCCGCGCCTTCGCTTCGGCTGCAGCTTCGCGCCCCGGGCCGTGCGGCATGTCGGGGATCGCGCGCGCAAGCAGGCGGATGATGGTGCGCAGCCGGCGGATCCGGAAGCCCGAATCAAAGGCGCGCAGGAAGCGGACATAGGCCGAATCCGGACCTTCCGGCCCAATGGCCGCCTCGTGGGCGAAGGCGCCGCGGGAGCGGGCCTCGGCTTCCAGCTTCTCGCGAAGCCCGGCGGGGGCAAGCCCGGCGGCATCGCCAAGCAGGCGGGCCAGGCCATCGAGCACGAAATGCAGCTTGAGCTGGGCATAGGCGCCAAATGCAAAGCCCGCCTCGCGCGCCGCGAGCGACTGGATGCGCGGCCGCGCCCGCGCCAGCCGCTCGGCATCGAGCGGCAGCAGGAAAAACCGCCCGCCCACCGCCCGGCTGATGGCGGCACCCACATCGGCCGACATGCCATCGAGGATCAGCCGCAGCCGCTCGGCCCGGCGGTCGAGCGCGCCGATCGATTCCAGCTCCTCGCGGATCGGCTGGGTGCGCGGGATATCGGCAAGCGACCGCAGGATCATGCTGAAGAACCCCGGCTGGCGGGGCTCGCCGGCCTCGCCTGCCACGGGAAGACCAGGCTTCGGGTCGATGTAGACGAACCGCCGGTCGACCTCGCGGTGCGCCGAGCGCGCGCGCACCGCGGCGATGGCGGGCGCGAAGGGCGCATTCGCAAGCACGCTGCCGTCGATCAGCGCCACCTCCTCGGGCGGCCGGTCGCCGGCAAGCTGGCGCCGGGCGAATGCCTCGCGGTCGGGCCAGGTCTCGCCCCGCCCGGCGAGCACGGCATCCATCTCGGCCAGCGTTGCGGCCGGAAAGGCGCCGGGAAAGGAGGCGGTTGCCCGGGCGGCAAAGGCAAGGCTCGGGCGCGAGGCGAGGATCCGCGGCCCGCCGCCCGGCACGGCCGCGGCGCGGAAGGCGATCAGGCGGCGGTGTTCCACCTCGGTCACCTCGGGCGGCGAATGGATGGGCAGCTGCACGCGCTGGCCGAACCAGTCGGTTGCCGTGACGCTGAGGTCGAGCGGCAGCGCGCCCGGCACCAGCGGCGGCCCGGGCGGCAGCGCCTCCATGGCGGCCAGCGCATCGAGCAGGGTGGCGGCGAACCCCGGGCCGGAGAAGGGCGGCTCGAACCAGCGGCTGCGCACGAAGCGGGAGAGCTTCATCGCCACCTCGGCCCGAAGCGCCTCGTCTGCGATCGCGCGCAGCATGTCCGACTGGCGGGCGGCAACCCAGGCGATCGGCTCGGCATAGATCTTCGAAAGCCGGCCGCGCGGCCGGGCCTCGGGATCGAGCAGGCGATCGATGTCGGCTTCCTCGAGCCACAGCGCGCGCAGCGGCTCGAGGCTGTGGCCGCCGGCGATCGCATGCGCGAGCAGCACCGCGTTGATCCCGCCCGCACTCGCGCCGGCCAGCACGTCGCAGATCACGCGCAGGTCAAGCGACCCGGCGATCGACTCCAGCATGGCCCGCCAGACAGCATCGCTCTCCCCCGGCTCCCGGGGCCGGCCGGCCAGCCGCGCCTCCGACGCGCGCAGCAGCTGCCAGAGCTCGCGGGTGACGCCGTGCATGTAGACCGCAAGGCTGACCCCGCCCTGGCAGACCAGCGCCAGCCGCAGTTCCCGCTCCCGCACGCCAGGCGGGCTCAGAACCCGGCCAGAACCTGATCGGGCGGGCGGTGCCCGTCGGCCCAGACCCGGATGTTGGCGATCACCTTCTCGCCCATGGCCTGCCGGGCCTCGAAGGTGGCCGAGCCGAGGTGCGGCAGCAGCACGACATTGGGCAGGCCGAGCAGCGCCTCGGGCACGTGCGGCTCATGCTCGAACACGTCGAGCCCCGCTCCGGCGATGGTGCCGCGGGTGAGCGCGTCGACCAGCGCCGCCTCGTCCACCAGGGTGCCGCGGGCCACGTTGATGAGATAGGCGTGGCGCTGCATCCGCGCCAGCCGGTCCGCGTTGATGATGTGGTGCGTCTCGGCCGTTTCCGGGCAGTTGAGCGAGACGATGTCCATGCGCTCGAGCATGGCATCGAGCGTGGGCCACCAGGTCGCCTCCAGCGGCCCTTCCACCGCCTTTGGCAGCCGCCTGCGGTTGTGGTAGTGGACGGTGAGGCCGAAGGCTCGCGCGCGCGCGGCCACCGCCTGGCCGATGCGGCCCATGCCGACGATGCCAAGCCGCTTGCCGCCGATCCGATGGCCGAGCATGCCCGTGGGCGCCCAGCCTGTCCACTTGCCCGACCGCACCAGCTTCTCCCCCTCGGCAAGCCGCCGTGGCACGGACAGGATGAGGGCCATCACCATGTCGGCGGTGTCCTCGGTCAGCACGCCCGGGGTGTTGGTGACCAGGATGTCGCGCGCGGCTGCCGCTGCAAGGTCGATATGGTCAACCCCGGCCCCGAAGTTGGCGATGAGCCGGAGGTCGGGCCCGGCCCCGGCGATCAGCCCGGCGTCGATCTGGTCGGTCACGGTTGGCACGAGCACGTCGGCCTCGGCCATGGCGGCGGCGAGCTCTGCGCGTGTCATCGGCCGGTCGTCGAGGTTCAGCGTCACGTCGAACAGCTCGGCCATCCGCGTCTCGACCGGCTGCGGCAGCCGGCGGGTCACAACGACGCGCGGCGCGTGGGGCAGCTTGGCGATGCGGGCGGGCGCCATGGCCGTGGCATAGGTGGAAGCCGCAACCCGTTCAAGCCGATGCACAGGGGCCACTCCGCAGCCGCTTGGCCATGCCCGGCGGGGGCGGTAGAAGGCGCCCGTGCCGCATCCCCTCCCCCTCGCGCTGCTGGTGGCCGCCCTCGCCGCCGGTCTCGGTGCCGCAGCGCCGGCCCGCGCCCAGGCGCCGGTGCGGGCCGGGCCCGATCTTCCCAGCAACCCCGACGCGCTGAAGAACCGGTCGGGGCTTCCCGTGCCGCGCTTTGCGAGCCTGCGCGCCGAGCGGGCCTTCCTGCGCGCCGGGCCGGGCAAGGAATATCCTGTGCAATGGGTGTTCATCCGCCCCGGCGTGCCGCTGGAGGTGATCTATGAGTGGAACCTGTGGCGCAAGGTGCGCGATGCCGACGGCACCGAGGGCTGGATGGACCGGGCGATGCTCTCGACCAGCCGGACCTTCCAGATCGTGCGGCAGACCCGCAACCTCCATGCCCGGCCCGATGTCTCGGCACCGGTGGTGATGCGCGCGGAGCCCGGCGTGGTGGGCCGGATCACGGTGTGCGACGGCCGCTGGTGCCGGATCGAGATCGAGGGCCGCGCCGGCTACATCCTGCGTGAACATGGCTTTGGCACCTACGCCGACGAGCCCGTCGGCTGAGCGCGCGCGCGCGGGCTGGTGGCTGGCCGCAGGCCTCGGGCTTGCCCTCGCACTCGTCTCGGTGCGGCTGCGCGTGGCCGAACAGGCCGCGCGCACCGACCCGCTCACCGGGCTCTGGAACCGCCGCGGGCTGGCGCATGCATGGTCGGCGCGCGCGGCGGGCCCCGAGATCCTCTTTCTCGACCTGTGCGGGTTCAAGGCCGTCAACGATCGGCTCGGCCACGATGTGGGCGACCGCCTGCTGCGTGCGGTGGCGCGCCGCCTTGCGCGCGGGCTCGAGCCGGGCGAGCGGATCGGCCGCTGGGGCGGCGACGAGTTCGTGCTGCTGACAGGTGATGCCGCCAGCGCCCGGCGCCGGGTCGCGCATGCGCTCGCGCGGCCCTTCCGCATCGCGGGCGCCGGAGGGCGCATCGTGCTTGCGCTCGGGGTTGCGCAGGGGCAGGCGCGCGCGGCGGCCGGGCTGCCGCTCGACCGGGCGGTGGCGGATGCGGCGCGCGCCCTCCGCTGAGACTCTCTCCGCCTTGAGACTCTCGCTGCCTCGGGTTCAACCCATGTTCACGGCCCATCCGCCATACCGGGTCGCGGAAAGGTCGGTTGCCAGATGAAGAGCCCGCCCGGCCGGTGCCGCCCGGCATCGATTCTCACGCCGCTCGCCCTGCTTGCGGCTGCCGGCTGCGCAACCCCAGGCTGGGATGGCGCGGGCATCGGGCCGGGCCCCGGGGCCGGCGAGCGCCCGGCGGCTTTCGCCCATGCCTTCGCCCATGCCTTCGCCCATGGCAGCTACGCGCCTGTCAGCTGGTGGGGCGGACCTGCCCCCTCGGCTCACGTCTTTGTCGATCTCCTCAGCCCCTATGGCCAGTGGCTCCCGCACCCTGGCTATGGCCGGGTGTTCGTGCCTTCGGTCGGCGCGGGCTGGCGGCCCTACACGGTGGGCCACTGGGTGGACGACCGGCGCCACGGCCGGCTTTGGCGCTCCACCGAGCCCTTCGGCTGGGCGACCTCGCACTATGGGCGCTGGGGCTTCGACAGCCGGATCGGCTGGTTCTGGGTCCCCGACACGGTGTTCGGCCCGCACTGGGTACAGTGGCGCGGCGGCACCACCACCATCGGCTGGGCGGCGCTTCCGCCGCCGGGGTGGGAGCGCTGGGGGGTCGGCTACCATCCGCATGCCTTCTCCGGCTGGTGGGTGTTCGCACCTGTCGGCTATCTCACCAGCCCTTGGCTGCCCTACCACATCCACCGGCCGCACCCGCGAGACTGGCACGAGACGCGGCCAATCGCCCGCGCGCCGGCACCCGGGGTTGCCTCGGAGGCCGTGCGCCGGAAGCTGCAGCGGCAGATGCCGGGCGAGGCCGCGCCACCCGGAGCCGTGGCCGGCGAGGGCCAGCCGTTGCCCACAGCCGCCGCCGCCGCGCAGGCAGACGCGGGCTGGCGCGGAGAGGCCCGCGCGCGCAGGCAGGCGGTGGCGCCCGAGGAGGTGGAGGCCTTGCGCGCCGGCGCGGCAGCGCGGCGCGAGGCATGGCAGCAGCTGCCGGAGGCCGAGCGCGCGATCGCAGGCGAGGCAGCCCGGGCGCGCCGGAGGGCCGCTCCCTTCGCCGCGACTCCATGGGATGCTGCGGAACGCGCAGCGCTGCGGCCAGCGACCGTCGATGCCGCGCGCGTGCAGCCGGAGGGCCGGCAGGCGCGCCGTGCCGCACCGCCCGCCGGGGCCGCAGCCGCTCCTGCGGCCCTTGCACCTGCTCCGCAGCCGGTGGTGGCAATGCCGGCCGGGGCGGCGCCGGCCTTGCCCGAAGCCCCGGCCCGGGCCATGCGGGCGCCTGCCGCCGAGCGTGCAGCCGCGCCCCGCCCGATGCCATCGGCGCTGCGCCCGGCGCGCGAAGCGGCAGCCGCAAGCGAGCCCTGAGGGCAGGCGGCCGGGCGGTTGCGCGGCCGGCCAGGCGAAGATGTTGCACTGTTTCGGCAAGCCAAGCATGGTGCGCTGGCAGATGCAGGCGTTCGACGAAATGTGGGGCTTTGCCGGGGCTTCCGGAGCACCGGAGGCGGCGAAGGTGCGCGAGACCTACGCCCATATCGCGGACTGGCTGGCCCGAACCCCGCGCGAGACGCTGGAAACCCGCCAGCGGCAGGCGGAGCTGTTTTTCCGCCGGATCGGCATCACCTTTGCCGTCTATGGCGATCCCGAGGCAACCGAACGGCTGATCCCGTTCGACATCGTGCCGCGCATCCTCTCGGGCGCCGAATGGGCGCTGCTGGAAGAGGGTCTGCGGCAGCGGGTGGACGCGCTCAACCGGTTCATCGCCGATGTCTATGGCGCCCAGGAATGCCTGGCCGCGGGCGTGGTGCCAGCCGACCTCGTGCACCTGAACCCGCAGTTCGCGCATGTGCAGATGGGCGTGCGGCCGGCGGCCGATGTCTGGGTGCATGTGGCCGGGATCGATCTGGTGCGCACCGGGCCCGACAGCTTCTTCGTGCTGGAGGACAATGCGCGCACCCCCTCGGGCGTCTCCTACATGATCGAGAACCGCGAGGTGATGCTGCGCCTGGTGCCCGAGCTGTTCGGCCAGCACGGCGGCCAGCTCTCGGTGCAGCCGGTCGAGACCTATCCGGATGCGCTGCTCGCCTGCCTGCAGTCGGTCGCCCCGCCCGGCTGCCGCGGCGAGCCGTGCCTCGCGCTCCTCACCCCGGGCGTCTTCAACAGCGCCTACTACGAGCACAGCTTTCTGGCCGACAAGCTGGGCATCGAGCTGGTCGAGGGCTCCGACCTGTTCGTCGACGGCGACATTCTCTTCATGCGCACGACAGCAGGGCCGAAGCGCGTCGACGTGCTCTACCGGCGAATCGATGACGACTTTCTCGACCCGCTGGTGTTCCGGCCGGATTCGGCGCTCGGCGTGCCCGGCCTTGTTGCCGCGCACCATGCCGGCAACCTCACGATCGCCAACGCGATCGGGACGGGGATCGCCGACGACAAGGCGGTCTACAGCTACATGGACGGAATCGTGCGCTTCTTCACCGGCCGCGATCCCATCCTTCCTAACGTGCCGACGTGGCGGTGCCGCGAGCCCGAGGCGCTGCGCTATGTGCTTGCCCACCTCTCCGAGCTCGTGGTCAAGCGGGTCGACGGGTCGGGCGGCTACGGGATGCTGGTGGGCCCGACCGCCAGTGCCGCCGAGCTCGAGGCGTTCCGCCAGCGCCTCGAGGCCGAGCCGGACCGCTACATCGCCCAGCCGACACTTGCGCTTTCCACCTGCCCGACGCTGACCGCAGCAGGCGTTGCCCCGCGCCATGTCGATCTCCGGCCCTTCGTGCTCTCCGGCGCCGGCAGGGTCACCATCGTGCCGGGCGGGCTCACGCGCGTGGCGCTGAAGGAGGGCTCGCTGGTCGTCAACTCGAGCCAGGGCGGCGGCACCAAGGATACCTGGGTGCTCGAAGGCGGCCCGCGGCCCGGCGAGCTCCCCTTCCCGGCGGTGCCCGCGCCGGGGCCGGAGCGCTGATGCTCTCGCGCAACGCCGCCAACCTCTACTGGCTGGGCCGGCACACCGAGCGGGCCGACTATCTCTGCCGCCTGATCGATGCGACCGTGCGCCTGTCGGCCCTGCCGGCGACCCATGGCGGCGCCGATACCGCCTGGGAGGCCGCCCTCAAGGCATCGGCGGCCGCGGCGGCCTTTGCCGCAACCGGCCGGCGCGCAACCGAGGATGCCGTGGCCCATTTCCTTTCGGTGGACCAGGCGCACGCCTCCTCCATCCGCTGCTGCCTCGAGAATGCGCGCAACAATGCGCGCGCCGTGCGCACCGCGCTCACCGCCGACACGTGGGAGGCGATCAACACGGCCTGGCTCGAGATCCAGCGCTTCGGCGTGCACGAGCCGGACACGGCGACCGTCGTGCGCCTTGTGGATTCGACCAAGAAGGCACTCCAGGCCTTCGACGGGGCCGCGCACCGCACCCAGCTGCGCGAGGCGACCTACTGGTTCATCAGGCTCGGCACCTCGATCGAGCGGGCGGACAATACCGCCCGCCTGCTCGACAAGAAATATCACATCCTGCTGCCGCGGGGCGAACCGGTGGGCGGAAGCCTCGACTATTTCCAGTGGACGACGCTGCTGCGCACCGTCTCGGCGTTCAACGCCTATCGCTGGGTCTACCGGGATTCGGTCAAGCCGTGGCTCGTCGCCGATCTCCTCATCCTCAACCGCGCCATGCCGCGCTCGCTTGCCACCTGCTACACCGACATGGTGTTCCAGCTCGACCAGCTCTCCGCAGACCAGGGGCGGCGCGGCCCGGCCAACCGGCTGGCCGCGGCCATGCTGCGCAGGCTTGGGTCGACCAGCATCGACGCGCTGTTCCAGTCGGGGCTGCACGAGTTCCTGACCGGCTTCATCGCCGACAACAACCGGCTCGGCGACGCGATCGCCGAGCAGTTCCTCTTCTAGGGGCCGCCCGGCCATGCGCCTTGCGATCGACCATGTGACCCGCTACCGCTACGAAGGGCTGGCAGGCGGGATCGTGCAGCGGCTTCGCCTCACGCCGAGGTCCCTCGATTCGCAACAGGTGGGCGACTGGCGGATCGACTTCGACGCCGACGGGCGGCTGATCGAATCCGCCGACTGCCACGGCAACATCGTCCACATGTTCTATGCCGAGCGGCCGCTCACCTCGCTCACCCTTACCGTCTCGGGCCATGTGACCACCTTCGACACCGCAGGCGTGATCGGCCCCACGCACGAGCGGCTGCCGCTCGACGTCTACCGCCGCCAGACGGCGCTTACCGCCTGCGATGGTGCCATCCGGGCCTTCGCACAGGGCTGCCGCGCCGAGAGCCCGCTCGCGGAGGCGCACCGGCTGATGCTTGCGGTCCACGAGCGGGTGACCTTCGATGCCGGGGCGACCGAGGCGGCAACCGATGCCCGGACCGCCTTCCGGCTCGGCCGCGGCGTGTGCCAGGATCTTGCCCAGATCTTCCTCGCAGCGGCGCGCTGCCTCGGGCATCCGTGCCGCTACGTGCAGGGCCATTATGCCGCGCCCGATCACCCTGAGCAGGAAGCCGCCCACGCCTGGGCCGAGCTCTGGATCCCGGATCTCGGCTGGGTGACCTTCGATCCCACGCACGGGATCTCGGCCGGCGAGGGTCATGTGAGGGTTGCCGTCGGGCTCGATTCGCTCGATGCGGCGCCGGTGCGCGGCGCGCGACGCGGCGGCGGGGCAGAGACGCTGGAAGTTCGGGTGCATGGCCGGCACGCGGTTGAAAGCCATGTCCGCGGCGAGCAGTGGCAGCACCAGACGCAGGGATGATGGGGGGATTGCGATGACCTATTGCATCGGGATGCTGGTGAAGGAAGGCCTCGTGATGATGGCCGACACGCGCACCAACGCCGGCATCGACAATATCTCGATCTACCGCAAGCTGCGCGTCTTCGGCGAGGAGGGCCGGCGCATCATCGGCATCGCCTCGGCGGGTTCGCTTTCAACCACCCAGGCCACCATCCAGAAGCTGCACGAGGGCGTGGTGATGCCAGTTTCGGGCGAGCGCGAATATGTGGAAACCGCGCCCACCATGTTCCGCGTGGCACAGATCGTGGGCGATGCACTCGCCCAGTCGCGCAAGGAGATCGAAAGCACGATTTCGCGCTCGGCCGGCGTGCAGCTCGATGCAACCTTCCTCGTGGGCGGTTCAATCGAGGGTGCGGCACCCAGGCTGTTCCTCGTCTATGGCGAGGGCAATTGCATCGAGTGCGGGATGGACACCCCCTATTTCCAGATCGGCGAGCTGAAATACGGAAAACCGATCCTCGACCGCATGCTGACCTACCGCACCTCGCTCGGCGAGGCGATCAAGGTGGGGCTGCTTTCGATGAACTCGACCATGCGCTCGAACCTCTCGGTGGGCCTGCCCATCGACATGCTGCTGATGCGCCCGGGGCTTTCGGTTGCCACCATGACCCGCATCGACGAGCAGGATGACTATTACCGCGACCTCGGCGATGGCTGGGCGCGGGCGCTGCGGAAGGCGCTCGCGGAGATCCCGCCGCCGCCCTACCAGCTGCCCTGAGGCCCGGCTAAAGCCCGGGCCCGCCGACTGTCACCAAACGGCCACATGTCACGGAGACTTCCACGGCCCGGCGGCCGAGGTGCGATTCGCTGCTTGTCAACCCTTGCCGTGCCGATAGTTTCTCGAACAGGCAACGCCGCAAGTGGGGTGACATATGGCAGCTTCAAGGGGGGCGGCTTCAGGGGCGCGCGCAGCCGGCCTCGCAGGGCTTTCGCTGCTGGCGCTGGCAGCGCAGGCCGCCCAGGCCTAGGGGCCGCAGGCCGGCACCGCCGAGGCGGCCGCTGCCGAGACGATCGTCGTCACCGGCACCCGCATCGCCCGCGATCCGAACGCGACGGCGCCGCTGCCGGTTTCCACCGTCGATTCCGGGGCGCTCCAGGCAGCCGGCGTCACCGACCCTTCGGAGGTGCTGAGGCAGGTTCCGGCGCTGCAGTCCTCCTCCTCCATCGGCGATTCGATCGAGCGCGGCGGCGGCATCGGGCAGTCGACGCTCAACCTGCGGCAGCTCGGCCGCGAGCGGACGCTGGTGGTGGTCGATGGCCGACGCCACGTCTCCGGCGTCGAGGGGGAGGCGACCGTCGACGTGGCCACGATCCCGGCGCTCCTTATCGAGCGGGTGGAGGTGCTGACCGGCGGGGCCTCGGCAATCTATGGCGCCGATGCCGTCACCGGCGTTGTCAACTATGTCCTTCGGCGGGATTTCGACGGGCTGCAGTTCGACATGCAGTCGGGCATCTCGTCGCGCGGCGACGGGCAGCAGTTCCGGATCGATGGCATCTTCGGCCGCAACTTCGCAGACAGCCGCGGCAATGTGACCCTGGCCGCCGGCTACACCCGCGATTCCGAAGTGCTGCTGGGCGACCGTCCCTTCACCCGCGACAACGGCCGGGCGAACAACTCGACCACCTATGCAAACCCGGCCCTGCGGTTCCAGAAGGGCGACATCGACCCGGCAACAATGCCGAACTTTGCCAACTTCTTCCGGGTCGGCGGACCGGGGCCACGGACGACGCGGATTTCCTTCGGCCCGCTCATTCCGCTGCCCGGCACCCCCATCTACAACCGGGTGTTCGCCGACGGCCGCACCCCGACGCCTGCCGAACAGGCGCTCATCGACCGCGCCGCCAATGCGCCCACGCGGGTCATCGGCCGGCAGCCGGTGTTTGCCATCAGCGCGAACTCGGGCCTCGTGTTCCGCGCGGACTTCGACTTCTTCTCCGCCGACATCAACAACAACGGCATCAACGATTGCAACGAGAGCTATGTCGGCTGGACCGGGTTCGGCGGCGGCGGCTGCTATGTGACGACGCCCGATGGCGGCGTGCGAATCTTCAACGACGGCATCATCTCGACGGGATCGAACCAGTTCGGCGGCGATGGCGCGGTCGAGCGGACCGACCAGACGAGCCTGCTGCCGGGGTCGGAGCGGATCTACGCCAACCTCAAGGGCCAGTTCGAGGTCTCGCCCGCGTTCGAACTCTTCTGGGACGGCAAATATGTCCGCACCGAGACGATCAACCGCAACAATTACAACACCTTCTACGACAGCCTGCTGATCTTCCCCGACAATCCCTGGATCCCGCCGGCGCTCCAGGCCGATGCCGACGAGGCCGGCGGGCTGCGCATCAGCCGGGATTTCCTCGACCTCGGCCCCGGGATCGCGCGGCGGTTCCGCGACACGTGGCGGATTGTCGGCGGCGCGCGCGGCGCGATTACCGACAATCTCCGCTATGACCTCGGCCTCAACTGGGGGCAGACCAACGCGCGGATCCGGCAGGAGAACACGGTGCTGCCCGACCGGCTGTTCGCCGCCCTCGATGCGGTGCGCGCGCCCGACGGTCGGATCGTCTGCCGGTCCGACCTTGACCCGACCGCGCTCCACCCGGGCTCGGAGTTCTTCCCCGTCATCCCGGCCGGCTTCTTCACCTTCCGGCCGGGCGACGGCCAGTGCCGCCCGGCCAACATCATGCGCGGCGCCTTCTCGGTTTCGCCCGAGGCGGCGGCCTTCATCACCGTGCCAACCGAGAACCGGGCGAAGATCGAGCAGTTCGTGGCAACCCTCGCCGTGACCGGCGACACCGGCGGCTTCCTCACCCTTCCCGGCGGGCCAATCGGCTTCGTCGTCGGGGCCGAATACCGCGAGGAAAAGAGCCGCTTTATCTACAATGATTTTTCCCTCGGCCTGCTTCCCGAAGGCTCGCCCGCCGGCCCGGCTGGCACCTTCATCGGCGATATCGAACCTGGGCTCAAGGCGCTCGATTTCGATGGCCAGAGCCGCGTGTTCAACACGCGCGGCAAGTTCGACGTGAAGGAGGCGTTCGGCGAAATCTTCGTGCCGCTGCTGCGCGCGAAGCCGTTCGCCGAAGAACTGTCCCTTGGCGCCGCCGGCCGTTTCGCCAACTATTCGACCGTCGGCGACACCTTCACCTGGAACGTCAACGGGGTCTGGGCGCCGGTCAGCGACCTGCGCCTGCGCGGCAGCTATGCCCGCGCCATCCGCGCGCCCAACATCTTCGAGCTGTTCAGCCCCGAGCAGGGCGCGGTGTTCCGCCCGCTCGACCCGTGCGACCAGACCGAGATCGACGCAGCGATCGCGCGCGGCGACCCGAACGCGCAGAACCGGCTCAACAACTGCCGGGCAGACGGGATCCCGCCCGGCTATACCGACCCGCTCACCGCCCGCTTCAGCGGCGTCATCGGCGGCAACCCCAACCTGACGGAGGAGCGCGCCACCACCTGGACGGTGGGCGGCGTCCTGCAGCCCCGCTTCCTGCCGGGCCTTACCTTCTCGGCCGACTATTACAGCATCAAGATCTCTGACGCAATCCAGGCCGTGACCGCACAAGACATTGTCAACAATTGTTATGATCTTCCAACGTTCCCGAATAACTTCTGCACTCTGTTCACCCGCAACCGCGACCCAAATTCGCCCACCTTCCTCGGCTTCAACTTCCTCCGCCAGACCCAGATCAACTTCGCGGCGCTGAAGACCTCCGGCATCGACATGGCTGCCAATTATCGATTCAATGTCGATGACAATAATTTCTCCGTGTCCGTTGTCGCCAACTGGACGGAGCGCCTCGACCGATTCTTCGATCCCCTCCGGCCAGACGTCGCCAACCCGGCGCTTCGGGAACAGGGCGTGCCGGAATGGGCCGGCACTGGCGCCTTCAGCTGGAACAAGGGGCCGTTCACCTTCACCTGGAACATCCGCTATGTCGGCAGCCAGGCCATCGCGACCGCGGTGCAGATCGAGGACGTGGGCGAGGGCTCGTCGGTGTTCGGGCCCGAGGTGATCGCCGGCCCGGTCTGGGTGCACGGCATCGCCTTCAACCTCGATGTCGACGAGCGTTTCAGCTTCCGCGGCGGGGTCAACAACCTCACCAACGAGGAACCCTACATCGCCAACCGCTCCTATCCGGTCTCCGGCCTCGGCCGCTTCTTCTTCCTCGGGGTGACGGGCCGGTTCTAGCGCCGCCACGCGGCCCGGGCCGCCGGCTGCGCCCCTCCGGCCGGGGCGGGGCAGGGCCCGGCCGGGCCCCAACCCGCATCAGAGGGCGGTTACGGCCGCAGGAGGTCGCGGGCGATGATCACCCGCATGATCTCGTTCGTGCCTTCGAGGATGCGGTGCACACGCAGGTCGCGCCAGAGCCGCTCCACCGGATAGTCCATCAGATAGCCATAGCCGCCGTGCAGCTGCAGCGCGCGGTCCACCACGGCCGACCCGGTGTCGGTTGCAAACCGCTTGGCCATGGCGGCAAAGCGGGTCTTGTCGGGCGCGTCGGCTTCCACCTTCGCTGCTGCCGCATAGAGCAGCTGGCGCGCGGCCTGGAGCTCGGTTTCCATGTCGGCAAGCGTGAACTGGGTGGCCTGGAACTCGATGATCGCGCGGCCGAACTGCTGGCGCGCGCGGGTGTAGGCAATCGCCTCGTCGAGCGCGCGCTGTGCGCCTCCGATCGAACAGGCGCCGATGTTGAGCCGCCCGCCGTCCAGCCCGGCCATGGCGATGCGGAAGCCCTCGCCCTCCTCGCCCACGCGATTGGCCACGGGCACGCGCACGCCATCGAAATGCACCTGCGCCGTGGGCTGCGAATGCCAGCCGAGCTTGCGCTCGTTGCCGCCGAACGAGACGCCCGGCATGTCCTTCTCGATGACAAGGCAGGAGATGCCGCGCGGCCCCGGCTCGCCCGTGCGCACCATCGTCAGATAGACCTCGCTTTCGCCGCCGCCGGAGATGAAGGCCTTGGAGCCGGTGACAACATAATGGTCGCCCTCGCGCACGGCGACCGTCCTCAGCGCGGCCGCGTCCGAGCCGGAGCCCGGCTCGGTCAGGCAGTAGCTCGCGATCTTCCGCATCCCGACGAGGTCGGGCAGATAGGCCTCCCGCACCGGCCCGGCGCCGAACCGGTCGATCATCCATGCGGCCATGTTGTGGATCGAGATGAAGGCCGAGGTGGAGGGGCAGCCATAGGCCATCGCCTCCATGACGAGCGCGGCCTCGAGCCGGCCGAGCCCCGCGCCGCCCGATTCCGCGCGCACATAGATGGCGGCAAAGCCAAGCTCGGCTGCCTTCCTGATCGTCTCGCGCGGGAAATGGTGGGTTTCGTCCCAGCGCGCGGCGTGTGGCGTGATCTCGGCAGCCGTGAACCGCTCGGCGATCTCGCGGATGGCAAGCTGGTCTTCGGTCAGCGCAAACTGGAAGGACATGCCGCCCCGCTAGCAGTGCGGCAGGTCCTGGGCAGCTGCGAATATGGGGCGGCAGGAGGCGGCCGGCCCCCCGGGGGTGCGTGCCGGGGCGCGGCGCGGTCGCGACGCGAAGGCGGCGGCAGGAAGGCCCGTTCGGTTGACGGGATGGCAGGCCCACGATATGGCCGCAGACCTGCTGTTTGCCCATGCCCGGGGTTCGCGTCCGCGGTCTGGCCCCGTCCCGCCCGTATCCCGTATCAGGGGTGGGCCACTCCGGACAGGACAAGCCGGGGCGGGGCAAGCCGGGACAGGGCAAGCTGCTGCGGGGCTGGCCGCTCTGCCCTTGCCGCCTGCAGGCTGCTGTTGTCTGATTGCTCTTCTGGTTGCTCTTGAGGTTTGAACAATGAAACGCACCTATCAGCCCTCCCGGCTGGTCCGCAAGCGCCGTCACGGTTTCCGTGCCCGCATGTCCACGCCCGGCGGCCGCAAGGTGCTGGCGCGTCGCCGCGCGCACGGGCGCAAGCGCCTTTCCGCCTGAGGGCAGTGCCGACCCATGCCCCCGGCGAGGCCGGAGCAGGGCATGCCTGCAGACCCGCCCCGCCCGCTCGGCCGGCTGAAGGCCCGCCGGGATTTTCTGGCAGCCAACCGCGGTGAGCGCATCGTGACAGAAAGCTTCATCCTGCTTGTCCGCCCTGCGGGTCGTGCAACGCCGCGGGTGGGGTTTACCGTTTCCCGGCGGATCGGCAGTGCCGTTGCGCGCAACCGCGCGAAGCGGCGGCTGCGCGAGGTCGCCCGGCTGGAGCTTCCCGCCCACGCCGTGCCCGGTGCCGACCATGTATTCATCGCCCGGCCCGTCGCGCGCGAGCTGGCCTTTGCGAGCCTGCGCGCGGACGCGCGGCGCGCGCTGGCCCGTGCCGGCAAGCGCCTCGCGGCCCGGCATCAGGTGCCGGCTGAGGCATGAGCGATGCCGCACCCCGACGCGGGCGCACCGGCCCGCTTGCGGCTCTTCTTGTCGGCCTGTTTGCGGCATGGCGGCTGGTCGTCTCGCCGCTGGTCGGGCCGTCGTGCCGGTTCCAGCCCAGCTGCTCGGCCTATGGCATCGAGGCGGTCCGCCGGCATGGGGCGATCATCGGCCTGTGGCTCACGCTGCGCCGGCTCGGCCGCTGCCACCCCTGGGGCGGCCACGGGCCTGATCCCGTGCCAGAAACAGCGGGCGTGCCGCTGCTGACCAGGCGCCGCCGGGCATGACCGAGGACAATCGCCGCCTCATCCTCGCGCTCGTGCTCTCGGCGCTGGTGCTGTTCGGCTGGGCCTTTGTGCAGGAGCGCTGGTTCCCGGCTCCCGCGCCGCAGGCCGCACGGCCGGCTGCGCCCGCCCAGGCTGCCGGGGCCGCGCCCGCCGGGGCGGGGGGCGCAGCCACGGCCCCTGCGCCCGACACGGCGCGCGCCCGCACGCTCGGGCAGGCGCTGGCCGCGCCCCGCGTGCGCATCGAAACGCCGCGCCTGCGCGGCTCCATCAACCTCGAGGGCGCACGGCTCGACGATCTCGTGCTGCTCGACCACCGGCAGACGGTGGCGAAGGATTCGCCGCCCGTGCGGCTCTTTGCGCCCTCGGGCACTCCGGCTGCCTATTTCGCAGGCGCCGGCTGGGCCGGCACCCGCGCGCCGCCGCCCGACGCGCGCTGGACCGCCGACCGCGACACGCTGGCCCCCGGCGCGCCGGTCACCCTCAGCTGGACCGACGGCGCCGGCCTTGCGTTCGAGATCCGGCTGGAGGTGGACAGCAATTTCCTGTTCACCGCCACCCAGCGGGCGCGCAACCGCTCGCCCGAGGCGGCCGTGCTTCGGCCCTATGGCTACATCAACCGCACGGGCACCGGCCCGGACCCGTCGACCTGGCAGGTCCACACCGGCCCGATTGCGGTGCTGAACGGCAAGCTGCTCGAGAGCGACATCGGGTTCGACAAGCTGCGCGACCGCGGCGCGCAGAGCTTTTCCTCGCGCGGCGGCTGGCTCGGCATCACCGACAAATACTGGCTCGCCGCCCTCATCCCGGCGCAGGACACGCAGATCGAGGCGCGGTTCACGCCCGCGCCGGGCAACCGCACGCAGGTGGACTATCTCCTGCCGCCGGCCATCCTCGGCCCGGGCGAGATGGTGACGACGACGACACACCTGTTTGCCGGCGCAAAGGAGGTCCGCCTCGTGAACGAGGTGCGCGACGAGCTCGGCGCGCCGCTGTTCGACCGCGCCATCGCCTGGGGCTGGTTCTGGTTCCTTGCCCAGCCGATCTTCCACCTCCTCGAATGGATCCACGGCTATGCCGGCAACTGGGCGCTCGCCATCGTCGGGCTGACCCTCCTCGTGCGCCTCATCCTGTTTCCGCTGGCGAACAAGCAATATGCCAGCATGGCCAAGATGCGCGTCTTCGCGCCCAAGATGAAGGAAATCCAGGAGCGCTACAAGGATGACAAGGTCAAGCAGCAGCAGCAAATGATGGAGCTTTACAAGCGGGAGAAGATCAACCCGCTCGCCGGCTGTCTACCCATATTGATCCAGATCCCGATCTTCTACGCGCTCTACAAGACTCTGGTGATCTCGATCGACATCCGCCACCAGCCAGGTCTCCTGTGGATCAGGGATCTGTCCGCCCCCGATCCGCTGACGCCCGTCAACCTGTTCGGCCTGCTGCCGTTCACGCCGCCTGCGATCATCGCGGTCGGCATCCTGCCGATCATCCTCGGCATCACCATGTTCGTGCAGTTCCGGCTGAACCCGCAGCCGGTCGATGCCGTGCAGGCGAAGATCTTCGCCTGGATGCCCTGGGTCCTCATGTTCGTGATGGCGCCCTTTGCGGCGGGCCTGCAGATCTACTGGATTGCCAACAATCTCGTCTCGATTCTCCAGCAATGGTGGCTGATCCGCAAATATCCCGCGCCGGCACCCGCGCCGGCACCCGCGCCGGCACCCGTGGCTGCGGCGCCCGCGGCCGCAGCAGCGGGCGCACCGGCCGCAGCGAGGGCGGCCAAGCCGGCGGCTCCGGCACGCAACCGCAGGAGGCCGGGCAAATCCGCACCGGCGAAATAGCAGCCGGCAGCGGACTGGACGAGGCGGCGCGGCGGCTGTTTGCCGGGCCCGTTGCCTTCGTGCGCGCTGTGCCGAAGCTCGACCTGCTTCCGCCCCCCCGGCTTGCGGAAGTGGCGTTGGCCGGCCGCTCGAACGTCGGGAAGTCCTCGCTGCTCAACGCCCTCGCCGGCCGGTCCGGGCTTGCGCGCACCTCCAACACGCCCGGGCGCACCCAGGCCCTCAACCTGTTCGACGTCGGCGCGCCGCCCCGCCTTACGCTCGTGGACATGCCGGGCTATGGCTATGCCGAGGCGCCGCGCGAGCTGGTGCGGCGCTGGACGCGGCTGGTGGGGGATTATCTCCGCGGCCGGCCGAACCTCTCGCGCGTGCTGCTGCTGGTCGACAGCCGTCACGGGCTGAAACCGGTCGACCGGGCGATCCTCGCGCTCCTCGGCGAGGCAGCGGTCTCCACCCAGATCGTGCTCACCAAGGCCGACAAGCCGCGGCGCGATGCGCTGGAGAAGGTGTGCGCCGATGTTGCCCGCGAGGTGTCGGCCATGGCGCACTGCCACCCGGAGCTCCTGGTGACGAGCAGCGCTTCGGGCATGGGGATCGATCGGCTGCGGGCGGCGGTGCTGGCAGCAGCCGAGCCGGGGCTTGCACAAACGGCCCAATCGGCCGAAGGGGGCGATGCTGCGCCGGCGCGCGCGGGCGCGGGAGGTACGACGCCAGACCCATGAAGGCCCTCAACGCCATTTCCATCGGCGGACGTGAGTTCCTGCCCCTCGTCGAGGGCGGCAAGGGTGTCTCGGCGACCAATCACCGATCCTCCGGCGCGTGGGCGGCAGCCGGTGGCCTTGGCACCATCTCCGCCGTCAATGCCGACAGCTACGACGAGGACGGCCGCGTCATCCCGCAGGTCTATCATGCGCGCACCCGCGCCGGCCGGCACGAGGAGCTGGTGGCCTATGCCATCGAGGGCGCGGTCCAGCAGGTGCGCCGCGCCTTCGACATGGCCGCCGACGAGCTTCGCGCCGGCCGCGGGGCGCTCAACATCAACATCCTCTGGGAGATGGGCGGCGCCCAGCGGGTGCTCGAGGGGGTGCTGCAACGCACGCGCGGCCTGCTTCATGGGGTCACCTGCGGTGCGGGCATGCCCTACAGGCTCGCGGAGATCGCGGCCGCCAACGGGGTCTACTACTATCCCATCATTTCGTCGGCGCGGGCCTTCCGGGCGCTGTGGAAGCGCGCCTATCACAAGGCCTCCGAATGGCTCGGCGCGGTCGTCTACGAGGATCCGTGGCTTGCCGGCGGGCACAATGGCCTTTCCAACGCCGAGGATCCGCGCGAACCCCAGGACCCCTATCCCCGCGTGCGCGAGCTGCGCGCGACCATGCGCGAGGGCGGCCTGCCCGACGAGGTGCCGATCGTGATGGCCGGAGGCGTCTGGTACCTGCGCGAGTGGGACGACTGGATCGACAATGCCGAGCTCGGCCGGATCGCCTTCCAGTTCGGAACCCGGCCGCTGCTCACCCAGGAAAGCCCGATCCCCGATGCGTGGAAGGCGAAGCTGACAACGCTCGAGGAGGGCGACATCCTCCTCCACCGTTTCTCGCCCACCGGCTTTTACTCGAGCGCCGTCCGCAACGCGTTCCTGCGCGAGCTCGAAGCCCGTTCCGAGCGTCAGATCGCCTTTTCGGCCGAGGCCGCGGGCGACCACCAGTTCGAGCTGGACGTGGGCGTGCCGCGCGGGCGGCGCTGGTTTGTGACCCGCGACGACCTGCTCCGCGCGCGCGCCTGGGCCGGGCAGGGGTTCACCGAAGCGCTGAAAACGCCCGACAACACCCTCGTCTTCGTGACGCCGGAGAGCAAGGCGGAGATCCGCCGGGACCAGGCCGACTGCATGGGCTGCCTTTCCCACTGCCAGTTCTCGGCGTGGAAGGACCATGGCGACTTTTCCACCGGGCGGCTCGCCGACCCGCGCAGCTTCTGCATCCAGAAGACCCTGCAGGACATCGCCCACGGCGGCAACGTCGAGCACAACCTGATGTTCGCCGGCCACGGCGCCTATCGCTTCAAGACCGACCCCTTCTATTCCAACGGGTTCGTGCCCACCGTCCGGCAGCTGGTCGCGCGCCTGCTCACGGGCGACTGAGCGAGCTTCCGGCCCGCTGCAGCCGGGCCTCCTCCTCCACCTGCAGGGTGAACAAAAGCGCGCGCGTTTCGCCGTCGACGAGGCCATCCACCCGGTTCTGGCGGAAGCGCCGCTGGAAGGCGCGGGTTGCGGCCGAAAGATCGCTGATGTCGTAGCCGAACCGCTCCAGCGCGAGACCGAAGGCGCCATCGGGCCAGCCCGGGTCTGCCAGCAGCCGCGCCGGCGGGCCGAGCGCCAGACCGTGGCGGGCGAGCAGCCCCCAGTCGAAGAGCTCCCCCGGATCCTCCTTGCGCGCCGGCGCTATGTCAGAGTGGCCAAGCACATCGGCCCTGTCGATGCCGTGACGGCGCACGATGCAGTCGACCAGCCGCACCACGGCCTCCATCTGCGCGGCCGGGAAGGGCCGGTAGCCGAACGCGTGGCCCGGATTGTGGATCTCGATTCCGATCGACGAGCCATTGAGCTCCTGCATCGTCTGCCAGCGCGAGCGCCCGGCGTGCCACGCCCGGTCGCCTTCCTCCACGGTCTGGATGATCTCGCCATCCTCGCGCACGAAATAGTGGGCCGACACGCGGCTGTCGGCAGAGGTCAGCCGCGCGAGCGCCTCCTCCTCGTCGGCCATGCCGGTATAGTGGAGGATGAGAAAGCGGATCGGCTCGTCGCGCGCGTCGTAGCAGGGCGAGGGCAGCCAGCGGCTGGCATGCGGTGAGTTCATGGGGCCTGCCTGTCTCCTTCGGGGCGCGCGGGCAGCGGGGCCGGCATCGACCTCGCCGAGCGCAGCGCGATGATGGCAACCCCTAAAAGCGTCATCAAGCCGCCCGCCACCATCCCCGGCGTGATCGGCGTGCCGTAGACAAGGGTGACAACCGCAACCGAAAGGAGCGGCGTGGCAAGGGTCAGCGGCGTAATGGTGGAAACCGGGTAGCGCTGCAGCAACCAGCTCATGCCCGCATGCCCGACAAGGCTTGCAGCGATGGCCGTATAGGCAATCCAGAGAAGCCCTGCGACCGGCATCGCCGGCAGGCGCGCGATGGCGCCGGGCTCGAACAGGGCCGAGGCGAGGACCAGGAGGGGCAGGCTGACGAGGCCCTGCCATGCGAACAGGGTTGCAATCGGCACGCCCGCAAGCCGCTTGAACAGCAGGTTGCCCACCGCCCAGCAGGCAGAGGCCCCCACGACGAGGAGGACCGCCAGCCGCTCGTTTGCGATCCGCGGGTCGAAGGCGATGAGCCCGACCCCGCCCATGGCAAGGAGGATGCCGAGCGTCCGCCGCCACGCGATCCGCTCGCCATCGACCAGCACGGCCAACAGCAGCGAGAGCGGCACGCCGGCCTGGGCTGCGATGGCAAGCGCAGAGAGGTTGGTTGCCACATGGTAGGAAGCCGAGATGAGGCCGAACTGGAGCGCGCCTGTGACGGCCGCGGTGGCAAGCACCAGCCGCATCCGTCCGGGCACCAGCCGGAGCGCCATCGCGCAGGCCGCCAGCACGATTGCAAAGCGCAGCGCCGTCGCCAGCACCGGCGGCACCAGCGTGACCGCCTCCTTCATGGCCACCATGTTGAGCGCCCAGACGAGGTTGATGAGAAGGAGGAAGGCGAGGTGGAGCGGCTTCACCCGCTGCCACCCGGCTGTGCCGCGCGCGCCCGCTCGCGGCCGCGGGTGATGGCTTCATAGGCGGCGTTGATCGCAGCCATGCGCTCCTCGGCCACGCGGATGAACTCGGGCGGCACGCCTTCGGCCATGTGCCTGTCCGGGTGGTAGCGCTTTACCAGGCTGCGCCACGCGGCGCGGATCTCCTCGGGGGCTGCGCCCGGCTCCACGCCGAGCACGGCCCAGGGGCTGGTCTCGTCCGGCGCGATGTGCCGCGCGCGGATGTGCGCCCATTGTGCGCCCGAGAACCCGAAGATCGCCGCCACCTTTTCAAGAAACGCAAGCTCGGATTCGACCACGCCGTCGATCGTGGCGATGCGCAGCAGCGCCTCGAGCAGATCCTCGAGCACCGGCGAGCCCCTGCCGAGCAGGTCGGCCGCCTGCCGGGCATAGCTTTCGAACCCGGCCGGCGAGCCCTGGGCCAGCCGGTAGAAGCGCTCGGCATTGGCGCGCTCGGCATCGGGCACGTGGAACAGCCGCTGGAACAGCGCGAACTCCCGGGCCGAGGCATGGCCATCGGCTGCTGCCATCTTGGCGGCAAGGGCGATCGCCGCGATGGTGAAGGCGACCTGCTGCCGGTCCGACGCGGAAGGTCCGGCCTTCTGCCGGATCGTGTGGAGAGCCCCGCCGAGGACGGCGCCCGCCAGCGCGCCGAGCGGCCCGCCGAGCAGCAGGCCGGCTGCCCCGCCCACGATCAGGCCCCAGACCGCCATCGCCGCGCCTCAGGCGGAAGGAGCGGTGATGTGGATGCCGCCCCGTTCGTCCGACACCGAGAAGGGCCCGGCAAGCATGGCCGCCACGGCGGTCGGCACGAGGCCGGGCTCGAGCGGCCGGGCGCCACGGGCCCCGGCAAGGACGGTCTCGCGCCAGCCCGAAGGCAGGGGTGCGCGCAGCGGCCCGGCTTCGACCTCGAGTGCGCCCGTTGCGGCAACATCGAGGCAGAGCCTGCCACCTTCGGCGAGCAGGGGCAGAAGGTCGAGGGCCAAAGCGAGCGCGGCACGCACCCGCGCCGGCGGCGCATCGGCTGCAAGCCGGGCCTCGACATGCGCGCCAGGCCCTGCGGCTTCGGCGAGCCGTGCGGAGGCGTGGGCGGAATCGACCGGCGCGTCGGGAAGGCCGGCGAAGATGCTGCGGGCAAGCTCGAGCCGCCGCGTGAGCTCGGCGGCGGCCCCGTCGAGCAGCGGATCGCGCTCGCCCATGCCGGCCAGGGTGGAGACCGCCGCCACCGGCCCTGCGAGGTCATGGGCAAGCCGCCGGACGAGGAGGCCGGCGACATGGAGCGCCTGCCCGTCCATCAGCGGCCCGGATGCCTCTTGCGCGGTGCGAGCACGACGCGGTGGGCCAACAGCCGGCCGTCTCCGGCCTGCACCAGCTCGAACTCGACGCGCGCGCCGCGCCGGAGAGCGGCCGCGGCTTCGCCCTCGAAGGCCGACACATGCACGAACACGTCCCTCGGCCCCATTTCCGGCCGGATGAACCCGAAGCCGCGCGCCGGGTCGAACCACAGCACTTCGCCGTGCGCCATGCCCTGCGGCTAGCAGGGCGCGGCCGCCAAGTCGATTCGCGCCGGCAGCGCGAGCGCCACGCGCGCAAATCCGCCCGGCGCGTGCGCAGACGGGCACCAGCCCGCGATCTCGGTGCCGCCACGCGCGAGGATCAGCCACAGCCAGTCCGGCTCGGTGATCCCGGCCCGGTCGAGCGGGCTGGGGCGCGCGGGCCCCACCGGGTGGCTGTGCCACACCCCGAGGATGAGCGGCGCGCCGGGCTCGCGCGCGGCCCGCTGCGCTGCGAGCAGGTGGGCCGGGTCGATCTCGAACCGCCTCGCCGGAGCGGGCGCGACATTGCGCGCGACCGTGGCGGCTGCCACGCACCACTGGCCGCGCCTCCTCCGGCCGAGCAGCAGGCCGCAGGCCTCGCGGCCAGGATCTGCCCGGGCCGCCGTGGCCATGGCGCCTGCCGCCGCTCTTGATATCGATGCCCTCACCCGCACATGCCTGCGCCAGATGGAGACCGTTCTGCCAGCCGAAATCGTCGAGGTCACGCTCGGGAAGGACCAGGCCGGCCAGCGGCTGGACCGCGCGCTTGCCGATGCGCTGCCGGCGCATTCGCGCATGCGCCTCAAGGCGCTGATCTCGGCCGGCGGAGTCGAGGGCAGCGATGGCCCGCTGCGCGACCCGGCGCGCAGGGTGGCCGGCGGCGAGCGGCTGCGGGTCGCCCTTCCGAGGCCGGCTGCGGCCGCAGCCCAGCCAGAGGCGATGGCGCTTGCCATCGTCCATGAGGACGCGCATCTGCTGGTGGTCGACAAGCCGGCCGGCCTCGTCGTGCACCCGGCTGCCGGCAATCCGGCGGGCACGCTGGTGAACGCGCTGCTCCATCATTGTGCGGGGCAGCTCTCGGGAATCGGTGGGGTGGCGCGGCCGGGGATCGTGCACCGCATCGACAAGGACACCTCCGGCCTTCTCGTCGTCGCCAAGACCGACCGGGCGCATGTCGGCCTTGCCCGGCAGTTTGCCGCCCACCGGGTGGAGCGGGAATATCAGGCCGTCGTCTGCGGCCGGCCGGCCCATCCCTCGGGCCGAATCGAGACGCGGCTCGCGCGATCCCCGCGCGACCGCAAGAAGGTCGCCGTGGTCGAGCCGCCGGCGGGGAAGGTCGCCATCACCCACTGGCGGGTGGCCCAGCTGCTGCAAGATGCCGCATCGGTCGTATGCAAGCTGGAAACCGGGCGCACCCACCAGGTGCGGGTCCACATGGCCGCCATCGGCCACAGCCTTGTGGGCGATCCTGTCTACGGCTCTCGAATCGCGCGGGAAATCGGCGCGCGCGCGGGCCTCTGCCGGCAGGCGCTGCACGCCCGCACGCTCGGCTTTTGCCACCCCCTCACCGGGCAGACGATGCGCTTCGAAAGCCCGGTGCCCCGCGATATTCAGGAGTTGGTCAGTCTTCTTTCTGTCTGACAGGCTCGCCACGACACAGGAGGACATATGACGACGAACCTTCCGGCGACCCTTCCGGCGCTGGGCCCCGAGGCCTCGCTCAGCCGCTACCTTGCGGAAATCCGCAAGTTCCCGATGCTGTCGCCGGAAGAGGAATATATGCTGGCCAAGCGGTGGCAGGAGCATCAGGATCCGGAGGCAGCGACCCGGCTCGTCACGTCGCACCTGCGGCTCGTGGCCAAGATCGCGATGGGCTATCGCGGCTATGGCCTGCCGGTCTCGGAGCTGATCTCCGAGGGCAACATCGGCCTGATGCAGGGCGTGAAGAAGTTCGAGCCCGATCGCGGCTTCCGGCTTGCGACCTATGCCATGTGGTGGATCAAGGCCTCGATCCAGGAATATATCCTGCGCTCCTGGTCGCTGGTGAAGATCGGCACCACGGCCGCGCAGAAGAAGCTGTTCTTCAACCTGCGGCGGCTGAAGGGCAGGCTCAATGCGCTGGACGACAGCGACTTGCATCCGGATGACGTGAAGTCGATCGCCTCCGACCTCGGCGTGACCGAGGACGAGGTCACAGCGATGAACCGCCGGATGATGCGCGGCGGCGATACCAGCCTCAACGCGCCGCTGCGCGAGGAAGGCGAGGGCGAGTGGCAGGACTGGCTCGTCGACGAGACCCCGACCCAGGACGAGCGGGTTGCCGACGCGCAGGAGGCGGACATGCGCCACCAGCTGCTGCGCGAGGCGCTGCTCAGCCTGAACGACCGCGAGCGGCACATCCTCACCCAGCGGCGGCTGGTCGAGGAGCCGCAGACGCTCGAGGAACTGTCGCAGGAATATGGGATCAGCCGCGAGCGGGTGCGGCAGATCGAGGTGCGTGCCTTCGAGAAGCTGCAGAAGGAGATGCTGCGCCTCTCGACCGAGCGGCGGCTGATCGACGCCTGAGCGGGCAGCCGGCGGTCAGTCGGCCACCGCCTCGGCGACGGCAGTGGCATCGGCCAGAAGCTCGGCCAGCGCCAGCGTGTGCCTTGCCTCGGCCACGTGCAGCACCTCGATCAGCTTGCCGCGGAAGGTGGCCACGGCCTTGCCGAGCCGGCCAGCCTCCTCGTGGGCGGCAATCAGACCTCGTGCATGCGCCACATCCTCAGGCGTGGGCGAGAAGGCGCGGTTGACGGGCGCAAGCTGCGAGGGGTGGATGCAGGTCTTGCCGTCGAAGCCGAAGGCGCGCGCCTGCGCGGCCTCACGGGCAAGGCCGTCCGTGTCCGAGATGTCGACAAAGACGCCGTCGAAGGCGAGGATCCGGGCTGCGCGCGCGGCGGTCACGATCGTGCCCATCGCGTGGAAGAGCTCGAAGCGTTCGGCGCCGGGCCGGCAGCGCAGGTCCTTGGCAAGATCGGCAAAGCCGGCGACAAGCCCGCAGATGCCGGGCGTTGCGGCAATGGCTGCGGCGTCGAGCACGGCGCGCGGGGTTTCAATGAGCGGCCAGACGGGCTTGCCGCCCGAGAGCGCGACCGCGCGCGCCGCGTCGGTGGCGCTGTCGATCTTGGGCACGACCAGCACATCGGCGGCCGAGGCCGCAACGGCTGCGAAATCGGCCTCCGCCCACGGCGTGCCGAGCCCGTTGACGCGGATGGCAAGCTCGCGGCGGCCCCAGCCGCCGGCGGCCACGGCCGACACGACGGCGGCGCGCGCGGCCTCCTTGGCCTCGGGGGCCACGGCATCCTCGAGGTCGAGGATCACCACGTCGGCATCGAGCCCGCGCGCCTTTTCGATCGCGCGGGCATTCGAGCCGGGAAGATAGAGCACGGAGCGGCGCGGCCGGATCTCGGACATTCGGTCATCCCCCGATTGTGTCTGGTCCGAGGCTTCCTATCTCGAGGGCTCTTGGGAACAAGAGGGCAAGGTCATGGCGGTTGGCGGTACCATCTTTGCAATCCTGCTGGTGGCGCTGGCGGTGATCGCGGTCTGGGCCTCGGTGGTGGTGGTGAAGCAGGGGTATGAATATACCCTCGAGCGGCTGGGCCGCTACACCCAGACGCTGCGCCCCGGCTTCTCGCTCATCATGCCGTTCATCGACCGGGTCGGCCACCGGGTGAACATGATGGAGCAGGTGCTCGACATTCCGACCCAGGAGGTCATCACCCGCGACAATGCCATCGTCGCCGTCGACGGCGTGGTCTTCTTCCAGGTGCTCGACGCCGCCAAGGCCGCCTACGAGGTCTCGAACCTTCTGCTTGCAATCACCAATCTCGCGCAGACCAACCTGCGCACGGTGATGGGCTCGATGGATCTCGACGAAAGCCTCTCCAAGCGCGACGAGATCAACGCCCGCCTGCTCGCCGTGGTGGACGAGGCGACCATGCCCTGGGGCGTGAAGGTGACCCGCGTCGAGGTGCGCGACATCCGTCCGCCGGCCGATATTGTCAATGCCATGGCCCGCCAGATGAAGGCCGAGCGTGAAAAGAGGGCAGTCACGCTCGAGGCCGAGGGGTTGCGCGCGGCCGCAATCCTGCGTGCGGAAGGCGAGAAGCAGGCGCAGATCCTTGAGGCCGAGGGGCGGCGCGAGGCGGCATTTCGCGATGCCGAGGCGCGCGAGCGGGCGGCCGAGGCAGAGGCCAATGCCACCGCCATGGTCTCCAAGGCAATCGCCGAAGGCGATGTGCAGGCGATCAACTATTTTGTCGCCCAGCGCTATGTCGAGAGCCTCGAGGCGTTCGCAAGGAGCCCCAACGCCAAGACGCTGTTCCTGCCGCTCGAGGCCGCCAATCTCGCCGGCACGATCGGCGGCATCGCCGAGCTGGTGCGCGGCGCGGGCGAGCCTCGCGGAGAGGGCCGCAGCGAAGGCGCCGGCCCCGAGCGCGCAGCCGTGGGTGCAGCGCCCGGGCCGGCTGTCGCGCCCGCCCGCGAGCGCGTGCCGGCAGGCCCGGTGGCCTCGCCCTGGGTGCAGGGCTGAGCCGCACATGCCCCTGCCGCTTCCGCCCTGGCTCGACGGTGCGCTCACGCCGTGGGGCTGGCTTTCGGCGGCTGCGGTTCTGGCTGCGGCCGAGATCCTGCTGCCGGGCGCGTGGATGATGTGGCTTGCCGCCGCCGCGCTGATGACCGCGCTGGTCACGGTGCTCCTCGGCCTTGCATGGGAGTGGCAGCTGGCCGCCTTCGCCCTCTTTGCCGTGCTGTCGGTGCTGGCCTCGCGCCGCTATGCCCGTGCGCCCATCCGCACGGCCAACCCGACCCTCAATCGGAGGGCCGAGCAGATGGTCGGGCGGACCGCGACCGTCACCCAGGCCATCGTCCATGGTGCCGGAAGGGTCCAGCTGGGCGACTCGAGCTGGGCTGCGCGCGGGCCCGATGCGCCGGAAGGCGCGAAGGTGCGCATCGTCTCGGTCGATGGAAGCCTGCTCCGTGTGCTCCCCCTCGATGCGGCGCCGGAAGGGGCTGCTGCGCTCAGCCCGGGCGTGCCGGGGGGGCTTCCCGGGCAAGCGCCTCCGCGATGAGCGCGCGGGCGTCGGCGCCTGCCCAGTCCTTGTCGCCATTGTAGCGCCACACCTCGCGCGCGTTCCCGTCATAGAGGATGGTGACCGGCAGCCCGCGCAGGGCCAGGGCCGCGCCGAAGGCCATCTGGCTGTCCACCCGCGTCCGCAGATGGGGGTAGCGATCGGACGCAAACGCCTCGGCCACGGCGCGCCAGCCCTCCATGTCCTGGCTGATCGGGACCACGAGGAGCAAAGGCGCGGTCTCGGCCTGCAGCCGGTCGAGCGTCGGCAGTTCCTTGAGGCAGGGCGGGCACCATGTCGCCCAGAGGTTGACGAGCACCGGGCCGCCGTGTGTCCGCACGATCTCGGCGAGCGTCTCGGTGGCGCCGTCGGGGCCGGTTTCCAGCGGCACGTCGGGGGCGGCGGTTCCGGCATGGCTCCGGTCGAGCCCGGGCTTGACCGCGCCCGGCGCGCCGGCTGCCGCATCGGCCGGCGGTTCTTGCCCGCTTCCCGCCGTGCCGCTAGGCGAACCCGGGCCGCACGCCGCCAGGGCCAGACCCGCCAGGAACCAGACGCCCCGCATGACCAACGCACCTCTCCCCGGGCAGGCAACAGGCGCCGCCGCTGCTGCGGCGAGGCCTGCAGACCGGATGTGGGGCGGCCGCTTCGAGGCCGGCCCCGATGCCGTGATGGAGGCCATAAATGCCTCCCTGCCGGTCGACAAGCGCATGTGGCGGCAGGATCTTGCCGGCTCGATCGCGCATGCGCGCATGCTCGGCGAGACCGGGATCGTCGCGCCCGAGGCCGTGCAGCGCATTGTCGCGGGGCTCGAGGCGATCGCTGCCGACTGGGCCGAACACGGCCCGCCCGCCGAAGGCGCGGAAGACATTCACATGGCCGTCGAGGCCGAGCTCGCCCGCCGCATCGGGCCGGATGCCGGCCGGCTGCACACCGCGCGCAGCCGCAACGACCAGGTGGCAACCGACCTGCGCCTCTGGGTGCGCGATGCGATCGATTCGCACTTGGCGGTGCTCGCCCGGCTTGCAACCGTGCTGGTGGACCGTGCCGAGGCCGAGGCGGCAACGATCATGCCCGGCTTCACCCATCTCCAGGTCGCGCAGCCGGTCACGCTCGGGCACCATCTCCTCGCCTGGGTGGAAATGCTCGGCCGCGATGCCGGGCGGCTCAGCGATGCCCGCGCGCGGCTCAATCTCTGCCCGCTCGGCTCGGCGGCGCTGGCTGGCACCGGCTTTCCCATCGACCGGGAATCGACCGCCCGCGCCCTTGGCTTTGCCGGGCCAACCGCGAACTCGCTCGATTCCGTCTCCGACCGGGATTTCGCCATCGAGTATCTTTCGGCCGCCGCGCAGTGCGCGCTGCACCTCTCGCGCATGGCCGAGGAGATCATCCTCTGGGCCTCGCAGCCCTTCGGCTTCGTGCGCCTGCCCGACCAATGGTCCACCGGCTCCTCGATCATGCCGCAGAAGCGCAACCCCGATGCCGCCGAGCTGGTGCGGGGCCACTCGGGGCGGATCCTCGGGCTGATGGCCGGGCTGATGGCGACGATGAAGGGGTTGCCGCTGGCCTATGCCAAGGACATGCAGGACGACAAGGCGCCCGTGTTCGAGGCGTTCGACCTCCTTGAACTGGCGCTTGCCGCAATGGCGGGCATGATGGCCAGGCTGGAGTTCGTGCCCGCGCGGATGCGGGAGGTGGCGCAGACCGGCCATGCCACGGCCACCGACCTTGCCGACTGGCTGGTCCGGGTCCACGGCCTGCCGTTTCGCGAGGCCCATCACCTGACCGGGCGGGTGGTGCGCGCCGCCGATGCACGGGGCTGCCGGCTCGACGAGCTGTCGGCCGATGAGCTGGCAGCGGTCGACCGGCGGCTGGACTCGCGCGCCCTTGCCCTTCTTTCCGTCGAGGCATCCGTCGAAAGCCGCACGAGCCCCGGCGGCACCGCGCCGCAATGCGTGCGCGCGGCCGCGGCCGAGGCCCGGGCGCGCGTGCGCACATGGGCGGGCTCTTTTGCGGCATGAGGCCGGCTGCGGCCCTTTGGATGTTCGTGCTGCTGGCGGCGTGCGGCTACCGCGGGCCGCTGACGCGCGCCGAGCCGGATGGCGCGCCGCTGCCGCGCGAGGAGCGCCTGCGGCAAGCCATGGAAACCGAGGCGGCGCTTGCCATCCCGCCGCAGGCGCGCCCCATCCGGATCGACGAGCCGCTGCGCGAGGGCCGGGAGCGGGCCGACGATCCCTTTGCGCCGGTGCCGCCGGGCGTTGCGCTGCCGCCGCTCCCGCAAGGCCCCGTGCCCACGCGGCCGGCGCCCCGCTGATGGACCATTTCCTGCTGCACCAGGGCGTGATGCACGCCGAGGACGTGCCCCTGCCGCTGCTGGCCGAGGCGGTCGGCACCCCCTTCTACTGCTATTCGAGCGCGACCATGCGGCGGCATGTCCAAGTGTTCCGCGCGGCGCTGCACGGGCTCGGAGACCCGCTTGTCGCCTTTGCCGTCAAGGCCAATCCCAACCTCGCCGTGCTCGCGACGCTGGGCCGCGAGGGCTGCGGTGCGGATGTGGTCTCGGAAGGCGAGATGCGGCGCGCGCTTGCGGCCGGGATCCCGGCCTCGCGCATCATCTTCTCGGGCGTCGGCAAGACGCGCCACGAGATGCGGGCCGCGCTCGAAGCCGGCATCTTCCAGCTCAATGTGGAAAGCGCGGAGGAGCTGGAAATCCTCTCGGAGGTGGCCGCCGGCATGGGGCGCGATGCCCCGGTTGCGCTGCGCATCAACCCGGATGTGGACGCCGCCACCAACCCCAAGATCGCAACCGGCGGCGGCGAGGTGAAATTCGGGATCCCTGCGCACCGGATCGCTGCGGTATGGGCGCGCGCCGAGGCGCTGCCGGGCATCCGCCCGCTGGGGCTTGCGATCCACATCGGCAGCCAGCTCGGCTCGCTTGCGCCGCTGGAGGCGGCGTTCGCGCGGCTCGGGGGCCTTCTTGCAGAGCTGCGCGGCGCGGGGCACCGCGTGGAGCGCGTCGACCTTGGCGGCGGGCTCGGCATCCCCTACGATCCCGCAGTTCCGCCGCCGCCGGAGCCCGCGCTCTATGGCGCGCTGGTGCGGCGGATGACGGCGGGCTGGGACGTGGCGCTGGCCTTCGAGCCCGGGCGGCTGATCGTCGGCAATGCCGGCGTGCTCGTCGCGCGGGTTATCCTCGTGAAGGAGGGCCAGGCGCGCCGGTTCGTGGTGCTCGATGCGGCGATGAACGACCTCATCCGCCCGACCCTCTACGGGGTCTATCACGATATCCGCGCCGTGGTGCCGCGGCCGGGCACGATGGTGGCGACCTTTGTCGGCCCGGTCTGCGAGACGGGCGACACCTTCGCCGAGGACCGGCCAACCACGCCGCTTGCACCCGGCGACCTTGTCGCGCTGATGACCGCGGGCGCCTATGGTGCGACCATGGCCTCGTCCTACAACTCGCGGCCGCTCGTCGCCGAGGTGCTGGTCGATGGCGACCGCTTTGCCGTCGTCCGGCCGCGCCAGACCCTCGACGAGCTGATCGCGCAGGACCGGCTTGCCCCATGGCTTGCGGCGCCGGCCGAAGGGGCGGCCTGAGGCGGCCCTATTCGGCGGCCGCCAGCTCGTCGGGCGGCGGCATGTTGTGGCCCAGGAGGCGCAGCAGCTCGGCGGCTGCCTCCACCACATTGGTGCCGGGGCCGAAGATGGCCTGGATGCCGCGGGCGCGGAGATACTCATAGTCGGCCGGCGGGATTACGCCGCCGGCCACCACCTTCATGTCGGCCCGGCCCATCTCGGCGAGGTGCCGCACCAGTTCGGGGATGAGGGTCTTGTGCCCGGCGGCAAGGCTCGAGGCGCCCACGACGTCGGCACCGGCCGAGACGGCAAGGGCCGCGGCCTCGTCCGGGGTCTGGAACAGCGGCCCCACGGTGACCTCGAAGCCGAGATCGGCATAGGCCGAGCCGACCACCTTGGCGCCGCGGTCGTGCCCGTCCTGCCCCATCTTCACGATCACCACCCGCGGGGCGCGGCCGAGACGCCGGGTGAGGGCTTCCACCCCCTCACGCACCGCGCGCGCAAGGGGCTGGGCGGCAAGCCGCGGGCCATAGACGCCTGAGACCATGCGGACCGCGGCCTCGTGGCGACCGAAGACATCCTCGAGCGCGGCCGAGATCTCGCCCAGGGTCGCGCGCGCGCGCGCCGCCTCGATCGAGAGCGCCAGCAGATTGGCCCTGCCGCGCGCCCCCTCGCGCAGGGCATCGAGCGCGGCAGCCACGCGCGCCGGGTCGCGTCTCGCGCGCACCTCGGCCAGCCGGGCGATCTGGGCCGCGCGGACGGCGGCATTGTCGACCTCGAGGAGCTCCGGCACATCGTCGTTGGCGGGCCGGTAGCGGTTGACGCCGACGATCACCGTCTCGCCGGAATCGATGCCGGCCTGTTTCTCGGCTGCAGCCTTCTCGATCTCGGCCTTCGGCCAGCCGGAGTTCACCGCCCGCGTCATGCCGCCCATCGCCTCCACCTCGGCGATGAGGGCATGGGCCCGGCTGGCGAGCTCGCCGGTCAGCCATTCCACATAGAACGACCCGCCCAGCGGGTCGACGACCCGGGTGATGCCCGTTTCCTCCTGCAGAACCAGCTGGGTGTTGCGCGCGATGCGCGCGGAAAAGTCGGTCGGAAGCGCGATCGCCTCGTCGAGCGCGTTGGTGTGCAGCGACTGGGTGCCGCCGAGCACGGCCGCAAGCGCTTCGACCGTCGTGCGGATCACATTGTTGTACGGATCTTTTTCCTGCAGCGAGACACCGCTCGTCTGGCAGTGGGTGCGCAGCATCAGCGAGCGGGGATCCTTGGCACCGAGCCCGGCCATGATCCCCGACCACAGCGCGCGGGCGGCGCGCAGCTTGGCCACCTCCATGAAGAAGTTCATGCCGATGCCGAAGAAGAAGGACAGGCGCGGCGCGAAGCTGTCGATGTCCAGCCCCTGGGCCATGGCGGCGCGCACATATTCCATGCCATCGGCCAGCGTGAAGGCCAGCTCCTGCACCGCGGTCGCGCCCGCCTCGTGCATGTGGTAACCCGAAATCGAGATGGAGTTGAACTTGGGCATTTCCCGCGCGGTATGCGCGATGATGTCGGCCACGATCCGCATCGAGGGCTCGGGCGGGTAGATATAGGTGTTGCGGACCATGAACTCCTTCAGGATGTCGTTCTGGATCGTTCCCTCGAGCTTGGACTGCGGCACCCCCTGTTCCTCGGCGGCGACGATGTAGAAGGCCATCACCGGCAGCACCGCGCCGTTCATCGTCATCGAGACCGACATGGCATCGAGCGGAATGCCGTCGAACAGGATCTTCATGTCCTCGACGGTGTCGATGGCAACCCCGGCCTTGCCGACATCGCCCACCACGCGCGGATGGTCGCTGTCGTAGCCGCGGTGGGTGGCAAGGTCGAAGGCAACCGACAGGCCTTTCTGCCCGCCGGCCAGGTTGCGGCGGTAGAAGGCGTTGGATTCCTCGGCGGTGGAAAAGCCGGCATATTGGCGGATGGTCCAGGGGCGGCCGGCATACATGGTCGCGCGCACGCCGCGGGTGAAGGGCGCAAAGCCCGGAAGGCCGGGCGGCACAAGCGGGGCATCGGCCGCGGTGTAGAGTGGCTTTACCACGATGCCCTCGGGCGTGTGCCAGCTGAGGTCGCGGCCCTTGACCTCGCGGGCGGCAAGCTCCGCCCAGTCATCCAGCGTTGGGTCGTGTGTCATGTCGTCTAGGCCTTTTGTCCGTCGCGCCCCGGCTTCAGGCCCGAGGGCCCCCCGTGTCAATCGCCGGTTTGGCGAGGGGTGCGGCCTTGGGGCGGCGCGCCAAGGATCGTGCGCCGGGCGATGCCGGGCGTCTTTCGTGCGGCGGCGAGGCGCCTGTCGTGCGGCAGCGGGCGGGCACCTTGCCGCCCGGGCCGCCCGGGCGCGCGAGGCTGCGGGCCTTTGCCGCCTGCCCGCGCCACCCGCGGTCAGCCGAGGTCGATCTCCACCCAGCCGATGTGCCCCTCGCCGCCTGGCACGGCCCTCCGGCCGTGGCGCAGGGCGCGCAGCGCGCCGGACAACGGCACGGGCGCGGACAGGCCGTTTCCGATCCATTCCGCATCCGAGGCGATGTAGCGCCCGCACGCCGTCTCGATCAGCGCCTCGGTCAGCTTCTGCGCCGGGAAGTTGCGCCAGCGCAGCCGTGCTGCGAGCTCGGCATCGGTCGGGTTGAAGGCAACGAGTCGGCTGCGGTCCATCCGCAGGAGGCCGGCCTCGCGCAGGGTCGCGTTGCCGCTGCCGTGGTGGCCGACCTTGTAGAAGATGGTGCGGGCGAGAAGCTCGGCGGTGGTGCGCCGCGGTGCGTCCGGCCCTTCGGCAAGCGGCACGGAGAGGCTGTGCCAGCTCTTCCAGTTGCCCGCCTGGGCGTCGGCTGCGAACAGCAGCACGCCGGCGGCCGCCTCGAGCTCGAAGGCGAGCACGAGGCTCGTGTTGTTGGTGTTCCGGTCGAGCTGGAGTGCGAGCTCCGGGGCGGCGCCCAGCCACACGCTGTCGATCCGGCGGTGCGCCTGCGGCCCCTCCTCGGGGTGGAGATAATGGTCGCGGATCAGGCGGGCGAGCGCCGGCGGCCCGCTCTCGGGCGCTGCCAGAAGCACTTTCAGTGGCACGCTCTCGGTGCTGTCGAAGGGGCTTGCCGGGTCGGCGGTCGGCTCCAGCCGCCCCTCGTTCACCGCCAGCGCCGTGGCCATGGGAAAGACATCCGGATGGGCGCCGAGCGCGAGCCGGTAGGCATCGGTCGGGTCGTCGTGGAGATGCAGCAGCGCCCGGTCGCGCGGCGGCCCGAGGACGAAGGCGTCGACGCCGCCCACCTCGGGAGGCAGTGGCGCGCGCGTTCCCGGCTCGAGGTAGCGCACGGGAGCGAGCGTGCGCAGCGCCTCGCGCGCGCTGCGCACGCGCTCGCCGCCGGCCCCGAACAGGAATCCCAGGAGGCTGTCGACGCCGCGCGCGGCATCCTCCATGCCGAACGCGCCCTCCATGGCAAGGCGCATCCCCATGATCGCCGCCTCCGCCTCGCGCTTGTAGCGGTCGAGATCGCGGGCATCCGGGTCGGACGGATCCTCCGTCCACGCGAGCCACACCTCGCCCACGCGGATCCGCGGGTCGTTCTTGCCAAGGCCGGGCGCGGCCCGATGCACGAACCGGTCGCGGTGGACGAGGAAGCCCGAGAGATGGTCCCAATGCTCGTGGGTGCCGACGATCACGTCGATCTCGCCGCCGCTTGCCTCGGCAAGATCGTCGACGACGGCCCCGAGACGCGCGTTGCCGGCGCGTGCGGCCGAATGGATGCCGCAATCGATGAGGATCCGGAACGGCGGTCGGCCCTGCGCGGGCAGGGTGAGGAGCGTGCAGTCCCCGAGGCCATGGCAGTAGAGCCGCAGCGTGGCTGCAGGCGGCGGGGCGGCTGGCGGGCGGCGCATCGCTCAGTCTGCCTCGGCGCGCAGCGCGTGCACGAACGCGAACGGCTCGGCGAAGGCGGAGCGTTCGCCGAGATCATGGTCGGCCCCGAAATAGGCCGCGCGCAGGTCGGCCGCGCGTGACGCCTGGCGCCATTCCCGCTCGCGCTGCAGGCGGCGCTCGGATCCCATGTTCTTGCGCAGCACCAGCCGCAGGCGCGGGCCGCCGGGCGCAAACGGCTCGATGATGAGGGTGCTGCCGCCGCGGAACCAGAAGTCCCCGGCGGCCGGATTGCCCGGGTCGAGCGGCTCGGGCCGGCGCTGGCGCACCCGGGCGATGATGTCGTAGCCGCGGTCGCCGAGGCCCTGCTCGCGGCGTTTGACGCGGACGCCATCGACATGGAAGCTGGTGACGCCCTGCGTCTGCCCGGCCATCGGCCTGCCCGCCGGATCGAAGCGGGGCAGGCCGGGCTGCAGCCCGAGCAGGCGATGGAGCGCCTCGGCCCCGTCGGCGGCGAGCGCGGCCGAGAGGTGCTGTTCGAGGATCCTGCTGCGCCGCCGGGCGAGCCCGTGGATCTCCTCCCGCGTGCGGTCTGGCCCGGGGCGGATGTCGAGCGCGCGCACCAGCGGCGCAAGCCAGGGCGGCCGCTGGAGTTCGGAGGGCGGCGGATCCCAGAGCAGGGTCTCGCACGAGAGGGTGCGCAGGTCGCGCGGCTGCATGCCGTAGCGGCGGAAGGCCTCGAGGAAGGCGACCCGGTAGCCGCTCTGGTCCTCGGGCCAGGAATCCACGTCGGCGGTGATGATGGCGCGCAGATATTCGCCGAAGGTGATGTCGACCGGCGGCAGATAGTCGATCGCGCGGATGCACATCTTCTGCACGTCCCGTGCCGTCTGGCCGATGGTCTCGGTGAGCTTGTCCACCAGATCGGGGTGGAGCGCGCCCTCGGCGAGCACGCCGGTGCCGCCGGTGGCCAGCCGGATGAAGGGCGCCATGTTGCGCTCGGCCATGGCGAGGAAGGCGCGGTAGACCGCCGAGACGAGGATCGAGCCCAGCGCGTGGACCCCCGTGGTGCGGCCATAGCCGAGGTCGGCCGGAAAATCGGGCCGGTAATCCCTGAGCGGGCCCTTGCGGCCCGTGCCCTCGCCGAACTGGCGGGCGAGCCCGCCGACAAGGCTGAAGGCGGACAGGTCGCCCCGCGCCCGCGCCACCTGCCGGCGCACCACGTCGGTGTAGGTATACTGCTGGAACAGGGCCACAATGTCGGCAAAGCCCTCGTGGAAGGCCAGCACGTCCGGGTTGGCCGGGTCGCGGAACGCCGGGGATTGCCCATCGAGCAGCGCGTGCGTCATCTCGTGGGCGATGATGTCGGCCGAGAGGCAGGTGAACACCATGGTGCCGGCCGGGGTGATGTCGGTGATCGCGGCGCGGGCGGGGAAATAGCCGAACAGGAGGGCGTGCTTGGCCGGGCTGTAGTAGGCATTCTCGCCGCGCAGCGCGTGCGGATAGATGCGCAGCCTCCGGGTAAAGCTGGTGGAGCCTGCCCACAGTGCCTTGCGACCGAGCGCGAACTCGAACGCCTCGATCGTCTGCATCGCCACCGCATAGACCATCTGCTGATGGAAGGCCGGATTGCCTTCCGAGGGAGCGAGCCCGTCGGTGAGCGCAAGGTCGAGCCGGTTGAGATCAACCGGGGCGTAGGCCCGGTCGGAGGCCGGGTCGACGTCGACGACCTCGAGATACTCGCCGACCGGCCCGGGCTCTAGCCCCTGCTCGTTGGGAATGCTGATGGTTGCCACCTGCTGGTCGAAGGAGTTCAGCTCCTTGCCGAGCGTCGGGTCGAGCGCGAAGATCCGCAGGCGCCGGCGCGCCGGCCGCGGCCCGTCGCCTCGCCCCTTGTCTTCGGCTCCGAGGGCCTTCCGGCGCCTGCGCGGTGGCGGTGGTGGCGGCGGCGGCGGCGCGGGCGCGGCAGCCGATGGAGGGGGCGGCGCGCCCCCGGGCAGGTCGGCGCCGGAGACGGCTCCGCTCTTCAGCAGCATGCCTAGCCTGCGGGCAAGCGTGCGCGAGGCAAGCGGCGAGGCCTCGGCGCGCGCGGCCACCGCGCGCACCACCGCTGCGGCCTCCGCGATGCCAAGCGCGGCGTTGGCCTCGTCAATGTTGCGCGCGATTGCCAGCTCGTCGAGGCTGTTGCGGCCGTCGGCCACGTCGCTCTGGAGGAACTGCAGCAGCTCGAGCTCGATGAGATCGTCACCGGGAAGCCCGGCAGGCCCGCCTGCGTCAACCCCGAGCCCCCGGCCGGTCAGCAGCTTGAGAAGGCCGAGGCCCCCTTTTGCCACGGGCTGGGCGACAAGCTGCCCGGACGGAAGCGGCGCCTTCTGCAAGAGCGCCTGTGCGCGCACATGCCCCCAGCCGATATGCGGGTGCGGCTCGGCGCCGCCTCCAAGGCTGGCGCTTGAAAACAGCGCCTGGCGCACGGCCTCGCCCCGCTGCCAGCCGCGATAGGCCTGAAGCGCCTCCCAGTGGCGCGCGATCCAGAGCGCAGCGGCTGCCGCGACCTGCGGGGTGGCCGAGGAGGTGCCGCCGCCATCCTCGTCGACGCGGGTCGCGCAGCCGATGCGCGCCCAGGGGATGTTGGGGGTGAAGCCCGCGATTGCGGTTGCCATCTTGGCGGCAGGCCCCGCACAGCCGGCCATGGTGTCGTTGGCAAGCCGCCCGCCGCGCGCCTTCGGCATATAGGGCTCTTCGTCCGCCATGATGCCGCAGGCTGCCACCACCCGGGCATAGCGGGCCGGGTAGACGATCGAGGCTGCGGGTAGGCCGGCGAAGTTGTTGCCCGCCGCCGTCACCATCACGAGGCCCGCCTCGTAGCACGCGTTCACGATCTCGGCGAGCGCGCCCGAGGCGAGCCCGCCCATGCTCATCGAGAGCACATGCGCTCCGCGCTCGAGTGCCAGCGCGAAGCCCTCGACCAGGGTCGAGGTGGAAAAGCGCACGACGCCATCGGCCACGCGCACGGGCAGGATGCGGGCGTGCGGCGCGCCGCCGTAATCGGCCGAGGCGAGGATTGCGAGCGTCGCCGCGCCGTGGCCGCGGTTGGTGAGCGGCCGGCCGGCGGGCGCGCGGTCGAGCGCACGCGAAGGGTCCGGGTCGCCGCGCACGAAGCTGCGCTCGCCGGGCGCGAAGGCAAGATGGTTCGTGCGGTGGGTCCGGTCGTAGCCGGTATCGAGATGGGCAATGCAGACCCGCGCCTGCGCCTCGGGCGGCACGAGGTCCCGTGCCGGCCCAAGGCCCGAGAATTGCGCGCCAAGGTGCCAGAGCGGGCCCGGCCCCAGAGCCCGTCCGCCCTTTCCGGACTGGCCGACCTCCCTCGTGCAATCGTCCTCTGCGGCGGCGAGACCTGGGTCGGCGTGCGCCTCTGTGGCCCATTGCTGGGCGAAATCGGGCTCGGCGGCGAGCAGCTCGTCTCCGGCGACCCCGAGGCCGCGCCGCATCCGGGCATGCGCCTCGTCCCACGGGCTGTCGCCCGCGCCAATCCGCACCCAGGCTGCTTCATCGGCCTGGCCGCCGGCCATTCCGCGCCCCGGCGCCCGGGTGACGAACAGCGTCTCCCCGACCCTGCCGAGCTCGGCCGAAGCGGCCGAGGCAAAGCCGTGGACCGGCCCACGCCGCAACTTCAGCAGCAGCCCGACAGGGGTCGGCGGCCCGGGGCTGTTCCCGTCCGCCGGTCGCCCCGTGTTGGCGCCTGCTGCGTTGGCGCCCCTGTTGATGTCGCCTGCCTGCATGGCAGCTCCCCCCGGCCCGGCGCGCAGCACCGAGTCGGGCGAAACTCTCGGCCCTTTCGGCTTCCGGCGCAAGCCCGCTGCAGGCCCGCTGCGGGTGGCCCGATCAGCGGTAGAAGATGTGGTTGCCGATGGTGGCGACCCGTACCATCCGCCAGCCGGGGCGCACGTGCGCAGCATGGAAATGGGTGGCGCTTCCGACCACATCGTCCCAGTCGCCTTCCAGCGCGAGCAGGGCGATGGCCTTGGCGGTTGCCCACTGGTGCCGGTTGGAGGCCTCGGGGATCTGGCCGCCGCGCACGAAGGAGAATTGCCGTGGGGCGGTGACGACGGCGCAGACATCGCGCCCGAAGCGCCGGCTTTCCACGCGGTTCAGGATCACCTGCGCCACCGCCAGCTGGCCCGACAGCGGCTCGCCGCGCGCTTCCCAGAACACCGCCTTGGCCAGGCAGCGCGCTTCGGCATCAAGCGCGGTTTCGGGCTGGTGGCGCAGGCGGTCGACGGCCTCGGCCAGCGTGCGCGGCCGCGGCATCGCGCGTTGCGGAGCCTCGGGCTCGGCAAGGCGAACCTCCTCGTCCGTGTCGCGATCATCCGTGTCGCGATTGTCCGTGTCGCGATCGGTCGGCCTGCCAGCGGCGCCTGCCACGGGTTGCCCGGCAGGCACGGGGATCGCGGTGGCCGGCCCGTCGATGCGGACCAGCCGGGGCGCGGTCGGTCCGTCGGGCGCACGCACGGGTTCGGGAGGTCTGGCCTCGCCCTCGGCAAGGCCGGGTCCGGGGTTGATTTCGACATGGTCCCGGATGGGGGCTTCGGCAGCCGCGAGGAGCAGGAGGCCCGCCGCGAGGGCGAGGCCCGCCTGGGAAGCTCGTGTCATGCACTCGCTCTTCGTTCGCGCGATCATGGGGCTGCGGGCGCAGGGCTGGACCAGCCGTTTGGCTCTCCCGGCGGGCGGGAGCAGTCCAGGCGTGCGACCCGCGCGATCCGCGGTTGGTCTCCAGCCACCCTGCCCAAGGGCGGCCGGCGCGCACGCATGGCTGACCTTTCGGTCATATCCCTGTCATGCGCGCCGCGCGCCCTTGATGCTGCGGCGCGGCAAGTTCAAGAAACGGGCGGAAAACCTTCGATGAACCGTGCGGGTTCCCCGATATCCAGTTCGATCGCCCAGATGTCGGGGTCGAATCGGCGCTGCCGTTCGAGGAAGGCTGCGACCTCCGCCTCGCCTTCGGCCGCCTGCCGCCATTGCGGCGGGCCGACTGCCGCCGGGACCCGTTCCCAGGCTTTGGGCGGCTGACCGGCGCGCCGGTGCACCACCAGGAGCGCGGAGCCCATCTCGTGGCCTTTCAGGAGCACGGTTGCAAACCCGCCCGCGTGCGTGACCGCGCGCACGAGGGCGGGGACGACGAGGCTCGAAGGCGCTGCCGTCATGGCGCCTCCGCATAGCCGGGAAGCGAAGCAAGCGGGATGCGCGAGCGCATGAACGTGCCCTGGCCGCGCGCCACCTCCCGGCCCGAGGAATCGAGAAGGCGGCTTTCGGCGATGAGCACCCGCCGCTCGCCGCTGATCCAGCGGCCGCGGGCGGTGAGCGGCCCCTCGCCGAGCGGGCTGGTCAGAAACAGGTTGAACTGGGTCGTTAGCACGAACAGGTCGCGCACCCGCGCGGCCGCGGCATAGAAGGCCGCGTCGTCGAGCATCTTGAAATAGATGGCGCCGTGCGCTGCGCCTGCGGCATGGAAATGCCGCTGGTCGACCTCGAAGCGGATTTCGGTTGTGCCGTCGTCATGCACCACCAGCCGCGAGGGAAACAGCGCGTTGACGGGCGCGGCGGCGTAGAGCCGCTCGAGCCCCCGGTGATGGGCGGCCAGCGCCCCGGCGTCAGGGTCGGCCGCGCTCAGTCGCGCGGCTCCACCCAGCCGATGTTCCCGTCCTCGCGGCGATAGACCATGTTGTAGCGGCCCGTGCTCTGGTTGCGGAACAGGAGGGCGGTGGTGTTGCGCAGGTCGAGCATCATCACCGCGTCCGATACGGTGGCCTCGGGGATGTCGACGCGCGTCTCGGCTATGGTGAGCGGCGCGTCGCCTGGCTCTTCGGACTCGTCGGGCGCGCGGAAGATCCGGTATTCGGCATTCTCCGGCGGCGCTTCGGCGGCAATCGCCTCGACCCCGGGGCCGCCGGAGCGGTCCTTCAGCCGGCGCATGTAGCGGCGCAGCTGCTTTTCGATCCGGTCGGCAGCGCCGTCGAAGGCGACATGGGCGGTGGTCCCCCGGTTCGAGCCCTTGAGCACCAGCCCCTGGCGCACATGGGCGACAATGTCGCAGACAAAGCTGTCGTGCGGCCCGTGGGAGAGGGTGACCTGGGCCGAGATCGCGCGCGAGAAATATTTGTCGGCAATCGCCTGCAGCCGCCCGGTGGCGTGGGTGCGGAACGCGTCGCCCGTGTCGACCTGGTGGCCAGATACGCGGATGTCCATGGCTTTTCTCCTTCTCCAGGGCCGCCGGCCTCAGCCGGCGCCCACGCGCGCCCAGACCGGGTTCGGCATCGAAGCGACGAATGCGGCGTGCGCGGCCGCCTCGTCCTCGGGAACGGCGAAGCTGCGCTGGGGCCAGCGCTTCGCTTGGGCAGGCGGCTGCGCGGGCGTGTGCCGGGCTCCGATCTGCACGAGGTCGAGCCCCATCTGCCGCCCGCCGGTCAGCTCCACATAGACATCGGCCAGGAGCCGCGCATCGACCAGCGCGCCATGCAGGCCGCGGGCCGAAAGATCGATCCCGAACCGGGCGCACAGCGCATCGAGCGTGTGCTTGGCGCCGGGGAAGCGCCGCCGGGCGATCTCCAGCGTGTCGATCCAGCGCGCCGCATCCGGCGGCACCGCCCCGGCGAGCAGGAACTCGGCCTCGAGGAAACGCTGGTCGAAGGCGGCATTGTGGGCGATGATCGGGTCGTCGGCGAGAAAGGCGGCAAGATCGGCGGCGATGTCGGCAAATGCCGGCTTGTCCGCAAGGAAGGAGTCGGTGAGCCCGTGCACGGCCTCGGCTTCGCGTGGCATCGGCCGGCCAGGGTTCACCCAGGCGTGGAAGTGGCGCCCCGTTGCGACCCGCTCGACAAGCTCGATGGCCGCCACCTCGACCAGCCGGTGGCCCTCGTCGGGCGACAGCCCCGTCGTCTCGGTATCGAGGACGATCTCGCGCATTATTGCCTCACCTATTCCGCGCTTTGCCGCGCCTGGCAAGCATTGCGCGTGCCGCGCGCACCGCGCGCCTGACACCACGCCAGCTCACCAGCAGTCCCCGCCCGGTCTCGATCACCAGATCCGCCCGCGCGCGCTTCTCGCAATCGGGCATCTGCGCGGCGAGGATTGCGCCGAACCTCGCGCCTGTCATGCCCGGCCGCGCCAGCACCCGCGCGCGCTGCACCCGCGCGGGTGCCGAGGCGACGACGAGGAAGTCGCAGCGCTGCCACCCACCGGCCTCGAACAGGAGCGGCACATCGAGGACGACCATCGGCCGGCTGCGGTGCCGCTGCAGGAAGCGCGCCTGGGCTGCGGCCACCTCCGGGTGCAGGATCGCCTCGAGCCGCGCAAGCGCCGCCGCATCGCCGAACACCCGGGCGCCAAGCGCTGCCCGGTCGACGCCTGCAGGGCCTGTGGTCCCCGGGAAGGCCGCCTCGATCGCGCCGAGCGCACGGCCGCCCGGCCCCTGCAGCCGCCTGACCTCGGCATCGGCATCGAAGGCCGGCACATGGGCATGGGCGAACATGCGCGCAAGGCGCGACTTGCCCATGCCGATCGAGCCGGTGAGCCCGATGCGCACCGGCCGTCGCAGCGCCTGCAGGCGCGCCGGCAGGCGCGCCCGCCCCGCCGCGCGCCGCTGTCGCCTTGCTGTCAACGGCAATCGCCCACGCTGCCGGCGGCCGGCCGGCAAGGGCGCCCGCGGCCCGGCGCATGGCAGCCGGCGCAAGGCGGCCCGGGCCCTCGATCCGGAGCGCTCGCGAGGGGTCTGGCAACGAATGTGTGCAACGGCTGCTTGTCCCTCTCCTTCCTGTCTTGCCCGGCCGCTTGCGGCGGAGCAACCCGGGTGGCGCGTGCCGGGGGCGCGCCAGCGCCCGCGGCCATCGAGGCGGCCGCCGGCTGCGCCCCATCCGGCGGCGGCAGGGCGGCCGGGCGGCAGGCAAGGGTTGGTCAGCCGGGCGAACGGGCCGGCCACGAGGCCGCGATGGCTGCGGCGCGCGCCTTGGGGCAAGGGTTGTTCCCGGGGCAGCGAAAGCGAGGCCCTGGCGCCAGCGCTGTTGACCGGGGCCCGCCCGGGAAGCTAAGGGGCCGCTCCCGTGCCTGGGTAGCTCAGTTGGTAGAGCAAGCGACTGAAAATCGCTGTGTCGGTGGTTCGAATCCGCCCCCGGGCACCATCAGCCCCTGCCGCCTGTCGCCGCGCTCAGGCGTCGCGGTCTGCGGCATCGGCGGCAGGCGGGCCCGGCAGGACGTAGCGGCCTTCGAGCCACGCAAGCAGATCCCGGTCGCGGCAGGTGGCCGAGCAGAAGGGCGCGTGCGCCGCAACGGCCGGGCGCCTGCAGATCGGGCAGCGCGCCTGCGCCCTGCGGCTGTCATGCGGGTGCGACATGCCCTGCGCCTGCGCCGGGGAGAACCTTCACGTCAATCCTCCGCCCGCACCGGCGCGCGGCCGCTGCCACCAGGCCGGGATTCCGGCCGAGGAAGTCGGCCACGGAGGGCGGTGCATGGATGCGGAGCGGCCCGGTTCCGGCGGCGCGCTCGGCCGCCTCGAGCAGGTCGAGCGCCAGCGCCTCGCCGCGCGCGAACCAGCAGCGCTCGAGGATCGAGGGCCCGCGCCTTGGCAGCACGATCTGCATCAGCCCGAAGCCGTTGATGGCCGTGCGCTCGAACGGCTGTCCGGCGAGCGCCTGGTCGAGAGCGGCTGCCGCTGCGGCCCGGCCAGCCCGGTCGAGCGGCGGGAAATCCACCATCACGCTGCCGCCGAGGCCCCAGAGCCGGATGACGCGGGCGATGGCCGCTGCGGCGTCGAGCGCAAGGCGCGGCCCGGCGCCATCGACGTCGACGGCAACCCCGGCCGGGGTGGGAACGAACGACAGCCGCCCGCAGCCGAGCCGGAGCTCGCCCAGATCGGCCGCCTCGAGCGCATCGGCCCATTGCGCTGCCACCGGATCCGGCCATTCGTGGCGCACGCGCATCCCTTTCGCCTTCAGGGCTTCGGCGAGAGGCGGCGCGGGCAGGAGGATGCCCCCGGTCGTGGCGGGGCCGCGAACGATGCCGCGCGCAGGCTTGACGCGGTGACGCTCGGCGATCGCCGCGCGCACGATCTCCACCTGCACGAGCGCGCCGCCGGCTGCCCCGGCCGGCACCCGGTCGAGGCGGATGGTCTCGCCATCGACCTCCGCAACGCCAGGGCCGACCAGCCGGGCGCCGACCCGCGCGCCCGGCTGCAGCCCGTCGGAGGCACGCTGGACATGCATGCCCACGAGCTGCCCCCCGTCCATCACGGCCGCGCGCACCTCGCCGGTGCGGGCGTGGACAAAGGCTTCAGGCCCGCACACCGGCCGTGCGCAGCAGCGCTGCGGTCTCGAACAGGGGCAGGCCCATCACGCCGGAAAAACTGCCGTCGATCCGCCGGACATGCGCCTCAAACCGGCCCTGGATGGCATAGCCGCCGGCCTTGCCGCGCCATTCGCCGCTGGCAAGATAGGCGGCGATCTCCGCCGCGCCGAGCCGGGCGACCACGACGCGCGTGGTTGAAAGGCGGTGCCGGGCGACCCCGGCTGCATCGATCACCGTCACTGCTGTCAGCACCCGGTGCCGCCGGCCGGAAAGCCGCACGAGGCAGGCCCGGGCGGTGCCTTCGTCCTCGGCCTTGGGCAGGACCGCGTGCCCGGTCACCACGATGGTATCAGCCGCAAGCACCGCGCAGCCGGGGTGGCGGCTGGCCACGATGGCGGCCTTTTGCGCCGCAAGGCGTTCCACATGGGCGCGCGGCCGCTCGCCCGGGCGCACCGCCTCATCGGCATCTGCCGGGTCGACCGCGGCGGGCACCACGCCGATGCGGGCGAGGAGCTCGAGCCGCCTCGGGCTTGCCGAGGCGAGGATCAGGCGCACGCGGCCGGCGCGGCCACGCAATGCCGGCCCCAGCCCCCGGCGCACCGCCGGCCCGGGCCCCGGCGGCTCATTTGAACCTGTAGGTGATCCGGCCCTTGGTCAGGTCGTAAGGCGTGAGCTCGACCAGGACATCGTCGCCGGTCAGCACACGGATGCGGTTCTTGCGCATCTTGCCCGCGGTGTGGCCCAGGATCTCGTGATCATTCTCGAGGCGCACGCGGAACATGGCGTTGGGAAGCAGCTCCACCACCGTGCCGCGCATCTCGATCAGCTCTTCCTTCGCCATCCGACTCCCGCATCTGCCGTGTCGCGGGCGCGCCAGTGCCCGAAAGCCGGCGAGATGGCAAGCGCCCGCGAAACCGCGGCCGAGCATCATTCGTTACAGGAATGAACCGTTACAGGAATGAACGGATGTTCATCCTCTTTGTCGCTTTCATCCAAGCCGGCGACGGCCGAGGAAGCTAGGGAGGTGCCGCTTGACGGATTTGGGTTGGACAATGCTGATGAAACCGGTGCTGCTCGGCTTTGCGATCGGCTTTCTCGCCTTCGGCTTCATGTTCTGAGGCCAGGCGCGCCGCCTCCGGCTGCCACCACATCCTCCATCGTGTAGCGCCCGGCCGGCTGGCCCGCGAGCCAGAGCGCTGCGACAATAGCGCCGCGCGCGAAGATGGCACGGCTTTCGGCGACATGGCCGAGCACCAGCCGCTCGCCATCTCCGGCCAGGATCACCTCGTGGGTGCCTGCCACGCTTCCGCCGCGCAGCGAGGCGAACCCGATGCCGCCTTCCGGCCTGGCGCCCGACCGGTCTGCGCCCGCGATCCTGAGGGCGGCAAGCGCCGCACCCCGGCCGGCTGCCGCCGCCTCGCCCAGCATCAGGGCCGTGCCCGAGGGCGCGTCGCGCTTGGCCCGGTGGTGCATCTCGAAGATCTCGAGATCCCAGCCTGGCCCGAGTGCGCGCGCCGCCTCGCGCACCAGCCGCGCGAGCACCGTGACGCCGAGCGCGGTATTGGCCGTCTGCAGCACGGGAATGCTGCGGGCGGCCGCATCGATGGCGGTGTGGTGGCTGGAATCGAGGCCCGTGGTGCCCACGAGCAGCGCGGCCCTGCCTGCAATGGCGGCGCGGAGATTCTCGGAGAGCGCCTCGGGCTGGGTGAAATCGATGAGCACATCGGCCTTGAGCGCGACCGGGGTGGCATTCGCACAGACGATGAGCCCGTCGCCGATCGGCTGGCCACAGGCCGGGTTGCCCGGCCGCTCCACGCCGCCCACCAGCCTTGCCCGCGGCTCGGCGGCGAGCAGGCTGATGATGTCCCGCCCCATGCGCCCGCCCGCGCCCAGCACTCCGATGCGAACCATGCGCCTGCCTCCGGTTGCCGGTTCATTCCCGCTCTGGCGCGGCTTGGCAAGCGCGGCCGCGAAAGGATAGGGCGAGCGCGGCTGTGCGAGGAGACGCAACGCATGAAGGCCGAACGGATCGTCATCCTGACCGGGGCGGGGGTCTCTGCCGAGTCCGGTGTTCCCACCTTCCGCGGGCCCGACGGGCTGTGGGAGGGGCACCGGGTCGAGGATGTGGCAACCCCGGAAGCCTTTGCGGCCCGGCCCGGCGTGGTGCAGGCCTTTTATGATGCCCGGCGTGCGCGGCTTGCCGAAGTCGCCCCCAATGCCGCCCACGACGCGCTCGCCCGGCTCGACCGCGAATGGCCGGGCGAGTTTCTGCTGGTCACCCAGAATGTCGACGACCTGCACGAGCGGGCCGGAAGCCGCCGCCTTCTGCACATGCACGGCGAGCTGAAGAGCGCCTGGTGCCTTGCCTGCGGCGCGCGCAGCCCGTGGGAGGGGCCTCTTGCCGGCGGTCCGGCCTGCCCGGCCTGCGGGGCGAAAGGGCGCATGCGGCCCGATATCGTGTGGTTCGGCGAAATACCCTACCACCTCGATGCCATCGACCAGGCGCTCGCCGCCTGCGATCTCTTCGTCGCCATCGGCACCTCGGGGCTGGTCTACCCGGCGGCCGGCTTTGTCGAGACGGCCCGCTTTGCCGGGGCTTACTGCATCGAGATCAACCTCGAGCCCTCCGACATGGCCTCCCGCTTCCACGAGCAGCGCACCGGCCCGGCCGGCCGGCTCGTGCCCGAGCTGGTGGAGGCGCTACTCAGCGCGCGCGCGGCGGCCTGATCGCCTCCCCGCGCCACAAGGGCGCGCTTGCAGCCGCGAAGGCGCGCTGCCAGATGATGGCATGGCCACGCTTCCCGATGCCCGCAACACATCTGCAACCGACCCGGCGCGCATCCGCAACTTCTCGATCATCGCGCACATCGACCATGGCAAGTCCACCCTTGCCGACCGGCTGATCCAGGCCTGCGGCGGTCTTTCGGCGCGCGAGATGTCGGAACAGGTGCTCGACAGCATGGATATCGAGCGCGAGCGCGGCATCACCATCAAGGCGCAGACGGTGCGGCTCGACTACCGCGCCGACGACGGGCGGGATTATGTGCTGAACCTCATGGACACGCCGGGCCATGTGGACTTCGCCTACGAGGTCTCGCGCAGCCTCGCTGCCTGCGAGGGCGCGCTGCTGGTGGTCGATGCCGCCCAGGGCGTCGAGGCGCAGACGCTTGCCAATGTCTACCAGTCGATCGAGCATGATCACGAGATCGTGCCAATCATCAACAAGATCGACCTGCCGTCTGCCGACCCGGAGAAGGTGCGGGCGGAAATCGAGGAGGTGATCGGGCTCGATGCCTCGGGGGCCGTGCTGGCCTCGGCCAAGACGGGGGCCGGCATCCACGAGGTGCTGGAAGCCATCGTGCGCCGCATCCCGCCGCCCCGGGGCGATGCCGGGGCCCCGCTCAAGGCGATGCTGGTCGACAGCTGGTACGACCCCTATCTCGGGGTCGTCATCCTCGTGCGGGTTGTCGATGGTGTCATCCGCAAGGGCCAGCAGATCCGCTTCATGGCCTCGGGCACAACGCACCAGGTGGATCGGGTGGGCGCCTTCCGGCCCAAGATCGAGCTGCTGGCCGAGCTCGGGCCCGGCGAGGTCGGCTTCATCACCGCGCAGATCAAGGAGGTGGCCGAGGCGCGCGTGGGCGATACCATCACCGATGCCCGCCGGCCCGCCGCCGCGCCGCTGCCCGGCTTCCGCGAGGTGCAGCCGGTGGTCTTCTGCGGCCTTTTTCCGGTCGACGCTGCCGATTTCGAGAAGCTGCGCGATTCCATCCAGAAGCTCAGGCTCAACGATGCGAGCTTTTCCTTCGAGATGGAAACCTCGGCCGCGCTCGGCTTCGGCTTCCGCTGCGGCTTCCTCGGCCTGCTCCACCTCGAGATCATCGAGGAGCGGCTGGCCCGCGAATATGATCTCGATCTCATCACGACTGCGCCTTCGGTCGTCTATCGCGTGCACCTGACCGACGGCACCTGCCGCGAGCTGCACAACCCGGCCGACATGCCCGATCCCGTGCGTATCGCCCGCATGGAGGAGCCGTGGATCGATGCCACCATCTATGTTCCGGATGACCATCTCGGGCCGGTGCTCAGGCTCTGCCAGGACCGGCGCGGCATCCAGAAGGATCTCACCTATGTCGGCAACCGGGCGATGCTGCGCTACGAGCTGCCGCTGAACGAAGTGGTGTTCGATTTCTACGACCGGCTGAAGTCCATCTCGCGCGGCTATGCGAGCTTCGACTACCAGCAGATCGGCCACCGCGAGGGCGATCTCGTGAAGATGTCGATCCTTGTGAACGGCGAGCCGGTGGATGCGCTCTCGATGATCGTCCACCGCGATGCTGCCGAGGCGCGCGGGCGGCACATGTGCGAGCGGCTGAAGGATCTCATCCCGCGGCACCTGTTCAAGATCCCCATCCAGGCGGCGATCGGCGGGCGGATCATCGCGCGCGAGACAATCGCGGCCCTGCGCAAGGACGTGACCGCCAAATGCTATGGCGGTGACATCACCCGCAAGCGCAAGCTGCTCGAGAAGCAGAAGGAGGGCAAGAAGCGCATGCGCCAGTATGGCAGCGTGGAGATTCCGCAGGAGGCCTTCATCGCCGCGCTCAGGATGGGAGAGGCCTGAGGGGCACCCGCCTTGGTCAGGTGCCGCCTGCCAGTTCGCGCAGCTCGTAGAGGAGGTCGAGCGCGGCGCGCGGGGTGAGGCTGTCGGGGTGGATCCCGGCCAGCCGCTCGCGCAGCCGGTCCGGCTTCGGCTCGGGCGCGCGCGGCGGGGCGGCGGCGGCAAAGAGAGGCAGGTCGGAAAGGGCCGCGCGCGTCGGTGCGCCCGCATCGCCTGCCTCGAGCCGTGCGAGGATTTCGGCCGCGCGCGCCAGCACCGGCGGGGGCACGCCGGCCAGGCGCGCGACCTCGAGGCCGAAGCTTCCGGCCGCAGCCCCGGGCACCACCTCGTGCAGGAAGACGATTCGCCCCTGCCATTCGCGCACCGCCATGGTGAAGAGCGAAAGCTGCGCCAGCCGGCCGGCGAGCGCCTCGAGCTCGTGGTAATGGGTGGCAAAGAGCGTGCGGCAGCCCGGCCGGTCGTGCAGGTCCTCGAGCACCGCCCAGGCGAGCGACAGCCCGTCCCACGTGGAGGTGCCGCGGCCTACTTCGTCGAGCAGCACCAGCGACCGCGCGCTCGCGCCGTTCAGGATCGCGGCCGTCTCCACCATTTCGACCATGAAGGTCGATTGGCCCTCCGAAAGCCGGTCGGACGCGCCCACCCGGCTGTAGAGCCGGTCGATGAGGCCGATGGTGGCCGCGCGGGCAGGCACGAAGCTTCCGGCCTGGGCGAGGATCGCGATCAGCGCGTTCTGGCGCAGGAAGGTGGATTTGCCGCCCATGTTGGGCCCGGTCAGCAGCCAGAGCCGCTGCGCGCCCTCGAGCTGGCAGTCGTTGGGAACGAAGGGCCGGCCCTCGCGCCGGAGGGCGGCCTCGACGACCGGGTGCCGGCCGCCGGAGATGGCGAACTCCGTGCCCGAGGTGAGCTCGGGCCGCACCCAGCCCGCTTCGTCGGCAAGCTCGGCGAGGGCTGCCGACCGGTCGAGCCGGGCAAGCGCCATGGCGATCTGTGCAAGCGGTCCCGCCTCGGCGAGGACTGCGCCCGTCAGCTCCTCGAGAAGCGCACGCTCGGCGGCAAGCGCGCGCTCCTCGGCCTCGGCGATGCGCGTGGCGAGCGCGCGCAGCGCCTCGGTGTCGAAGCGCATCGCGTTCCCGAGCGTCTGGCGGTGCCGGAAACCCGAGCCCTCGGCCATCAGCGCCTCGCCGTGCCGGGCCGGAACCTCGACATGGAAACCGAGGATGCCGTTGTGGCGCACGCGCAGCGCCTGGATGCCTGTCTTGCTGCGGAGATCGGCTTCCAGCGCGGCAATCGCCGTGCGCCCGCCGCTGGCAAGATCCCGCAGCCTGTCGAGCGCGCAATCAAAGCCCGCTGCAATCGCGCCCGGTTCGCCCGGGCGCACAGGCGGCCGGGCCACGAGCGCCCGCGCAAGCAGGTCGGCAAGCCGGGTCGGCGGCCGGAGGCCGGCCACCAGTGCTGCAAACGCCTCTGGCGCGCCCGCGGCCACGGCGAGCTGCAGCGCATCGCCGAGCGCGCGGGCGGCGGCAAGCGCGTCGCGCACCGCGGCCAGATCGGCCGGCCGGCCCCGCCCGGCTCCGAGCCGGCCGAGCGCGCGGGCAAGATCGGGCGCCTGGCGCAGCAGGCGGCGGACCTCCTCGCGCAGGCTGCCGTCGGCGACAAGCGTCTCGACGCAGTCGAGGCGCTGGGCGATGGGGGCAAGCTCTGCGAGCGGGGCTGCGATCTCGTCGGCCAAGAGGCGCGCACCGGCTGCGGTCACCGTCCGGTCGATGGTGTCGAGCAGGCTGCCCGCGCGGCCGCCGGCGGCGGCCTGGGTCAGCTCGAGGCTCCGGCGGCTTGCGCGATCGATCGCCATCACCTGCCCGGGCAGGTGGCGGCCAGGGCGCTGCAGGAGGAGTGGCGCGCCGCGCGCGGTCTCCTCGAGGTGGGCAAGAAGCGCCGCGGCTGCGGCAAGCTCGGACCGGGAAAAGGCGCCAAGCCCCTCGACGACGGCAAGGCCGAACCGGTCCTTGAGCGCGCGCGCGGCCGCCTGGCTGTCGAACTTCGCGCGCGGCAGGCCGCGCAGCCGCGGATCCTCCGCGAGCGGCGCCGCCGCCGCGGTGCCCTCGGGCCAGAGCAGCTCGGCAGGGTCGAGGCGGGCCACCTCGTCGGCCAGCGTCTCGGGCCCGGCCGGCGCCGTGATGAACTCGCCGGTCGAGATGTCGGCCCAGGCCAGCCCGGCGCCATCGGGCGCGGGGAAGATGGCGAGCACCCGGTTGGCGGCCTCCGGGCGCAGCAGCCGCTCCTCCGTCAGCGTGCCGGCCGTGAGCACGCGGGTGACCGCGCGGCGGACGATCGCCTTCGAGCCGCGCCTGCGCGCCTCGGCAGGGTCTTCCAGCTGCTCGGCGATCGCCACCGTCCGCCCGGCCGCAACGAGGCGCGCGGCCGCTGCCTCGAGTGCGTGGACCGGCACCCCGCACATCGGCAGCGGCGCGCCGAGATGCTGCCCGCGGTGGGTGAGCGCGATATCGAGAAGCGCCGCCGCCTCGACCGCATCGTCGAGGAACAGCTCGTAGAAATCGCCCATGCGGAACAGCAGCAGCGCGCCGGGCGCCTCGGCCTTGCAGGCGAGATACTGCGCCATCATCGGGCTCGGGGCGGCTCCCCCTTCCTTCGTTGCGGAGGCCATGGCGCCCTCCTACAGGGGGCGGGGGCGGGCACAAGAGCAGGTGGGAAGGCATGAGCGAGGAGACCGAGGGCAGGCCGATCTTTTCCGACCGGGAGGCGCTGCTGTTCCACTCGGCGCGCCGGCCCGGCAAGCTCGAGATCGTCGCCACCAAGCCGATGGCAACCCAGCGCGATCTGAGCCTTGCCTATTCCCCCGGCGTGGCCGTGCCGGTGCGCGCGATCGCCGATGACCCGGCAACCGCCTATGACTACACGACCAAGGGCAACCTCGTTGCCGTGATCTCCAACGGCACGGCCATCCTCGGCCTCGGCAACCTGGGGGCGCTTGCCTCCAAGCCCGTGATGGAAGGCAAGGCCGTGCTGTTCAAGCGCTTCGCCGATGTCGATTCGATCGACCTCGAGCTGGCAACCGAGGATGTGGACCGCTTCATCGCGGCTGTCGAGCTTCTCGAGCCGAGCTTCGGCGGCATCAACCTCGAGGACATCAAGGCGCCCGAATGCTTCATCATCGAGGCCGAGCTTCGCAGCCGGATGAACATTCCGGTGTTCCACGACGACCAGCACGGGACCGCCATCATCGCGGCTGCCGGCCTCATCAATGCCTGCTTCCTGACCGGCCGGCGGGTGGAGGATGTGCGGATGGTGGTGAACGGCGCGGGTGCCGCGGCCATTGCCTGCACCGAGCTCGTGAAGGCGATGGGCGTCCGCCACGACCATGTGCTGCTGTGCGACAGCAAGGGCGTGATCCATCAGGGCCGCGACGGGCTCAACCAGTGGAAGGCTGCGCACGCGGTTGCAACCGACCGGCGCACGCTGGCCGAAGCGATGGAAGGGGCCGATGTGTTCTTCGGCCTGTCGGTCGCCGGCGCGGTCACCCCCGAGATGGTGCGGGCCATGGCCGAGCGGCCAATCATCTTCGCCATGGCCAACCCCGATCCCGAGATCACGCCCGAGGAGGCCAAGGCCGTGCGCCCGGATGCGATCATCGCCACCGGCCGTTCGGACTATCCCAACCAGGTCAACAACGTGCTGGGGTTTCCCTACATCTTCCGCGGTGCGCTCGACGTGCGCGCGACCAAGATCAACGAGGAGATGAAGCTCGCCGCGGCACATGCGCTGGCGGAGCTCGCCCGCCAGCCCATCCCCGACGAGGTGGCGGCCGCCTATGGCGGCAACCGTGTGTTCGGGCCGGACTACATCATCCCGGCACCCTTCGACCCGAGGCTGATCGAGGCGGTGCCGGCTGCGGTGGCACGGGCGGCCATGGATTCGGGCGTTGCGCGCAAGCCCATCTTCGATCTCGACCAATATGCCCACGAGCTGCGCGCGCGGCTGAACCCCACCTCCTCTGCGCTTGCGGCAAGCTTCGATGCCGCGCGGGCCAACCCGCGCCGGGTGGTCTTTGCCGAGGGCGAGCAGGAAGTGGTGCTGCGTGCCGCGGTGAACCTGCGCGAGAGCGGCTATGGCATTCCGATCCTCGTGGGGCGCGAGGAGCCGATCCTCGAGGCGTTTGCCCGCATCGGCGTGGCCGACGTGGAAAACTACCCCATCTACAACAGTTCGAAGAGCCCGCTGGTGCCCGAGATGGTCGACTGGCTCTACCAGCGGCTGCAGCGGCAGGGCTATCTGCGCCGCGATGTGCAGCGCATGGTCAACAACGAGCGCAACATCTTCGGGCCGCTGCTGCTCGAGCTCGGGGTGGCCGACGTGTTCGTCTCGGGCATCACCCGGCATTTCCAGCAGGTGCTCTCGCAAGTCCGCCTCGTGGTGGATCCGCTTCCCGGCCACACCCCGTTCGGGTTTCACATCTTCGCCGGGCGCTCGTCGACCATCCTCATTGCCGACACGACGGTCAACGAACGGCCCGACGGCCAGACGCTGGCCAACATCGCCACCCGCACCGCCGAGGCGGCGCGCCGCATCGGCATGGAGGCGCGAGTGGCCTTCATCAGCTTTTCCAACTTCGGCAATCCGCCAGGCGAGCATGTGGGCGCGATCCGCGAGGCGGTGGCGATCCTCGATTCCAGCCGGCCCGGCTTCGAATATGAGGGCGAGATGTCGGCCGACGTCGCGCTCAACCCGGCGATGCGCGCCAACTATCCCTTCTCGCGCCTCACGGGGCCGGCAAACGTGCTGGTGATGCCCGGCATGCAGTCCGCCAACATCGCAGCCAAGATGCTGAAAGAACTGGGTGGCGGGCGGGTGATTGGCCCCCTGCTCATGAACATGTCGCGCCCCGTTCAGATCGCGCCGATGACGGCAGGCGCCTCGGAGCTCGTGACCCTGGCGACGCTCGCGGCGGCGGGCGTCGTCCATTAGCAGGCCGGAAGGGGATGCCGCGGCTGCTGTTCATCCACGGCATGTGGAGCCGTCCTTCGGTTTTCGATGCGCTGCGCGCCGAGCTCGCAGCCGTCGGTATCGAGAGCGTGGCACCTGCGCTGCCGTTCCACGACCTGCCGCGCGGCGCGCCGGCGCCGGCCGGGCTCGGCCAGCTTCGTCTCGAGGATTATGTGCAGGCGCTGGTGCCCGAGGCGCAGGCGCTTGCGCCCGGGCTGGTGCTGTGCGGCCATTCGATGGGCGGGCTTCTGGCCCAGCTCGTGGCCGCAAAGGTGCGGCCGCAGGGCCTCGTGCTCCTCGCGCCGGCGCCATCATCGGGCACCGGCGCGCTCGCGCCGGCGCCCCTGCGCGCACTCCTTGGTGTTGCGACCCGCTGGCGGTGGTGGGAGCGGCCGACGCGACTTGGGGAGCGAGGCGCCCGCTTTGCCGTCTTCAATCGCGTGCCCGAGGCCGAGGCTGCCCCGGCGCTCGCCGATCTCACCTGGGATTCCGGCCGGGTGCTGGCGCAGATCGCCTTTCCCGCCCTCGATCGGAGCGGCGGCGCGCGGGTGGAGCACCGCAAGATCGCGGTGCCCGCGCTGGTGCTCGTCGGCCACGAAGACCGGATGACACCGCCGGCCGTCAGCCGGAAGACGGCGGCGAAGCTGGCTGTTGCCGGCGCGCCGGTCACGCTCGAGGAGCTGCCGGGCACGGGCCATTGGCTGTTCCACGCCGCGGCGCGGCCGCGCGTTGCAGCCGCAATCGCGCGCTTTCTCGCCGGCCTCTGAGCGCCCGCGCGCTCAGCCAACGAGGTCGAGCAGGCGCGTTCCCGCATCGAACTCGGCGCGCCTTCGGGCCCGGCTTGCCGCCGCATCGGCATCCTCGCCCCATTGCTCGGCCTGCCACAGCTCCTCGAGAAGGCCGGCCTGCCACACCCGATCGGCCGTCTCGAGGCGCAGCGCGAGCGCGAGCCCCAGCATCGCCGAGGCGGTGATCCGCACCACCGGGTTGAGCGCGGCAAGGCGGAAGGGATCGAGGGCGGCATAGGCCTCGCGCACGCGCGCGAGCGCCTCCGGCGGCTGCTCCACGAAGCCGATGCCCGTGGCACACCGCAGGCGCACATCGAGCCGCCGGGCCAGCGCCTCGAGCACCGGGTCCCAGAAGCCTTTCTGCCGCGCCACCAGGATGTCGGGCGCATCGGCCCGATAGCACAGCGTGTCGCAGGCGGCATAGGCGGCCAGCTGCGCGGCGAAGGCGGGCGGATCGGGCGCCACAAGGTCGATCGCGGCATTGGCAAGGCCGGTCAGGCGCATGGTCTCGGGCAGGACCTCGGGCGGAGCGGCGTTCCACTCCCCGGCGATGGCGTCTGCCAGAGCCCGCCCCGGGACCACGAGCGGCGCCTGCCGCGGGGTCCTGAGCGGCCTGCCGTCGAGCAGCACGGCATGGCCGCCTGCGTGTGGCGCAGCCGTGGCCACAGTCCAGAAGCGCCTCATCCGCCGCTCCGCCAGCGCCGCAGCAGCAGCCTTGGGACGAAGAGGAACCACACAAGCCCCGCCAGCACGACACCGAGGCCGGACAGCGTCCGCGCGCCCGCGCCGGCTGCGCGCCCGGCAAGCCACAGGCCGAGGAGCACGAGACCAAGGCCGGCCAGCCGGGCCAGCGTCAGCCCCCACAGCCGAGCCTTGGCCGGGTCGCGCTCAGCCATGGAGCAGACGGGCGAGATGCCGCGCGTCGCGTGCCACCGCGGCGGCGCCGGCGCGCAGCAGCTCCGCGCCCGCATGATAGCCCCACTCCACGCCGATGGCCCGCACGCCGGCGCTTGCCCCCATGCCGATGTCGAATACCGTGTCGCCGATGATGACCGCCTCGTGCCGCCCGGCGCCGGTGTCCTCGAGGCAGGCGAGCAGCATCGCCGGGTCGGGCTTCGAGGGGTGGCGGTCGGCCGTGTGCAGGCAGGCGAAATGGCCGCGGATGCCGTGCGCCTCGAGCACCAGCGCAAGGCCGCGGTCGCTCTTGCCGGTCGCCACGCCGAGCAGCCAGCCCTCATCGCGCAGGGAATCGAGGAGCTCGCGGACGCCTTCGAACATCGGCTCGGGCGCCAGCCGCGCTGTCTGGCGCAGCCGCTGGAATGCGGCCCTGTAGCTCTTGGCAAGCCGCGCGTGCACCGGCGGCGAGGCATCCGGCAACAGCCTTTCCATCGCCTCGCCGAGCGAAAGCCCCACCACCCGGCGCACCTGCACCGCCGGCGGGGGGGCGAGGCCGAGCGCGCCGAAGGCCTCTGTCATGGCGGCGACGATGTTGTGGCTGGAGTCGACCAGCGTCCCGTCGCAGTCGAACACGGCAAGGCGCATGCGGCCCTCTTGCCCGCTCGGCAGGGGCCACGCAACGGCTCTTGCCTACAGGCCGTTTCCTGTTGCAGCATGATGGCAAAGGCGGCGGCACGGGGTCGGAGGAAGGAGACGGAACAGGACATTCGAGGAGAATGGATGATGCAAGAGGCAGATCGGCGGTTGCTGCGGCCAGAGGGCTATGGGCTGCTCACGGCGGAGATCAGCTACTGGATGCCCGACCATCCCTCGATCCTCCAGCTGTTCGTGTTCCAGAAACATGACGTGGCGCCCTTCTTCCCGGTGCTCGAGCGCTTTCTCGCCCACTGGCGCCGCGAGGTGGAGGCAACGCTGCACATGATCCGCATCGCCCACACCCACTGGCACGGCCCGTCGGACTGGCGCGCCGTCGACGAGATCCTGCCGCTCTCCTGAGCCCGCCGCTCTGCCGCCCGGCCCCGCGCGGCTTCAGTCGCCCGTCTCGAGGCCGAGGAGCTCGATGCTCGCTTGAAAGTGCGCCGGCAGCGGTGCCTCGATGTCGAGCCTTCCGCCATCGGGGTGGGCGATCACGAGGCGGCGGGCGTGCAGGTGCAGCTTGCGCGAGATGCCGCCGGTCAGAAAGGCCTCCCGCCCACCATATTTGCCATCGCCCACGATCGGGTGGCCGACGGCGGCCGCGTGCACCCGGAGCTGGTGCGTGCGGCCGGTCCTCGGGCGCAGTTCCACAAGCGTGCAGCGGCCGCCGGCGCGGTCGAGCACCCGCAGGTCCGTCACCGCCGGCTGGCCGTCTTCTGCCACCTCCATCTTCTCCCCACCTGTCCCGGGCTGCTTGGCAAGCGGCAGATCGATGCGCCGTTCTGCGCCCCTCACGTCGCCCATCAGCAGCGCAAGGTAGATCTTGCGCGTGTCGCGCGTGGCAAAGCACCTGCCGAAAAAGGCCGCCGCGCGGGCCGTGCGGGCGACGAGCAGCACGCCCGAGGTGTCCTTGTCGAGCCGGTGGACGAGGCGCGGCCGCTCCCGGCCATCGAAACGCAGCGCATCGAGCAGGCCATCGACATGGAGCGCCGTGCGCGTCCCGCCCTGCACGGCAAGGCCGGGCGGCTTGTTGAGCACCAGCGCGCACCTGTCGCGGTGGATGACGAGGGACCGGGCAAGCCCAAGCTCATCGTCTGTCGGCGCGCGGCGGCTGGCGCCCGGCCTTGCCGCTGCTGCGGGTTCGACCGGCGGCAGGCGCAGCCTTTGGCCATGCACGATCCGGTCTCCGGGCTTCGCGCGGCGGCCATCGAGGCGCAGCTGGCCGGTCCGGGCCCAGCGGGCGATGGTTGCAAAGCCCGCCTCGGGCATGTGGCGGCGGAACCACCGGTCCAGCCGGATCCCGTCATCCTCCGGCCCGATCTCGATCTCCCGGCTCATGTGAGCATCCGCCCGAGCCACAGGCCGGCGGCGAGCGCAAGCGCCGCGACGATCATCGAGGCAAGCGCATAAAGGATCGCCGCGCCCCAGGCGCCGCGCTCGATCAGCGCGACGATATCGAGCGAATAGGCCGAAAAGGTGGTAAAGCCGCCCAGCACGCCGACACCGAGGAACAGGCGGACCGGCTCGGGCCCGCCGCGCGCGAGCAGCCAGCCCGTCACAAGGCCCATCAGGAGTCCGCCGGCCACGTTGACAAGAAAGGTGGGCCACGGCCAGCCGGCCGCGCCCGTGAGGCGGTAGACCCCGTAGCGGGCGACCGACCCGATGGCGCCCCCTGCCGCAACGAGAAGGACCGGCAGCATGGCAATCACAGCCCCGCCCTGGTCCTGATCATGTCGAGAAGGTCCTTCTGGCGCCGCTTCTCGATCTCCGGATCCTTCACCTGAACATATTCGATCGCATCGAGGCCATCGCCTCTGCGCCGGTTGAGGGGTGGCTCGAGGCTTTCGATCAGCAGCGCCTCGAGCGTCTCGAGCACGACGCGCGGCGAACAGGCCTCGGCCGGGTCTGCAAGGGCGCCGCTCTCCGGGTCGACACCTTTGAGGCCAAACCAGGAGAACCGATCCCAGCGGCCCGAAAGGCGGTTGGCCGTGTGCGCGCGCAACCGGCTGAAAAGTGAATCTGATGCCCGTCCGACATAGACGACCCGGTCGCGGTCGTGGAGGAGATAGACCCCGACCTGACCGGCAAAGTCGACAGGCTTCGCCTCGGCACGCTGCTGCCCGAGCAGACGGCCCCTGCCGTCCCAGATCACCTGGTCGCGCTGCCAGAACATGCCGAAGGCCCGCAGCAGCCCGCCGTCGCCGAGCAGGGGCTCGTCCGCTCCGGCCGATGAGTCGTCCGGCATCGATTTGCGATCGCTGCCGGCAGGCCCGCCTGCCTGCGGCCGCAGGCGGAAAACGCCCTTGCCCACCTGCTCGACCGGGCTGTCCGGCTTTTTGGCAAGCGTGTAAAGCTGGGCGCCGACCGTTGCCGCGGGCGTTGCCCCCACCGTGGTTTTCAGCCCCCGTTCGAGGATGAGATCGGCGATCTCGGTGAAATGGAGGGGCCTGGCTTCCTTCTCGAGGATGCGTTTTGCAGCTTCCTGCCAGGTGAGGTTTCCAGTCATGCCAAGGCGCTGTCTGCGGGATTGTCAGCTCCGGAACAAGAGCCGCGCGGCTGCGAGCGCGGCGAGAAGGGCCACAAGCGTCGCGCCGCTGCCCACGATGAGGGGCGCGGCCGCAGCCCGGCGCAGCTCGCCAAGCGGCGCACGCATGGCCGTTGCCGCAACCGCCAGTGCCAGCAGCCAGGAGGAGGCGGCCGCGGCGCCGGCGGCCAGCGGCCGGGGCAAGAGCCCGGCCGAGTTCAGCAGCACGAGGATGAGGAAGCCGCCGACGAACCATGGGATCTCCGCCCGGCCGCCCGGCCCCTCGCCGGTGCGCCGCACGAGCACGACGGCCAGCCCCACCAGCGGCGCCAGAAGCGCAACCCGGGCCAGCTTGACAACGGTTGCCACCTCGCCTGCCGCCGCGCTCCAGCCGAAGCCCGCGCCGATTGCCTGGGCGACATCGTGGATGGCGGCGCCGAACAGGAAGCCCGCCTGCAGGTCGTTCAGCCGGGTGAGATGGGCAACCGCCGGCCAGGCTACCATGGCGAGCGCGCTGAGGCCGGCGGTAGCCACCAGCACCGCGGCCAGCTGCCCGGGCGGGGCGCGGCGCGGCCCAAGCGCGGCGGCAAGCGCAAGCGCGGCCGAGGCGCCGCAGACGGCGACTGCGCCGCCGGCCAGAAGCCCGAACCAGCCTCCCGCGCCCTGCCAGCGCGCGAGCAGCAGCGCGGCGCCGAGGCCGGCGGCCATTACCAGCAGCACCGCGCCGAGCGCGGCAAGGCCGAGTTCGCCCACCTGCGCGAAGGTGATGCGCGCGCCGAGCAGGATGACGGCAAGCCGCAGCAGCTCGCGCGCGGCAAATCCGAGACCGGGGGTGAGCCGCGGGTCGGGGCCCAGAACGTTGAGCGCAAGCCCCACGAGCAGCGCCATCAGCGGCAGCGGGGCGCCATAGCGGCCAGCGAGAAAGGCCGCCGCGAGGAGCGCCAGCAGCGCAACGCCGAGCCCGGGCACGAGATCCTGCCAGCGGCGGCGCGGGGTCGGCCCGATGTCGCCGAAGAGATCGGCCACCTGCACCACGCCGACGAGATCCGCCCGCGGGCGCACGGGGCGGAGATGCGGTCGGCCCTCGCCCATCGGGCGTTCGTGGCTCAGAGGATGCCGAACGTCCAGCCCTCGGTCAGCGCGACGGCCTCGGTAAGGCCCGGAGGGGCCCAGCGCACCCGCTCGCCCGCAAGCCGGCGCAGCCCGGCGGCTGCGACCAGCGCATCGGTTGCATGGTCGCTGAGCGGGGCCGAGCCCGCCCAGGGCCGGCTGCCGAGGGCTTCGAGCGCGCGGTCAAGCGCCGCCCGGTCGCGCAGCTTCCGGCCGCTGCCGCCGGCCTCGCGCAGGAACAGCCGGGTATAGATCTCGACCACCAGCGGGCGACCGGGCGCGGGCGGTTCGAATGGCCAGATTGCGGCGTGCGCGCGCAGCCGGTTGAGCAGCCGCATGCCGGAAAAGCTCGCCTTGCCCACCTGTGCGGCGCCCACAAGGTCGAACACGGTGGAGGGCTTGCCGCCGCCGGCGGCGTTGAACCGCTGCTCGCACACCCGGAAGTGAAGATAGTCTGCCTTGCGGCCATCGGCGGCACCCGTCCACATGTGCCTGCGGCCCTTCCCCTCGAGAAAGCCATGGGCGGACAGATCCGGGCAGGGGCATTGCGCATCGAGCCACGCCCAGAAGGCCGGCCCGGTATCGGGCGCCTCTGTTCCGGGCAGATAGGCGCCGCGGGCCGCAAACGGCGGAGCGAAGGAGAAGTCGAAGCCGGCAAGCCACCGGCCGGAAAGCCCGGAAAGCAGCTCAAGCACCTCGGGGCGCGACCAGCCCCGCCGGTCGGGCGGCGGAAGAAGGGTTGGCGGGCCATCGCCCGGAAGCGCCTCGGCAATCGCAATGCCGGGGTGCCGGGCCCCGCGCGCGCCCGACCAGTCGATGGCAAGAAAGCGGTCGAAGGATCCGGGTGCATCTGTTGGCATTGCGCCCCGCTAGCACGGTCCGTGCCCCCGCCGGGAGCCTCCCGCGCCCGGCCCTGCGCGCGAGCCTGTCCTACAGTAACCGAAAAGGTTATTTCTGGGCGAGGAGGAGGCCGGATGGAGATTGAACCGAGGGTGCTTGCGGCCATGGGCGTGCAGCCAGAGGCGGCGCGGCGCTTCCAGCCGGTGCTCGGCCCGGCGCTCGCCCGGTTCGAGATCCGGACCCCGCGCCGCATCGCCGCCTTTCTCGCCCAGTGCCATGTGGAGTCGGCGGGCTTCACCCGGCTTGAGGAGAATCTCTTCTACACCACTCCGGCACGCATTGCTGCGGTCTGGCCCAGCCGCTTTGCCGATGCTGCGGCGGCCGAGCCCTATGCCCGCAGCCCCGAGCGGCTTGCCAACCGTGTCTACGCCAACCGCATCGGCAATGGGCCAGAGGCGAGCGGCGATGGCTGGCGCTATCGCGGCCGCGGCCTCAAGCAGCTGACCGGGCGGGCGAACTATGAAGCGGCGGCGCGCGCGCTCGACCGCCCCTACGCGGACCAGCCGGATCTCGTCGGCCAGCCGGCCGATGCCGCGCTCACTGCGGCCTGGTTCTTCGCCCGCGCGGGCTGCAACGCGCTTGCCGATGCCGCAAGCTGGGATGCGATCACCCGCCGGGTGAACGGGCCTGCCATGCTGGCCGCGGCCGAGCGCCGCCGGCGCACGCTTGCCGCCCTCGCCGCGCTCAGCTCGGGGGCCGCTGCTGCCTGAGCGCCTCGTAAGCAAGGAGCGTGCCGGCCATGGCGACGTTCAGGCTGTCGGCCCGCCCGAGCATGGGAATGACGACCAGCGTGTCGCAGGCCGCGATCAGCGGGCGGGGGAGGCCCTGCTGCTCGTTGCCGAGCAGGATGCACGACGGGGCGGGATAGCGGGCCAGGCGATAGTCGCACGCGCCTTCGACGAGGGCCGCGCCGACGAGATGGACACCGCAGGCGCGCACCCAGGCGAGAAAGGTGTCGCCCGAGGCCTGCACGACCGGCACGGTGAAGATCGCGCCCATCGAGGCGCGCACCGCCTCCACCGAGAAGGGATCGGTCGAGGCATCGAGGAGCACGAGCCCGCCGGCCCCGGCGCCGTCGCAGGCGCGCAGCAGCGTGCCGAGATTGCCCGGGTCGCGCAGCCGCTCGGCCGCGAGGATCCGCCCGGTCGAAAGCCGCAGCGCCGCAAGGCCCGGTGTCCGTTCGGCATAGGCGCCGACCACCATCTGCGGATTGTCCTTGCCGGTGACCCCGGCAAGGACCGCCGGCGTTGTTGCCAGCACCTGCCCGCCCGCATCGCGGGTGGCGGCCACCAGCCGGTCGACCAGCGGGTGCGCCTCCTGCCCGGCGGCATGGAGCAGGATTTCCGGCGTGCGGCCGGCATCAAGCGCCTCGAGGAGGATCCGGAGGCCTTCGGCGAGGAACAGCCCCTCGGCGCGGCGGTGCTTCTTAAGCCGCAGCGATTTCAGCCGCCGCACCGTGGCATTGGCGTGGCTGGTGATGACGGGGCTCATACGGGCGCAAGCCGATAGGCGTGCCACAGGAGATGCGCGGCCGCGCTGCGGTGGGGCGCCCAGCTCGAGGCCCGTGCGCGCAGCGCCCGCTCGCCCGGCCGCCCCGGCAGGGCGAACAGGCGCTCTGCCGAACGCTGGAGCGCAAGGTCGCCCGCGGGGAGAATGTCGGGCCGCCCCTCGGCGAACATCAGGTAGATTTCCGCACTCCAGCGGCCCAGCCCCCGGACCGAGGTGAGCCGCGCGATTGCGACCTCGTCGTCCTCGGGCAGTGAATCGATGGGCAGCGCGCCCGAGGCCAGGTGTGCGGCAAGGCTTCTCGCGGCTGCGATCTTCTGCCGCGAAAGACCGGCGGCCCTGAGCGCCTCGGGATCGGCGCCGAGGATCGCCCGCGGATCCCCGGGATCGCCAAGCGCCGCCTGGAGCCGCGCCCAGATGGCGCCGGCTGCCGCAATGCTCAGCTGCTGGCCGACAATGGCCCGCATGAGGCCCGCCCCGCCGCGCGGCGTCGTGCGCGGTTCGGGCAGGCCGTGGGCCTCGAGCAGCGCGGCAAAGCGCGGCTCTGCCGCAGCCAGCGCCGCAGCCCCGGCGGCAAGCCGCCCCAAGACTTGCGGCGCTCCTCCATCCTCCCCGGTTTGCAAGGCTTGCCAGTCTTCGTCCTGCCGCTACAAGCCCCCGACGATACCGGGCCCGCCGGCCCGCGCGCAACGGGGAGTGACAATGCCGACACTGGTCGTGGTGAACCGCAGGGGCGACGAGAAGGCGGTGGAGGGTGAGGCCGGCCTGTCGGTCATGGAGGTCATCCGCGACAACGGCTTCGACGAGCTGCTGGCCCTTTGCGGCGGCTCCTGCTCGTGCGCCACCTGCCATGTCTATGTCGACGAGGCGTGGATCGACCTCGTCGGCGGCCCCAACGAGGACGAATCGGACCTGCTCGACAGCTCCGACCACCGGCGCGACAACAGTCGCCTGTCCTGCCAGATCCGCTTTTCCGACGAACTTGACGGGCTGAAGGTCACCATCGCGCCCGAGGACTGAGGCCGGCTTTTCGCATCCGCGCCTGCGGCCGGAAAGGGCGGCGGGCGCGCCCGGCCCGCCGCTGCGCGCAACCGGGTTGCCCCGGGGCAGGTGGCTGCAGCAGGTGCGCCCGGCTGATGCGCGCAAGGTGCAGGCGGCCGGATTGCCAGCCCGCCGGAGCGCGGATCGCGTGCGCGGCAGAGGCCTGGCGGGTCAGCCCCTCTGGCCCGGCGCGCGCAGCGCCTGCCACGCAGCAAGCGCGGCCGCGCGTGCCGCCCCGTGCTCGACGATCGGGTTGACCGGCCCATGCCCGGCATATTCGGGGGCGAACCGCCGGATGTAGCCCAGCGCATCGAACTTCTCCGACTGCGCGACCGGCGCAAAGATGCGGTAATAGGGCTGGGAATCGACTCCCGAGCCCAGCACCCACTGCCAGCCCATCGCATTGTTGGCGAGGTCGGCATCGACCAGCGTCTCCCAGAACCAGCGCTCGCCTGTCCGCCAGTCGATGCGCAGATGCTTGGTGAGGAAGGAGGCGACGATCATCCGCACGCGGTTGTGCATCCAGCCGGTCTGCCAGAGCTGGCGCATGCCCGCATCGACGATCGGATAGCCGGTCCGCCCCTTCTGCCAGGCCCGCAGCCAGCGCCGGCCCTCGCCCTGCTCGGTGTCGGTCCAGGGCATGCGCTCGAACTCCGGCCGGTGCGGCCGCTCGTGGCCGTCCGGATACTGGGCGAGGAGCTCGTGGGCGAACTCGCGCCACACCAGCTGGCGGGTGAAGGGCTGTGCCGCCTGCGGGCCTGCCACCGCCTCGACGGCGTGCCACACGGCAGCCGGCGAGATCTCGCCGAAATGGAGGTGCGGCGACAGGCGCGAGGTGCCCGGCTCGGAGGGGAGGTCGCGCCGCGCCGCATAGGCCTCGACCCGCGACAGAAAGGCCCGAAGCGCCGCCTCTGCCCCGGCTTCGCCCGGCTGCCATTCGGCAAAGCCGCGCGCCCAGTCCGGGTTCTGCGGCAGGAGGCCCCAATCCGTCAGCCGGTCGCCGGCCGGCGGCGCCGCGCCCGCAAGCCGCGCGGGCGCCGGCGCCGGGGTCGGCGGGGGGAGGTGGGCAAGGCTGGCGCGCCAGAAGGGCGTGAACACCCGGTAGGGCGTGCCGGACCCGGTTCTCACCTGTCCGGGGCGGAGCATCCGCGTGGCGCCGTGCAGCCGCAGCCGGTTGCCGAGGCGGGCCTCGATCGGCCCCCACCAGGGCTCGGCGTGCCGCGTTGCGTGGATCGCCTCGGCGCCGGTCTCCTCCATCAGCTGGCAGAGCACGTCGGCCGAGCGGCCCCGGCGCAGCAGCAGGCGCGCCCCGCGCGCCGCGAGCGCCGCATCGAGGCGTTCGAGGCTCCGGTGCAGCCACCAGCGCGAGGCCGCGCCCATCGGCCGCAGGCCCGGCGAGGCATCGTCGAGGATGTAGGTCGGGATGATCGGGCCGGCGTCTTGTGCTCCGGCAAGCGCCGGCTGGTCGGCGAGGCGCAGGTCCTGCCGGAACCAGAGGATCTGTGGGCGAGCCATGCGGCGCTGATGCGCGCAGGCCGTGCCAAGCTCAAGCGCGGCCGCTGGCCGCTGCCGGGTTTGACAGCCGGCGGGCTTGCGGCAAGGCAGTGCGCATGAGCGCCCGCGCCCTGGTGAACGGCCATGCCTTCCCGATCGGCAAGGCGCGCGTGGCCGTCGAGGATCGCGGGCTCCAGTTCGGCGATTCCCTCTACGAGGTGGTCGCCTTTCTGAACGGCCGGCTGTTCGACTGGGACAAGCATCTCTGGCGGCTTGAGCGCGGCGCGGCAGCCATCGGCCTTGCGGGCCTGCCCTCGCCAGCGGTGATCGCCGCGCGCGCCCGGCGGCTCATCCGCCAGAGCCGGCTGCCCGACGGCCTTCTCTACCTGCAGGCCAGCCGCGGCAGCAGCCGGCGTGACCATCCGTTTCCGCATGGTGTCGCGCCGACATTGGTGATGACCGCGCGGCGATTCGACTTTGCCCAGCGCATCCGGCAGCAGGAGACCGGGGTGGCGCTCCTCAGCCTGCCCGACCAGCGCTGGAAGCGGTGCGACATCAAGTCGACCAACCTGCTTGCCGCCGTGCTCGCCAAGGAGGAGGTGCGCCGGGCCGGGGCCTTCGAGGCGCTGTTCGTCACCGAGGACGGCGTGGTGACCGAGGGCGCCTCTACCAACCTCTGGATGGTGGGGCCGGACGGCGTGCTCCGCACCCACCCGCTATCGGCGGCGATCCTGCCCGGGGTCTCGCGCGACACGGTCTTGGAGCTTGCGCGCGGTGCCGGCCTTCCCGTCGAGGAGCGCGCCTTCACGCTCGCCGAGGCCCGCAGGGCGCAGGAGTTGTTCCTCACCTCCACCACCGGCCCGCTGCTGCCGGCAACAAGGCTCGATGGCGCACCCGTCGGGAGCGGCACCCCGGGCCCGGTCGCCCGGGAGCTGGCCGCGCGCCTCTGGGGCGAGGTGTCGCGGCAGACCGGCTGGCGCGCGCCGCGCTAGCCCCGCCCGGCCGCAGAGCGCGCCACCCGGTTGCGGCGCTGCCGCTAGGCCGCAGCGCGGGTGGCGGCCTCCGCGTCCGAAACAGGCTCCCCGGCCGCGTCGCCCCCTGCCGAAGCAGCAGGCGGCTCCCCGGCCGCGCCGGAGGAGGGCGCATCCCCCTCGCCGCCGTCCTCGTCGTCCTCGTCCTCGTCGTCCTCGTCCTCGTCGTCCTCGTCCTCGTCGTCGTCGCCTTCGCCTTCGTCGTCCCCGTCCGAGCCGTCGTCGAGGTCGTCCTCCTCCTCGTCCTCCTCCTCGTCCCCGTCGAGGTCGAGCGGCACGCCCGGGCCATCGTCGGCCACCAGCATCTGCAGCATCCACGCCTGCTTTTCGTGGAAGGCGAGCATGTCGAGCAGCAGGCCCTCGGAGGCTTCGTCCTCGGCGTCGTCCACTTCGTCGGCGGCTGCGCGCAGCGTCTGGCAGAGCGTGCCAATGTCGCGCAGCAGCTGCCCGACCATGGCCACCGTCGACTCCGGTTCATCCTCGTCATCGGGGATCGAGGTCAGTTCCTGCAGCGCCTCGAGGCTTGCCGGCACCCGGAGCCCGAGCGCGCGGATGCGCTCGGCCACGTCGTCGAACTGGCCGGCGATGCCCCGGTAGAGCTCTTCCGTCTGGGCGTGGACAGCGCGGAACAGCGGCCCGGCGGCGTTCCAGTGCACGGCGTGGGCCTTCAGCCACAGCATGTGCAGGTCGCCGAGAACGGGCAGCAGCGCCTCGACGGACATCCGCCGGTCGCGGGGCCCGAGGCCGGAGACGGGCGTGAATGCGATGCCCGGGCGGGGGGCGGCAGGCGAATCGGTCATCGTGGAGCTCCTGTTCGAGGGACGGCCGAGACTGGCAGGCTTCGATGACGCGCGCGTGATCGTTCAGGGCAGAAAGGCGGTAAAAAGGAACACGGCGAAGATCACGAGGTGGACCGCGCCCTGCAGCACGGTGGTGCGCCCGGTGCCGAGCGACATGGAGGCAACCAGCAGGATGAGGATGAGGAGGGTGACATCCTTGGGCGCAAGGCCGAGCACGAGGTTCCAGCCGAGCGCGACCGAGAGGAACAGGACCAGCGGCACGGTGAGGCCGATGGTTGCAAGCGCCGATCCGAGCGCGAGGTTGAGGCTCGTCTGCAGCCGGTTGGCGCGCGCTGCGCGCACGGCTGCAAGCGATTCGGGAAGCAGCACGATCGAGGCGATCACCACGCCAAGCGCCGAGGCCGGCGCGCCGAGCTCGACGATGAGGCGCGTGAGCGGTGTCGAGAGGCTTTCGGCGACCAGCACCACGAGGACAAGGCTTGCAAAAAGGAGCGCGAAGGCAAGGCCGGCCTGCGCGTTCGAGACGGCAAAATCCGCGTGCGCCTCGGCTTCGGTGGCCGGCAGGAAATAGTCGCGGTGGCGGATGGTGAGGATGAAGACGAACAGGGCATAGAGGATGAGGGCGGCGGCCCCGATCATGATGGTCTGGGCGTCGGAGAATGTGGGCCCGCCAGTCGAGGTGGTAAAGTTGGGCAGCACCAGCACCAGCACTGCCAGGGTGGCAAGCGTCGCGCAGGCAGCCGAGACGCCATAGAGGCCGAAGCTCTGCACATAGTGGCGCGCCGCGCCGAAGGTGATGCACAGCCCCACCACGCCCGCGAGGATGATCATCACTGCAGCATAGACGGTGTCGCGCACCAGCGTGGTCGTCGCGGCGGGGTTGGCGAGGATCAGCGTGACGAGGAGCGAGCCCTCGATGACGGTGACGGACAGGGCAAGGACAAGGGTGCCGAACGGCTCGCCGACCCGGAGCGCGATCACCTCGGCGTGGTGGACCGCTGCCAGCACGACGGGGAACAGTACGAGCAAGCGCAGGCCGGTGTCGGCCGGCGCGCCGCTGCCGTGCAGGCCGAACAGCAACAGCACGAGAAGGGCGGCGCCCGGCGCGGCCAGGGTCCACGCCGGCGCGCTGCCGGGCAGGCGGAAGCGGCCGTTTGCCTGCGTCACGCCGCCTTGGCGGCCTCTGTGGCAAGCGGCGCCGTGGCAGCCTCGAGCCAGGTGCGGTCAGCCCCGTCGAGGTCCGGCGCGTGGGCCGCGCGCACGCGGGCGTGGTAGCAGTCGAGCCAGGCCAGCTCGAAATCCGTCAGAAGCCCGGGCTCGATGAGGCGCCGGTCGATGGGCGCAAGCGTCAGCGTCTCGAAGGCAAGCATCGCGCGTTCGTCGCCCGGCTGCGGATCCTCGATCACGAGCACGAGGTTCTCGATGCGGATCCCGAACGCGCCCGGGCGGTAGAAGCCCGGCTCGTTCGAAAGGATCATGCCAGGCAGCAGCGGCTCCTCGATGCCCGGCGCACCGGCGGCCGCGGCGATCCGCTGCGGGCCTTCGTGCACGCTCAGGAAACTGCCGACTCCGTGGCCGGTGCCATGCGCATAGTCGAGCCCCGCCGCCCACAGATGCTGGCGCGCGAGCACGTCGAGCTGGCCGCCGCGCGTGCCCCTAGGAAAGCGGGCGGTGGCAAGCGCGATATGCCCTTTCAGCACTAGCGTGAAGGCGCGGATGGCCTCGCGCGGCGGCTGGCCGACGGCGACCGTGCGGGTGACATCGGTTGTCCCGTCGGGATACTGGCCGCCCGAATCGACAAGGTAGAGGCCGCCGGGCACGATCCGCCGGGCGGTTTTGGGGCTGGCACGATAGTGGATGATGGCGCCGCTGGGCCCGAATCCCGAGATGGTGTCGAAGGCAAGATCCACAAGCGCGCCCGTCTCGCGCCGGCAAGCCTCCAGCCGCGCCGCGGCGGAAAGCTCGTCCAGCCCGCCCTTCGGCGCCTCGGAGTCGAACCAGGCAAGAAAACGGCACAGCGCCAGTCCGTCGCGCCGGTGCGCGGCCCGGGCGCCCGCGATCTCGGTGTCGTTCTTGATGGCCTTGGGCAGGATGCAGGGATCGCGCCCCCAGACGATCCGCGCCCCGCCGGCCTCCAGTGCGTCGGCAATGGCGGCAACCGAGAAGCCCGGGTCGAGCAGCACACGGGCGCCCGTCATCCGCCCGAGCGCTGTGCCAATCTCGGCATAGGGCGCGATGGCGACATCCGGGCCGAGTTCGTCGCGCAGCGCTTCGCCGACCTTTGCAGGGTCTGCGAACAGGGTCGCCGAGCCATCGGCGGCCAGCACGGCAAAGGCCCTTGCCACCGGCGTGCGCGGCACGTCGCGCCCGCGGATGTTGAAGAGCCAGGCCACGCTGTCGAGCGCGGCGATGACCGCCGCATCGAGCCCCTGTGCGCGCAGGCCTGCCGCAATCGCGGCGCGCTTGTCGGCGCTGGTGCGCCCGGCAAAGCGCAGCGGATGGGCCTCGGCGGGCGCCGCCGAAGGCGCCGGGCGATCGGCCCAGAGGCAGTCGATCGGGTTGGAGGAGACTGGCACCAGCCGCGCGCCCCGCGCATCGAGAAGCGCCTGCTGCTCGGCCACGAAGGCGCGGGTGTGCAGCCACGGGTCGTAGCCGATGGCCGCGCCTTCGGGCGCCTCGGCGGCAAGCCATGCCCCGAGCGGCTCGCCCGGCACCTCGCGCACTGTCCAGAGCGCCGTGTCCACCTGCTGGCGCACCTGCAGGCTGTAGCGGCCGTCGGTGGCGATGGCCGCGGCATGGGGCAGCACGGCGGCCATTCCGGCCGAGCCGTCGAAGCCCGTCAGCCATTCCAGCCGGCGGGCATAGGCGCCCACATACTCGCTCATGTGCTCGTCCGTGAGCGGCACCAGAAACCCGTCGAGCCCGCGGGCGCGCAGCTCGGCACGCAGCGATTCGAGGCGGGATGCGGCATCCGTCATGGGTCATCCCTATCGAAGCCGGCCGGTTCCGGCCAGCCGGGCGCAACGATGGCTGCGGCCTTGAACAGCCGGCCCATCATGGCCGTGGCGGTCAGCCGCGCAAGCGCGGCTTCGACTTCAGCGCGCCCAAGCCGGTCGCGGCCGCGTTTCAGCGCCTCCGCACGCGCCCCGATTCCCAGCCTGAGGAGGAAGGCGCCCTGCGGTGCCGGCCCGTAGCACCGGACCGGCGCCGCGCCTCGCGCAGCCTCGAGAAAGGCTGCAAAATCGACATGCGCGCTCAGATCCGCCTCGCCGAGCGTTGCCAGCGGGTCGGCCGGCGCGCCCGAGGCGAGCGCCTGCAGCGTGTCGCCGGCAAGCGGGCCGGCGTGGCCGTAATCGAGGAACAGGGCCGCCCCGCCGGTTGCCGCAAGGCGGGCGGCAAGTGTGGCCGCAAGGCGCTCCGCCTCGGGCCGGCGCTCGAAGATGCTGCCCGGCGGCCAGTCGCGGACCGGCCCGGGAAGCGCTGCCGGCTCGGCCGGCAGATGCGCGAGACTGCCGTCTTGCCGGACGGCGCGGCGGGTCCAGCCCCGGGCTTGCCGCTCGAACTGGATGATGGGCAGGGTATCGAGGAACTCGTTGGCAAGGAGGAGGAGCGGTACGCCCGCCGGAAGGTCTTCGGGGCGGTCGTGCCACTGCGCCCCCGGCAGGCGCCGGGCCTGCTCGGCGCGCAGCCGCGGCGAGGTCTCGACAAGGTGGAGGCGGGCGGCCCGGGCAAGGCCGGGCACGGCCTTGCCGATCGCGCGCAGGGCATCGGCCATCAGCGTGCCGCGGCCCGGGCCGAGCTCGGCGAGGCAGACGGGTTCGGGCGCCCCCGCCCGCTGCCAGAGGTCTGCCACCCACAGCCCCAGCAGCTCGCCGAACATCTGGCTGATCTCGGGCCCGGTCATGAAATCGCCGCCCGGGCCGAACGGCTCGCGCGCCGCATAATAGTGGCGGACCGCTTCGGCCATCGCCTCTTCCAGCGGAAGGGCGCCGCCGGCTGCGGCGATCGCCTCGCGGATTGCCGCGATCACGCGCTCAGCGGCTCGGCCCGCGCCGCGCGCACAACCAGCCACGCCCCGGCCAGGACGAGCGGCAGCGAGAGCGTCTGGCCCATGGTGAGGCCGGTTGCCAGCGTGCCGAGCTGGGGGTCGGGCTCGCGGAAGAGCTCGACGACAAGGCGCGCAAGCCCGTAGCCGAGCCCGAAGAGGCCTGCGAGGAGGCCCGGCCGCAGGCGTGCGTCCGTCTTCCAGAACAGCAGGTTGAGGAGCAAGAACAGCAGGAGTCCCTCGAGCGCGGCCTCGTAGAGCTGGCTGGGGTGGCGCGGCTCGGGCCCTCCTTCGGGAAAGATGATGCCCCAGCTTCCGTCCGTCGTCCGCCCCCAGAGCTCGCCGTTCACGAAGTTGGCGAGCCGGCCGAGCAGCAGGCCGAAGGGCACCACCACGGCGGCATGGTCGAGCACGCGGATGGCCGACAGACCCTGCGCGCGGCAGCTGAGCCAGATGGCGAGGATCACGCCCGCAAGCCCGCCGTGGAAGGCCATGCCCCCCTCCCAGAGCCGCAGGACGGCGAGCGGATCGGCGAGGAACCGACCGGCATCGTAGAAGATCACATAGCCGAGCCGCCCGCCGGCGATCACGCCGAGCGTCGACCAGGTGATGAGATCGTCGAGCTGGGCCCGCGTCATTGGGGCAGGGCTGAGGCGGATCATCCGCGCCATCAGCCACCACGCCACGAGGATGCCGACGATGTAGGCGAGGCTGTACCAGCGCAGGGCAAACGCGCCCACCTCGAGCGCGACCGGGTCAAGGCCGAGACTTGCGAACTCGACGGGCGGCTGGAAAAACGGCATCGGCGGCTCCATTAGGAGGCCTGCGCCAAAAGCGCCATGCCCGGGAGGGGCAGTGCGGAGGGAGAGGTCCATGGAGGAACCGGTGGACGACGCCGGGCTTGCGGCGTTCCGTGCCGAGGTGCGCGCGTGGCTTGCGGCCAACTGCCCGGACGAGATGCGTGCGCCCCTGCGCGGCGACCAGGATCTCTGCTGGGGCGGGCGCAGGTGGGTCTTTGCCTCCGATGCGCAGCGAATCTGGCTCGAGCGCATGGCTGCGCGCGGCTGGACGGTGCCCGAGTGGCCCAAGGCCTATGGCGGCGGCGGCCTGTCGCGCGCCGAGGCGGGGGTGCTTGCCGCCGAGATGCGCCGCATCCGCGCCCGCCCGCCGCTTTCGTCGTTCGGCATCTGGATGCTGGGCCCCGCGCTCCTGAAATATGGCAGCGAGGCGCAGAAACGGGCGCACCTGCCGCCGATCGCGCGCGGCGAGATCCGCTGGTGCCAGGGCTATTCCGAGCCCGGTGCCGGCTCGGACCTCGCCAGCCTGCGCACCTCGGCCGTGCTCGAGGGCGACCATTATGTCGTCAACGGCTCCAAGGTGTGGACGAGCTATGCCGACAAGGCCGACTGGATCTTCTGCCTTGTCCGCACCGATCCTGCGGCGCCCAAGCACCAGGGCATTTCGTTCCTCCTCTTCGACATGGAGTCCGAAGGCGTCTCGACCAGCCCCATCCAGCTGATTTCGGGCGCCTCGCCCTTCTGCCAGACCTTCTTCGACAATGTGCGGGTGCCGCGCGAAAACCTCGTCGGCGCGCCCGGGCAGGGCTGGGAGATCGCCAAATATCTGCTCACCCACGAACGCGAGATGATCGGCGGCATGGATTTTTCCGGCGAGGGCCGGGACTCGCTGGCGCAGCTGGCGAAGAAGGCGCTGGGCGAGGGAGGCCTGCGCGCCGAGCCGCTGCTGTGTGCCCGGGTGGTTGCACACGAGATCGATGCCATCGCCTTCGGCCTGACCATGGAGCGGGTGAAGGACGAGGCACGAGCGGGCGAGGGTGTGGGGGCGCTCTCGTCCATGCTGAAATATGTGGGCACCGAGCTCAACAAGCAGCGCAACGAGATCCGCATGTCGCTGGGCGGCACCGATGCGCTCGGCTGGGAGGGTCGCGAGGGCGACCAGGCGCGGGCATGGCTCAGGAGCCGCGCCAACTCGATCGAGGGCGGCACCTCGGAAATCCAGCTCAACATCATCGCAAGGCAGGTGCTGCGCCTGCCGGCGGCCGGCTGAGCCATGGCGCTGGTTCTCACCGAAGAGCAGCGGATGATCCGCAGCTCGGCCGAGGGCTTCCTCGCCGCACATGGCCCCGTCTCCCAGCTTCGGCACCTGCGCGACAGCCGCGACCCGACGGGCTTTTCGACCGGCCTGTGGCGGGGCATGGCGGAGATGGGCTTTGCAGGCGTGCTGGTCCCCAAGGCACATGGCGGCACGGCGCTCGGCATGGTGGCGGCCGGCCTCGTCAGCGAGGCGATCGGTCGCAACCTCACCCTCTCGCCGTTTCTTGGCACGGCCGTGCTCGCCGCCACCCTGGTCGGCCGCGGCGGCAGCGCCGAGCAGCAGAAGGCGCTTCTTCCCCCGATTGCCGCCGGCACGGCCATCCTTGCGCTCGCCTGCGACGAGGCGCCGCGGCACGCGCCCGCCCACATCGCAACGCGCGCCGAGCCCTCGGGCAACGGCTTCCGCATCTCCGGCGCCAAGACACATGTGCTCGATGGCCATGTGGCCGACCGCCTCATCGTGGCCGCGCGCACGCGGGGCTGCGATTGCGACCCGGACGGGATCACCCTGTTTCTCGTCGACCCGAAGGCGCCCGGTGTCGAGGTGCGGCGGAGGCCGATGGTCGACAGCCGCAACGCCGCCGAGCTCCGCCTCGAGGGGGTGCAGGTCGACGGCGCGGACGTGATCGGCGAGCTGCACGCCGGCCTGCCGCTCCTCGAAGCCGCGCTCGATGCCGCGCGCGCGTGCCTTGCGGCCGAAATGCTGGGCGCTGCGGCGCGCAGCTTCGAGATCACGCTCGACTATCTGCAGACCCGCGAACAGTTCGGCCGCCCGATCGGCAGCTTCCAGGCGCTGCAGCACCGCGCGGCCCACCTGTTCTGTGAGCTGGAGCTTGCCCGATCGGTCGTCATCCGCGCGCTCCGGGCGCTCGAGGCCGGCGAGGATCGCGCGCCCTTCTATGCCTCGCTCGCCAAGGCCAAGACCGGCGAGGTGGCCCGCCTTGCCACCAGCGAGGGCGTGCAGATGCTGGGCGGGATCGGCATGACGGATGATCACGACATGGGCTTCTTCCTGAAGCGGGCCCGCGCTGCGGGCGAGACGTTCGGCGATTCCGCCTTCCACGGCGCGCGCGTCGCGCAATTCCTCAACATCTAGGCACGAGGCTTTCATGGCACTGACCGAACTCGATCATGCGCTCGACGCGGCGGTTGCCGCCATCACCGCGCCCGGCGGCCAGCTGGCGGTCGGCAGGGCCACCATCCGCGGCGTGGACTATCCGGTCTTCGAAAACGCCCCGCCCTCGCTCCGGGAATATTTCGGCCTCTTCATGCCGGCGCACCGGGACAGGGAGTTCCTCGTCTATTTCGACGAGCGGCTGCGCTTTGCCGATGTCGAGGCGCAGGCGACCCGCATCGCCGCCATGCTGCAGCACCGCCATGGCATCGCCAAGGGGGACCGCGTGGCGATCGCGATGCGCAACTACCCCGAATGGATCGCGGCCTTCATCGGCGCCATCGCCATCGGTGCGGTGGTCGTGCCGCTGAACGCCTGGTGGCAGACCGACGAGCTCGCCTATGGCCTGCGCGATTCCGGCGCGCGGCTTGCCATCTGCGACGAGGAGCGGCTGCGCCGCATTGCCGCCATCGACGGCCGCCCCTGCCAGGTGCTTATTGCCGTGCGCACGAGCGCCACGGTGGCCGCCGAACTTGGAGCCACCACCCTCGAGGAGGCGCTTGCCGGCGCACTTTCCGAGCCCTGGTACCTGCCGCCGCTCTACCCCGAGGATGACGCGACCATCATGTACACCTCGGGATCGACGGGCGATCCCAAGGGCGCGGTTGCAACCCACCGCTCGGTCGTCTCGGGCGCGCTCAACTATCTGGTGCAGGGCCTTGCCATGCTCCAGCTCGCGCAGTCGCAGGGCATCGCGCTTCCCGAGCAGCAGGTGATGCTGCTCAACGTGCCGCTGTTCCACATCACCGGCAGCGTGCCGGTGATGCTCGTCTCGATCGCCATCGGCCGCAAGATGGTGATCATGCACCGGTGGGATGCCGGCGAGGCGCTGCGCCTCATCGAGAAGGAGCGCGCGACCTATTTCGTCGGCGTGCCCACCATGAGCCTCGAACTCATGATGCACCCCGACCGCGACAAATATGATCTCTCCTCCCTCGTCGACATCGCAGGCGGCGGCGCCCCCAGGCCGCCCGAGCATGTGGAGCGCCTCGCGCAGGCCTTCCCGGGCAAGAACCCCGCCATCGGCTATGGGCTGACCGAGACCAATGGCGTCGGCGCGGGCAACCTCCGGCAGAACTACCGGCTGAAGCCGGACTCAACCGGCCGGCCGTCGAAGCCGCTCGTCGAGATGCAGATCTGCAGCGACGATGGCGCACCGCTGCCGCCGGGCGAGGTGGGCGAGGTGTGCATCCGGTCGGCCGCCAATGTGCGCGGCTACTGGATGAAGCCCGAGGCAACGGCGGCCGCCTTCACCCCCGACGGCTGGTTCCGGACAGGCGACCTCGGCCGGTTCGACGAGGATGGCTATCTCTACATCGTCGACCGCAAGAAGGACATCATCATCCGCGGCGGGGAGAATATCTCCGCAGTCGAGGTGGAGGCGGCCCTCTATGCCCACCCGGCGGTCGCCGAAGCCTCGGTCTTCGGCCTGCCCGACGAGCGGATGGGCGAGATCGTGGGCGCCGTGGTGTTCGCAAAGCCGGGCGAGCAGCTGGAATCCGAGGCGCTCATCGAATTCGTCCGCCGCGACCTCGCAGCGTTCAAGGTGCCCGCGAGGCTGTGGATCGCCCACCAGCCGCTGCCCAAGCTCGGCTCGGGCAAGATCGACAAGGTGAGCCTCCGCAGCCACTACCGCGCGGTGCACGCCGGGCTTCGCGCGGCGTGAGCCACGCGCTGCGCCGCGCGACCGCCGCCGATGCCCCGGCCGTGCACGACCTGTTCTGCCGCAACTTCCGTGCCACCTTCGGCCATCTCTACCCGCCGCACGAGCTCGCGCAGTGGCTGGAGGAGTCGTGCCCGGTTGCGCGCTTTGCCCGCGAGCTCAGCGCCGCCGACCATGCCGCCGTGCTCGGCCTCGGCGCCGGTGGCGTGCCCGTCGGCTTCTGCCTCATGGGTCCGCAGGATCTGCCGGTTCCGGCCGGCCGGCCATGGTGGGTGCTGCGCCAGCTCTATCTCGAGGAGGAGGCGAGGGGCACCGGCCTTGCCGACCGGCTGCTCGGCTGGGCCGTCTGCGAGGCGCGGGCGCGCGGCTTTGCCGCTCTCTATCTCACCGTCTGGATCGGCAACCATCGTGCCCGGCGCTTCTACGAACGGCACGGCTTTGCCGAGGTGGGTGCCTATCCGTTCCGGGTCGGCTCCACGGTCGACGACGACCGAATCCTCTGCCGCGCGCTGTGATCACCCGTCTCGACGGCGGCCTTTCCAGCCCACACGGCTTCCTCGGGCGCACCGGCGGTGTGTCGGGCGGCCTTTTTGCAAGCCTCAATGCCGGTCTTGGCTCCGGCGACGATGTGGCAGCCGTCGCTCGCAACCGCAGCCTTGCGCGCGATGCGCTGGCCCCCGGCACCACGCTGGTGACGCTGCGCCAGGTCCATTCCGCAACCGTCTGCCTCGCCGACGACTGGGGCGACGGGGCACGGCCCGAGGGCGACGCGCTGGTCACCGACCGGCCGGGCCTGCTCCTTGGCATTCTGACCGCCGATTGCGCACCCGTGCTGCTCGAGGATGGCGCGGCGGGCGTGATCGGTGCCGCGCATGCAGGCTGGAAGGGGGCACTTGCCGGCGTGCTCGAGGCCACCGTTGCAGCCATGGCCCGTCTCGGCGCGCGGCCGTGGCGCATCCGGGCCGCCATCGGCCCGTGCATCGCACGCGAAAGCTATGAGGTGGGCCCCGAGTTCCGCGCCCGCGTGCTGGCCGCCCGCCCGGGGGATGCGCGCTTCTTTGCCATCGGCCCCGGCGGCCGCCCGCACTTCGACCTTGAAGGCTATTGCGCCACGCGGCTGGCCGAGGCCGGGGTGGGCGAGGTGCAAGCGCTCGGGCTCGACACGCTTGCCGACCGCGCGCGCTTCTTCAGCTTCCGGCGCGCAACGCTCGCCCGGGAGCCGGCCTATGGCCGCCAGCTCTCCGGCATCGCGCTGGGCTAGGGCTCAGCCGCGCGTGGAGGCGTAAAGGGTCCACAGCTTGGCCACATCCGCAAGCGGGCCCGCGGTGATGCCGCCGAGCGTGGCCCGCGCCGAGGCGGGGTTGCCGGCGAGGAGCTCGGAAATGCCGCGGTAGAGGGTCGCCTCCTGCGCCCGGGGGCCCTTCTGCGCCGTGATGTAGGCAGCCGTTGCCTGCTGGAACCGGCCCGCGCCAAGCAGCGCATTGCCGGCCTCGAACGCGGTCTGCGGGCTGCCCGCCTTGGCGGCCGCCTGGGCCGAGGCCTGCTGCTGGCGCTGCCGTGCCGCATCGGCAAGCCGCTGGAACGCCGGGTCGTTTGCCGGGATCGTGCCGGCCTTTATCGCATCCTCGATGGCGGCCACTGCCGCACCGGGCTGGCCGCCCGTGATCGCCAGCTTGGCAAACTCCTCGATATCGGCGCGGCTGGTGAGCGCGCCGGTCTGCCGCATCAGGTGGAAAAGGCCGAGCTTTGCCTCGCGCGACATGCGCTCGCCCTTCATCTCGCTCAAGAGGGTCCGCCAGCGCTGCGGCGACGGGTCGAGCCGGATCAGCCGGGTGACGGTCTGCTGATAGCCCGCGCGGTCGCCCGCCTTGTACTGGGCGGCCGCGAGGTTCGAGAGCGCGTTCACATTGTTGGGCGAGCGGTCGACCATCTGCTGGTAGATCTTGGCGGCCTCCGTCGCCTTGCCCTGCATCAGGTAGGATTGGGCGATGATGGTCGTCTGCCCCGAGCGCTGGGCGGCGGCAATCGCCTTGTCGTACTGCCGGGCCTGGTAGTAGAGCGGCGCGAGCTGCGCGGGCGGCGCGCCGATGGCCTCGAGCTCCGCGGCAGCGCGGCCATAGTTGCGGGCCTGGGTGTGCACATAGGCGGCCATCTGCCCCACGGCGCGCCGTTCGGCCGGCGTGCTCGCGGCATTGCGCGCCTGCTCGATCGCGTTGAGCGCAGCCTGGGTGTTGCCCGCGCGCGCGGCCGCCTGCGCGGCCTGCAGCGGCCGCCCGACATTGGCCGAAAGGGCCTGCGCATGCACCGGCGCCGGCATGACCAGAGTTGCAGCGGTTGCAAGCGGCGCGGCCATGGCAACGGCGCGGGCGACGCGGAAGACCAGTTTCATTCCGTTCCTCTTCATGTCTCCCGGGGCTGGCCCCGGGTGTTGCGACCATGCAGCAAAGGATAGGGGATGCGAATGGCTCGCGCCTGAACAGCGCATCGCCTCCCTTTCGGCGACCTCGATTTCATAGTCGAGCCGGCTGCCCCCTGCCAAGCGGGGAAATCCACCTGCAGTTTGCGCACGGGGGTGCGACAGAAAGGCATCGCATCGGGGCGCGGGAGCGGCTAGTCAGCCGCCTTTCCTTGGCGACAAACGGGGAGGAAGCCGGTTCGTGTCGACTGCATTCGTGTTTCCGGGCCAGGGCAGCCAATCCGTCGGCATGGGCCGTGCCCTGGCCGATGCGAGCCCGCACGCGCGCGCGGTTCTCGAGGAGGTGGACGAGGCGCTCGGTGAGCATCTTTCGCGCCTGATGTTCGAGGGGCCCGACGCAACGCTGACGCTCACGGCCAATGCCCAGCCGGCGATCATGGCTGCAAGCCTTGCCGCGCTGGCCGTGCTGGAGCGCGAGGCGGGCATCAGGATTTCCGCGGTGGCGAGCTTCGTTGCCGGGCACAGCCTCGGCGAATATTCGGCGCTTGCCGCCGCCGGGAGCCTCGGCCTTGCCGATACCGCCCGGCTGCTGCGCCGCCGCGGCGAGGCGATGCAGGCGGCCGTGCCGCCGGGGGAGGGCGCCATGGCCGCGCTGCTCGGGCTCGGATACGAGGCCGTCGTGGCGATCGCCCGGGAGGCTGCGGGAGACGAGGTGTGTGCCGCCGCCAACGACAATGCGCCCGGCCAGGTGGTGGTCTCCGGCCATGTGGCGGCCGTGGCGCGTGCCATGCGCCTTGCCAAGGAGCGCGGCGCACGCCACTCGGTGCTGCTGCCCGTCTCTGCGCCCTTTCATTGCCCGCTGATGGCGCCGGCAGCCGAGGCGATGCGCACCGCCCTTGAGGCGGTTCCGCTTGCGCGGCCCGCCGTCCCTCTCGTCGCCAACGTGACCGCCCAGCCCGTGACCGACCCGGAGGCGATCCGCGCGCTCCTGGTCGCGCAGGTGACAGGCACGGTGCGCTGGCGCGAAAGCGTGGAGATGATGGCTGCCGCAGGCGTCACCCGGCTCGTCGAGCTGGGCGGCAAGGTTCTGGGGCCGATGGTCAGGCGCATCGCGCCCGACATCCGGACCTTTTCCATCGTGCGGCCGGATGATGTCGACGCCATGCTGGCCGCCAGCTGAGGGAGGCGGGAATGTTCAGCCTTGCGGGCCGCACGGCCCTGGTGACGGGAGCAAGCGGAGGCATCGGCCAGGCGATTGCGCGGGCGCTCACCGCGCAGGGCGCAAGGCTCGCCCTGTCCGGCACCCGCCCCTCGGCGCTCGAGGCGCTGGCCGCGGGGCTCGGCGGCTCGGTCGTGCTTCCGGCCCGGCTCGATGTGGCCGAGGAGGTGGAGGCCCTTGTTCCGCGCGCGATCGAGGCGCTGGGCCGCCTCGACATTCTCGTCAACAACGCCGGCATCACCCGCGACAATCTCGGGGTTCGGATGAAGGACGAGGAGTGGGAGGCCGTGCTGGGCGTGAACCTGTCGGCCGCGTTCCGGCTGGCGCGCGCGGCGCTGCGGCCGATGATGAAGGCGCGCCACGGGCGGATCATTTCCGTCACCTCGGTGGTCGGCCACATGGGCAACCCCGGCCAGGCGAACTATGCCGCGGCCAAGGCGGGGCTTGCCGGGATGACCCGGGCGCTCGCCGCCGAGGTTGCCGCGCGTGGCGTGACGGTGAACTGCGTGGCCCCCGGCTTCATCGCCACCCCGATGACCGAGGCACTGCCCGAGGTCGTGCGCACGGGGCTTCTTGGCCGGATCCCGGCCGGGCGGCTGGGGGATGGCGCGGACGTGGCGGGAGCCGTTGCCTATCTTGCAAGCGACGAGGCCGCCTATGTCACCGGCCAGACCCTGCACGTCAACGGCGGGATGCTGATGGTCTAGCCCCGCGGCCTGCGGGTCCGGGGCCCAAGCTTGCCAGCCACGGGGCCGCTCGCTATCCGACCGCGAAGGCCACGCCCCGGCAGATGGGCCGGGCCGGGAACGAGAGAGGGTTTGGCGGCATGAGCGACATTGCGGAGCGGGTGAAGAAGATCGTTGTCGAGCATCTTGGCGTCGAACCCGACAAGGTGTCCGAGGACGCGAGCTTCATCGACGACCTGGGCGCCGACAGCCTCGACACGGTGGAGCTGGTGATGGCCTTCGAGGACGAGTTCGGGGTCGAGATCCCCGACGATGCCGCGGAGAAGATCCTGACGGTGCGGGACGCGATCGCCTTCATCGCGGCCAACGGCAAGTAGGGGGCGCTGCCGCCACCGGGCGCGGCAGCCGCGCGAGGGAGACGGAATGCGTCGCGTTGTGGTCACCGGCCTTGGGCTTGTCACGCCGCTGGGCGGGGATGTGGCAAGCAGCTGGGAGCGGCTGATTGCCGGCAAGTCGGGCGCGGGGCCGATCACGCGCTTCGATGCCTCCGACATGCCGGCACGGATCGCCTGCGAGGTGCCGCTGGGCGATGGCAGCGACGGCACCTTCAATGCCGCACGCCGGGTCGACCACAAGATCCAGCGCCAGGTCGACCCGTTCATCGTCTACGGCCTCGATGCGGCCGGGCAGGCGCTGGAAGACGCAGGCCTTGCCGACATGCCCGAGACCGACCGGCTGCGTGCCGGCGTGCTCATCGGCTCCGGCATCGGCGGGCTCGGCGGGATCGCCGAGGAAGCGGTGGTGCTCCACGAGCGCGGGCATCGCCGGGTCAGCCCGCATTTCGTGCACGGCCGCCTCATCAACCTCGTCTCGGGCCAGGTCTCGATCCGCTACGGGCTGATGGGCCCCAACCACGCCGTGGTGACCGCCTGCTCGACGGGCGCGCACGCCATCGGCGATGCCGCGCGCATGATCGCGCTCGACGATGCCGACGTGATGGTGGCCGGCGGCGCGGAAGCCGCCATCTGCCCGCTCGGGATTGCGGGCTTCGCGCAGGCGCGCGCGCTGTCGACCGGCTTCAACGACACCCCGGAGAAGGCCAGCCGCCCCTGGGACCGTGACCGCGACGGCTTCGTGATGGGCGAGGGCGCAGGCATTGTCGTGCTCGAGGAGCTCGAGCGGGCCCGGCGCCGGGGGGCCACCATCTACGGCGAGGTGGTGGGCTATGGCATGTCGGGCGATGCCCATCATGTGACCGCGCCCCATCCGGAGGGCCGCGGCGGCTTTCTGGCCATGCAGCGGGCGCTCGCCCGGGCCGGCATGGCCCCGGACGAGATCGACTATGTGAACGCCCACGGCACCTCCACCCCGCTCGGCGACGAGATCGAGCTTGGCGCCGTGCGCCGCCTGTTCGGCCCGGCGGCCGAGCGCATCTCGATGTCGTCCACCAAGTCCGCCATCGGCCACCTGCTGGGCGGCGCGGGCGCGGTCGAGGGCATCTTCTGCCTGCTTGCGATGCACCATGGCGTGGTGCCGCCCACGCTCAACCTCGACAATCCGTGCGAGGGGGCGGCCGGCATCGATCTCGTGCCACACGAGGCCCGCCGGCGCGAGGTGCGCGCGGCGCTCAACAACAGCTTCGGCTTCGGCGGCACCAACGCCACGCTCATCTTCCGCAAGCTGTGACGGCCGGTGCCGAACCGGGCCGCGGGCTTGGCGGCCCGCGCTGGATGGTCTGGGGTGCGCTCCTTGCCGTGGCCGGCCTCGTGGCGCTCGCGCTCTGGTCTGCCACCTACTGGTCGCGCATGCCCGAGCCGCAGGCGGCAGCGGTCGAGGTCACGATCCCGGCGGGTGCCTCGCTCCGCCAGACCGCAGAGATCCTCAGCCGCGCCGGCCTCGTCGAGGATGCCACGGCGTTCGAGGCCATGGCCCGCCTGTTCGGCGCCGACCGCCCCGTGCAGCCCGGCACCTATGCCTTCCTGAAGGGCGAGGGATGGGGCGCAATCCTCGGCAAGCTGCAGCGCGGCGAGGTGCTCACCTTCCGCCTTGTCGTCCCCGAGGGGCTTCCGTCCGTTCTGGTGCACGAGCGGCTGATGGCAGCCGGGCGGCTCGAGGGGCCGATCGAGGTGCCCGCCGAAGGCTCGGTGCTGCCCGCCACCTGGGACTATCGGCCCGGCGAGACGCGCGCTGCCGTGCTCGCGCGCATGCAGGCCGGGATGGCGCGCACGCTCGACGAGCTGTGGCCGACCCGGACCGCGCGGAGTGCCGTCTCGACACCCGAGGAGGCGGTGATCCTCGCCTCGATCGTGGAAAAGGAGACGGGCGTGCCGGCCGAGCGCCGCCGCGTCGCCGGGCTCTACAGCAATCGCCTGCGCGCCGGCATGAAGCTGGAGGCCGACCCGACCGTCATCTACCCGGTGACCGCGGGCAGGCCGCTCGGCCGCCGCATCCGCCGCTCCGAGCTCGAGGCCGACAATGGCTACAACACCTATGTCAGGCCCGGCCTTCCGGTTGGCCCGATCACCAACCCCGGGCGCGAGAGCATCGCGGCCGTGCTTGATCCCGAGCCGCACGACTATCTGTTCATGGTAGCCGACGGATCGGGCGGCCATGTGTTCGCCCGCACCTATGCCGAGCATCAGGCCAATGTCGCACGGTGGCGGGCGTTTCGCGCCGAAAAGGGCATCTAGCCCGCTGGCGACGCGCCCCTTGCCCGCCGGCTAGTGCCCTCCGGGCTCCGCCATCAGCTCGATGAGCACGCCGCCCATGTCCTTCGGGTGCACGAAGATCACCGGCACCCCATGGGCGCCGATGCGCGGCTCGCCGTTGCGGAGCACGGTTGCGCCGCGTGCCACCAGCTCGTCGCGGGCGGCGATGATGTCGGGCACCTCGAAGCAGACATGGTGCTGCCCGCCGCGCGGGTTCCGCGCGAGGAAGCCGTGGATCGGGCTGTCGTCGCCCAGCGGCTCGATGAGCTCCACCTGCGCGTTCGGCAGGTCGACGAAGCACACGCGGACCCCCTGCTCGGGCAGGTCGAACGGTTCCCGGATTCGGGTGGCGCCCAGCATGTCGCGGTAGAGCGCCACGCTCTGGGCGATGGAGGGGGTGGCAACCCCCACATGGTTCAGGCGGCCGATCTGCATCTTCGCGTGTCCCCTAGAATGGCACATCGTCGTCGAGGTCATCCGCCGGGGCGGGTGCGCGGCCGCGCGCCGGGCCGTGCTCGTCGCGGCCGCTGCCATGGTCGTCGGCGCCGCGGTCGAAGCCGCCGCCGTCGCGCCGGTCGAGCAGGGTCAGCTCGCCGCGGAACCGGCCGACATAGACCTCGGTCGTGTATCGGTCGTTGCCGTCGCGATCCTGCCACTTGCGGGTGCGAAGCTGGCCCTCGATGTAAACCTTCGAGCCCTTCTTCAGATACTGTTCGGCCACGCGCACCAGGTTCTCATTGTCGATGACGACCGAGTGCCACTCGGTGCGCTCCTTGCGCTCGCCCGACTGCCTGTCCGTCCAGGTCTCCGAGGTCGCAAGCCGCAGGTTCGCGATTCGCCCGCCCGTCTGGAAGCTCTTCACCTCCGGATCCTGGCCGAGATTGCCGACCAGGATCACCTTGTTCACGCTGCCCGCCATCCGGGTCTCTCCCTTCTGATGTCCGCATCGTTACGGGAGAGTGGGCGGCCCGCCAAGCGGCGATGCGCGTCGAAGGCGGCTCCCTGCGCATGAAAGCCGAAAAGGTGGCGGGCAGCCGGCATGCGCCCCTGCCGCCGGGGGCAAGCCGTGCCGGCCTGCGGCCGGGCGCCGCAGAGGGCCTGCGTGCCGGCCTGCGATCAGCCCTGTTTGGCGGGGTAGCGCAGCCGCCCGAGGAACCGCACGAGGCTCGGCCGCGTCTGCGGATCGCCGCCCAGCCGGCCAAGCCCGGCCTTCCATTTCTCGAACCGCATGACGCCTGCGATCCGCCGGTCGAGGAAGGCCCAGGTTCGCTCGAACCCCTCGCTGTCGTCGTCGAGCCAGACGAGGAGCGTTGCGGCATAGACAGCGCCAGCAAGGGCGCGCTTGGAATAATGGTTGAGGTCGGTCGCCCGATCGCCGGCGGCGCGCCAGATGGCATCGGCCGTGACCCAGGTGGTGCGCGCGGCGGCCGGCGCGTGGATTGGCAGCGCGAGGATCTGGGCGGCCTTGCGCACCGCTTCCCGGTGCGGCGCGGCCTGTTCCAGCCGGGTGCGGATGGCCTGGGTGATCTTCTCGCGCACCTTCAGCGCCCGGAACGAATCGGTGTCGAGCGCCTTGCACATCTGCCGGTTGGCAAGCGCAATCCACGCCTCCACCATCTCGACCGGCCCGCCGGGAAAGGCGAGCCGCGCCACATCCGGGTCCACGCCCAGATCGGCTGCAGCCGCGGCCACGGCCCGTTGGCTCCACCCGTCGAAGGGCACATGCGGCAGCATCGCCTCCACCAGCCGGGGGCGCAGTTCGTCGAGCGTGAGGGCAGCAAGGTCTGGGCACTCGGTCATGGGAGCGCCCTAGCAGGGCCCGGCACCGCGCCCAAGCGGAAGGCTTGTCGCTGCGGCGGCCTGCTGCTAAGGGTGTCGCCGACGCGCCGGGGGATCCCCGGTGCAAAGGGTTCGCGCGGGGTCGCTTTCGGCCGGTGCGGGTTGTGCCGCATCCGGCCGCATGTCGTTTCCGCCCGATTGCCCCTGTGGATGCGGGCCCCTGTGGATGCGGGCCCCTGTGGATGCGGAACCTTGTGGATGTGGGAAAGGATTGGCTGGCTGCATGCTCATCATCGTTCGTGACAACAATGTCGACCAGGCGCTGCGCGCTCTCAAGAAGAAGCTCCAGCGCGAGGGCGTCTACCGCGAGATGAAGCTGCGCCGGCATTATGAAAAGCCCTCGGAGAAGCGGGCGCGCGAGCGTGCGGCCGCCGTGCGCCGTGCGCGCAAGCTCGACCGCAAGCGGCTCGAGCGCGACGGCCTGATCCGCTAGGCGCCCGGCCCCATGGCAGACGGCCGCGCGGCGGGCGGTGGGCTTGGCGCCGCCCTTCTCTTCGGCGTGCTCCTTCTCGGGGGTGCGCTCACCCTTTCCTACTGCGGAACCCGCAGTCTTGCCGCGCCCGCCAGCGAAGCGCGCGCCTTCCTTTCCGCCAACAGGGAGAAACCCGGCGTGCAGGTAACCGAAAGCGGGCTTCAGATCGAAGTCATGGCAGAAGGCGAGGGCGAGAGCCCGACCGCCTCGGACCTCGTGCTTGTCCACTACGAGGGCCGGCTGGCCAATGGCACGGTCTTCGATTCGAGCTACCAGCGGGGAGAGCCTGCGGCCTTCGGGGTCGGCGACGTGATCCCGGGCTGGACGGAGGGGCTGCAGATGATGAAGCCCGGCGGAAAGTACCGGCTCACCATCCCGCCCGAGCTTGGCTATGGCGCGCGCGGCGCGGGCGGCGTGATCCCGCCCAACGCAGTCCTCGTCTTCGACGTCGAGCTGCTGGCCATCGCGCCCCGGCAATAGGCCGGCCGCGCTTGACCGGGCGGCCGCCCGGCCCCCATCTTCGGGGCGTGGCACGCCTCTGCCCCGTCCCGCTCGTGTCCGGCGGACTGTCGGCGCCTGCGCCCGCAGGCGCCGCTTGCCAGCGATCCGCAGCGGCGCGTCCCGGCCTCGTCGTGGCCCTTGCTGGCCTTCTCGTCTGCGGCGCGCCGTCGGCCGCCTCGGTCGTCGAGCTGGAAGCGGCGCCGACACCATCGGTCGAGGTGGCGCTGAAGCGGGCCACCATCAACGCGCGCGTCTCGCTCGGCTTCCAGCGCGCGCTGCTCCTCAACCTCGAGCCGGCGCGTGCCGCCGGTCTCAGGATGTTTCCGGTCGTCGGCAAACGCACCTTCCGCGACCCGCTGCTGCCCGGCGGGCAGGCGGTTGTGCGCTTCAACCTCGTCTCGGCCGATGTGGCGGGCACGGGCCGCAGCCAGATGCCGACGGTCTGGATCGACCGCGACATCGCCCGGCCGCCGCACCAGGGCATTGTATCGGTGATGGGCATCCGCGCCGACCGGGTGGTGATCCGCCAGCCTGCCGCCCCCACGGGTGGGCAGACCTATGTGCTCGCCCGGCGCGGGCAGGGCAGCCCGCAGATGCGCTGGAAGGTCGCAGGCGAGACGATCGACGTGGTGCTCGACCTCGGCACGCCTGTCAGCGTGATGAACGCCCGCGCAGCCGCGGCGCTCGAGCGCGCGGGCCTTGTCAGGCGCACGGGCCGGGTGGCGCTGTGGCAGCCGGTTCCGGCGCTTTCGCTGCCTGTCGAGCTGCTGACTCCGGCGCCAGGGGCCAGTTTCAACGGGCTGCCGCTGCGCCGGCCGGCCGCGCGTATCCCGGCCGACCGCGCGCGCGAGCTCGATTCGCGGGTCGCCGAAGGCATCGAGGGCGCCGACGATGACGAGGACGACACGATCGTCGTGACCGGCCGGCGCGAGCGGGAGCGGCGGGGGCGGAGCCCCTGGATGCTGATCGGCTCCGACGTCCTCGACAGCTGCGAGCGGCTCGAGCTCGACCGGCCTGGCGCGCGCTGGCTGCTGACCTGCCGCTTCTGACGGCCGCCGCTGCGGCTCAGGCCACGCTCTTCTGGCCCTCGATCTCGAAGGGCGCCGGATAGCCCGCCTCGGCGAAGGTCTCGGCGATCACGCGATTGGTGTCGAACCACACCTGCCAGTAGTGCGCGGTGTTGGTGTAGGGGCGCACCGCGAGCACGGTGCCGCGCTCGTTGAAATCGAGGATCTCGACGTCGGGCGCCGGGTCTTCCATCACATTGGGGATCGCAGCGAGGCGTGGCTTCAGCCGGGCGATGGCATCGAGCGGATCGACCCCGAAGGCAAGTTGCGCCGTCCGGTCGACCCGCCGGTAGGGATTGGCGGAGAAGTTGCGGATCTCGGCGTTCGAGACCTGCGAGTTGCCCACCACCGTCAGCACATTGTCGGGCGTGATGATGAGCGTGTTGAACATCCCGATTTCCCTGACCGTGCCCTCCACGCCCCCGGCGATGACATAGTCGCCCACCTTGTAGGGCCGGAAGATGATGAGGAAGGCGCCGGCTGCGAAGTTGCCAAGAAGGCCCGACCAGGCGGCGCCGATGGCAAGGCCGACACCGGCCAGCAGCGCGGCAAAGCTCGTCGTCTCCAGCCCGAAATAGCCAAGGATCGCAATGACGAGGACAATGTTCAGCACCACCGCCAGGATGTTGGCGATGTAGCGCTGCAGCGTCGGGTCGAAGTTGCGCGCGGTCAGCACCCGCTGCAGCATGCGGATGGCGAAACTGATGAGCCAGCGGCCCACCATGTAGAGGATGATGGCGGCTGCGACTTTGAGTGCGCCCGCCGCAATGAGCGGAAACGTCCGCTCCCACCAGCCTTCCATATCCATGTGCCCCTTTCGCGCCTCGGAAAACGGCGCGCCGATAGCCGATTCCCGGGCCCGCGCCAAGCCTCAGCGCAGCAGATGCTCCTGCCAGAACATCAGGCTGGTCCAGAACTGGTAGTCCGCGTTTTCCTTGCGCTGAAAGCCGTGGCCCTCGTTGGCGGCCACGAGGTGCCGCGCCTCGCCGCCGCGCCGGCGCACGGCGTCCACCATCTGTTCGGCCTCCGAGGCCGGCACCCGCGGGTCGTTGGCGCCGGTGACCACCTTCAGCGGCACGCGGATCCGCTCGGCACGGCGGAGCGGGGAGATCTCGGCCAGCTTCGCCCGCTGTTCGGGCACGCGCTCGTCGCCATATTCCACCCGCCGCAGGTCCTGCCGGTAGCCGGCGGTGTTCTCGAGAAAGGTGATGAAGTCGGAAATGCCGACGACCGACAGGCCGGCGCGCCACAGATCGGGGAAGAGGGTGAGGCTGGCGTAGGTCATATAGCCGCCGTAGGAGCCGCCGGTCACCCCGAACCGCGCTGCATCGAGGCTGCGGTCGCGCCGGAGATGCCGCACGAAGGCCTCGATGTCCTTCACCGAGTTCTCCCGGAGCCACGGGCCATTATCGAGGGCGACAAAGGTCTTGCCGAAGCCGGTCGAGCCGCGGACATTGGGATAGAAGAGCGCGACTCCAAGCTCGTTCAGAAGGAAGTTGTTGCGGCCGAGGAACCCGGGGCGCGACTGGGCCTCCGGCCCGCCGTGGATGGAGACGATGAGCGGACGCGGACCGGGAAAGCGCATCCGGTCCGGCCGGTAGAGAAAGCCTGTCACCTCCAGCCCGTCGAAGCTTCTGACCCGCACCAGCTCCGGCTCGACATTGGCGGCCGGGTCGAGCCCGCCGGTTTCGCTCTGCGTCCAGCGGATGATGGCCCCCGTCTCGGGCACAAGCTCGAAGGCGTCGCCGGGCGAGCGGTTGCCGGAGAAGGTGAAGCCCAGCGTGCCGCGCGGCGACCATTCGAGCCCGCCGATCACGCCGAGCCCCAGCGCCGGCCGGGCAAGCTCCCGGCCATCCTGCGCGTCGAGGATCCGCAGCACCGAGGCGCCCGCCTCGTTGGAGACCGTGGCAATCCGGCGGCCGTCGGGCGAAATGTCGAACGTCTCCACGTCCCATCGGGCCGGCGCGCCGAGCCGGGTGAAGGCGCCCGTCTGCGCATCGAGGATGCCGAGCTCGCGGAAATCGCCAAGCGCGTCCGACGTCACGAAGATGCGCCCGTCGGGGGCATGCCGCACCCGGCCATAGGCAACAGGCGCCGTGTTGCGGGTCAGCGGCGCGATGGCGCCGCTTGCGAGGTCGAGCCGGAACAGCCGGCTGTCCGTCACCGACACGGTCTGCCGGATGATGGCCGTTTTCCCGTCGGGGGCGAAGTCGGCGAAGCTCCAGCCGCCGCCGTCCCGCTCGGCCACTAGGCGCTTCGAGCCGGGCACGCGCGGGTCCATGAGCCACAGGTCGCTGTCCCGGCCGTTGCGCGCGGTCGAGGAAAAGCCGAGCTGCCGCCCGTCGTGCGACCAGGTGGCCCCCGTGTTCCGGCTCCGGCCGTCTGTCAGCAGGATCAGCCGGCCGGACTCCACCCGGTAGAGCTGGAAATTCTCGTTTCCGCCCTCATCCTTGCCCACCAGCAGCACATCGCCTGCCACGGGCGCGAAGCTGCCGCCCGGCACCGGCTCCGGCTCGAAGGTCAGCTGTTCGCGCATGGCGCCGGGCGCTGCCACGCGGTGCACCTGCTGGGCATTGCCGAAGCGGGTGGCGATGATCATGCCGCCGCCCTTCGGATCCCACCCCTGGAAGCTCGCGGTGCGGAACTCCATGTAGGGCTGGGTGGCCGCGCGCAGCGACACCGGCACCTCGGGGATGCCATCGAGCCGCAGCGCAGGCGGCGGCGGCACCACCGGCTCTGCACCCGCCGCCGGCAGGGGAAGGGCGGGCGCAGCCATGGCGAGCGAGACAGCAACGGCGCGCAACAGCCTTATCATGTCCCGTCTCCCGGCCGTTCTCTACCCTGCTGTGCGCCTTCTAGCCGGCTTGTCGTGCTTGTGAACCCCGCTACTTCCGCCGGCGATGGTGGATCTTTCCGGGCCCTTTGCCCTCTTTCCCTGCGCCGAGACAGGACGCGCGAAGTTGTTTTCGGACTGCCTCGGCACGATTGCCGCGTGGACGGCCGACGCAGTTTGCCCTGCACTGGAACGCGTGGCCGATGCCGTGCGCGAAGGCCGCTGGGCTGCGGGCGGCCTTGCCTATGAGGCCGGCCTTGCCTTCGAACCGCGGCTTCGGCCGCTGCTGGAGCGCCGGCCGCCGGCTGGCCCCCTGCTGTGGTTCGGCCTGTTCGGGCCCCCCGCACAGCTCACTCCGGCCCGGCTCGATGCGCTGTTCGATGGCGCGGGCCCGGCTCGTGCCGGCCCCGCCCGGCCCCGGCCCGAGGCTGCGGCGCATGCCGAGGCGGTTGCGCGCGCGCAGGCGCTGATCGCGGCGGGCGACATCTACCAGGTCAATCTCACCTTCGGGGCCGAGGTTCCGGTTGCAGGCCATCCGCTGGCCCTCTTCGCGCGCCTCTGGCGCGAGGGCCGCCCACCTTGCGCCGCGCTCGTCTTCACGGGCGCCCAGTGGTGGATCAGCCTGTCGCCCGAGCTCTTCTTCCGCTGCGAGGCGGGCCGGCTGACGGCCCGGCCGATGAAAGGCACGGCCGCGCGCGGCCAGGATCCCGCATCCGACCGGGCAGCAGTGGAGCGGCTCCGCACCGACCCGAAGAACCGGGCCGAGAACCTGATGATCGTCGATCTCATCCGCAACGATCTCGCGCGCGTCGCCGAGCCGGGCTCGGTTGCAGTCGAGGCGCTGTTCGCGGTCGAACCCTATGCGTCGATCCACCAGATGACCTCGACGGTCACCGCCCGGCTCGCCGGGGGTCGCGATGCGGCCGATGTGCTGGGCGCGCTCTTTCCGTGCGGCTCCGTGACCGGCGCGCCGAGGATCCGGGCGATGGAGGTGATCGCCGCGCTCGAGCCGGAGGCGCGTGGCCTCTATTGCGGGAGCATCGGCTGGATGGCGCCGGGCGGCCGCGATGCCGCCTTCAACGTTGCCATCCGCACCCTTGTGCTCGGCCCCGGCGCGGGCCCGGCGCGCCTCGGCCTCGGCTCGGGCATCGTGGCCGACAGCGTGGCCGCCGACGAGTGGCAGGAGTGCCTTGCCAAGGCGCGCTTTCTTGCTCCCGCGCGCCCGGCGAGCCTGCTCGAGACCATGCGCCGCGAGGCCGATGGCGGCGTGGCCTTCCTTGGACGCCACCTCGACCGGCTGTGCGCATCGGCCGCCCGGTTCGGCTTTCCGGCCGACCGGGCGAAGATCGAGGCCGCGATCGCCGCCCTGCCGCCCCCAGGTGCGCCCGCGCGGCTCCGCCTCAAGCTGTCCCACTCGGGCGCGCTTGCCCTCCAGCAGGGGCCGATGCCGCCACCGTGGCCGGATCCCGTGCCCGCCGCCCTGGTGCGGCTGCCGTGCGACCCGGCGGACTGGCGGCTTGCCCACAAGACAAGCGCGCGCGAACCCTATGAGGCCGCGCTGGCTGCCGCCCGCGCCCGGGGCGCTGCCGAGGCGCTGCTGGTGCGCGCGGACGGGCTGGTGACGGAAGGGGCGGCCACGAGCCTGTTCGTCGATGCCGATGGCACCCTCATCACTCCGCCGCTTGCCCTCGGCCTGCTGCCGGGCGTGCTGCGCGCGGAGCTGTGCGCCTCGGGCCGCGCGCGCGAACACGAGCTTTCGGCAGAGGACGTGCAGGCCGCCTCGCACGAGGGCCGCCTGTTCGTCGGCAATGTGCTGCGCGGGCTGGTGCCCGCGCGGCTGGTTCAGGCCTGAAGCGCCGTCCGCCGCCGGCGCAGCGCACCCTCGACAAGGCCGAAGCCGGGCCGAAGCCGGCGATCAGCATCGCCCAGGTCGCCGGCTCGGGAAACACTCCGCTGACCTGCGTCAGCCGCACATCATCGGGGAAAAGATCATCCTGCGGAACGCCATCGGGGAGAACATCATCCTGCGGAATCCCAAAGATGGATCGCAGGTCGGTCAGCGCCGAGGTCGCAACAAGATCTCCGAACCGGAAAACCGTTTCGGGCGGTGGCGCGAAATCCGTCGCGGACGGCAGCACCAGGTCGCCAAATCATGCCGTCATGAAATTTGCGTTCGGAAACTTGGGGAAAAGCTTCTGCGCCAGAACGACGGACAGGTGGCGGCTGGCCCCCGGCACAGTCGCGATGGCCTGCACGATCCCGCCGGGTGACTGCGGGCCGAACCGGGCATGGAAGGCGCCCCCGAACAGAGCGACGGAAAAGAATGGCTTTGTGACGGAAGTGAAACCTGTCTCTCCGAACTGCGTTCCGCCAGAGAAATCCCCGGCCTCGAAATTGCCATTGGTCACCGGACTTGGAAATGTCGGAGCGGCAGCCACGTCTGCTGCGATCAAAAGAAAGCACATCATTGCATCTTTTTCCAGGACTTGCCTAGGGATCGATCGAAACATGTCGATGCGGCAATGTGGTTATTTAGATCCGTTGATTTTTGTTCTCGATCTGTGGCTAGAGACCTGTTAACTATCATTCCCATTATTTTCGGGGCCGAAAATTCTTCGTTCCGCCCATGGCAGCCTGCCGTCGCGCCGGTCCTTGAACCCGATGCCGTGGCCGCCTAACCGATCGCTCAACCCGATCAGGGAGCCCGCCCGTGCCGAGCCTTTCCGCCGCCATCCAGCGCATCCAGCCCTCTGCGACGATTGCCGTTTCCAACCGCGCCGCCGAGCTGAAGGCCGCCGGCCGCGACGTGATCGGCCTGGGCGCGGGCGAGCCGGATTTCGACACCCCCGATCATGTGAAGGACGCGGCGATCGCCGCCATCCGCGCCGGAAAGACGAAATATACCGCCGTTGATGGCACGCCCGAGCTGAAGGCTGCGATTGCCGCCAAATTCCGCCGCGACAACGGCCTTGCCTATGACGCTTCGCAGATCACGGTGAATGTCGGTGGCAAGCAGACCATCTTCAACGCCATGCTCGCAACCGTCGGGCCGGGCGACGAGGTGATCATCCCCGCGCCCTACTGGGTGAGCTACCCCGACATCGTCGCCTTCACGGGCGCAACGCCGGTGATCGTCCCGTGCCCGCTGGCCCAGGGCTTCAAGCTCGAGCCCGCCCAGCTCCAGGCGGCGATCACGCCGCAGACGCGATGGCTGATCCTCAACTCGCCCTCCAACCCCACCGGCGCCGCCTACACGGCTGACGAGCTGAAGGCGCTGGCCGACGTGCTCCTGCGCCACCCGCATGTGATGGTGCTGACGGACGACATGTACGAGCACATCGTCTTCGACGGTTTCGCCTTCGCCACCATTGCCCAGGTGGAGCCGGCCCTGTTCGACCGCACGCTCACCATGAACGGCGCGTCCAAGGCCTATGCGATGACCGGCTGGCGGATCGGCTTCGCGGGCGGCCCCGCATGGCTGGTGAAGGCGATGGCCAAGATCCAGTCGCAGAGCACGTCCAACCCCTGCTCGATCGCGCAGGCCGCCGCGACGGCTGCGCTTTCGGGCGACCAGTCGTTCCTGAAGGAGCGCGCAGCCGTGTTTCAGGGTCGGCGCGATCTCGTCGTCTCGATGTTGAACCAGGCGCCGGGCCTTGCCTGCCCCCGTCCCGAGGGCGCCTTCTACGTCTATCCCGACTGCTCCGGCCTCATCGGCCGCCGGACACCTGACGGCAGGATGCTCAGGACGGACGAAGACGTGGCCGCCTATTTCCTCGACAGCGTCGGCGTGGCTGTCGTCCATGGCGCGGCCTTCGGCCTCTCGCCCGCGTTCCGAATCAGCTATGCAACCGACACGGCAACGCTCGAGGAGGCCTGCCGGCGGATCCAGGAGGCCTGCGCGGCCCTCTGCTGACGGCCCCCCGGCGGGGCCTGCACGTCGGCCATGGCAGGCCTTGGGCCCGGTCGTCCGGCCGTCGGCCGGCCTAGAGCCGGAGCTCGGCCGCGAGGGGTGCCGGGTCGGTCGCGTCGCGGCACAGCAGGAACCGCCACCGGCCGGGCTCGAGCAGCCAGCGGCCGCGGTCGCGATGTAGCAGCCGCTGCAGCGGCGCCTCGAGGTCGACGATCCGCGTTTCCCCGGGTGCGAGATCCACCCGCGCAAAGGCGATGAGCTTGCGCGGCCAGCGCTCAATGCCGCCCGGGCCCTCGGCGAACAGCAGCACGGCATGGCCGGCCGCCACCTCCCCGAGATTGCACACGGCAACGCTTGCATGCAGCCGTGCATCCCGCCGGGCCACCTTCAGCCCCCGATAGGCAAAGCGCGTGTAGGACAGGCCGTGGCCGAAGGCATAGCGCGGCTGGATGCCGTCTCGCAGCAGCAGGGGATAGCCATGCCAGAGGTCGTAGCAGGCGGTGGTGGCGTCCGGGTCGAAGGCCGGATAATGGGCCGGATCGCGCGCGACGGTGAACGGCAGGCGGCCGGAGGGCACCGCATCGCCGAACAACAGCCGCGCCAGCGCCGTGCCGCCCTCCATGCCGGCGTAGAAGGTCTGCAGGATGGCCGAGGCCTCTTCGCGCCACTCCTCGACCAGCACGGCAGAGCCTGCGACGATCACGACCACGAGCGGTTTGCCGGCGGCACTGGCGGCCGCGCCCGCGCACCGGAGCATCGCCACCTGCGCGGCCGGCAGGCGAAGGTCGCGCCGGTCGCCCCCGCGCGCCCCGCGCGGGGGCCCGGCGGCCGCGGGATCCTGCCCGAGGCTGAGGTCGCCCGGGATATATTCCCCCTCCTCGTCGGCGGTCAGGCCAACGACGGCGACCGCCGCATCGGCTGCACCGATGGCCGCTTCCACGTGCCCGGCCCCATCCGCCTCGGTAGCGTGCAGCACCGCCTTCTCGCCGAGCCGGGCCGAGAGCGCATCAAGCGCTGTCACCACATGGCGTGCGCGCACGTCGGACGAGCCATGATCGCCCGTGTTGGCAAGCGCAGCCAGCCGGCCGAGCACGGCAAGCCGGCGCACGCGGCCGGCCCCGAACGGCAGGGCGCCATCGTTTTCGAGAAGCACGGCGGACTTCTCGGCCGCCTCGCGTGCCAGCGCCACATGCCGGGCGCAGGCCACGAGACGTTCCGGATAGGCGGGCAGCGGGTCTTCTGCGGCCGCGATGGTGAAAAGCGCCCTCAGGATCCGCCGGCAGGCGGTGTCGATGGTGAAGGGCGATACATGCCCGGCCCGGACCGCGGCCAGAAGCCGTTCCCCCCACACCCGGGGCTCAGGGTTCTCGATGTCGAGACCGGCGGCTGCCCCATGGACCTCGTGGACGCCCATCACCCAGTCGGAATGGACGAAGCCCGCAAAGCCCCATTCGCCGCGCAGGATCTCAGTCAGAAGATGGGGGTTCTGCCCGCAATATTCGCCGTTCAGGCGGTTGTAGGCGGTCATCACGCTCATCACCCCGGCATCGAGGATCTCGCGGAAGTGCGGCAGATAGACCTCGTGCAGCGCCCGTTCGCCGATCTGCACGTCGACATGGAAGCGGCTGTTCTCGATGGAGTTGGCTGCGAAATGCTTGACCGTTGCAATGACATTGTGCGCCTGGATTCCGGTGCCGAGCGCCATGCCCATTTCGGCAAGAAGCACTGGATCCTCGCCGTAGGTCTCCTGTGCGCGGCCCCAGCCCGGATGCCGCAGCAGGTTCACGCACACCGCGCCCGAAAGGTTGCAGCCCTGGGCGCGGATCTCGATTCCCATCGCCTCGCCGATCCGCCGCTCGAGGCCGGGATCGAAGCTGGCGCCGCGCGCCATGGTGCAGGGAAAGCAGGTGGACTGCCCGCGCGCCACGCCGCGCGGCCCGTCGGTGAACCACAGCGCGGGCACGCCGAGGCGCTCGATGCCGCCGCCGGCGCGGTAGGGGCGGGCGCCCCAGACCCGCCCGTCCTCGGCGAAGGCGCGGAAAAAGCCCCGGCCCGACATCATGCCGATCTTCTCGGCAAGCGTCGCCTCGGCGAGCACGCGCGTCACATGCGCGTCGATCCCCTCCGGCGTCGGATCGCCGGGGCGCGAGAGGTCGATGGCTTCCGGTGCCGTCATTCCGTTCCCTTCCCCCTTGCGGGCGTCTGGGCGCCCGCGCCCCCGCCCCATGGCAAGACCCGCCCTACCATTGGCCCGGCGATCGCAGAAGCGCCGCCACCCGCGCTGCCCGGGGCCCTTCCGGCCCCTGGGCGGGCCGTGCCGGCGCCAGCCCCGGCGATGGTCCCGCGACAGCCCCGGCGACCGGCCGCGTGCACGAGGTGCCCGGCGCGCCTCAGGGCCGGTTGAAGCGCAGCGACAGGAGCCAGGTCCGCGGCTTGAGCGGGGTGAGCGCGGTTGGGAATGGCGCCGAGACGATGCCGCTCACATAGGTAACCTCGTCGGTCAGGTTCTGGCCGGCAAGCGTGATGTCCCACCGCCCGTCTGCGGTGCGCAGCCCGAGGAAGGCGTCGAGCCGCGTGTAGGCGTTGATCACCAGCACGTTCGTCACATTGGCGAAAAAATCCCCCGTGTGGGCGAGATTGCCGCCGATCCGGGCCACCAGCGAAGGGCTCATCGGCTGCTCGAACGTCGCGCCGAGGCGCACGGTCCAGTCGGAGACGAGCGGCAGCCGGCGTGCGCCTGCAAGCAGCGCATCCGATTGCGGGTCGAGCTTGCGGTAGCGGTCGTCGTTCCACGACACGGCAAGGCCGACATCCAGCCCGTCTGCGGGCCGCGTGGTCACTTCCGCCTCGACGCCGATCACCCGCGCGTCGCCCACATTCTGCTGCGGAAAGGTGCCATCCGGGCGGGTCACCGTCTGCTGCAGGTCGCTGATCTCATTCCAGAAGGCGGCAAGATTGGCGCGCGCGCGGCGGTCGAGGAACTCGGTCTTGAGGCCCAGCTCCCATGCCCAGACCTTCTGTGGACGATAGCTTTGCGCCAGCACGCGCGGATCCCGCGAAAGCCCGTTGAAGCCGCCCGCCTTGAAGCCGCGCGAGAGCGAGACATAGGCCATCACATCGTCGGAGAAGCGGTGCTGCAGCCCCACATGGGGGGTGAAGGAATCGAACGTCTCGTCGAGCCGGACGGAAATGTTGGCAGGCGCTTCGATGCGCGCGTCGAACGACTTGTCGTCGCGCGTGTAGCGCCCGCCCAGTGTCAGGCTCGTCCGGTCTGTCAGGTCATAGGTCGCCTGCGCGAAGACGGCCCAGCTGCGCGTCCTCGTGCGCTGCTCGAACAGCGGGAAGGTCGGAAGCCCGAACAGGCCCAGCGTGTCGAGGAAATCCTGCCGGCCTGTCTCACGGAAGAGATAGATGCCCGCAAGCCAGCTGAGCCGGCCGTCGAGATGCTTGCCGGTCAGCTGCAGCTCCTGGCTCCACTGCTCGGCGTCGGTGGTCGACAGGCGGTCGAAGGTCGAAACGAAGACCCCTGGCGCGGGGTTGAGGCCGCCGGTCAGATCCCAGCGGAACAGGTCGTCAAGCCTGACGAAGCCGGTGATGGAGCGAAGCGTCGTCGCTCCGAAATCGTAGGAGATGTCGAGCGCGGCCGAGACGACATCGGTCTCGCCCCGCGACGGGGTGGGAGAGACGTTCACATAAGGGTTGGAGCCGAAGGCGGGCCGGGCGTTTTTCGTGAACACCCGGGTTTCATAGTTGATCCGCTCGGCATCGGGCTCGAAGCGGACATTGACCGGGATGAAGCCGTCGTTGCGGTCGCTCGTGAAGCCGAGGCTGCCCACGATGCGGAGCGGCCCGGACTCGAAGGCCAGCTTGCCACGCGCGGCGAAGTTCCGCTCCCGCCCGATCTTCCGGCCGCGGGCGGGCGAATCGATCCAGCCGTCGCCCTGGTCGCGGTAGAAGACTGCGATCGAGGCGCCGACCTGGTCGGTGAGCGGCCCACCTGCCGACCCGTCGATCCGCCATTCGTCGAAGCTTGCGAGCCCCGCGCCGGCAGTCAGCCAGCGCGAGCCCGCGCCGGGCGTGCGGGTGATGATCCTGAGCGCGCCCGAGAAGGTGTTGCGGCCGTAGAGCGTTCCCTGCGGGCCGCGCAGCACCTCGATCCGCTCGATGTCGCTTAGCTGGAAGTTCGAGCCCTGCAGCCGGCCGCGGTAGACATCGTCGACATAGATGCCGACGACCGGCTCGGAGACGATGAGCCCGCCGGTCTGCTCCGAGCCGCCGCGCAGCCCGATCTGGAAGGTCGAGGGGTTGGCCGAGACCGGGTTGAGCGTGAGGCCGGGCACGGCCTTGGCGATGTCGGCAGTCGAGCGGATCTGCAGGTCGGCTGCCGCCTCCGCCGAAAGTGCCGTCACTGCAATCGGCGTCTCCTGCAGCGCGGTCTCGACCCTGCGCGCGGTGATCAGGATCTCGTCGAGACCGCCCGAAACCTCCTGTGCGGCAAGCGGCGCGGCAACGCCTGCGGCTGCGCATGCAAGGATCATGGGTTTGCGCATCTGTCCCTCCTTGTCGTGTCGTGTCTGGCGCAATCCCGATCGTTCGGCCTCCGTGCCGCGGGTTCCCCTGTGACACTGCCGTTTCTCCGCTGCGCGGTCAGAGGGTCTGCAGCCGGCCCGGCACCGGCGCAGCCGGAAGCCCTGCCATCGCGGCCGGGCGGCGGCGGGCGGTGCGATCTGCCACCCTCCCGGCCCGACCGGTCGCCCCGCGTGCGGCTGCCATCCCAACGCATGCGGCGCGAAGCATGGGGCCCGAAGCATGGGGCCCGAAGCGCTGAAGACCAGCGCGAGGGCACCGCCGGGCGGATGCGGGCGCTGCGCCCCGGCGCCGGGCGCAGCGGGGTTTCGCCCGGCATCCCAGGCCCCGGGCGCTGCGCGGCCGTGGCTCAGAAGGGCTTGACCGCGCCGAAGAAGGCCGTGGTCAGGATCAGAACCCAGTAGAGATAGGCCAGCCGCCGGGCATTGGCGATCGAGGAATCGAGGCGTGCCTCGATGGCCGGGTTGGGCCCTTCGGCCAAGACCGGGAACAGCTTCTGCCACTCGTGCATCACCAGCCGGAGCACGACCCCGATGATGAGCGCGAGGCCATAGGTGAGCACCTTGGCGGAGTACCATTTCTGCATCGGGCCCGCCTCGAACGGCCCGAGGCCGAGGAGCGAGCCCGTGGCGGCCACCAGCAGCACCGGGATGAGAATGTAGCGCGACCAGTCCTCGATCCCCGACCAGAAGGCAAAGGCCGGTGTCCCGCGCGCGAAGAAGGCCCGCCATGTCACGAACATGAGCGCTGCCCACAGGATCCACACCCCCCAGAGGAAGGCCCCGCCCCACGGCTGGACCCCCCACAGGTGGCCCATGTGCAGCCCGAGCGGCAGCAGCGAGATGATGCCGGTGCGCGCCAGAATGTCGATGCGATAGGCGGTCTCCATGTGCCGGCGGCGCTCGTCCAGCGGGAGCGCGCGATTGACCACCTTGTAGCTGGTCTGGAAGACCCCCCACTCGCCGCCCAGCCAGTAGACCATGGCCACGATGTGCAGCCACCGCAGGATCGGCAGCTGGTATGTCGAGACAAACTCCCACATGTCTGGCCCAACGCTCCCCGGCATCTTCCGCTGGCCGCCATATGTCCGGACAAATCGGCAGGCACAAGCCGCAGCGCGCACCGGCCCGCGCCGTCGGGCGATGTCGGGGCTCTGGCGTGCCGCGCCGGCGGCCCGGCTCTGTGGCGCGGCCCCGTGCTGCTGCCTCATGACGCGCCGGCGGGGAGGGCCGGGCCGCGCCTTTGGCTTGCGCCGCCCGGCGCCCGCTTCTAGGCAGACGGCGATGTCCGTCCTCAACCTGACTTCCGACACCGACCGGCACGGCCGCACCCTCCTCGATGCGCCCGACATGCGGGTGAGCGCGCGCGAGCTCTTCGGCATCGAGTCCGACCTTCTCGTGCCCGCCTTCTCCAAGGCCGACGAGCGGGTGCCGGATCTCGACCCGGCCTATGTGTTCGACCCGGAAACGACCCTCGCCATCCTCGCCGGCTTTGCCTTCAACCGGCGGGTGATGATCCAGGGCTATCACGGCACGGGCAAGTCCACCCACATCGAGCAGGTGGCCGCGCGGCTCAACTGGCCGTGCATCCGCATCAACCTCGATTCCCACATCAGCCGCATCGACCTCATCGGCAAGGATGCCATCGTGCTGCGCGACGGCAAGCAGGTAACCGAGTTCCGCGAGGGGCTGCTGCCCTGGGCGCTGCAGACGCCCACCGCTCTGGTGTTCGACGAGTATGACGCCGGCCGGCCCGACGTGATGTTCGTGATCCAGCGGATCCTCGAGGTCGATGGCAAGCTGACGCTCCTCGACCAGAACCGGGTGATCCGCCCCAACCCCTGGTTTCGCCTGTTCGCCACCGCCAACACGGTCGGGCTTGGCGACACCTCGGGGCTCTACCATGGCACCCAGCAGATCAACCAGGGCCAGATGGACCGCTGGTCGATCGTTGTCACCCTCAACTATCTGCCCGCCGAGACCGAGCGGTCGATCATCCTCAAGAAATGCCCGGGCTACGACACGCCACAAGGCCAGCGCACCATCGCCAGCATGGTCAAGGTGGCCGATATGACCCGGCAGGGCTTCATCGCCGGCGACATCTCGACCGTGATGAGCCCGCGCACGGTCATCACCTGGGCGCAGAATGCGGAGATCTTCGGCGACGTCGGCTTTGCCTTCCGCGTCTCCTTCCTCAACCGCTGCGACGAGGCGGAGCGGCCGCTCATCGCCGAATACTACCAGCGGGTGTTCGGCGAGGATCTGCCCGAAAGCGTAGTCGCGCAGGCCGCGCGCCCGGTCCGTGCACCCCGTTAGCGGGGGTCAGACGGTGGTTGCATAGCCGCCGTCGACGGTGATCACCGAGCCGCACAGGAAGGCCGATGCCCGCGCGCCGAGGAACAGGGCGACACCGGCCATGTCCTCCGGCTGGCCCCAGCGTCGAAGCGGCGTCTCTGCCAGCATCCTTGCCGTGAACGCCTCGCCGATGCCCGCCGTCATCTTCGAGGGGAAATAGCCGGGGGCAATCGCGTTGACCAGCACGCCGCGGCTGGCGAGGAACTTCGCCATCATGCGGGTGAGGTGCAGGACGCCGGCCTTGGAAGCGGCATAGCTGTAGGTCTCGAGATCCGAGACATGCTGACCGTCGATCGAGCCGATGTTGATGATGCGGGGCTGCCAGTCGTCGCGCACCGCCGCCTCGAGCAGCCCGATCATCTTCTGGGTGAGGAAGAAGACCGACTTCAGGTTGATCGTCATCACCTTGTCCCAGCCGGATTCGGGGAAGGCATCGAAGCTCGCGCCCCACGAGGCGCCGGCGTTGTTGAACAGGATGTCGACACGCGGCGTGATCCGGGCGATCTCGGCCACGAACCGGTCGATCTCCGCCATCTGGCTGAGGTCTGCCGGGATCGCGGTGGCTGCATCGCCAAGGCCCGCTGCAAGCGCCTCCACCTCTGCAGCCTTGCGGGCGGTGAGGATCACGCGTGCCCCGTTTTCCACATAGGCGCGTGCGATCATCTCGCCGATCCCGCGCGAGCCGCCGGTGATCACCACCGTGCGGCCGGAGACATCGAACAGCTTCTCGATCTTCATGGCACTCCTCAGACGGGCTCGCCGGCCGCGCGGGCGCGGTCAACGCGGCTGCGCTCCGCCTCGGGCAGCCTGCGATATACAAGAAACAGGAGGGTGAGCGACACGGGCGCAACCGCGACCATCGCGAGGTTGGCAAGAGCCAGATCCTCGAACACTTCCGAGAGCTTGCCAATGGTGAAGGGGCCGAGCCCAAGGCCGATGATGGTCGTGCCAAGGAAATAGGTGGCGGTGGCCGCGCCCCGCATGCGCGGCAGCACCAGATCCTGGCTGGTGGCGGCCACCACACCCACCCACATCGAGGCGAAGATCGAGACAATGAATGCCGCCGTGTAGTAGAGGACGAGGCTTGCGGTCGTGAACATCAGCAAAACCAGCGGGATCGGGCCGGAGGCGGCGAGGAAGCCGACGAGGATCCGCCCGGCCGGGTTGCGCGCCTTCAGCGCATCGCCCAGCCGCCCGCCGGCGACCACGCCGAGGAAGCCGCCGAGCGCTCCGCCGCCGCCGAGGAAGAAGCCTGCCGTTGCCGCATCCACCCCGAAGGTGCGGATCACATAGGGCACCTGCCAGAAGCCGATGGCATAGCCCACAAAGGCGAGGAATCCCGATGCCAGAACGAGGATGACGAAGGTGGGCGTGCCCCAGATAAGCCGGAAGGTGGGCGGGTCGCGCTGCGCGAGCGACTGCGACCAGGAGAAGACGGCGTAGCCCGCAATGCCAATCGCAACCCATTGCGGCCAGTTGCCCACGGTGATGATGAGGAGGGCGGCGATCCCGGCGGCAGCCGCCGCCGCCGCAAGGTTCACCACCAGCGCCCGGCGCCCGAACGTCGCCGCGTGGAAGAGCGTGAACGGCGGGATCACCGCCGAAAGCTCGATGAAGAACCGGGGCCAGGGCCGCGGCTCCTGCGGCATGATGATGCCCTCTGACAGCCCGCGGATCGGCTCCTTGAGGCTCGAGACCCAGAGCGCCAGCAGGAGCCCCGGAATGCCGACGGCGAGGAAGGCCGCCTGCCAGCCGACAAGCCCGAGCGGGCCGCCGCCGGGGAAGGCCTCGTTCCAGCTGTCCTTGATGAGCCCGCCCAGGAACAGCGAGAGCCCGCCGCCGATGTAGAGGCCGGAGGAATAGATGGCGAGCGCGGTGGCCCGCTTTTCCTTCGGGAAATAGTCCGAAAGGACAGAGAAGGCGACGGGCGAGGCGGTCGCCTCGCCAATGCCCACCCCGATGCGCGCGGCCGCCAGCTGCGCAAAGCTTCTGGCAAAGCCCGAAAGCGCCGTCATGCCCGACCAGAGGGCGAGGCCGAGCGACAGCAGGCGCACCCGGTTCCACATGTCGGCAAGCCGCCCGAGCGGAATGCCGAAGAGCGCGTAGAACACGCCGAAGACGGTGCCGTAGAGAAAGCCGAGCTGGGCGTCGTCGATGCCGAGGTCGGCCTTGATGTCCTCGGCCAGGATCGCAAGGATCTGCCGGTCGATGAAGTTGAACACATAGACGAGCACCATCACGCCGAGCACATACCAGCTGTAGGCCCCGCCAACGCGCGCCCTGGCCTCGGCGATCTCAGCCTCGGTTGGCTCCCTGCCTGCGGCTTTCGACATTCGTCCTCCCTCACCCGCCCCTGCCCGTGCGGGTCGCGGGGGCGTAGCAGCGGCGCCCGCCGGGCGGAAGCCCCAGCCGGCCCCCTCCGGGGCGCAGGGCCCGCGGCGCATCTTTTTGCTGACAGGCTGCCGTCTTCTCTGCTAGCGGCGCGCGCCAGGGCGCTTGGTGGATTGCGGAGTTCAGTCAATGCAGACGATTTTCGGAACCTTGTGGAGCTTCATTGTCACGATGGCAGTGATCTTCATCTTCGTGATGTGGATCTGGCTGCTCATCACGATATTCTCCGACATCTTCCGCCGGAAGGACATTGGCGGCTTCAGCAAGTTCCTCTGGATCCTGTTTCTGCTCCTTGTGCCGCTCATCGGGGCCTTTTTCTACATCATCACCCAGTCTGGCGGGATGGCCGAGCGCCAGGCGGAGCGGGTTGCAAGGGCGCAGGACGATCTGCGCGCCTTCGTCGGCTTCTCGGTGGCCGACGAGCTGAAGAAGCTCGAGGAGCTGAAGAGCGCAGGAAGCCTTTCCGAGGCGGAATATCAGGCGTTGCGCTCGAAGCTCCTGTCTGCCTGAGGCGGCGCCGGGGCCCGCACGGGCCTTGCGCGGGCAGCAACCGGCCGTGTGTGCCGGCGCGCTCCGGCGCGCCCGCGGCCTCTTGCAGCCGGCCTCGTGGTGTTCGCGCACGGGCGGCCTGTTGCGCACCCGGTTTCTCCCCTAGATTGTGCGCATGAGGATCGCGCAAGCCGTGCCCGACCGGCGTTCGGTCATCGACCGCCGGCAGATCGCCGGCCGGCTGGCCGAGGCGCTGTGCGGGGCCCGGCCGGAGGAACGCCGCCCGCGCCTTGTTCCCATCCTGCGCGAGGCGCTCGATGCAGGCCGCTCCGAGATCGCGCGCCGGATGGCCGCGGCACCGGGCCGGGGGCTGCAGCTGGCCGCCACCCAGGCCTTCCTGGCCGACCAGATCGTGCGTCTCGTCTACGAGGCGACCACGACCTATCTCTACCCGCTCGACAACCCGACCATGGCCGAACGGATCGCGCTGGTGGCGGTTGGTGGCTATGGCCGCGGCGAGCTTGCGCCCCATTCCGATATCGATCTCATGTTTCTTGCCCCGGTGCGCGCGACACCCTGGGTGGAACAGACGGTCGAGAGCATCCTCTACACGCTGTGGGACCTCGGGCTGAGGGTCGGCCACTCGACACGGACGCTCGACGAGATGATCCGCATGGCGCGCAGCGATCTTTCGGTCCGGACGGCGCTTCTCGAGGCGCGCTTTCTGTGGGGGGACCGCGCGCTCGCCGACGAGGCGCGGGCCCGGTTCCGCGCCGAGATCGTGGCCGGCAACGCGCGCCGCTTCACTGCGGAGAAGATGGCCGAACGCGACGCGCGGCACGTGCGCATGGGCGACAGCCGCTACGTGGTCGAGCCCAATATCAAGGAGGGCAAGGGTGGCCTGCGCGACCTGCAGACCCTGTTCTGGATCGGCCGGTTCGCGTTCGATGCGCAGGACCCGGCCGAACTGGTCGACCGGGGCCTGTTCACCGCTGCCGAATATCGCCAGTTCCTGCGGGCGCTCAATCACCTCTGGGCTGTGCGCTGCAACCTGCACGCGCTCGCGGGCCGCGCCGAGGAGCGGCTGACGTTCGACGTGCAGCGCGAGCTGGCCGAGCGCATGGGCTACCGGGCACGGCCGGGCATGGCGCCCGTCGAGCGGTTCATGCGCCACTATTTCCTGACCGCGCGCATGGTCGGAGACCTGACCGGGCTGTTCCTTGCCCATCTCGAGGCGCAGCAGGCGCGGCCGAGCCTGCTGCAGCGCCTCGCCCGCCGCCCGCGGCGGCTTTCGGCATTCCGGGTCTCGGGCGGGCAGATTTTCGCGCCCGACGACGGGCTGTTCCGCGCCGACCCGGTCAGGCTGCTTGAAATCTATGCGCTGGCCGATTCGCACGGGCTCGAGATCGCGCCGGCCACCCGCCGCCAGATCGCGCGCGATGCAGGGCAGATCGACGAGCGGATCCGCCAGGACCCGCGCGCGAACCGGCTGTTCCTCGACGTGCTCACCTCGCCGCGCGACCCGGAGAAGGTGCTGCGCTGGATGAACGAAAGCGGCGTCTTCGGGCGGTTCGTGCCCGATTTCGGGCGCGTCGTTGCGCGCATGCAGTACGACATGTATCACCATTACACGGTCGATGAGCACAGCATCCGGGCGATTGGCCTCCTCGCGCGCATCGAAAAGGGGGAGCTGGCCGCCGAGCACCCGCTGTCGACCGCCATCATGCGCCAGATCGTCTCGCGCCGCGCGCTCTATGTGGCGGTGCTGCTGCACGATATCGCCAAGGGCCGCGGCGGGGACCACAGCGTCATCGGCGCGGAGGTGGCCCGCGCCCTGTGCCCGAGGCTCGGCCTCAGCGAGGCCGAGACCGAGACCGTGGCGTGGCTGGTGCGCTGGCACCTCCTGATGTCGGCGACTGCCTTCAAGCGCGACCTTGCCGACTTCAAGACCATCCTCGATTTTGCCGAGGCGGTGGCCAGCCCCGAGCGCCTGCGCCTGCTCCTCGTGCTGACGGTCGTCGACATTCGCGCCGTGGGGCCGGGCGTGTGGAACGGCTGGAAGGCGCAGCTGCTCACCACCCTGTTCGAAAGCGCCGAGGAAGTGCTGCGCCTTGGGCACAAGCAGAAGGGGCGGCAGGAGCGCATCGCCGAGCGCCAGGCCCGGCTGGGTGCGGTGATGGGCTGGTCGCCCGAGAGGCTGGCAGCCTGGGCCGCGCGCCTGCCCGACAGCTACTGGCTTGCCGAGCCGGGCGATGTGATTGCGGTCAATGCGCGCCTTGCAGCCGATGCCGAGGCGACAGGCGGCCCGCTGACCATCCGCGCGCTGCCGGATGCGGCCAGCGGCACCACGCTGGTGAGCATCTGGGCGCAGGATCATCCCGGTCTCTTCTACCGCATCGCGGGCGGCATCTCGATGGCGGGCGCCAACATCGTCGACGCGCGCATCCACACCACAAGAGACGGCATGGCGCTCGACAATCTGGTGATCCAGGATCCGCTCGGCGGGCCGTTCGACGAGCCGGCCCGGCTCAAGCGGATGATCCGGTCGATCGAGGATGCGCTGATGGGCCGGGTGAAGCTGGCCGACCGGCTCTCGGCCCGTCCCCTGCCGCGCCGGCGGCAGGAGGCATTCCGGATCGTGCCGCAGCTGTTCATCGACAACCGCGCCTCCAACCGGTTCACGGTGGTCGAGGTCAACGCGCTCGACCGGCCGGCACTTCTCTATGCGCTCACCCGCGCGCTCTACAACGCCCGGGTGACCATCCATTCCGCCCATATCGCCACCTACGGCGAGCGGGCGGTCGATACCTTCTACCTGACCGACCTGACCGGTGAGAAGATCACCGCGCCCGCGCGCCTGCGGGCGCTCGAACGGCGCCTGCTCGAGGCGGCCGATGGCCCCGGGCCCGCCGCGCGCGAGGCGCCGTCTGCCGCGCGCCCCATCGCTGCCGAATAGGCCCCGGTTGCACAACAGGCTTCGGGCCAGGCCAGGCGCAGCAGGGGCCCTGCGGCCTGCGCCGCAGGGCCCCTCCGCGCCGGGGCAGGGCGCCTACCAGCGATAGGCGATTCCGCCCATCACCTGGTTGCGGCGAAGCTTGCCTTCGAAGCGGGCATTGCCATCGATCGTTTCATCGCGGCCATAATCCGAATGGCGATATTCAAGCCGCGCCGAGATATTGTTGCCGAGCGCCTGCTCGAACCCGCCACCGATGGTCCAGCCGTCGCGGTTCTCGCCGAGGCCGTCGCCGCCGAGGCGCAGCTTGTAGCGGGCGTTGGAATAGCCGCCCCGCACATAGAGGAGCGATTCCGGTCCAACGAGGACGCCGCCGCGTGCCGTCAGGTCGATGGTGCGCCGCGGCGACAGGCGGAATGCCGGATCGGCAGGGTCGAGGCCAATGCCGCTGCCGCCAAAGTTCAGGCCGAACTCGCCGCCGAGCACGACATTGGATGCAATCTCGGCATCATAGCCGGCAAAGACGCCCCCTGCCAAGCCGGAGCCCGTCTCGCGCACGTTGAACACCAGCACCCCCGGGGTCGATGTCTCCCCGCTCGGGGGCACGACCACCGTGCCCCGGCCGGAGAGCCGGTCGCCCTGCCAGCCGCCCTGGGCCCCGACGGAAAAGCCGGTAAAAAGGCCAGGCTGGGCCGTGGCCGGCGCAGCGGAGACCGCCGCGGCGAGCGCCGCGGCGCCGGCGAGGTATGTGCGTTTCATGGCAAGTCCTTTCGTCGTTGGTGGGGCGAGGCCAGGCGATGCGCCCGCCTCAAGCCCGGTGACGCCGGTGTCGGCGCCGGGGCATGAATTGGCCCTGAACGCGCCAGATCAGTCCGCGCCCGGCCCGGCCGAAGCCAGCTCCTCCCCCGGGCAGACGCAGTCGGGCCGGCGGGCGGCAAGGGTTTGCGCCCGCGGCCGCGGCGCCGAGGCGGCGAACTCGGCACGGTCGAGTGTGCGGTTGCCGTCGCGGTCGAGCTCGGCAAAGCGCCGGATTCCGCTTGCGGCATATTCGGCAAAGCTCAGCATGCCGTCGCCGTTCACGTCCAGCCGGTCGAAGTTGCGCTTGCGCTGGGCGAGATACTCGGCCTGCTGGATCCGGCCGTCGCGGTTGCGGTCGAGGCGGTCGAAGCGTCGTTCTTCCGCCGTTTTGGTGGGCGCGTGCGGGGCGCGCAGCACCGGATCTTCCGGCATCGAAAGATCAGGCTCGGGAAGCACGAGTTCGGAGGCTTCCTCCGCGGGCGGCTCGGCAGGGGCAACCATCGTTCGGGACGCGCTCGTGACCGCAACGGCGCGGCCATTGTCGGCCGAGACCCAGAGCATCACGGCACCCGCAAGCAGCATCACTGCGCCGCCAAGGGCGGCAAGGCGGCCGGGAGGAACGCTGGACATCGGGCGCGGCCTCGTGCTCCGGTTGGGTGCTCCGGTTGGCCGACCCTTGCGCTCTTGTAGCAGGGGAGGCCGGGCGTCGCCAGTGCGATTGCAGCCTCAGGCCCGCCGGGGCGCCAGCGCGACGAGCGCCATGCGGAGCTGCCGCCCGGCGGTGGCCGCAGGCGCAAGCCGCCGCCCGGCGGCGACGGCTGCAAGGTCGGCGCGCGCAAGGCCAGCGAGCACCCGCAGCGGAACCGGCAGCTGCGCCCCGGTTGCCGCGCCGGCTGCGGCCGGGGCGAGCTGCGCGCGGGCGGTCTCGATGCGCGCTGCAACCCTGCCCCAGCGCTCCCGCCACAGCGCGGCCTGCGCCCACATCTCGCCCGCCGCAGGGGCCGCGGCGCGGCCCGGCCCGCCGCTTCCGCCTGCGGCTTCGAACAGCGCCTCGAACAGCAAGGCGCCGCGCAGCCGGGCGTGGGCCCGCGCATCGAACCCGCCCGCGGTGGCAAGCGGCAGAAAGGCCTCCTCGATCCGGGCCAGCCGCTCCAGATCGACACGCCGCCGCCCGACTGCAGCCAGAAGGCGCAGCAGCGGCTGGGCCGGGGGCGCCGCACCGGCGGCAAGCGCCAGCAGCTGCTCGCGCCACCAAGCCAGCCGGATCTCGGCCAGAAGCGGGTCGCCGATCTCGGCGACGATGCGCTGCAGCTCGCAATCGAGCGCGTGGACGGCAAGGAGCGCGGGACGCGCCGCCTCGGCAGCCCACAGGCAGGACAGCCAGCGTTCGGGGCTGCGCGCCCGGAGCTCGGCGCCCACATGCGCCTGCGCGTCTGCAACTGGTGCGCGCTCGTCCATTGTCTCTGCCCTACCGCGGCCGGGCGCGCTGGGCCATGCTTGACAGCAGCCGGTCTCCCTCTTTACGCATGGTCCGACAGGCCCGTCCGGGCCGGGCAACCCTCGTCTCGCAGGCACCGACGCAATCCGTCCCGGCCATGGCTTGGCGCTGGCGCGCCCCGCCGCCCGGGCCAGTCTCCAGGGCAGTCGCATGCATCTTCACGACCTCAAGCGAAAGTCTCCCGCCGAACTCGTGACAATGGCCGAGGAGCTCGGCGTCGAGCAGGCCTCCACGCTGCGCAAGCAGGACCTCCAGTTCGGGATTCTGAAGGCCGTGGCCGAGCGCGGCGAGGATATCCTGGGCGGCGGCACCATCGAGGTGCTGGCCGATGGCTTCGGCTTCCTCCGCTCGCCGGAGGCCAACTATCTCGCCGGGCCCGACGACATCTATGTCTCGCCCGCACAGGTGCGGCGTTTCGGCCTGCGCACCGGCGACACGGTGGAGGGCGAGATCCGCGCGCCCAAGGATGGCGAGCGCTATTTCTCGCTGGTCAGGCCACAGAAGATCAACTTCGACGACCCCGAGGTGCTGCGGCACCGGGTGAACTTCGACAATCTGACACCGCTCTACCCGGACGAGAAGCTGAACCTCGACTTCCAGGACCCGTCCGGCAAGGACAAGTCGGCGCGGGTGATCGACATCATCGCGCCGCAGGGCAAGGGGCAGCGGGCGCTGATCGTGGCCCCGCCGCGGGTCGGCAAGACCGTGCTGCTGCAGAATATCGCCAAGGCCATCTCCGCGCACCACCCGGATGTCTACCTGATCGTGCTGCTGATCGACGAGCGGCCGGAGGAAGTGACGGACATGCAGCGCTCGGTCATGGGCGAGGTGATCTCCTCCACCTTCGACGAACCGGCCGCGCGCCACGTGCAGGTGGCCGAGATGGTGATCGAGAAGGCCAAGCGCCTCGTCGAGCACAAGCGCGATGTCGTCATCCTGCTCGATTCGATCACGCGCCTTGCGCGCGCCTACAACTCGGTCGTGCCCTCCTCGGGCAAGGTGCTCTCGGGCGGGGTCGATGCCAACGCGCTGCAGCGGCCCAAGCGCTTCTTCGGCGCGGCGCGCAACATCGAGGAGGGCGGCTCGCTCTCGATCATTGCAACCGCCCTCATCGACACCGGCAGCCGCATGGACGAGCTGATCTTCGAGGAGTTCAAGGGCACCGGCAACTCCGAGATCGTGCTCGACAGGAAGGTCGCCGACAAGCGGGTGTTCCCGGCGATGGACGTGGGCAAGTCGGGCACGCGCAAGGAGGAGCTCCTGGTCGACCAGAACACGCTCGCCAAGATGTGGGTGCTCAGGCGGATCCTCATGCAGATGGGCACGGTCGATGCCATCGAGTTCCTGCTCGACAAGATGCGCGATACCAGGACCAACGCGGATTTCTTCGCCAGCATGAACCAGTAGCACAGGCCACCACAGGGCCGCCCCGGGTGTCCCCGAGAGCCCCGGCCGGCGCCCGCCATCCATCCTCCCCCGAAGCTTGTTTCGCCCGGGAAATGATGCAATCGACATTACTCTAGGGGGAGGGGTGTCATGACAATCGTCAGCATCACGGTCGTCCGCACGGCAGTCGCCGCAACAGCGCTTCTCGCCGCATCGCAGGCCTCGGCCGTCTCGCCGGGTGACACCGTCACCTGCGCCGAGGTCGGCCCCGCTTCTTTCGTCTGCTCCAGCGCAACCGCGGTCGTCGGCCCGGGTCCGGAATTCGTCCTCGGCTTCCCCGACAACGCCTATTTCACCGTCGACTTCTCGGCCGGCCTCGTCCGCCTCCAGGGCCTTCAGGACGGCACGCTCTTCGGAACCATCCTCGAGTTCACCAACCTGACCTCGCCCTTCACGTCGGCCAGCTTCCGCCCAAGCGCATGGGATGGCTACAGCTTCGCTGAGGATGTGACCCTTTCCGGCGGCCTCCTCACCATCAACCTCGTCGATACCGCCTTCAACGCCTCGAGCTTCATCGAGATCGGCCTCGCCTCCGGCGTCGTGCCCGAGCCGGCCAGCTGGGCGCTCCTCATCGCCGGCTTCGGCCTGGTCGGCGGCGCGCTCCGGTCGCGCCGCCGGCGCGCCTATGCGCGGCCGGCCGTCGGCCTGCCGCCATCCCCGCCGCCCCATCTGCTCCGCGCCCGCCAGTCGCGCCCCGGGGCGGCTTCGGGGCGCGCGTGTGGGCGATCCTGCATCCTGGGGCCAAGGGGGCGCCGGCAGGGAGACCCCCCCGGCCGGCCAGCCGGGCGCTGCTGATCGCCGGGGCAGCAGGGACCCGGCGCCGCGCGCCCGCGCCGGCCGCAGCCGTGGAGGCCGTGACGCCTACGGGGTCGCGCCCCTCAGCCGACGATTTCGTCCTCGGTGAAGAAGAAGGCGATCTCGGCGGCAGCAGTCTCCGGGCTGTCGGAGCCGTGCACGCTGTTGGCCTCGATCGATTCGGCGAGCTCGCGCCGGATGGTGCCCGGCTCCGCCTTGGCCGGGTCGGTTGCGCCCATCACGCGCCGGTTGAGCGCGACGGCATCCTCGCCTTCGAGCACCTGCACCACCACCGGGCCCGAGGTCATGAAGGCGACGAGATCGGCAAAGAAGGGCCGTTCGCGGTGGACGGCATAGAAGCGTTCCGCCTGCTCCCTTGTCATGCGGATGCGCTTGGAGGCCACCACGCGCAGGCCCGCCTCCTCGAGCATGGCGGTGACCCGGCCGGTGAGGTTGCGCCGCGTGGCATCCGGCTTGATGATCGAGAAGGTGCGGGTCGTGGCCATGGTGCGGTCCTGTGCGTCTTGGCGGTGGTCTTGCGGCCGCCTAGCGCAACATGTTGCGCCGCACAATGCGGGCCGGCCCGTGCAAGGACGGTGCCACACATCCTGTAAGCCGGGTTCTGTCCCGGGTTGCCCCGGGGGCAGCCATTCCTCTTGGATGCGTGTCGCCACGCACCTCCAGCAACCAACCCGCGCGCCTCGGCTGGATCAAGCCTGCGGTTGCCCGCGCGGCGCGCCTATTCGGTCTTGCTCCCGGCGGGGTTTGCCGTGCCGCCCCTGTTGCCAGGGGCGCGGTGCGCTCTTGCCGCACCCGTTCGACCTTGCCGGAACCGCGGGCGAATGCCCGGGCCGTCCGGCGGTGCGCTTTCTGTGGCACTTTCCCTGGGGTCACCCCCGGCGGGCGTTACCCGCCGCCGCTGATCCGTGGAGCCCGGACTTTCCTCTGCAGTGCAGCGGCTGCCCGGACATGTGGCACCGGCCTGAAGTTGCGTTGCCCGCCCGTGTCCGTCAAGGTGCGGGCCGGTTCAGGGAGGCCTTCATGACCGGGACACCAGCAACCACAGGTGGGTTCGACTTCAACCGCCCGACGATCATCGCGCTCCTCTATCTCGGCGCGTTCCTGGTGGCGATCACCACGTTCGTCGGTGTGATCTTCGCCTATCTGTGGCGGCAGGAGCCGCACGAGGACTGGGAGGACAGCCACCTGCGCTGGCATGTCCGCACCTTCTGGATGGGGCTTGGCCTCTGTGTGCTTGCCGCCGTCGGCACGCTTCTCACCCTGGGGATTGGCGCGTTCATCTTCTTCCCGCTGGTTGCCATCTGGTTTGCGGTGCGCACGATCAAGGCGCTTCTGGCCGCGCAGAAGCGCGCGCCGATCCCGAACGTGGAGACCTGGCTGTTCTGAGCCGGCCGCCGGTTCAGCGCAGCCGGCCGGCGAGCAGGATGTTGGGCAGCTCGCTGTCGTCCCACGCCGGCGCCGGGCGGCCGATGCGCACGATCACCAGTCCGGCCGAGGGAATCACATAGACCCGCTGACCGCCGGCGCCGTCGAGGAACAGCACATCCTCGGCGCGGAAGGGCTCGCGCGCGGGGACCGTCATGGCGATCGACGCCGAATAGCGCCGCACCGGCGCGTGCGGCGTGCCGCGCCAGAGCTGGCGGCCAAAGTTGGGGTTGCGCGCCGAGGGCCTTGCCATTGCATCCACCCATTGCGCCGGCAGGATCTGGCGGCCGCGCACGCGGCCCCGCTTGCGCAGCAGCTCGCCCACGCGCAGCCAGTCCATCGCGCTTGCCTGCAGGCAGCAGAACCAGTGCGCCGAGCCGCCCTCGCGGTCGAGGAACAGGGCCGCATCGGCTGCGCCGATCGGCTTCCAGATGCGGCTGGAGAGATAGTCGGCATAGCGCATGCCGAGCGCGGCCTGCAGCGCCTCGCCAGCAAGCTGTGAGTCGACGTTGGAATAGGCAAAGACCGTGCCCGGTGGCGCCGCCTGCGGCACCTCGAGCGCCACCTTGCGGATGTCGGGTGCGAACATGAGCCGGAGGTTCACACTGTCCGGCCGGGGCGGGCCGGGTGGCGCCGGGGGGAAGGCAAGGCCCGAGGCCATTTCCAGGAGCTCAGCGAGCGTCACCTGCCCGCGCGGGTCGTCCCGCCACTCGGGGAGATGGCGGCCCACCGGGTCGCCCTCGGCGAGCCGGCCGTCGGCAATCGCGGCCCCCATGGCCAGTGCCATCACGGTCTTGTGCATCGAGGCCGTCGAGAAGCGCGACTGGCGGGAAAAGCCGTTCCAGTAGCGCTCGAGCACCAGCCGGCCGTTCTTCGCCACGAGAAGTGCGTGGCTCTCGTGGCGCTCGGCAAGCGCCACCGCCTCGGCCAGCGCGGCCTCCGAAAGCCCGGCGCGCGCGGGTGCGATGCGCGGCAGCGGCCGCACCAGTGCGCTTGCACCGCGCACCGTCTCGGCCGGCTGATAGGCCTCGACCGCCTCGACGCCGCGGTCGAAGGGCAGGGCCGCCATGCGCTGCATCACGATCGCGGCCTCGCCGGGTGTCTGCTCGGCGCCGGCCGGTGCTGCAAGGAGCAGCGCTGCGACCAGCCCGTGCAGGCCGCGCGGGCCGGTCACCGCGCCCCGTCCTCGGGTGCGAGCGTGGCAAGGAGCGCCTGCACGAGCGCCGCGCGCTCTGCGGCGAGGCGCTCAGCAAGCGCGCCGTCGGGCTGGAAGTCGCGGATCGCCTCGGCAACGGCAAGGCCGCGTGCCTCCAGCACGGCTTCGAGAACGGCGAGCCGGTCGCGGGTCACCCACAGCTCGCGCGTAAGGAGCAGAACGGCCTTGCCCAGATGGTCGAGCTGGCCCGCGTGCAGCGCAGGAGCAGACGTGGCGGCGCGCGAGGCCGCGCCCAGGTCTGCCGCGGTCATGCCGGCCGGGTGCCGATCGTCACCCACGGGTAGGGCCGCCCCTCCGGTCCGCCTTCGGTCACCTCGACGAAGCCGGCTTCCCGGGCGGCCTCGGCCTGGTCAAGGGTGGCCGATTCCCGCCACCAGGGCTCGCCGCCGCGCCTTGCCAGCCAGTCCGCGCGCCACGCGCCGAGGCGGTCGTGCACCCGGTAGGGGGTCACGTCGGACATCAGCACCTGCCCGCCCGGGCGGCACAGGCGGAAGGCCTCGCGCCAGACGGCCCGGCAGGCCTCGGCCGGCAGTTCGTGGAGCAGGATGTAGGAGGTGACAAGATCGTAGCTGGCATCGGGCAGGCCCGTGTCTTCCGCGGCCGCCTGCACCAGCCGCCACGCCCAGCCATTCTCGTTGGCAACCCGCAACGCCTGCCGCAGCATGGGCAGCGACAGCTCGACGCCGGTGATCCGCGCTTCCGGGAAGGTGCGCTGCAGCGCGACCGTGTAGTGGCCCGAGGAGGTGCCGAGCTCGCAGATGTCGGCCACGTCCGTCCGGGGCAGCAGCGCCAGCACCGAGGCGCGCTGGGCGAAGATGTCGCCCGGGAAGGTGCGCGCGACATAGTGGCGGTGGATCAGCTCGCCGTGGATGAACCCCATTTCGGGGTGGCCGTTCCAGCCGCCGGTGGTGCGGTGGAACCAGACGCCGTCCCAGTAGGCGGGAGGCACGAGATCGGGCCGGGCCTCGAGCGTTGCCGGTCCTCTTGCCTCAAGTGCGGCGAGCGCGGGCGCGAGCACATCGCGCGATTCGTCGAAGGCCGCCATCGCGCAGCGGCCGTGCTCGACGCTTGCGAACTCGCCGACGAGCGCGGCTGTCGCAAAGGAATCCGAGCCGGAGAGCGCTGCGCCGATTGCCGCGTGGCGGGCGTCGAGATCCTCGGGCAGGGTCTCGGCGGTCAGGCCGGCCTCGGCCAGTTCCCGGCTCCACCGGGCCGCAAGCGGCGCGGCGGCGCGTGTGAGATCGACGAGGAACTCCATCGACGCGCGACCGCGCTGGCGCAGCACGAACTCCATCAGAGAGCCTCCCCTGCAAGCTTGCGCTCGTCCAGCCGGTAGAAGAGCAGGGGCACGCAGCTCAGCGCATAAAGGAGCGCCGGGAGCACTGCGGCCCCGAGATAGACACCGGTGACCGCCACGTCGGTCTGGACGATTCCGGCCTTCGCCGCCTGCGGGTCGAACCCCACGGCCGAGAGGATGAGGCCGACAAGCAGCGGCCCGAGCGCCATCGAGGATTTCTCGACAAGGCTGTAGGCACCCGCATAGAGCCCCTCGCGCCGGACCCCGGAGCGGCGGCAATCCCAGTCGATCGCATCGGGCAGGATCGACTGGCCCATCAGCAGCACCCCGCCGGTGAAAAGCCCGCCGGCGATGCCGCGCAGGTGGATGAGGATGTCCGGCTCGCCGGGCACGGCCAGAAGGAACGACAGCTTGACCGCCGCATAGCCGAGGCAGGCGGCAATGAAGAGCGAGCGCTTGGAATGGCTGCGCCCCAGCCGGACCCAGAGCGGCATCGAGCCCAGCATGGCAACGGTCGTCAGGACCACATAGATGCCAACCGTTCCTTCCGAGGCGGCGAGCACCTGCACGATGAAGAACAGGATCGAGGCCTGCATGGCGGCAAGGCCGACAAGCTGCAGCGTCTTGGCAAGAAGCAGCATCACGAACGGCCGATTCCTCAGCACCACCAGCAGGCTCTCCCGGTCTCCGCCCGGTGTCGGCGCGGTCGCACGGGCGCTGTGCGAGGCGCCGAAGGCCACGAGCATCGCGGCCAGCACCAGCCCGCCGAGCACCGCGCCCGTTGCCGCCCAGGCCGGCCGGTCGCCGCCGAGGCTCGCCGCCAGCTTGGGCGCAAAGCCCACCAGCGCCCCGCCGATGGCAACGAAGGCAACCCGGAACGACAGGAGCGCCGTGCGTTCCTGCGGCGAGGAGGTCATCTCGGCCGGCATGGCGAGATAGGGGACGTTGAAGAGCGTGTAGCCCAGAGCCAGCACCAGAAGCCCGGCCACCATCCACGCGGAAAGCGCAAGGCCCGACAGGGCGGGCGGCATGAACAGGATGAGGAAGGCCAGCGCAGAGACGATTGCGCCCACAAACAGGAACGGCCGCCGCCGGCCCCAGCGCGTGACCGCGGAATCCGAAATGCGGCCCATCATCGGAGCGACGGCTGCATCGAACAGCTTGGCGCCGAACAGGAGCCCGCCGGCCAGCGCCGGATTCATGCCAAGCACGCTCGTCATGAAGAAGAGGAGAACGATCGAGGTGGTCGAAAGGATGATGACGGTCCCCACCGACCCGGCCGACCAGCCCAGGCGCAGGCCGAGCGGAATGGCAACCCCTGGCTCATGCGCCAGGGCCGGTCTGTCTCCCGTCAATCCGGCGGGGCGGGTCGCGGCCATGGGCGGGAGCGTGAGGGATCCACCCTCAAAAGCGGACCGCGCCGGTCGGTTTATCCGCCGCGCGGAGAAGGCCGGGCCCGGCCACGGCCCCGACCCCCGCTCAGGAAATGGCTGCTGCCTCCTCGAGGCTTGCGAACATTGCCTGGCGGTACATGTAGGCGCGGCGGCGCTCGCGATCCTTCAGCACTTCGGCCATCTCGGCGAACACCGGGCGGCGGGCGTCCTCGTCGGCCTCGATCATCGCCTTGTTCTTCTTCGTCTGCTCCTGGATGAAGCTGAAGGTGACGGCGCGCCGCTGGCGGCCGAAGCGGGGCAGGAGCTCGTGCCGGTCCGCGCCGTCGGACAGCACGGCAACCAGCTTTTCGGCGAGGTTTACCGCATCGTGGATGCCCGAGTTCATGCCCAGCCCGCCCAGCGGGTTGTTGAGGTGCGCGGCATCGCCCACCAGCAGCACGCGGCCGTGATCGAAGCGGGCCGCCACGCGCTGGTGCACCCGGTAGATCGTCCGGTGGCGGGTCTCGACCGTGGGGTCGCCGATCAGCCGCTCGAACACCCGTTCCTTGGTGGCATCCGCAAGGAGCTCCGAATCCGGCGTGTCGTCGGAGGCGGCCACCAGCACCCGCCAGAGCGTCGGCACCTTGAGGAGCACGTGCCACCATTCCGGGTCGGAGACATAGTTCACATAGGCGAGGTCGGGGAAATGCGCCTGCAGCGGCCGGTCGGTGGAAAGGGTGAGGAATTTCTCGGGGTAGGTGAAGCCGTCGAACGGCACGGCCAGCCACTTGCGGATGAGGCTGTTGGCGCCGTCGGCGGCGACGAGGAACTTGGCGCGCACCTCCTCGATCTCGGTCGGCGCCTCGAGATGGACGGTGACGCCTTCCGCGTCCTGCCGGAAGTGGACCACCCGCCGCCCGAACCGGACCCGGTCTCCGAGCCGGCCGGCCGCCAGCCGGGCCAGCTTCCACTGCTCGCACTGCAGGCGGAAGGGAAAGGGCGTGATGTCGGCCAGCTCCGAAAGGTCAAAGGCCAAAACCTCGCCGGTTGCGCGGATGCGATACTGGTAGACGGGCGCCTTCAGCCCCTGGGCGAGCAGCGGCTCGAGCAGGTCGAGCGCCTGCAGCATCTCGAGGGTCGGCGGATGGAAGGTGCTGGCGCGCAGGTCCTCGTGGCAGGTCTGGCCGGCCTCGACAAGCAGCACATCGACGCCGGCCTGCGCAAGTGCGGTGGCGGCAACCGCGCCAACCGGCCCCGCGCCCGCCACCACCACATCGGCTTCGCCGGCGGGGGCCGCGCGCGCGAGCGCGACGTCCCTGACCTCCATTCCGTTGCCACTGGCGCCCATGGGTGCTGCTGTCCTGGCTGTGACCATCCGCGCGCTGCATCGCGCGCATGGCCGAGACGGCGCCTGCCATGGCCGAAAACTCTCCGCTTGGCGGAGACTGGAGGCCGCCCCTGCCTCGGCAGGGTCTGCGGGTGACTAGGCTTTGGCGCATGATGATGCAGCCCCTCGACCGCGCCCCTGCAGCGGCGCCTGCGGCCACGAGCCGGGATTCCCTTGGCTGGCGCAAGCTGTTCGCCGTGGTTGCGCCCTCCACCAACACCAGTGTGCAGCCCGAGTATGATGCCATGCGGCCGGTGGGGGTGACCAACCATTTCGCCCGTATCGCGATCCCCGACACGCGGGTGACAGACGACCAGAGCTTCATGGCGATGCTCGAGAACATCCGCGCCGCCACGATGGAGGCGGTCGATGTCGCCATGTCGATGGAGCCCGACGACCTCATCATGGGCATGTCGGCCGAAACCTTCTGGGACGGCGCGGAGGGTGCGGAGCGGATGCACCGCGGCCTTTCCGACCGGACGGGCCGCAAGGTGGTGATGGGCAGCGAGGCGGTCAACGAGGCGCTGAAGGCCTATGGCGGCGTCTCCCGCATCGCCGTCATCACTCCCTACATGCCGGTGGGCGACGCCCAGGTGCGCCGCTATTTCGAGGATTGCGGCTATGAGGTGGTGGCGCTCGAGGGGCTGAAATGCGCGTCGCCGCGGCTGATCGCCCATGTCTCTGAGACCGAGCTGAAGCGCGCCGTCGAGCGGGTCAACGGGCCTGATGTCGATGCCATCGTCCAGTGTGGCACCAATCTTGCCTTTGCCCGCGTGGCGGCGATGGCGGAGTTCTGGCTGGAAAAGCCGGTTGTTGCCATCAACACCGCCACCTACTGGTGGGCGCTGCGATCCAACGGCATTGCCGACCGGGTACACGGCTTCGGCCGGCTGCTGGCCGAGTTCTGATGCACTATCCCTATGTTCCCATCTCCCGCCGGCCGGCGCTGGCCTGGCCGGGCGGTCGGCGCGTCGCGTTGATCCTCACCTTCAACCTCGAGACCTGGGATCTCGTGAAGGAGACCGACCGGGCCTATTATGCCGGCGGCCCGCCCATCCTGCCCGATGCGCTGCCGGGCCGGGTGCCGGATTTCCCCAACTACAGCTGGCGCGAATATGGCCAGCGGGTGGGCATCTGGCGGCTCATCGAGCTCTTCGATTCGCTCGGTATCAGGGCGAGCTGCACGGCCAATGCCGTGACCTTCGAGCGGCGGCGCGCGATGACCGATGCGGTCCTCGAGCGCGGCTGGGAACTCATCGCCCACAACTGGGAGCAGGGCGAGCTCCTGACCGATCTCGCTGGCCGGCCGGAGGACGAGCGCGCGGTCGTCCTGCGCACGCTCGAGGCCTTCCGGCTGCACACCGGGCGCCACGCGGCCGGCTGGCTCTCCTCCTCGCTGCGCGGCACCACCGAGACACCGGCCATCCTGGCCGAGGCCGGCTGCCTCTTCTGGTGCGACATCATGAACGACGACCAGCCCTACCCGATCGAAACCCGTGCCGGCACCATCTGTTCGGTGCCCTATTCCAACGAGATCAACGATTTCACCCTGCTCACACGGCGCGGCCACACGAGCGAGGAGTTCCGCGACATCCTGATCGAGGAGCTGAGGACCCTCTACGCCGAGGGCAGCGCACAGGCGCGGATCATGAACGTGGGCCTGCATCCGCACGTCTCGGGCCGCGCCTACCGCATCCGGGCCTTGCGCGAGTTTCTCGAGTTTGCGCAGTCTCTCGAGGGCGTGTGGTGGCCGACCCGCGAGGAACTGGCGCGCTGGTACATGGAAAGCGATGCAGCCGCAGACCACCGGGCTGCCATGCGCTGCGGGCAGGAGGAGCGGGCATGAGCGTCGACATGGTGAACATCTTCCAGCAGGCGGATCATCCCGTCCTGCCCAAGCCCACCCACGACGAGCGAGCCCGGCAGGAGTTTGCAAAGTCGCTCAAGGGGTTCGTGCAGCAGGGCCTGCTGCCCGGGCTTGGCCCGGTCTTCCGCGGGCGGGTCGCGCCCGCCTTCGAGAAGGCGCATGGCCGCCCGCCCGCAGATCGGCACGACATCCGCCGCGGCATGGTGCGCGATCTCTATTTCCAGCATTATGCCGCAATCAACCGGATCGCCCAGGAACTGCTGTGGGAAAGCGTCATCGATTCCATCGAGCGCGATCTCGAGGGCCTGAACGCGCGCGCAGCCGCCCTTTCGGCGCGGTCGGCCGCGCCGCTTGAGACCGACCCGGCCTTCGAGGTCCCGCGCTACGTGACCGCCCTCGACATCCACTGCATGCCCGGCGGCTATGCCGGCGAGGTGGCGCCCGGCGACATTTCCACCGGCGCGCTCTACGACCGGGGTGTCTATCTCTATGCCATGGGCTACATGGGGCCCTACAACGACGACATGGGCCGCTCGGTCGTCAACTGGCTGAAGCGGAACATGCCGGCGTTCCGGCCCGGGCGCATCCTCGACATGGGCTGCACCGTCGGCCATTCCACGCTCCCCTACAAGGAAGGCTTCCCCGAGGCCGAGGTGACGGGCATCGATGTGGCCGCGCCGCAGGTGCGCTACGCCCATGCGCGGGCGGCCGGCCTCGGCCTCGAGGTGGGCTTCCTGCAGCGCAACGCCGAGGCAACCGGCTTTCCCGACAGCCACTTCGATCTCGTCGTCAGCCACATCCTTTTGCACGAGACGAGCGGCAAGGCGATGCCGGCCATCTTCCGCGAATGCTTCCGCATCCTGAAGCCGGGCGGCCTGATGATCCACGCCGACCTGCCGCCGTTCGACCGGATGGACCCCTTTGCCCAGTTCATCCTCGACAACGAGACCTGGTACAACAACGAGCCCTTCTGGGGTGCGATGCGCGAGGTCGACCAGATCGCGCTGGCGCGCGCGGCGGGCTTTCCGGACGCGCGCTTCGATACCGCGCCGATGGCGGTGATGGAGTTTGCCGCGGCCGCCGAGGAATATGCCAGTGCCGCAGCCGTTGCCGAGCGGGAGTTTGCAGCGGGCGAATATGCGCCGGGCGGCGGCTGGGAAATCCTGGTCGCAAGGAAGCCGGAATGACCGCGCCCGCCGCCTCGCTGCCGCCCCGGCCGGTCCGCGATGCCCGCGGCAAGCGTCCGCAATTCTACGAGGCCCCGGGGCTCGACCAGGCGATGAGCATGATTCTCGCGCTCGCCTCGGAGCTTGCCACCATGCGCGAGCGGATGGACACCCTGGAGCGGGTGCTCGAGCAGAACGGAATCGAGGCCGGTGCTGCGGTCGAGGCCTATCAGCCCACACCCGAGGTGCTGACCGAGCGCGAGCTGTGGCGCCAGGCGTTTCTGGCCCGGCTCACCTATCTTGCCCGCAAGGACGCGGCAGACGCCGCCCGCGGGGATACGGAGAGCCGGTTCCGCGAGACCATCGAGACCATCGCTAAGGGCTGAGGAGGGCTTTCATGGCAACGGCTGCAAGACAAGAGGGGGCCGCATGCCTTCTCGAGCGCCTGTCGGCGATCGTGGGCGCCGAGCATGTGCTGACCGGCGAGGAGGACCGGCGCTTCCACGCCACCGACGTGTTGCGCTGCGTCGAGGTGCCGGTTGCAGTCGTCCGCCCCGGCTCGGTCGACGAACTGGCCGCCGTGGTCGCAGCGGCGCGCGTCGAGCGGGCGCCGGTCGTGGTGCGCGGGGGCGGCGCCTCCTACACCGACGGCTATACCCACGCCCGGCCCGGCGGGATCACCATCGACCCCTCGCGCCTCAAGGCGATTGCCATCGATGCTGCCAACGCGGTGGTGACCGTGGAGCCGGGGGTCACCTGGGCCGAGCTTCGCGACGCGCTCATGCCCCATGGCCTGCGCACGCCCTTCTGGGGGCCCTTCTCCGGGCTTGCGGCGACGGTTGCCGGCTCGATGAGCCAGCACTCCGTCTCGCACGGCACGGGTATCTGGGGCGTGTCTGCCGAAAGCCTGGTCGGCTTCGACATCGTCACCGGCACGGGCGAGCTCATGTCCACCGGCACCGCCTTCTTTCGCCATTTCGGCCCGGATCTCGCCGGCCTGTTCACCGGCGATTGCGGCGCGCTCGGGGTGAAGGCGCGGGTGCGCTTGAAGCTCATCCGCCGCCGCGAGGCGTTCGAGGCGCTCTCCTTCAGCTTCGACACGTTCGAGGCGATGCACGAAGCCATGGCGCGGATCGCCGTCGAGGCGCTCGATGACGAGAATTTCGGCCTCGACTCCACCCTGCAGCAGGGCCAGATCGGCCGCCAGCAGGGAGCGGCGGCCAAGGCGGAGATCGCCAGCAAGGTGCTCACCGGCCAGGGCTCGCTCGGCGCCGGCGTGAAGGCGCTTGCCAGGATGGCCGTGGCCGGAGACAGGGCGCTGCGGCACGCGACCTTTGCTGTCCACTATCTGGCCGAGGGCGTGTCGCCTGCCGAGGCGAGGGACCGGGCGGCGCGCATCCGCACGCTGGCACGGGAGCAGGGCGCAGAGGAGATCGCCAACACCGTGCCGACCGTCGTGCGCTCCATGCCCTTTGCGCCGCTCACCAACACGCTGGGGCCCAAGGGCGAGCGGTGGGTGCCGTTCCACGCGCTTCTGGCGCACGACCGCGCGGTCGCCTTCCACCGCGCGCTCGAGGCCTATTTCGAGGCAAACCGCGCGACCATGGAGGCCCATGAGATCGTGGCAGGCCGCATGTTCATGGCCGTCGGGCCCAATGGCTTTGTCTATGAGCCGACCTTCTACTGGCCGGATGCGCGCTCCATCTACCACGAGCGGGTTGTTCCGGCCGACCATCTGAAGACGCTTGCGAGCTTTCCCGCCAACCCGGCCGCGCGCGCGGAGGCGATGCGCATGAAGGGCGACATCATTGCGCTGATGGAAGCCCATGGCGCCGCCCACTTCCAGGTCGGCCGGGTCTATCCGTGGCTTGCCTCGCGCGATGCCGCCTCGGTGCGCCTTGTCAGGGCCATCAAGGCCACGCTCGATCCGGACGGGATCCTGAACCCCGGCGCGCTCGGCCTCTGAGGCAGGCGCGTCGGTGCGCGGGCAGCGCAGCCCGCGCGGCCGTCGTGCGGCTCAGTCGAAGGTGAGGTCTCCCCAGGCCGGCTCCTCGAGGTAGGGCGCAATATCCACCTCCGCGAGCGTCGCCGGATGCCAGCGGGGGTTGCGGTCCCGGTCGATCAGCTGGGCGCGCACGCCCTCGTAGAAATCGTGCCCTGACTTGATCGCCGAGACCATGCGGAACTCGAGCCGCAGGCAGGCCTCGATCGAAGCATGGCGCCCGGCGCGCAGGCCGTGCAGCGTGAGCTTGCACGAGGTGGGCGACATGCGGCGAATGATCGCCGCCTGCTCGCGCGCCCAGTCGTCGCCGGTGTCGAGCGAGGCGAGGATGTCCTCCACCCGATCCTGTCCGAAATGAAAGTCGATCCCGTCGCGCAGCGCGGTGAGCGTATCGGGTCCCGGGTCGGCATCGAAGGTGCCGAGGATGTGATCGACCGTTTCGTGGCTGTGGGCCAGGCGGTCCTTCAGAAGCTCGAGCTGGCCGGAGGGCACGAAATGGGTGCAATAGCCGGCCGCAAGGCAATCCGCGCCGCTCAGCCGCGCGCCGGTCAGCCCGGCCCAGGTGCCCGTCTCGCCCGGAAACCGCGGCAGCGCATGCGTTCCGCCCACGTCGGGAATGAGGCCGATCCCCGTTTCCGGCATGGCAAACAGCGTGCGCTCGGTGGCCACGCGATAGGGCGCATGCACCGAGACTCCAACCCCGCCGCCCATCGAGATGCCGTCGACGAGTGCCACATAGGGCATGGGATAGTGAGCGATCGCATGGTTCATACGATATTCGTCGAAGAAGAACCCCTCCCACTCCGGGCTGCCCGCCCGCCCGGCAGCGTGCAGGCCAACAACGTCGCCGCCTGCGCAGAAGGCGCGATCGCCCGCGCCCTCCACCACCACCAAGTGCACATCGTCGTCGGACGACCATTCGATCAGCTGCCGGTGCAGCGCCACGCACATCGCCCGGTTGAGCGCGTTGAGCGCCCGCGGGCGGTTGAGCGTGACAAGCCCCATCCGCCCCTCCTTGCGGAACAGGATCTCGGGTCCATCGGCCTCAGGTTCGAATGCGCTCATGCGCCGGTCTCCACGGGGCGGGGCTCGGCCTGCGGCGCGTGCGGCATGCACGAGGTGCTCATGCGGGCCAGTAGCCGGCCGGAGGCTTCGTCGGTCAGGTCGGCCTCGGCAAACGCGATTGTCCGGCCCAGCTTCAGGCAGCGGCCCTCGGCGATCACGCGGCTGCCCGCCCGGGCCGGGCCGAAGAAGCTCACCTTGAACTCGAGCGTCGGGACCGCAATCCGCCGGCCGGCGCGCGCGATGATGGCTGTGGCTGCGGCATCGTCGAGCATGGCTGCGAAGAAGCCGCCCTGCATGTTGCCCATCGGGTTGCAGAACTCGGGCTTCACGGTGAAGGCCATGCGGGTGATGCCGGCCGCGCTGTCGACCGAGAGCAGTTCCATGCCGAGGAGCCGGGCGGTGGGCGGCACGTGGCGCGCGAGGCGTTCGAGGAGCGCGGCATCGTCGAGCGGCATTCAGAGGCTCTCCATCCGGGTGATCCCGAAGCCGTGCAGCGCCGCGCGCAGCGTGGCAAGGGCCTCGAGGGGTCCGGTTGCAACGATGCGGCCCGGTGGCGGCCTCTGCGGCCAGCGCGCGCCCTCGAGCAGCTGCGCCACCCGGCGCGCGATTCCGGCAGCGCCATCGAGAAAGGCCAGCGGACGCCCGATGCCGGGCCTCGCAGCCGCTTCCTCCAGTTCGGGCCTGAGCAGCGGGAAATGGGTGCAGGCGAGCACCACCGTGTCCATCAGGTGCCCGTCTGTCTGCACCCGCAGCCCGTCGAGCGCGGCCGCGAGCACCGCGCCATCGACGGGCCTGCCGCGGAGCTTTGCCTCGGCGGCCTCCACGAGCGCCGGCGCGCCGTGGCGCAGGATCCGGCAGTCGGCGGCAAAGCGCAGCGCAAGATCATCGACATAGGGCTGGCGGACGGTGGCGGGTGTGCCCAGCACCCCGATCACCCGGCTGCGGCTGGTCTCCGCGGCCGGCTTGATCGCGGGCACGGTGCCAACGATCGGCACATCGCCCAGCACGCCGCGCACATGGGCGAGCGCGATGGTGGAGGCAGTGTTGCAGGCGATCACGATGAGGCGCGGGCGAAGCCGCTCGGCGAGCCGGCCGAGCAGGCCCGAGACGCGGGCCGAAATCTCCGCCTCGGTCTTGGTGCCATAGGGAAAGCCGGCCGTGTCGGCGCAGTAGGCAATTGGCGCGGCGGGCAGCCGCTTTCGCACCGCGCCGAGGATCGACAGGCCGCCGACCCCGGAGTCGAGCAGCAGGATCGGGCCCCCGCTCCCGCGCATGGCTGTCAGCGGACCAGCGGGCGGTCGATCAGCACGGCAAGGAAGAGCGCCGGCCGGCCATGCGCCACCCAGGCGTGGTTGGTGCCGCGCTGGATCACCACCTGGCCGGGGCGGATGCGCGTCTCGGCGCCCTCGAGGATGAGCGACGCATCGCCATCGAGCAGGCAGATGATGTCGAGCGACTCCGTCTCGTGCATCGCCGAATGGCGCGACTGGTCGATGATGTGTCGCGCGCCATCGACGGTTGCAAAGGCCGCCCGCGTTGCGGCGTCGAGCGCGTCCTTGGGCACCCCCTCGGGCTGCGGGACCACCACGAACCAGCGCACCTGCACATGGCCGGGCTGGGGCCCAAGCACGGCGCGCCGGTTGCCGAGATCGGCATGGTCACGCGGGTCGAGCGGGCCGGTGGCCGCATCTTCCCAGATCTCGAACAGCCCGCCCACGTCCGTATCTCCGGCGCTGGCCGATGGCGGGCCATCGAGGATGATGACCGAGCGGCCATCGCGGTCGTCGCCGGTGACGATCCGGCGCATCCGGTCGACAAAGTCTGTCATGTGATCCGCTGCTTCACATAGGATCCGGGCGCATCCTCCAGCGCGGGAAAGCCCTTCGCCCGCCCCGGCACGGGCGCCTTCTTCCTGCCGCCGGACTGCGGGGCAAGCCAGGCGATCCAGTCGGGCCACCAGCTGCCCTTCACCTCGATGGCGGTGGCCCGGAACGCCTCGAGGGTCTCGGGCATGGCCGCGCCCTCGGGCAGCACCCAGTGCTGATACTTGCCGGACGAGGGCGGGTTGACGACGCCGGCGATGTGGCCCGAGCCGGCCAGCACGAACCGCACCGGGCCGCCGAGCTGGCGGGTCATCTTCCAGACGCTCGCCGCGGGCGCGATATGGTCCGTCTCGCCGGCCTGGATGTAGGCGGGCGTGCGCACCGTGCCGAGGTCGATGGGCGTGCCGAGCACCGTCATGCCGCCTGGCGTTGCAAGCCGGTTGTCGCGGTAGAGGTCGCGCAGATAGTCGGCATGCCAGCGGGCCGGAACGTTGGTCGGGTCGGAGTTCCAGTAGAGCAGGTCGAAGGGCAGATAGTCCTCGCCCTTCAGGTAGTTGTTGACGACATAGTTCCAGATGAGGTCGGTCGGCCGGAGCATGTTGAAGGTGGTGGCAAGATAGCGCCCGTCGACATAGCCGCGCGCGCCCAGCTGCTCGATGGTGGCGATCATCGCGTCATCCACCAGCGTCCTGAGCTCGCCGGCCTCGGAAAAATCGGTCTGCGCGGTGAAGAAGGTGGCCGTTCGCACCTCCCCGGCCCGGCCGTGCGCCGCAAGCCATGCGAGCACCATCGCAAGCGTGGTGCCAGCCACGCAGTAGCCGATCATGTGCACCGCCGGCGCGCGGCTGACGGCGCGCACAACCCGCATGGCCTCGAGGAAGCCTTCCGCCACGAAGGTGTCGAGCGTGATGTCGCCGCTGGTCTCGTCGGCCTGGCGCCACGAGATCATGAACACGTTGAGCCCCTGTTCGAGCGCCCAGCGGATGAAGCTCTTCTCAGGCGTCAGATCGAGAATGTAGAACTTGTTGATCCACGGCGGCGCGATCAGCAGCGGGATCTCGAAGACCTGGGCGCCCGCGGGCTGGTAGTGGATGAGCTGGAACAGGCGGTTCTGGAAGATCACCTTGCCAGGGGTTGCCGCCACGTTGCGGCCGACCTCGAAGGCGGTCTCGTCCGTCATGGTCAGCTTGCCGCGTGAGAGGTCGCGCAGCATGTGGGACAGCCCCTGCAGCAGGCTTTCGCCATTGGTCTCGCGCGCGCGCCTGAGCACCTCCGGGTTGAGCGCTGCGAAATTGGCCGGGCTCATCGCGTCGATGAACTGCTTGGTCTGGAACCGCAGCTGGTCCCGCCGGTCGGGGTCGAGGCCTTCCAGCCGGGCCACCGCCTCGTTGATGTAGTGCGAGGCGAGAAGATAGGAGCGGCGGACGAGATCGAAAACCGGCGCCTCGCTCCACGCCTCGGAACGGAACCGCCTGTCCTTGTGGTTGGCGGTCTCGGGGATTGCCTCCGGCTTGCCCGAAAGGATGCCGCTCCACAGCTGCAGCGCATCCGCGAAGAAGCGCTGCTGCAGCCGCGCCATCTCCACCGGGTCGGTCGCGGCCAGCGCCTTTGCCCAGTCGGCCCAGGCGTCGGCGAGATGGGCGATCGGATCATAGCCTTCGGGGATGGTCAGGCTGGGCTGGACCCGGTCTCCCATCAGGGCGGCGTGCGCGGTCCAGAACTCCAGCATCATCTGCTGCGCCCGCCCGGCCACCTCCGTCATGCGCTCGAACACCTCGAGCGGGGCCGGCCCCGCCTGTGCCTCGTCTGCCATTCCGTCTCCCCCCCGGCTGCGCGATGCCGGGCCTTTCCTAACCACGCCGGCCAGCGGCCAACAAGGGTGCAATCGCGCAAGCTTGGCCCGGCGGCGTGCGCCACCTATATCGGCGGCGGCTCACGCCGGAGGCGTGGTCGGCAATGGGAGATTGTGCAATGGCGAAGACGATCCTGGCTCTGGGTGCGCTTGCGGCTGTCGCCGCCGGAGCCTCGCTTGGTGCGCCCGCACGTGCGCAGCAGCCGGTCCATGCCGAAACCGGCCTGCCCTTCTGCAGCAAGACGGTCACCGACCGCTGCATCCAGCGCGTGGACCTGCAGCGCGAAGGCAAGCCCGCCACCGTCAAGCGGGACTGAGCGGCGCCCCCGGCGGGTTACAGCCCGCCGGGCATGCGCCCCGTCCTCTGACTCGGCTCCGCCCCGGCGTCCCGGCGGGGATGTCGCGGCCCGGCGGGCAAGGGGCGGGCGGCGGCGCGCTTGTCAGCGCTGCGGCTGGCGTGGCAGGGCACCCCGCATGGACTCCGACTTCTATCGCATCCGCCGGCTGCCGCCCTATGTGATCGCAGAGGTCAACGCGATGCGCGCGGCCGCACGCCAGCGCGGCGAGGACATCATCGACCTCGGCATGGGCAATCCCGACCTGCCGCCGCCGCCGCACGTGATTGCCAAGCTTGCCGAGGTGGCTGCCAAGCCGGATGCCCATGGCTATTCCGCCTCGAGGGGGATCCCGGGCCTGCGGCGCGCGCAGGCGGGCTACTACGCGCGCCGCTTCGGCGTGGAGCTCGACCCGGAGACCGAGATCGTGGTCACCCTTGGCTCCAAGGAGGGGCTTGCCAACCTCGCCCAGGCCATCACCGCGCCGGGAGACGTGGTGCTGGCGCCCAATCCCTCCTATCCCATCCACACGTTCGGGTTCATCATCGCCGGGGCCACCATCCGCTCCGTGCCGACGACCCCGGGCCCCGGCTTCTTCGAATCGCTCGAGCGCGCGGTGCGCTTCACCGTGCCCAAGCCCACCGTGCTGGTGATCGGCTACCCGTCCAACCCCACCGCCGAGGTGGCCGACCTTGGCTTTTACACCGAGGTGGTTGCCTTTGCCCGCGAGCACGGCCTCTGGGTGCTCTCGGACCTTGCCTATGCCGAGATCTATTTCGGCGACACGCCCACGCCCTCGATCCTGCAGGTGCCCGGCGCGAAGGAGGTGGCGGTCGAGTTCACCTCCATGTCCAAGACCTATTCCATGGCCGGCTGGCGGATCGGCTTTGCCGTCGGCAATCCCCGGCTCATCTCCGCGCTCACGCGGGTCAAGTCCTATCTCGACTATGGCGCCTTCACGCCCATCCAGGCGGCGGCCGTGGCGGCCATCAACGGCCCGCAGGATATTGTGGCGCAGAACCGCGCGCTCTACCGCAAGCGCCGCGACGTGCTCGTCGAGGCGTTCGGCCGCGCCGGCTGGGAGATCCCGCCGCCGCCGGCCTCGATGTTTGCATGGGCACCGCTTCCTCCGGCGCTGAAGGAGATGGGAAGCCTCGCCTTTGCCAAGCAGCTCCTCACCCATGCGGGTGTCGCGGTGGCGCCGGGGGTGGGCTATGGCGAGGAAGGCGAGGGGTTCGTGCGCATCGCGCTTGTCGAGAACGAGCAGCGGCTGCGCCAGGCCGCGCGCCAGGTGCGGCGCTTCCTCCAGTCGATGGGGGTCAACAGCCCGGCCGCCGCCGAACTGGCGGTCGGCTGATCGCCGGCCCGGCCGGGCCGGTTTGGGCCTTGCCTCGGGCTGGTCTTCGCCGCCATGGCATCCCGATGACCACAGCCCGCCTGCCCGCGCTGCGATGAGCGCCGACCCTCTCCTGCCGCCTGCCCGCGCCCTGCGCGTGGGCGTTGCCGGCCTTGGCACCGTCGGGTCGGCGGTGGTGGGCCTCCTCAGCCGCGAACCGCGGCGGCTCGGCGCCCGTGCGGGCGCGCGGCTCGAGGTCACAGCGGTCTCCGCGCGCGACCGTGTCCGCCAGCGCGGCGTCGATCTTGCCCCGCTGGCGTGGGAGGATGATGCATCGGCGCTCGCGCGCCGGGCGGATGTCGATGTCGTGGTCGAGCTGATCGGCGGCTCCGACGGGCCGGCGCTCACGCTTGCGCGCGCCGCACTCGGCGCCGGCAAGCCGCTGGTCACCGCCAACAAGGCCATGCTAGCGCACCATGGCGCCGAGCTCGCAGCGCGCGCCGAGGCCGCCGGGGTGCCGCTGCGTTTCGAGGCCGCGGTGGCCGGCGGCATCCCGGTGGTCAAGGGCCTTGCCGAGGGCGCGGCCGCCAATGCCGTGCACCGCGTCTCGGGCATCCTCAATGGCACCTGCAACTTCATCCTCTCGGCGATGGAACGCGAGGGCCGGGATTTTGCCGAGGTGCTCGCCGAGGCGCAGCGCCTCGGCTATGCCGAGGCTGACCCCAGCTTCGACATCGATGGCATCGATGCGGCACACAAGATCGCCCTGCTGGCCGCCCTGGCCTTCGGGACCCGCCCCGATTTCGGCCGGGTGGAAACGAGCGGCGTGCGGGCCGTGCGGCTGGCCGATATCGCCCAGGCCCGCGCGCTCGGCTACCGCGTCCGCCTCCTCGGTCTTGCCGAGCGGGCGGGCGCCGGGCTCCTGCAGCAGGTGCGGCCGGTGCTGGTGGCAGAGCGCCATCCGCTCGCCGGGGTGGACGGGGCGCTCAACGCCGTGGTGATCGAGGGCGAGCCCGTGGGCCGGCTGTTCTTCGAGGGCGCGGGCGCGGGCGCCGGCCCTACGGCAAGCGCGGTCGTTGCCGATCTCGTGGCCATTGCGCGCGGCGAGCGCATGCCGGTCTTCGGGGTTCCGGCCGCCATGCTGGCCGAGCCCGTGCCGTCCGACCCGTGCGCGCGGTGCGGCCGCCACTATCTGCGCCTTACGGTCGCCGACCGCCCGGGTGTCCTTGCCGAGGTCGCAGCGGCGCTGCGCGACCATGGCGTTTCGATCGAAAGCCTGATCCAGCCCCGTGCCACGGAAGACCGGCCGGCACTTCTCGTGATGGTGACCCACGCGGGGGCGGAAGGCGCGGTGCGCGCCGCCCTTGGCGGGATCGCGCGCCTCGAGGCCGTGCTGGAGCCGCCGCTGATGATGCCCATCCTGGGCGACGAGGAGTGAATGATGGACCGACCCGATACCGACGACAGCCTCTCCGCCCCGCCGGGCGCGCCGCCCGTCAGCCCGGTTCTCGACCGTGTGCTGGTGCTCGAGATGGTGCGGGTGACCGAATATGCAGCGATCGCAGCCTCGCGCTGGGTCGGCCGCGGAGACGAGAAATCGGCCGACCAGGCGGCTGTGAGCGCCATGCGCAACGCGCTCAACCGGCTCGACATCCGCGGCAAGGTGGTGATCGGGGAGGGCGAGCGCGACGAGGCGCCGATGCTCTACATCGGCGAACAGGTCGGCACCGGCCAGGGCCCGGCGATCGACATTGCGCTCGACCCGCTGGAAGGCACCACCATCACCGCCAAGGCCGGGCCCAATGCCATGGCCGTGCTCGCCGTCGCCGAGCAGGGCGGTCTCCTGCAAGCGCCCGACGTCTACATGGAAAAGCTGGCCATCGGCCCCGGCTATCCGCCCGGCCTCGTGAGCCTCGAGAAAAGCCCCTCGGAAAATGTGTGCGCGCTGGCCGATGCCAAGGGCGTGAAGCCGGCCGACATCATCGCCTGCGTGCTCGACCGGCCGCGCCACGAGGGGCTCATCCGCGAGCTTCGCGCGCTGGGCTGCGGGATCCACCTGATCGGCGACGGCGACGTCGCCGGCGTGATTGCGGTGACCGATCCCGATACCACCATCGACATCTATCTCGGGCAGGGCGGCGCGCCGGAAGGCGTGCTCGCCGCGGCCGCGCTGCGATGCGTCGGCGGGCAGTTCCAGGGCCGGCTGGTGTTCCGCAACGAGGAGGAGACCGCGCGGGCGCGCCGTCTTGGCATCACCGAGCTCGACCGCATCTACGACCTCGAGGATCTGGCCCGCGGCGACGTGATCTTCGCGGCAACCGGCGTAACCAATGGCTCGCTGCTCGAAGGCGTGAAACGGCTTGCCAACGGCCGCATCACCACCGAGTCGGTGGTGATGCGCGCCTCCTCCGGCACCATCCGCTGGGTGTTCGGCGACCGGCGCGGGGATCCGCCGCTGCTGTGAGCGCATCGCCCGCCTGCCTGCCGGCGGGGCCAGGCTGGCCCGTGCCGCCGCCGCCGGACGGGCGGTCCGTCTCGGGCAGGGTCTGGGCGTGGCGCGCCGAGCCGCTCGCGCTTGCCGAGGCCGCGCGCATGGGCGCGGGCGACGTGGCGGCCGGCCTGTTCGCCGCGCGCGGCGCCACGGCGCGCGACATGCCGCGCCTGTTGCGCCCCACCCTTCGCGACTGGATGCCCGACCCGAGCGTGTTCCCCGACATGGACGCGGCTGCAGCCCGGGTGGCCGATGCCGTCGAACGCGGCGAGGCGGTTGCCGTCTTTGCCGACTACGACGTCGACGGCGCAACTTCGGCCGCCATCCTCATCCGGCACCTGCGCGCGCTCGGCCTTGCGCCGCGCGCCCATGTGCCTGACCGCCTGCTCGAGGGCTATGGCCCCGGCGCCGGGGCGCTCCTGCGGCTGCAGGCGGAGGGCGCAACCCTCGCCCTCGTGCTCGATTGCGGTACCCAGGCCTTCGATGCGCTGGATGCGGCGGCAGCCGCCGGGCTCGACGTGGTGGTGGTCGACCATCACAAGGCGTTGCCCGCGCTTCCCGCCGCGCGTGCGATCGTGAACCCGGCGCGGCTCGACGCCAGCGCCGAGGCCTGCGCCCACCGGGGGCTGTGCACGGCCGGGCTCGCCTTTCTCCTCGCCGTTGCCGTCAACCGCGAGCTGCGCCGCCGCGGCCGCTTCGGCGCCGCGCCCGAGCCGCGCCTTGGCGAGCTGCTCGATCTCGTGGCGCTCGGCACCGTGGCCGACATGGTGCCGCTCACAGGGCTGAACCGCGCCTTCGTGGCGCTCGGGCTCAGGCGCATGGCCGAGGCGCCCAATGCCGGGCTGGCCGCGCTTCTTGCCTTCCGCAGCGGGGAAGGCCCGCCCACGGCCCGCGATCTCGGCTTTGTCGCCGGACCGCGGATCAACGCCGGTGGCCGCATCGGCGAGGCGGATCTGGGGCTCCGGCTGCTGATCAGCCAGAACGCGCAGGAGCGGGAGTCGATCGCCCGGACGCTCGACCGGCTCAACGCCGAGCGTCGGGCGATCGAGGCGCAGGTGACGGAGTCGGCGCTCGAGGCAGCGCTCCGTCTCGGCGATGTGCCGGTTGCGCTCGTGGCGGGCCGGGGCTGGCACCCTGGCGTGGTGGGGATCGTGGCTGCGCGGTTGAAGGAGCGGCTTGGCCGGCCGGCGATCGTGATCGGGGTCGACAACGGGGGAACGGGCCGGGGCTCGGGCCGCTCGATTGCGGGTGTCGATCTCGGCGCGGCAGTGCTGGCCGCGCGCGCGGCGGGTCTTCTCGAGGCGGGCGGCGGCCATGCCATGGCGGCCGGGCTTACGGTGCGCGCCGACGGCATCGAGGCGCTGGGCGCGTTCCTGTGTGCGCGCCTTGCAGCCGATGTCGCGCGCGCGCGGGCGGCCGACCGGTTGCTCATCGATCTCACCGTCGCGCCGCGCGGGCTCGACGTGGCGCTCGCCGAAGGGCTGGAGGTCGCCGGGCCCTATGGCGAGGGCTGGCCCGTGCCGCGCGTCGCGCTCGGGCCAGTGCGCCTCTTCGAGGCCTCGATCGTGGGCGGCGGCGGCCATGTGCGGTTCGTGGCAGGCGGTGCGGATGGCGGGCGCGTGCAGGGCGTGGCCTTCCGCCACGCCGAGACGGTGCTCGGCGCAGCGCTGCTCGGCGGGCGAGGGCGTGCGCTGTGGCTGGCAGGCCGGGTGGAGGTCAACCGCTGGCAGGGCCGGGAGCGGGCCGAGCTTCACCTTGACGACGCCGTCGGCGCTGACTAGGTCCACCGCTCCCGCGCTTGCACGGCCCCTTCGTCTAGCGGTCTAGGACGTCGCCCTTTCACGGCGAAAACACGGGTTCGAGTCCCGTAGGGGTCGCCACGCCGAATGCGAGACCGGCCCGCATGCGGCGGCACCGGCCTCCGCCGCTGGCGGTCAGAGCCCGGCGACCATCGCAGCGCCCGAGGCTGCCAGCAAGGCTTCCACCACCCGGATGAAGGCCTCCGTCTCGAGGCGCAGCACGATCCGCTTGCCAAGCCACGCGCCCCCCATCAGGGCGACCCCGATCAGCACGCCGCGGCCAAGCGTCTCCGGGTCGAGCGCGGCAAACCGGCCGTAGACGACAGATTTGGTGACATGGACGGCCGCCGCGCCGAGCGCTTCTGTGGCGAGATAGGCGCCCTTCACCAGCCCATGGGCGAGAAAGAAGGGCGCATTGACCGGCCCGACCGTTCCGACGATGCCGGAGAGAAGGCCCATCGCCGCCCCGACAGGCACCAGCTGCCATCGCCGGATGACCAGCTTCTGGCGGGCCGCCCAGCGCCGCGCCGGGATCATCAGGAGCAGGAAGACGCCCAGCAGGCGGCGGACGAGCTCCGCGTCGAGCTCGACAAAGAGAAGCGCGCCAACGGCCGCAGCCGGCACCGCGCCCAGCACAAAGTGGCCCACGGCCGGCCAGTCGGTCTCGCGCCACGAGAAGGCCGCGCGGGAAAGGTTGCCGATGAGCGCGGCAATGGTGAGCATTGGCACGGTCGCCGCTGCCCCGAACGCCCAGGTGCACACGGGCAGGAGGAGCACCGCGCTGCCAAAGCCGACCACGCCACCGATGGTGCCTGCAACCAGCGCGACGGACAGAAGCGCAAGCCAGAAGAGCGCGTCCGTCACGGGATGGCCCGGCTGCGGGTGCCGACAAGGCGTGGCACGAGCCCAAGATAGGCCAGCATGCCGAACAGCTCGACCAGCGACTGGAAGACGATGACGACCGTTGCAGCCTGCCACGGCGGCGCAAGCGCCAGCGCCAGCGGCAGGACCACGAACGAGTTGCGGGTTCCGAGGCTGAAGATGAGCGCCGAGGCCGACGGGCCGGGCAGGCGGAACAGCCGTGCAAGCGCAAGGCCGACGAGGGCTGCAACGATGAGGAAGGCGAGGAAGATACCCGCCACGTCGGCGAGCACCGCGCCCGCGCCGACGACCGTTTCCACCTGCGAGGCGGCAATGAGAAAGACGACGATGGCAAGCATAGGCACGGGCAGCCAGCCGATCCGGCTGACCAGCTGCTGCCTGCCGACCCGGCGTTCCGCCCAGCGCTCGATGCTCCAGGCAGCCACGAGCGGCAGGAGGATCAGGGTTGCAAAGACCAGCGCGATCCGGTCGGCGGCGAGCAGCTGGAGAAAGGCGTCGCCCATCAGCAGCCAGAGGTAGAACGGCAGGAGCGCCAACTGCACCAGCAGGTTCACCGGTGTCACTGCAATGGCGCGCCGCGTGTCGCCGCCGGCAAGGTGGGTGAAGGTGATGTACCAGTCTGTGCACGGCACGAGGAGGACGAGGAGGACGCCGAGCCGGACAGCCGGATCCTGCGGGATCAGCAGCAGCAGGCCCCAGACGGCGATCGGCACGATGAGGAAGTTGCCGGTGAGGACGGCCGCCATGAAGCGCCGGTCGCGGAAGGATTCCGGCAGGTGGGTCAGCGGCACCTGGGTGAAGGTGGCGGTCAGAAGGAGCCCGAGCATTGGCCAGAGCAGGGCCTCGAACGGGGCGGTGAGTGCCGGCGCAGCGCGGCCGAGCGCGAGGCCCAGCAGGATGGCGCCGAGATAGATCCAGAGCTGGTGCTGTTCGAGCTGCTGACGCGTCATGAGGGAGCTGGCGCAGCAGACGCGCAAAGGAGTGCGGCGTCAACTGCGCGGTCGACGGGCGGATGTGGCGGGCCGACGCGAAGACGCCGCCGACCCGGAGGGGTCGGCGGCGCTGAAATGGTTGCGGGGAGAGGATTTGAACCTCTGACCTTCAGGTTATGAGCCTGACGAGCTACCGGGCTGCTCCACCCCGCGACAAGGAGGCGCAGAACCGGGGTGTCGCCCAGGCGATCCCGGTTCGGGGGCATTGTGAATGGGGTTTCCCGTGCACAGGCTTCTGAGCCCGGCAGCGACCTACTCTTCCGGCGCTTGTGCGACAGTACCATCGGCGCTGCCCGGTTTCACGTTCGAGTTCGGGATGGGATCGTGTGGGTCACGGGCGCCATGGCCACCGGGCTGAGAAGACTGTGCATGGGAGGGGTTGACCGATGCCGGCCCTGGCTGCCGCACCCGGGGTGCGCAGCCGAGGCAGTGCTGCTGGTGATGATGTGGCTCTCAAGTGCGAATGGAGTTATTAGGACCGGTTAGCTTCACGCGTTACCGCGCTTCCACACCCGGCCTATCAACGTGGTGGTCTTCCACGACTCTAAGAGACCTTATCTTGAGGGAGGCTTCCCGCTTAGATGCTTTCAGCGGTTATCCCGTCCATGCATAGCTACCCTGCTGCGCGGCTGGCGCCACGACAGGTGCACCAGAGGCATGTTCACCCCGGTCCTCTCGTACTAGGGGCAACTCCTCTCAAGTCTCGACGCCCACGGCAGATAGGGACCAAACTGTCTCACGACGTTCTGAACCCAGCTCACGTACCACTTTAATTGGCGAACAGCCAAACCCTTGGGACCTGCTCCAGCCCCAGGATGTGATGAGCCGACATCGAGGTGCCAAACGATTCCGTCGATATGGACTCTTGGGAATCATCAGCCTGTTATCCCCGGCGTACCTTTTATCCGTTGGGCGATGGCCCTTCCACACAGAACCACCGGATCACTATGACCGACTTTCGTCCCTGCTCGACCTGTCAGTCTCGCAGTCAGGCTGGCTTATGCCATTGCACTCTCGCAGCCGGTTTCCAACCGGCCTGAGCCAACCATCGCGCGCCTCCGTTACTCTTTAGGAGGCGACCGCCCCAGTCAAACTACCCGCCACGCAGGGTCCCTCTCCCGGTTTCACGGGAGCAGGTTAGATATCAGAAAACAACAGGGTGGTATTTCACCGTTGGCTCCACCAGAGCTGGCGCCCCGGCTTCAAAGCCTCCCACCTATCCTACACAATTCTTTCCTAATGCCACTGCGAAGCTGCAGTAAAGGTGCACGGGGTCTTTCCGTCTAACCGCGGGTACTCCGCATCTTCACGGAGAATTCAATTTCGCTGAGCATCTCCTGGAGACAGTGGGGAAGTCGTTACGCCATTCGTG
>CALKJZ010000007.1 GCA_937995515.1 uncultured Sphingomonadaceae bacterium | reverse complement strand
CGAGCCCGGCACCTGGGCGATGCTCATGGCCGGCTTCGGGCTGGTGGGCGCGGCCGCGCGGCGCCGCAAGGTGGCGACTGCCGCCGCCTGACCCGGGAAACGGAGAAACGGGAAGGGCCGGGGGGCAACCTCCGGCCCTTTCTCTTTGTGGGGCAGGCGGGGGCCAGAGGAAGGGGGCCGGCGGATTGCTCCGCCGGCCCCTTGGCTGCGCCCGACGCGGGCTCGTCAGGCGATCGCGGTCTCGCGGCGGCGGCGCGCCATGGCGCCGACGAGGCCAAAGCCGGCGATCAGCATCGCCCAGGTCGCAGGCTCGGGAACGACCCCGCCGCCACCGATCACCGAGCGGATCCAGTCGCGGCTGGCGTAGAGCGGGGCGAAGCCGTTGAGCTCGCCGCAGCTCGACTGGAGGCCGGACCGGCAGTCACCCCAGGCGGTGCCGAAGGAGAGCCCATAAGAGGTAACGGAGACGATCTTGCCGCCCGCGAACTGCGGCCCACCGGAATCGCCAGGGGCCACGCCCACCTCGCGCGGCCCACGGCCGAGGTTGCAGAAGACCGCACCGGCCGCCCCGGCAATGTTGGACGCCTGGGCCACGCGGCAGGCCTGGTCATTGGCTGCAAGACCGCTGTCGAAATCCGAAATATAGGAAAAATCGATTTGCGAACCCGGCTGACCGAAGATGAGCTGCCACGCGTCGCCGAAGATCGGGTCGCCCAGGCGATAGTCAAACATGTTGTCGCCCTGGCGGAGGAAGCCGGTGGTGCCGTTTGTCCGGCCGCCGGAGGCGCAGCCCGGCAGCGGGCCGCAGCCGCCCACCAGCGACCGCAGGCCATAGCCGGCGACGTTGAAGTCGACCCCGCGAAGGCTCGTTGCGTCGAGGTCGATCTCATAGACCTGCGCCCACGACGGCGCCGCTTCCGAAAGGCGCAGGATTGCGATGTCGTTGTGGTCGATGACTTGGCCCGAATAAAGCGGGTTTACGAAATATTCCGCAATGGTGATCGCGGTTGCGGTGCCGTCGCTCGGCGGCCGATCCGTGGGGCTGATGTTTTCCTGGAAATAGGCCGTCGTCAGCAGCGGGTTTGGCGTGCCGGCCCCGTCGCTCACGCAGTGCGCAGCCGTGATGAGCGTGGTCGGGCCGATGAGGCTGGCCGAGCAGATGAAGGCGCCACCGGGCCCATAGTTCATGATGATGGGAACCACGCCGCTGTAGGTTGTGGCAGAGGCATGGAAGATTGGGTCATCGCCTGGGCCAGGGTAGCGCGGCGGATCGCCGGCTGCTGTCGGCGTCATGCCGACAATAAGGCTCTGCGCCGTCCATGTGAGGCCGTTGAAGCTTCCGGAGATCGACTTGACGGCCGTGCGTTTGACGTTCTGGCCGGAGACATCAACGGAGTTGGCTGCGTCGGCCGTTGCCGGAAGCGCAAAAGCCACGGCTGCAATCAGCGCGCAGCGCACGGTTCTGGTCATCAAGAGCCCCCTTTTGCCAAAAGTTCTGAGCGCCGTCAACGGGTTGCTTCGTTAACGTTGGCTGAACATACCGCCGTCGGCGGAGTTGTGCAATCGGAAAAGGGTAACCGCGCCGCGCGTGCCGCAGACCCACGGCCCGGGAGCCCCCGGGCGGCCCGTCGCACCGTGGCCACCTCGGCGGCCCGGGCGGGGGAAGGCGGGAGGGAGGCCTCGCGGCCGCCGCGCCACGCACCGCCTATTCGGCGGCGAGACGATCCGCCGCAGGCGGCTGCCAGACAAGGATGGGCGTGCGCGCCGCGCGGGTTTCATCGAGCCGCGCGCGTGGCGCGTGAATGGGGGCAGCCTTCATCGCCCCGGCGCCGCCCTCGCGCGCGCGGGCGGCCAGCGCGCGCATCGCGCCCACAAACTGGTCGAGCCGGGCGCGGCTCTCGGTCTCGGTCGGCTCCACCAGCATCGCGCCGTGCACCACCAGCGGGAAATAGACCGTCATGGGGTGGAAACCCTCGTCGATCAGCGCCTTGGCGAAATCGAGCGTGGTTGCCCCCGTGCCGTCGAGGAAGGCATCCGAGAACAGCGCCTCGTGCATGCAGGGCCCGGTTGCGGCATAGGGCGCGCTCAGCACATCCTCGAGCCGGCGCAGCACATAGTTGGCGTTGAGGACCGCATCCTCGGCCACCTGCCGCAGGCCATCGGCCCCGTGGCTCATCATGTAGGCGAGCGCGCGCACGAACATGCCCATCTGCCCGTGGAAGGCCACCATGCGGCCAAAGGCGCTTGCGTGATGGGCGGCGGCGTTCTCCTCCTCCACGAGGAACAGGTGCCCGGCCTCCTCCTCGACGAAGGGAAGCGGCGCAAACGGGGCAAGCGCTGCCGAAAAGACCACCGGGCCAGAGCCCGGCCCGCCGCCGCCGTGCGGGGTGGAGAAGGTCTTGTGCAGGTTGATGTGCATGGCATCGATGCCGAGATCGCCGGGCCGCACGCGCCCGACGATGGCGTTGAAGTTGGCGCCGTCGCAATAGACAAAGCCGCCTGCGGCGTGCACGGCATCGGCGATCGCCTTCATGTCGGGCTCGAACAGGCCGCAGGTGTTGGGGTTGGTGATCATCACCGCGGCGACATCGGGGCCGAGGCGGGCAAGCAGCGCCTCGAGATCCACCCGGCCGCGGATATTGGCCGGGATCGATTCCACCGCAAAGCCGCAGAAGGCCGCGGTTGCCGGGTTGGTGCCGTGCGCGCTCTCGGGCACGAGGACCACCTTGCGCGCATCGCCACGGGCATCGAGCGCAGCGCGGATGGCCAGCATGCCGCACAGCTCGCCGTGCGCGCCGGCCTTGGGGCTCATCGCCACTGCGGCCATGCCGGTCAGCTTCAGCAGCCAGTCCTGCAGCCGGTGCATGAGCTCGAGCGCGCCCTGCACCGTATCCTGCGGCTGCAGCGGATGGATGTCGGCAAAGCCGGGAAGGCGCGCCATCTTCTCGTTGAGGCGCGGATTGTGCTTCATCGTGCACGAGCCCAGCGGGAAGAGCCCCATGTCGATCGCATAGTTCTGGCGCGAAAGGCGGGTGAAGTGGCGCACGCATTCGCCCTCGGCGAGGCCGGGCAGCCCGATGGGGGCCTTGCGCGCAAGCCCGCCGAGACGGGACTCGTGTGCGGGCACGGCCTCGAAATCGACCCCGCTCGTTTCCAGCCGGCCGGCCTCGAACAAGAGCGGCTCCTCGAGCGCAAGCGCGCGGTTGCCGGTGAAGGTGGGGGCGTGCGGGCGGCCGGGCGCGGCTCCCCCGGGGCTCGTGGGGCGTCCTTCGCGGGTCATTGGGCGATCACCTCCGAAATGGCGCGGGCGAGAAGGTCGATATCGTGGGGCGTCGTGCACTCGGTGGCCGCCACTACCAGGCCGTGGGCGAAGTCGGGCCTTTCGGGCCACAGGCGGGCCAGCGACACGCCGCCGAGCACGCCCATTTCCGCCATGGCCCTCACAGCGGGGCGCGAATCAACCGGCAGCATCACTGTGAACTCGTTGAAGAATGGCCCGTTCAGCAGCGAAACGCCGGGGATGGCCGCAAGGCGGCTTGCGGCATGCGTGGCCCGGGCGTGGTTGAGCTGGGCGAGCTGGCGCAGGCCCCGTTCGCCAAGGAGCGCCATGTGCGCGGCAAACGCCAGCGCGCACAGGCCCGAGTTGGTGCAGATGTTCGAGGTCGCCTTCTCGCGGCGGATATGCTGCTCGCGGGTGGAGAGGGTGAGCACGAAGCCGCGCCGGCCCTCGGCATCGACCGTCTCGCCCGCCAGCCGGCCGGGCATCTGACGGACGAACCGCTCGCGGGTTGCAAAGAGGCCAAGATAGGGCCCGCCGAAGTTCAGCCCGTTGCCGATCGACTGTCCCTCGGCGACCAAGATGTCGGCCCCCATGGCGCCGGGCGGCTCGAGCGCGCCGAGCGAGACGACTTCGGTGACCACCGCAATCAGGAGCGCCCCCTTCGCGTGCGCGCGGGCCGCAAGCTCGGAGAGATCGGCGATGTGCCCGAAAAGATTGGGGTTCTGCACCACAACCGCGCTCGTCTCCTCGTCGATCGCATCGAGCATGGCGGCAAGATCGTCGCCCGGCCGACCTGGGGCGAGCCGGGGCTCGAGCGCCACCAGCCGGTCGCCGGTGAAGCGGCACAGTGTCTGGGCCACCTTGAGATAGTGCGGGTGCAGGCCGCCGGAGAGGATCGTCTTCGCCCGGCGGGTGATGCGCCGGGCCATGAAGATCGCCTCCACGCAGGCGGTCGAGCCGTCGTACATTGAGGCATTGGCCACCTCCATGGCCGTCAGCCGGGCCACCTGGGTCTGGAACTCGAAGAGATACTGCAGCGTGCCCTGGGCGATCTCGGGCTGGTAGGGCGTATAGGACGTGAGGAACTCGCCGCGCTGGATGATGTGGTCGACAGTTGCCGGCACATGATGCTTGTAGGCGCCGCAGCCGAGGAAGAAGGGCCCTGCGCCCGCGGTCATGTTGCGCGCCGCCATGCGCGCGAGCTCGCGTTCCACCTGCAGCTCGGGCATGTGCAGCGGCAGCCCCGCGATCGGGCCGGAAAGCCGGGCCTCTTCGGGCACGTCGACGAAGAGATCGTCGATCGACGCGGCGCCGATGGCGGCGAGCATTTCGGCACGGTCCTCGTCGGTGAGCGGAAGATAGCGCATGACGCCTCCTCAGTGGGGTTTCCGGGCCTGCCAGCGCAGGCGGACATAATCGGCAAACCATTGTCCCTGCGGGTCGGTGAGCACCGGGCGGAGCAGCTCCTCGATGCGCCCGACGAGCGCCTCCCCAGCGTCGGGCCCCACGCCTGCGGCATCGAGGAAGCCGGCCCGGAAGGCCGCAAGCCAGCCGCGAATGCCGGTTGGAAGCGGTGTCACGCGCTGGTGCAGGGTGGCCTCGACGTCGATGAAGCCGGCCGCCTCGTGCCGGGCGACGAACTCCCCGGCGGTCTGGAAGACCTGGACCGGCGCAGCATCGGGATCGTGGCCCGCCGCGGCCAGAACGGCCCGGATCGCGGTGCGGATGGCCGCGATGTTGAGAAACCCGCCGCATTCGCCCACATAGCGCCCGCCGGGCCTGAGCGCGCGGAACACGCCGGCGGCCACCGCCTGCTGGTCGGGCATCCAGTGCAGCGCGGCGTTGGAGAAGACCGCGTCGAACTCCGCCCCGAAGGCCATCTGCTGCGCGTCTGCCTCGACCACCCGAAGCCCCCGCGCGCGCGCCGCCCGGGCCATCGCCGGGTCCGGCTCGAGGCCGACAACGTCCGCGCCACCTGCCGCAAGCCGGGCCGAGAGCGCGCCATCGCCGCACCCGAGGTCGAGGATCCGCTCGCCCGGGCGCGGCGCCAGCAGGGCCACCACCTCGGCCGCAAGGGCGGGCACGAAGGCGGCGTGCGCCGCATAGGCCTCGGGCGACCAGACCATCAGAGCGTGGCGAGGAACGCCCGGTAGGCGTCCGCATCCATCAGCCCGGCAAGCTCCGAGGGGTCTGCCAGCGCCATGCGGAAGAACCAGCCCGCGCCCTCGGGCGCGCTGTTGACGAGCGACGGGTCGTCGGCGAGCGCTGCATTGGCTTCCGTCACCGTCCCCGAGACGGGCGCGTAGACATCGGATGCTGCCTTGACGGATTCGACCACCGCCGCCTCGCCGCCCTTCACCACCTTCCGGCCCGCCTCCGGCAGCTCCACGAACACAATGTCCCCGAGCTGGCCCTGGGCATAGTCGGTGATGCCGACCGTGGCCGTTTCGCCATCGACGTCGATCCATTCATGGTCTCTGGTGTAGAGCCTCGCCATCGGTCCCTCTCCCTTCAGCGCACATAGCTTTTCCGGTAGAACGGCATGGGCACCACGGTTGCCGGAAGCCTGCGGCCGCGCACCTCGATGGCAAGCGCCGTGCCGTCGGCGGCGTGCGCGGCCGCGACATAGCCCATGGCAATCGGCCCGCCGACCGAGGGGCCGAACCCGCCCGAGGTCACCATGCCCACCTGCAGGTCCCCGGCGTGGATGGGGGCGCCCTCGCGGGCGGGCTGGCGGCCCTCGAGCCGGAGGCCCACACGGCGGCGCTGCGGCCCCTCGATCAGCGCCTTCAGGATGCGCGGGGCGCCCGGGAACCCGCCTTCGACCTTGCGGCGCTTGGAAATCGCAAAGCCGAGCCCCGCCTCGACCGGTTCGATCTCCGGCGACAGATCGTGGCCGTAGAGCGGCAGACCGGCCTCGAGGCGCAGGGAATCCCGGGCGCCAAGGCCCGCGGGGCGAACCTCCCCATCCCCGAGCAGCGCCTCGACGAGCGCTTCGGCCTCGGCTGCGGGCAGCGAGATCTCGAAGCCATCCTCGCCCGTGTAACCCGAGCGGCTGATGGCAAGGCGGGTGCCCCGCCAGCGATAGCTGCCCCACGACATGAACCGCAGGCCGGCCACCGGCACGCCCCCCGGGCCCTCGGGCTCCGGCGCGAGGCGGCCGAGCACATCGGCTGCGGCCGGCCCCTGGAGAGCAAGGAGCGCCTGGGCCCCGAGCAGCTCGAGGCCGACGTCGTGCGGCCGGCGGGCAGCAAGATGCGCCATGTCCGAATCGCGGGTGGCGCCGTTGACAACGAGGTGGACATGGTCGCCGAGGTTGGTGACCATCAGGTCGTCGAGGATCCCGCCATCGTCGGCAAGCAGGAGCGAATAGCGCATCCGACCGGGGCGCAGGCCGGCGAAATCGCCGGGCGCCAGCGTCTCGAGCCAGGCCGCAGCCCTTGCGCCGCGAACGAGCAGCTGGCCCATGTGGCTAACGTCGAACAGGCCCGCGTGCGCACGGGTCCACAGATGTTCGGCGACGATCCCCTCATACTGGAGGGGCATGGCGTAGCCGGCAAAGGGCACCATGCGCGCGCCAAGGCGGCGATGCAGCGCATCGAGCGGAAGGCGGTTCAGGCAAGCCGCGTCAGCCACGTGCAGGTCCCCAGCGTGGCGCCCGGCACCGTGCCGCGCGCCCCGCCCCCGCCTGTCACGAGGCCTGAGAGCTTTCGCCCGGTGCGCCCCAGCCCCGGGCTTACCCCTTCGGCGGCCGCGGCCCTCGCCGCGGCACTTTCCAGACTGCCGGTCCCCAGATCCGGGGAGGGGCGCTGCGGTCCCTTGGCCTGAGAGATTCCGGGGGCGGTTGCTCCTTCGGCGGTGGCAGAAGGTTCCGCCACGCTCTCCCGCAGCGCCGCCGGGGCCACGGCCCCGCCAGCCAAGGCGTTGTGGCCGCAGACGCCGATTCGGTCAAGCCGCAGCGCGGCCGCCCGTCATGCCGCACCCCTGCCGCCGCCCCAACCCGGCCTGACCCCCGCCGCTGCCGCACCGCGGCTGCACGCCGCTCAGGCGCAGACCCTGATGACCGCCTTGCCGACCAGCCGGCCCGCGGCCATGGCGGCAAAGGCGCACGGAGCCTCGTCCATGCCGACCACCATCCCGACATGCGGCCGCACACGCCCCTCGGCGGCCAGCCGGTCGATCGCGTTGAGCGCCCTGCGGCCAAGCGCCGGGCTGCGCCGGCTGCTCTCGCCGGCACGCACCCCGATGATCTCGACCTCGCGCGCCTGCACAAGGTCGAGCGGCAGCCGCACCGGCGGCCCGCCGACGAAGCCGATCACCAGATAGCGCCCGCCGCGGCAGAGGCAGGCGACCGCGGGCGCCACCCGCGCCCCGCCCACCGGATCGAACACGAGATCGAACTGGCCGGGCACAGCGAGCTCGCGCGCAGACCGGGCGCGCTCCACCACCTCTGCCGCACCGGCCGCGCGCGCCGCCCGGGCCTTGTCTTCCGAGGAGACAAGGGCCGAGACGCGCGCTCCGAGCGCGGCACCCAGTGCCACTGCGGCAAGGCCCATGCCGCCGCCCGCGCCGAGCACGAGCAGCGCGTCGCCCGCTGCCAGCCTGCCGCGGTGGACGAGCGCCATCCAGGCCGTAAGAAAGCCGGTGGTAAAGCCGGCGGCCTCCGCGTCCGACAGGGTCTCGGGTGCGGCGCGCAGCGCCGCAAGCGGCAGCGTCACCGCCTCGGCGAGCAGCCCGGTCCGCGCGCTGGCGAGCACGCGCTGGCCAAGCAGATCCCCCGCGAGCCCTTCGCCTACCGCGCTGATCCGCCCGACCCCCTCCATGCCCGGCGTGAACGGCAGCCCGGGGCGGAACTGGTAGCCGCCCGAGAGCATCAGCAGGTCGGGATAGTTGAGGCCGACCGCCTCCATCGTCACCGTCGCCTCGCCCGGGCCCGGCGCGGGCGCCGGCGGCACCTCATCGAGCCGCAGCGCCGATATCCCTTCCAGTTCATGAACCCGCCAGGCCCGCATGCCGCCTGCTCCCGTTGATATTGGGCGGTTGCGGGCCGGGCCCCGCGGTGTCAATCCGTGGCGAGAAGCCGGCGTGGCAGGAGAGGCGGGGATGCTGTCGTTCGGGCAGGTGATGGAGGCGCTCGACGGGCGGCTCGGCGAGGCGCCAGCGCTCATCCACGGGTCCGAGGTGGTTACCTGGGCCACGCTCGACCGGACGAGCCGCGCGCTGGCCCGCGCCTTCCTCGAGGCCGGCGCGGCGCCGGGAGACCGGGTGGCCCACCTCATGCGCAACTCGCCGGCCTATCTGACCACCACGGTTGCGAGCTTCCGCGCACGGATGGTGCATGTGAATGTCAACTACCGCTACACGGGCGAGGAACTGGCCTTCATCCTCGACAATTCGGATGCCGCGGTGGTGGTCTTCGATGCCGAGTTCCAGCCCCTGCTCGAGGGCCTGCGCCCACGCCTGCCCCATGTCCGCCTCTGGGTGCAGGTGGGCGGCACGCCGCCGGCCTGGGCCCGCGGCCATGCGGAGCTTGCCGCAGGCGATGCGTCGCTCCCGCCGATGGATCACTCGCCTTCCGACCTGCTGTTCATCTACACGGGCGGGACCACGGGCATGCCCAAGGGCGTCATGTGGGAACAGGGCACGCTCTTCACCATCCTCGGGGCGGGCGCCAACATGCCCGGCGAACCGGCGCCCGAAAGCCTCGCGGAGCATGTGGCGCGCGTGGAGGCCAATCCGTCGCGCCGGCGGCTGCTGGCGCTGCCGCCGCTCATGCACGGCACCGGCCTGCTCATGGGCATCTACGCGCTGGCGCTCGGCGGCACCGTGATCACCACCGCCTCGCGGAGCTTTTCCCCTGCCGAAGCGCTGGCGCTTTGCGAGGCCCACGCGCCCGACATCTGCGTCATCGTGGGCGATGCCTTTGCGCGGCCGCTGCTGCGCGCCATCGAGGCCGGCGAGGGGCGGCTCGGCGGCCTCCGGATGATGATTTCATCCGGCACCATGTGGTCGCCCGAGGTGAAGGCGGCCCTCCTTGCCCATTGCCCGACGATGATCTGCTATGATGCCTATGGCTCGTCAGAGGGGCTGGGCTATGGGGCCGCCATCTCGACAGCGGCCGCGCCGGATGCCCCCACCCGCTTCCTGCACGACGAGAACACGATCGTGCTCGACGAGGAGCTGCGCCCGGTCGCGCCGGGCTCGGGGGTCGCCGGGCGGGTCGCGCGCACCGGGCTCCTGCCGCTCGGCTACTGGAAGGATCCGCAGAAGACCGCCGAGACCTTCATCACCTACGAGGGCCGGCGCTACACCATGCCCGGCGACTGGGCGCGCGTGGAGGCCGACGGGTCCCTCACCCTGCTCGGGCGGGGCAGCCAGTGCATCAACACGGGCGGGGAGAAGGTCTTCCCCGAGGAGGTGGAAGAGGCGCTCAAGACCCATCCCGCCGTGGAGGATGCGCTGGTGTTCGGCGTTCCGGATGAAAAATGGGGCCAGGCTGTCACCGCGGTGGTCGAGACGCTGGCCCCTGTCGACGAGGCAGCGCTCATCGCCCATGTGCGTGCGCGCCTTGCAGCCTACAAGGCGCCCAAGCGGGTGGTGCTGGTGCCGAAGGTGCCGCGCGCCCCCAATGGCAAGGCCGATTATGCGGCGGCCCGCGCGCTTGCCGCCGCAGCGGCCGGAGCGGACGCCGAGGCCGCCTGAGATGCGCGCAGGTTGCGCCGTGCTGGCGGCGGCCGCCCTCGGCGCCGGTGGCTGTGCGGGCACGGAGACCGCCGTTGTCATGCGCGGGGCCCTGCCGCCGCCGCCCGCCCCGCTTCGGCTGGCAGACCCCGGGCCGGAGCGCGCCGCCCCGCGCGAGGCAGCGCTGGCAGAACGCGCCGCCGCCGCGCTCGAGGCAGCCGGGTGGCCGGTGACGCGCGCGAGCGACAGCGGCACTGCCGGCACCGAGCTGCGCCTGAGCTTCGCCCTGCGGCCCGAGGGCACGGGCGCGTTCGTGCCGCGGGAGGGGGCGGATGCGCGCTGGGCGGCGCAGCCGGCGCGGCGCGGCCTCTTTGCGCCCGCACGGCAGATCTACACGGTGGAGCTGGTGGCCTTTGACCGCACGACGGGCGCGGAGCAGGCGCGCGCACGTGCGAGCGCGCGCCAGCGCGCAGGTGCACCGGATGCGGTCCTCGCGAGGCTTGCCGAAGCGGCAGCCGCCGCCCTCGCAGCCCCCGCGCCCTGAGCGGGCGCGCGCCTCAGCCGGCAGGCGGCAGCGGCGCCAGCGGCAACCGGAACCCGAAGGTCGATCCTTCCCCCACGCGCGAGCGGACGAAGACATCGCCCTGGTGCCGCTCGACCACCGTCCGCACGAAGGCAAGCCCGAGGCCCGAGCCGGACGCATCGGCCTCGGACGTTGCGCCCTCGGGCGGCACGAGCCGCTGGAACGGCTCGAACAGGCGCGCCTGATCCTCGGGAGCAATGCCCCGCCCCTGGTCTTCCACCTCGGCAACCGCGCGGTCGCCCTCGACAAGGACGCGCCCCGTCACCCGCGTTTGCGGGGCGCTGTACTTGATGGCATTGCTGAGCAGGTTGGCCATCGCGCGCGAGATCAGCGCGCGGTCGCCGCTGACCATTGCCGGCTGGTCTGGCGTCTCGGTCTCGACCCGGATCTCCTTGGCCTTGGCAAGCGGCCACAGATCGTCCGCGGCATCGAGCATGGCGTCGGCGAGGTCGAACAGCTCGAGGTTGAACCGGCCGGATTCGGCGCGTGCATACTGGACGAAATCGTCGGCGAGGCTCAGCGTCTGGCGGGCATATCGGCCCAGCCGCTGGGCCACATCGGGCGGAATCCGCCGCCCCTCGGCGTTCAGCACCGCGAGGATGGCGGCCTGCGGGCTGCGCATGTCGTGGGTAAGAAGACGCAGCGCATCCTCGCGCTGCCGCTCGGAGGCGCGCAGGTCGGTGATGTCGGCAAAGCGCGCGATCCAGCCGAGCGGGCGGCGCGCGGCATCGGTGAAGAAGGCAAGCCGGATCTCGAGCGACATGCCGTTGGCCAGTCGGGTCTCGTAGCCGTTCTCGGGCGCAAGCCCGCCGTCGCGCAGCGCCTCGAGGAGCTGGGCGGCGCGCGGGTCGGGGAAGGCCGGGTCCGGATCGAGGGCCGAAAACACCGCGGCAAGCGGGCGGCCTTCCACCGGCCCGCCGAGGCGCGGCACGAACAGCCGGTCGGCTGCGGCATTGGCGATGAGCACCCGGCCGTCGAGGTCGGTCACCAGCGCGGCGTCGGGCAGGTTGTCGAGCGACTGGGCAATGAACTGCCGGAGGTCGCGCACGTCGCGGATCGCCTCGTGCATCAGCACGATCTGCCGCGCCACCGGGTCGCCGCTCACCTCCACCCGATGGCGGGGTAGCATCGGCTCCTCGCTCGTCAGCTCCTTCAGCTCGCGGATCATGAAGCGGCTGGCCACGTCGAGCCGTCGCCACCCCCAGATCGGGAAGATGAGCCCGAGCGCGAGAAGCGGCGTGGCCGGCGGCAGCCAGACCCGGAAAACGACAAGGGCGACAAGGCTGATCGCGATCACGCCGAGGCCGAGGCCGGCGCCCAGCCAGAGGTTGATGCGGGGGCCGAGGCGCAGGAGGCTCAGCATCAGCAGCCACAGCGGCGCAAGCGAGAAGATCTGCACCCAGACGGTGGGCGCCGGGCGGATCAGCGTGCCGGTAAGGAGCGCATCGAGATAGTTGGCATGGATCTCGACCCCGGCCATGGTCTCCTCGGTGCCCGACATGGGGGTCGAGAACCGGTCGCCGAGGCCGGCGCCGGTGGCGCCGACGAGGACGATCCGGTCGCGCAGCAGCTCCGGCGGCAGGCGCCCCTCCATCACGTCGACGAACGAAACCTGGGAATAGGCACCGGGCCCGCGCGCGAACGGGATGAGATCGCGCGCAGGTGCAATGACCGGGCTTGAAGGCGGCGGATCCGGCGCGTCGATTGCCTCATCGTCTCCGGCCGCAACGGCAGCCAGCGCCTCCGACAGGTGGAGAAACCTGCGGCCCTCGGGATCCTCCAGACGATCCACCCCGCGCACCACCCCGTCGCGGTCCGGACGTGTGACGACATGCGCCACGGCGCGCGCGCCGGCTGCAATCGCAGGCACCGGCGGCACGAGGTCGGACGGGCGGCCATCCGTGCCCGGAACTTCGATGAGGTGCGGCAGCACGGCCGGCGGGCCGGCGGCAAGCGCCGCGCCGAGCGCCTCGTCGACATGCGGGGCGGCATAGGGCTCGAGAAACAGGACGTCGTAGCCGATCGCACGCACGCCCGCCGTGCCCAGCCGGCGCACCAGCGCCACGTGATGCTCGCGCGGCCACGGCCAGCGCCCGAGCTCGGCTAGGCTGCGGTTGTCGATCGCAATGATGAGGATGCCCTCGCCCGCCGGCCGCGGCGCGGCCCGCTGCACGCTGTCGTAGAGCACGTTCGACAGGCGGTCGGGCGGCGCCCAGGCGTTGACGCCAAGGATGGCGAGCGTGGCGAGCAGCAGGATCGCCCACCACTCCTGCAGCAGGCGGCCGGCGCCCACCTCGATGGCCTCGCGCGGCACGTCGGCAGCGGCCGCCGGCCGGTGGCGCACGTCGATCCCGCGGTCGGCCGCACCGCGGTCGACGAGGCGCGGGGCGAGCGGTTGGTTCAGGCGGCCGTTTCCCGGACGCGCGGCCGCGCACGGCGCCGCAGCGCCCCGCCAATCAGCCCGAAGCCGATCACCATCATCAGCCAGGCGTGCGGCTCGGGGACGACGCCGCCCCGCGGCGCAGGCGGCGCCCAGTCCGGTAGCGGACTGTTCGACCCATCGCCCGAACCGGTCGATCCGCCGCCGGGGTCGTCATGGCCGGGCGGAAGACCGGGGCCGGGCGCAGCACCGCCGCCGCCCGGAGGCGGAACCACGGGCAGGCCCGGAATTTCGGGATTGACGGGAACGCCGGGGCCGTGGGGCAGGCCTCCGCCCGCGCCCACACCCCAGCCACTTCCGCCCGCCCCCGCGCCCCAGCCTGGCGCGGGCGGCTGGATCCACGCCCGCAGCAGCGGCACACCGCCGCCCGATGCGCCAGCCGCGAAGCGGGAGCCGACGCTCCAGCCGCCGGGACGTGCGCCCGCCGGGCTGGCAGGATCGTACGCATAGTCGGCATCGCCCTCGCCGAAGATGCCGCGGGGAAATGGGCCCAGATCCGCCTCCATGGCGCTCCAGCCGGTCCCGGCGATCGGGCCACCCCAGCCGGGCAGACCAGCCGGAAGATCGTCTGCGCCAGCACCGGCGGCCGCGGTCGCCCCGCCGCCGGGCAGGGTCCCGCCGGCCCCGGCGACACCCGGGCCACCGGCCGGGCCTGCACCGCTTTCGGACCAGCCCCTGACAGGGCCTCCCTCGCCCACGCGGAGCTGTTCCTCGGGCAGCCAGGTCTCGGTCAGCTCGCCTTCGACCATCTCCTGCACGGCGACCTGCCACGCATAGTCGCCATCGGGCAGGTTCACGAGCGTGATCTGCGGGGCTGCGAGCCCCACCTCGTCGATCAGCCGCTGGTCCGGCCCGCCGGCTGCGCGCAGCACGAACCGGTAGCGGGTGCCTTGGCCCTCGCTTGCCTGCCAGCGGAACAGGAACGACCTGCCCTCGACAGGCCTGCCCTCGACCGACTGGGGCTCCGTCGAGCCAACCGGCGGTATAAGCCCCACAAGGCGGCGCACGAACGACTGGGTGCCCGGGCGGCCGACCAGACCGAGGTCGTCGATGGCGCTCGCCCGCACGAACAGGGTGCCGTTGGGCACATCCTCGAACTCGGCGACCGGCTCGTCCGTCTCGATGCTTGCAAACCGGTCGAGGAAGCCGGCATCGGTTGCGAGTTCCACGAGATAGCGCCGGGCGCCCGGAACGGGGCGGAAGCGGAACACCACCTTCTGGCCGGCCTGGACCTTCGCCGGCTGCTCGATGACGGGCGCGGGCAGGAGCGGGCGGGGGGCTGCCACCCCATCGCGTGCGGTGGCAAAGGTGCCGAAGCCCGCGGTCACCAGCTGCTCGACATCGCGGCTTCCCTTGACCCCTACCTTGCCCTCGATGGTCTCCTGCGTGGCGCGAAACGCCTCGGGCGTGTAGCGTATGCGGAATCTGGTTCCGCGCACCGCCGCCACCGCAACCGGGGTGGTGATCTCGAAGCTCGACTGGGGGCTCTTGAATGGCGTGACGCGCGCCTCGGCGCGGCCAGAGACCAGCTCGAACCGCCGCTCGATGGCCTCCCCGAGGGTGAACTGCCGGAGCCGGGCGATCCGGACGGTGCTGGACGAGGGCATGGTCACCAGGCTCGCATCGGGCATGGTGAAGGTCACGAACCCGTTCTTGGCGGTGGAGACCAGATCCCCCTCGCGCACGCGGGTGCCAACCGCAACGGACACGGTCTGGCCGCCGCGCGTGACCGTGACCTCGCCGCGAAAGGCGGTCACCTCGGCCTCGACGGGGCGTGCGTTGAGCCAGGCGGTGTTGAGCACCAGTTCCCGGCCAACCGGGATCCGGCGCGGGTCGGAGATGCGGTTGGCCGCCTGTGCTCTCCGCCACAGCTCGGGTCGCACGAAATGGGCGCGCGCCAGGCCCTCGAGCGTATCCCCCTTGGCCATGCGATAGGTCACCCGCCCGCCGGCCGCCTCGGCCTCGGCGAGCGCGCGCGCAGCCTCGCGCGAGCCCTGAGGGATCGCGGGCGTAATGCCGCCCAGCAGCAGCAGGGGCACCAGGAGGGCGCGCGGAGTCACGCTACCCCAATCATAACCCCGGAGCGGCCCTCCGCTCCGTTTCGTTGCCATCTCCCTGTCCCGACCCTTCTTCGAGACCATCCGCCGGGCTGTCCTCACCGGCGGTGGGCTCGAGCCGGTAGCCATAGCTGTAAACCGGCGCGAGTCGATACCCGTTCTCGGCGCGAAGCTTCAGCTTGGAGCGGATGCGCGACACATGGGCATCGAGCGTGCGGGTCTCGGCATCCGGGCTCTGCCCCCAGATGGCATCGAGCAGGTAGGAGCGCGACAGCGGGCGCGACATGTTCTCGAACAGCATCTGCGCCAGCGCGAACTCCTTGGCTGTGAGCTTCACCGTCTCGCCCCGGAAGCTGACCGTCTGGGTCGCGGTCTCGAACACATAATCGCCATAACGCGCACTACGCGGCGCCGGACGGTTGAGTTGCGCCCGTCGCAGCGCGGCGTCGACGCGCGCGAGGAACACCTCGGGGTGAAGCGGCTTTACGATATAGTCGTCGGCCCCGGCGGCGAGGCCGGTCACAATGTCCTGCGCGTCGGTGCGGCTGGTGATCATCAGGACGGGAAGGCTCGCATGCTGGCCATGGCGGACCGACTGCAGCACCTCGATCCCCGAGAGGCCGGGCATGTTCCAGTCGATCACCAGAAGGTCGAACGTGTCCTGCCGCAGGCGGTTCACCAGCGTGCGCCCCTGGTGAAACACCTCGCAGCTGTAGCCATGGCCTTCGAGCAGCTTGGCAACCAGCTCGGTCTGGGCCTTGTCATCGTCGAGAACTGCGCAGCGCATTCCATTTCCCTTGTGATGTGCCGGGCGCGCGCCCAGGCGGACATTCCGCTCCGAAAACCGGTTAACGGCTCCGGTCGCAAAAAACTGTTAACAAGGGATACGGATTCGCGCCACCGGGCCGAGGCGCGTCCTGTCCCCTGCACGGGACCCCGACCACCAAGCCTGCATGTCTATTGCCACATCGGGCCATTGCCAAGCGCCCGGCAGCGCGCCGTGCGGCGGCAGGGCGAACGCGGCGCGCTGCCGGACCGGCCTTGGTCTCCCGGCGGGCGGGCCCGTCGCCTGGTCTTTCGCCCGCGCTGCCGCATTTGGGGCAAGAGTCTCCAGAGCGGGCCCTTTGCGCCTTGAAGTGGCAACGGGGCAGGCGTAGGGATGTGGGCCTCAGGTCGCATGCGGTTTCTTGGCCGGTTCGTGCGCGGGGCACATCGCGCAGCACCGGCACGGCAGGGGACAGGTTCGATGAGACTGGCATGGGCGATGCGCGCGACGGCGGCCGTGGCGGTGATGGCGCTTGCGGCTGCAGGCGGCGGCTCTCCGGCCAGCGCCCAGTCGGGCGCGCGCAAGGAACAGGAGCGCCGGACGGCGGAAATCCCGGTCTGCACCAAGCGGCTGGGCACGATCGCAGTCGTCGAGCCCGACAATGACTGGTGGCGGCCGCTGGGCCTTGGCTCGCCGGAGGCGATCATCAAGACGTTCGTGATGCGCTCGGGCTGCTTCGGCCTTGTCGACCGCGGCCGCGGGCTTGCGAGCCGCAACATCGAGCGCGCGTTGGCCGACCAGGGCGAGTTGCAGCAGGGCTCGAACATCGGCCGCGCGCAGGTGCGTGCCGCAGACTATTTCGTGGTGCCCGATCTCGTCACCCGCAACAACAATGCCGGCGGCGGCAACATCGGCGGGCTGGTGGGCGGAATGCTCGGCGGCGGGCTGGGCGCGGCCATTGGCGGCGGCATCAACATGCGCAAGAAGGAGGCCAATGTCACGCTGACGCTCGTGAACGCGCGCACCACCGAGATGGAGCGGCTGACCGAGGGCTTCGCGAGGAAGACCGACCTCGGCTTCGGCGGCGGCGTCGGCTTCCTTGGCGGCGGCTTCGGCGGGGGCGGTGGCGGCGGCTATGAGAACACCGAAATCGGGCAGGTGATCGTCCTCGCCTATCTCGATGCCTACACCAAGCTGGTCCAGCAGCTCGGCGGCCTGCCGGAAAATCCGAGCGCGGCCGCACCCGTCGCGCGCTGACGGCGCCTCGTCGCCGCGCCGCATGGCCGGGGCCCCGGGGCGCAGCCCTCGGGGCATCCGGCTGGCGAGGAAGGCACAGGGCCGGCGGCGGCCCGAGCGGACCGTGCGGAGCCGGCGGCTGGGTGCCTGGCCCGCGGACCATCCGCACCGCAGCTGGCCGCTGCAACCCGGCCGGAAGCCGGCAGGATCTGGCGCGCCCCTTGCGTGCGCACGGCAGACACAGACACACAGACACACTGACACACTGACACACTGACACACATGCTCCCGATGCTTGCGCCCGTTGCAACCGGGGGGGCGGCCTGCGGCATCTGGCGCGTGCGGGCCGTGCGTGCGCGGGCCGGCCTGCCATCGGGCGGGGCCGCAGGGCGCGCGAACCGCGGATGGAACCCAAACCGGGAGGCGCGCGAAGACCCGAGGCCGCACGGAACCCGTAAGGGACCTCAGGAACCCTAGGCGCGCCAACGGGCAAGGGGGAGGCCGCATGGCAGGCGCACCATGGCCGCAACCCCGGCCGCGCGGAAGACCAGGCGATGCTCCTTGCGACCGCCGGCCAGGCCCCCGAGGCGCCCGAAGCCCTGCAGGGCCGGGAAGACCGGGAGCAGCAGACCGGGAGCAGGAGACTGGCGGCACGACGGGCTGATGGCTGCCGCTCCGGGCCCTTCGCGCCACATGGCGCGCCGCATGGCAAGACAGCCCCGCGGGCGGACCCGATCGGGGGCGCCCGTGGGGCCCGCTGTCACGGCCTGGCGGGCACGGCTGCCTGAGGATTTCCGGTCACAGTCGCGCAGAAAGCGGTCAGGACATGGCATCCGTGGCGTTTCGGTGACAGCCGGTGCCGCGCTGCACCATTGCCGCCCGCCCGGCTTCGTCGCATGAGACGCCACAGGACGGGCCCACATGACTCGTCGATGGGAGAGGATAGACAATGGCCGAAACCAAGAAGCCGAACGCGCTGCAGACCCCGCTGACCCCCTCCGCCGATCTCGCCGCCATCGTCGGCGCCGGCCAGGTGACGCGCGGGGACGTGGTCAAGAAGGTCTGGGACTATATCAAGGCCAACAATCTCCAGGATCCGAAGGACAAGCGGCGGATCATCGCGGATGCGCATCTGAAGCGGATCTTCGGTGCTGACAGCGTCACGATGTTCGAGATGAACAAGCATCTCGCCCGGCACCTGAGCTAGGGCAGACCGGAGCCGGGGCAGACCGGCGCCCGATGCACGGGGCCGGCGGGCGCTGCGCCCGCCGGCCTTCCGCACCCTCGGTCACAGCGCTCAGCCGGTGCCCGCGGCGCGGCGGACGGCCTTCATCCGCAGCCGCGTGGCGGAGACCGCAAGCGGCAGGATCTGCGGCAGAGCGCGGGCGAGCGCGAGCAGCCGCCCCTGCCGCGGGCGCTCCTCGCCCACCAGCTGCTGCAGGAGGGTCGCCCGCCGGACGGGCCCGGCAGCGTCCCGCGCGAGGGCCCGGGCATAGGCGGCCGTGCCGTCGCCCGCGAGGAGCGCGCGCACCGCAAGTGCTGCGCCATGGAGCGCAAGGCTCATGCCCATGCCGGTAAAGCTCGGGATCACGGCCGCCTGGTCTCCAAGGCGCCAGAGGAACGGCGGGTCCCGGCCCGCCTTGAAGAGATAGCCATAGGGCACTCCGCCGATTGCGAGCGGCCGGTCGAGCAGCGGCACGGCCGCCTCGAGGCGGCGGGCAAGATGCGGCACCTCGGCGGCAAGATCGGCGACCAGCGCGTCGAACCGGCCGTTGCACGCGGCGTGGCGTTCGCGGCTGACGAGGAAGCAGAGATTGGCCATATCGCGCTCGACCATCTGCAGCCCGGCATAGCCGCCGCGGAACAGGATCAGCTCGGTGTGGCCGGAAAGCTCGGCCCGCTGCGCCGGGGCCAGCCGGACATAGGTCTTGAAGCCCACCAGATGGTCGATCGTGCCGGCCGTCTCGCGCGGGAGACCGCGCAGATTGTGCTTGCCGGTGGCGAGCAGCACCGCGGGCGCCCGCACGTCGCCGTGGGTTGAGAGGATCGTTCCGTCTTCGCCGATCCCGCGGGCCTGCACGCCACGGCGGACGTCGGCGCCGAGCGCGGCCGCGCGCGCGAGAAGCGCGGCATCGAGCGCGTGGCGGGTGAGCGAGCGGGCTTCGAAGCCCAGCCGGCGCGTGACCTCTCCGCCTGCTGCCACCAGCCGGGCGGCCCGGATCGGCACCGCCCCGAGCGCGTCCGGATCGATGCCGAGCGCCTGCGCATGGACCACCCCCTCGGCCGAGAGAAACTCGCCGCAGATCTTGTGGTGGGCAAGCCGCTCCCGCTCCCACAGCAGCACCGGCCGCCCGAGCAGGCGCAGGCGGATGGCGGCCGCCGCCCCTGCAACCCCGCCGCCCACCACCAGCGCGCCCGGCCAGGCGTCCGTCATGGCGCGGGCTGCTTCAGCCGCCCCACGCACAGGCGGAACGGCAGGTGCCAGCTGAGGGTTGCGCCCCGGATTCCCGCCTCGGCCAGAAGCCGCTCCCATTCGGGCCGCACGAAGGCGCGGCGTACCGAGAGCGGGCCATCATGGCGGACCAGCGGGTGCCACATCGCCACGCGCGCGAGCAGCCAGAAGCCGCCCCAGGCGAACCAGTGCCGGTGGAGATCGTTCACGAACCAGCCGTGGCTGGCGGTCTCCTCCTGCCAGCGCAGGAAGCGCACCACCTGCCGGTCGTCGAGATGATGCATGAACAGGCTGGTGACGATGGCGTGCGGCGGGTGTTCGGGCGAAAAGGCGAGCGCATCCGCCTCGACCCAATCGATCGCCATGCCGGGCGGGGTGGCCGCGCGCGCGGCCGCAAGGCACTGGGGGTTGAGATCGAGGCCGACGAGCTGGGGCACGAGGCCGCGCGCTGTTGCCCATCGGTGGATGGCGCGCAGCATGCCGCCCTGCCCCACGCCCACGTCGAGCACCCGCAGCGGTAGACCAGCCGGCCAGCCACGGGTGAGCGCCTCGAGAAAGCCGAGGGTCGGCGGCGTCGCACGGGTGAGGCGGTTGACCGTCTCGAGATCGGCAAGGCAGGCGGCAAGCTCGGCGTCGGAGACAGGCTCCGTGTCCATCCGCTCCGGCTCGGTGGCGCGGCTGCGGAAATCGGGCCAGCCTGCCATGGCCGGCCTCTCAGCGCTTGCGGAAGGTGAAGGTCTCGCAGGCCATGCCGGGCCCGAAGGCCATGGCGAGCCCCTCGTCGCCCGCGCCGCCCGGTTCGCCGAGGATCCGCTCGAGCACGAACATGAGGGTCGCCGACGACATGTTGCCAAACTCGCGCAGGATGGCGCGCGACCTGTCGAGCGCGCCCTGCCCGAGCGCGAGGCCCGTCTCCACCGCATCGAGGATGGCACGCCCGCCGGCGTGCACGGCCATCAGCGGAAAGGAATCGGCCGGGCGGTGCCGCAGCAGCCCGGCGGCCGCCGGGCCTTCGAGCGCCTGCCCGATCCGGCGCGGCACCTCGCCCGACAGGTGCATGTGAAAGCCGGTGTCGCCGATGTCCCAGGTTATGAGCCCCTCGCTCCCGGGCAGGGCGAGGCTCAGGAAGTCGCAAAGCGCCAGGCCTTCGGGCGCCGCGCTCACCAGTGCCGCCGAGGCGCCATCGCCGAACAGCAGCATCGAGAGCAGTTTTTCCACCTCGTCCGTATCCTGGAAGTGGAGCGTGCACAGCTCGAGATTTACCACCAGCACCTGCGCGGCCGGGTCGGAGCGGACGAAATGATGCGCAAGGCGCAGGCTGTTCACGGCGGCATAGCAGCCCATGTAGCCGACGACGGTGCGCTCGACCCCCGGATCGAGGCCGAGCCGGCGGACCAGCAGCTGGTCGAGCCCGGGAGCCATGAAGCCGGTGCACGAGGCCACCACCAGGTGGGTGACGGAGGTAAGATCGCCCGCAAGGCGGCGTGCCGCCTCTTCGGCGAGGGCGGGCGCCACATCGGCATAGCGCTGCATCCGGCGCGCCGTGGACGGGAAGGCGCCGGGTGCATAGAAGCCCTCGGCATCCGCGACGAAGCCATCGGGGTTGGTGACCGGCTGGAAGCTCGACCAGCGGTGCTCGATGCCCGAGCGGCGCGCGAGCCGGCGGAACAGGGCCTGCTCGCGGCGGCCCTCAAGGCGCGCATCGACAAAACGCTCGAAGGCCGCGTGCACATCATAGGGCGGCACGGCGCTTGCAATGCGGTTGATATGGGCAATCGTCATGCTCTCTCCCATGTGCGCTCCCATGTGCGCCCGAGTGCAGGCGGCTGTGCAGGCGGCAGGCGCCCGCTCAGGACGCATCCTGCCGCGCCATCCGTGCCAGCGGATGCCCGCGGCTGACCGCCTCGACCAGATGGTCTGTCGCCACATGGGTGTAGATTTCGGTGGTGGCGATGCTGGCGTGGCCGAGCAGGGTCTGCAGCACCCGCAAGTCTGCGCCGCGCGCCAGCATGTGGGTGGCGAAGGCGTGACGCAGCACATGCGGGCTCACCCGCGCCGGGTCGAGCCCGGCGCGGGCCGCAAGCGCCCGCAGCTGCTGGAAGAGCGCCACGCGCGACAAATGGCCCGCCCCGCTGCGTGCGGGAAACAGGAAGGGGCAGGGTTTCGGCACGAGCGCCTGCTGGAGAAGGGCTGCGGCAAGCGCCTTTTCGGAGACCGGGACCAGCCGCTCCCTGCCGCCCTTGCCGCGCACGATGGCATAGGGCTGGCCCGGGCGGATCGCCGCGCGCGGCAGGCCGACGAGCTCGCTTGCGCGAAGCCCCGAGCCATAGAGGAGCTCGACGAGCGCGCGGAGCCGCACGGTGCGCGGGCCGGGCGATTCGGCCTCGAGCGCGGCCAGCGCCTCGAACAGGCAATCGACCTCGGCGACCGAAAGGGTGCGCGGCAGCGGCCGGGCCAGCTTCTGCGGCGCAAGCTGGAGCGCGGGGTTCGAATCGCGCAGGCCCTCGGCATGGAGGAAGGCAAAGAACTGCCGGAGCGCGGAGCGGCGGCGCGCCACGCTGGCCGGCGCGAGGCCCATCCACTGGCCAAGCAACCCGGCAAGCTCGGAGGGTTCGGCCGCGCCAAGCCGGCCGCCGAGCCGCCGGGAGGCATCGGCAAGATCGCGGGCATAGGCCGCAAGGGTGTTCGCCGACGCGCCGCGTTCGGCCGCCATCATGTCGAGGAACAGCGCGATCGTGCGGCTGTCGGCAAGCTCCGTCATCGGGAAAAATGCAGGCGCAGCCCCGGCTCGGGCCAGCGAACCCGCATCAGCCGGCCGGAGGTGGAAAGACACACGGCGGCATCGCGCATGTCCGGGCCGCCAAATGCGATGTTGGTGGTCAGAAGATCATCGAAGGCGCGCACGGCAAAGTCGCCGGTCTGCGGGTCGACGGTCGCGATACCGGGCGCCTCCACCAGCGTTGCAACCGCCACCCGGCCGGACTCGAGCACCGCCAGCGAATCGAGCATCACCCGCCCGGGGAAGCTTGCGACCGCGCGGCCCGGCACGGCCTCGAGCGCTGCGGGCGCGACCTCGCCCGGGCCGGTGATGTCGAAGGCCAGCAGCAGCCGCTGCCAGGTGAGCGCCACATAGACGGTGCGCCCATCGGGCGAGAGGCCAACCCCGTTCGGGCCATCGAGCGGATAGACCGCCGCCCGGATGCCGCTGCCGTCGGGACGGGCATAGAAGAGGCCGCCCTGGTCGCGGTCGTGATGGCGGGTCTTGCCGAGGTCGGTGAACCAGAAACCGCCCTCGGAATCGAACACGATGTCGTTGGGACCGCACAGGCGGTGGCCGTCGCAGCTGTCGTAGAGCCGGTCGACGCGGCCGGTTGCAAGGTCGATCCGCTCGATGCGCCCGGTCTCGTAATCGGGGGCCTGGTGGCCGGGGATCCTGAGGCCGCCCACCTCGCTCCACGCGAAACCGCCGTTGTTGCAGACATAGAGCGCGCCATCGGGTCCGAGGGCTGCGCCATTGGGGCCGCCGCCCGGAGTTGCAACCGTCTCCTTGCGTCCGTCCGCGTGGACACGCGTGACCCGCCCGGCTGCAATCTCGACAAGGAGGCATGAGCCGTCGTCGCACATCACCGGACCTTCCGGAAAGGCAAGGCCGTCGGCCCAGAGCGTTTCGTCAGACATCTGCACGGACCTCCCGGAGGGCATCATCGGCGTGGATGGGCGCTTGTGCAAGCGGCGACCGGCAGCTGGGCCCCCGGGCGGCTTGGCAGGCCCGGTTTGTTCGCCTAATGTTCCGCCATGGACGAGGCCCTTCTTCCCCTGGCAGCGGCGCTCGCTGCGGCGCTTCTTGCGCTCCTCCTCGCCTTTCTCGGCTGGGGGCGTCCGCTTGCGGCTGCCCGTCGGGAGCTTGCCGCGGTCAGGCCGCAGCTGGAGGAGGCACGCGGCGAGGCCGGGCGGCTGCGGGAAGCGCGCGCAGCGCAGGAGGCCGAGCTTGGCCAGCTGCGGCCGCAGCTGGCCGCACTCGAGGCCGAGGCGCGCCGGGCCGCGGAGCTTGGCGCCGCGCTTGCCGCGCGCGAGGCCACGCAGGCCGAGCGGGACCGTGCGCACGAGGCCCAGCTCCGCCACCTGCGCGAGGAGTTCCAGCGCCTTGCAGCCGATGTGCTGGCGCGTGCCCAGCAGAGCTTCGCCGAGCAGGCCACCCAGACGCTCGAGCTGCACCGCGCCGAAGTCGAAAAGGGGCTGACAACGAGCCGGCAGGCGCTTTCCGACCTGATTGCGCCGATGCGGGAAACGCTCGGGCGCTACGAGACGGAGCTGAAGGCGCTCGAGCAGAAGCGGGAGCAGGCCTATGGCAGTCTCGCCCAGCAGCTGTCGGCCGTGGCGCAGGGGCAGGAGGCGGTTCGCGCCGAGGCCGGGCGAATCGTGGCGGCGCTTCGCTCCTCGGCCCGCGCGTCGGGCGCGTGGGGCGAGGCCCAGCTGCGCAATGTCATGGAAATGGCCGGCCTGCGAGAGGGGATCGACTTTGTCCTGCAGGCGCATGCGAAAGACGAGGACGGCGCGGGCAGGCGCCCGGATGCCATCATCCGACTGCCGGGCGGGCGCGAGCTGGTCATCGATTCCAAATGCTCGCTGCAGCATTTTCTCGCGGCCTCGGACGCCGCAGACGATGCCGCGCGCACCGATCTCCTCAAGAAGCATGCGGCCGCCGTTCGTACCCACGCGCGGGGTCTCGCCGAGAAAGCCTATTGGACGCAGTTCGCAGCTGCGGCGGACTTTGTGGTGATGTTTCTTCCGGGCGAAAACTTCCTTTCCGCAGCGCTCGAGCAGGATCTCGACCTCCTGTCCTGGGCGCTCGACCAGCGCATCCTGCTCGCAGGCCCCACGAACCTCCTTGCGATTGCGCGCGTGGTGGCCATGGTGTGGCGGCAGGAGACCATGGCCGAGGAGGCAAGGCAGGTGGCCGCACTCGGCTCCGACCTCTACCAGTCGCTCGTCGTCATGGCCGACCACATCTCCCGGGTCGGCCAGAATATCGGCCAGGCGGCAGGCGCCTACAACGATTTCATCGGCTCGCTCGAAATGCGGGTGCTCGCCAAGGCGCGGCGGTTCACCGAACTGGGCGTGGAACCGGGCAGGAAGGTGCTGCCGGAGCTGCGCGCCGTTGAGGCCGGGGTGCGGCCCATCAGCCGGCCCGAACTCCTGCCGCCGGCCGGGGGCGGGGGCGGCTAGGCCCGCCTTGCCGCAGGGCCCGCCGCTGCTATAGCCCGGGCACATATCCCGGACCGGATCGAAGACCCCATGCGCACCGCCACCCTTTGCCGCACCACGAGCGAAACCGACGTCCGCGTGCGCCTGAACCTCGACGGGACGGGTATTCGCACCATTTCGACCGGCATCGGCTTTTTCGACCACATGCTCGACCAGCTGGCCCGGCACAGCCTCATCGATCTCGAGGTCGAAACCAGGGGCGATCTTCACATCGATGCCCACCACACGGTGGAGGATACCGGGCTTGCGCTGGGGGGCGCGCTTGCACGGGCGCTCGGGGACCGGGCGGGGATTGCCCGCTATGGCCATGCCTATGTGCCGATGGACGAGACGCTGACACGGGTGGCGCTCGACATCTCCGGGCGGCCGTGGCTGGTGTGGAACACCGCCTTCTCGCAGCCGAGGCTCGGCGAGATGGACAGCGAGCTCTTCCGCGAGTTCTTCCAGGCCCTCGCGCAGGCGGGCGGCCTCACGCTCCATGTCGAGACCCTCTACGGGCGCAACAACCACCATATCGTCGAGAGCTGCTTCAAGGGGCTTGCCCGCGCGCTCCGCAGCGCGATCGCCATCGACCCGCGCGAGGCCAGTGCCATTCCCTCGACCAAGGGCACACTGGGCGGCGCGTGAGCACGGTCGTTGTCGACTATGGCGCCGGCAACCTGCGCTCTGTGGCCAATGCGCTGCACGCAGCCGGCGAGACGGACGTGCGGGTCACCGGCGACCCTCTGGAGGTCGCAGCCGCCAACCGGCTGATCCTGCCCGGCGTTGGCGCCTATGGCGCCTGCATCGAGGCGCTGCGCATGCGCCCCGGCATGGTCGAGGCGCTTGAGACGGCGGTGCACCGGCGGGCCGTCCCGTTCCTTGGCATCTGTGTCGGCATGCAGCTCATGGCCGAGGAAGGGCACGAGTTCGGCCGGCACAGGGGCCTCGGCTGGATCGGAGGCAAGGTGGTGCGGCTTGCGCCCGGAAACCCCGCCCTTGCCATCCCGCACATTGGCTGGCGCGAGGTGCGGACGACCGCCGCCGGGCCGATTGCCTCCGGCTGGGCCTATTTCGTCCACTCCTTCCGCCTTGTCGCCTCCGATCCGGCCGATGTCGCGGCGTGGACCGACTATGGCGGGCCGGTGGTGGCAGCCGTGGCGCGGGCCAACATGCTGGGCGTCCAGTTCCACCCGGAGAAGAGCCAGGCCGACGGGCTCGCCCTCCTCGGCCGCTTTCTGGCATGGCGGCCCTGATGGCCTTCACCCTTTTTCCCGCCATCGACCTGAAGGAGGGGCAGGTGGTGCGGCTTGCCGGCGGGCGCATGGCGGAGGCAACGGTCTATGGCTCCGCCCCGGTCGAGACGGCCCTGGCCTTTGCGGCCGCAGGGGCCGGCTGGCTGCATGTCGTGGACCTCGATGGCGCCTTTGCCGGCGAAAGCCGCAATGGCGCAGCCGTGGAGGCGATCCTTGCCGCCACGCCGGCTGAGGTGCAGGTCGGCGGCGGTGTGCGCAGCATGGCCGCCGTCGAGCACTGGCTGGAGCGCGGTGCTGCGCGGGTCGTCATCGGCTCGGCAGCGCTTGCGGACCCGCAGCTCGTTCGCGCTGCCGCACGCGCCTTCCCCGGCCGGATCGTGGTGGCCGTCGATGCGCTCGGGGGCCGCGTGGCCGCCCACGGCTGGGCCGATGTCTCGGACATGGCAGCCACCGAGCTCGGGCTCAGGTTCCGCGATGCCGGGGTTGCCGCGCTGCTGTTCACCGACATCGCGCGCGACGGGCTGCTCACGGGCGCCAATGCGGCAGCCACCGCCGAGCTCGCCGCGGCAACCGGCCTGCCGGTGATCGCAAGCGGCGGGGTGCGGGATCTCGCCGACATCCGCACGCTCCGGGCGCACCCCGGCATTGATGGCGTGATCGTCGGCCGGGCGCTCTACGAGGGCACCCTCTCGCTGCCCGCAGCGCTGGAGGCGGCGGCATGAGCGACATCGTGCGGGTGATCCCCTGCCTCGATGTCGCCGCCGGGCGGGTGGTAAAGGGGGTGCGCTTCCTCGGCCTGCGCGATGCCGGCGACCCGGTGGAGGCCGCGCGCCGCTACGACCTTGAGGGGGCCGACGAGCTGGTGTTCCTCGACATCAGCGCAAGCCACGAGGGCCGCGGCCCCCTGCTCGACATCGTGGCGCGCACGGCGGCCACCTGCTTCCTGCCGCTGACGGTGGGCGGCGGCGTGCGCACCGCCGACGATGTGCGCGACCTGCTGCTCGCCGGCGCCGACAAGGTCTCGATCAACACCGCAGCCGTCAACCGGCCGGATCTCGTCGAGGCACTCGCCAGGCGGTTCGGAACCCAGTGCATCACGGTTGCCATCGATGCCCGCCAGACGGACCCGGACCGCTGGGAAATCGTGACCCACGGCGGCCGCAGGCCCACCGGGCTCGACGCGCTCTGCCACGCCCGGGCGATGGCCGAGGCCGGCGCGGGCGAGCTGCTGGTGACCTCGATGGACCGCGACGGAACACGCGAGGGCTATGACCTTGCCCTCCTGCGCGCGATCAAGGCTGTGGTGCGCGTGCCGGTGATCGCAAGCGGCGGGGTGGGCACCGTGGCCGATCTGGTGGCAGGCGCGCGCGACGGCGGCGCCGATGCGGTGCTTGCGGCCTCGATCTTCCACTTCGGCGAGGCCCGCATCCGGGATGCCAAGGCCGCGCTTGCCGCCGCCGGCGTGCGGGTGCGCCCGGCCCCGCACGAGACCATGGCAGCCGCATGAGCGACATCCTCGCCCGGATCGAGGCCGTGATCGCCGGGCGCGAGGCCGCGCTCGCCGCAGACCCTGCGCTTGCCGAGCGCAGCCATGTCGCCCGCCTGCTGGCGCGCGGCCTGCCCAAGGTCGCCCAGAAGCTCGGCGAGGAGGCGACGGAGACGCTGGTCGCCGCGCTTGCCGAGGATGATGCACGGCTCGTCTCGGAAGCGGCAGACCTCGTGTTTCACCTCCTCGTGCTGCTGCGCGCGCGCGGCGTGCCGTTTGCCGCTGTGCTCGACGAGCTGGCACGGCGCGAGGGCCAACCGGAAACGAGAGCAACGGAGACACGCCCATGAGCGTTTCGGCACGCCAGAGCTACGACGACGCCAATGTGTTCGCCCGGATCCTGCGCGGCGAGATCCCGGCCCGCAAGGTCCACGAGGACGAATGGTCGCTCGCCTTCCACGACATCAACCCGCAGGCGCCGGTGCATGTGCTGGTGATCCCCAAGGGGCGCTATGTGAGCTTTGCGGACTTCTCCGAACGTGCAAGCGAGGCCGAGATCGCAGGGTTCATCCGCGCCATCGGCAAGGTCGCGCGCGAGCTCGGGCTCGAGGACGGCGGCTATCGCCTGCTCGCCAATGCCGGGGTGCATGCGCACCAGGAGGTGCCGCACCTCCATGTGCACATCTTCGCCGGCCGGCCACTTGGCCCGATGCTGGCACGCGCCGGCTGAGCCGCGCCGGGCTGGCGCTCAGCCAAAGTGGCGCGCCACCCGGGCCTTCAGATCGTCCTCGGGCCGGGCGCCATAGTGCTCGATCACCTCGGCCGCTGCGATCGTGCCCATGACGGCGCAGTCCCTGAGCGGACGCCCCCGGGTGTATCCGGCAAGGAAGCCGGCCGCGAACAGGTCTCCGGCGCCCGTGGTATCGAGGACGCGCGCTGCAGGCACGATCGGCACCTCGTGCCGCTCGGCGCCGTTCAGGACGATCGCACCCTTCTCCGAGCGGGTGACGATCGCAAGCGGCACGCGGGCGGCAAGGGCCTCGGCTGCAACCGCCACATCGTCTGTCTGGAACAGCGCCTTTGCCTCGTTCTCGTTGGCGAACACGATGTCGACCATCGACCCGAACATCTCGAGAAAATCCGCCCGGTGCCCCTCGACGCAGAACACGTCAGACAGGGTCATGGCGACCCTGCGCCCGGCCGCGCGGGCGATTGCGGCCGCCTTGCGGATGGCCCGCATCGGCGCGGGCGGATCCCAGAGATAGCCCTCGAAGTAGGTGAGGCTTGCCGCGCGCACGCGCGCCTCGTCGATATCGGCCTCGTCGAGCTCCTGGCAGCTGCCGAGATAGGTGTTCATCGTGCGCTGCGCGTCGGGCGTCACGATGATGAGGCACTGGCCGGTCGGCCGGCCGCCATTGGCGGGTGGCGTGCGGTAATCCACCCCGGCCGCGCGGATGTCATGCGCAAAGACATGGCCGAGCTGGTCGTCGGAGACGCGGCCGATGAAGGCCGCGCGGCTGCCCAGCGCTGCAAGCCCGGCTGTGGTATTGGCAGCCGACCCGCCCGAGATCTCGCGCCCGGGGCCCATCCGCGCATAGAGCGCCTCGGCCTCTTCGGCCGAGATCAGCCGCATGCTGCCCTTGGGGATGCCCGCCTGCCTGAGGAAATCATCCTCCTGCCGGGCTATCACATCGACAATCGCATTGCCGATGGCGAGCACATCGAACGCTGCGGACTGGTCGGCGGTCATCTCTGCCCCTTGCTGCACCGGAGAGCGCCTAGCACCGGGCCGCACGCCCGGCTAGACGCTTGGGCATGCAACGCCGCATGCTTCTCGCGCTTGCCACCGCGCCGATGCTGGGTGCCTGTGCAACCACGACGACCGGCCCCGTGCCAGCCGCGCCGCACACGCCACCTGCAGGCATGGAGCGGCTGCTCGGCCAGCCCCCGGAGGTGGCGCTCCAGCTCCTCGGCGCCTCCACGCTGGACCGGCGCGAAGGGCCGGCCCGGCAGCTGCAGTTTGCGGGCGCCTGCGTGCTTGATCTTTTCTACCTGCCCGTGGCCGGCGCCGCCCTGCGTGCGACCCACGCCGAGGCGCGCCTGCCCAATGGGCAGGATGTGCAGCCCGGGGAATGCCTTGCCGCGCTCCTGCGCGCCCGCCCGGCGGGCCGCTGAGCCGCAGGGGGCAAGGAGGCCGCCCGCCCCCGCCCGGCCGGGCCGGGCGGCAGGCGCTCAGCCATCCGGCGCGGGAAGAGAGCGGAGCGCACGATAGAGCTCGGCGGTAAACGCAATCAGGAGGAGCGTGATGCCGGCGGAAAGCGCGCCACCCATGAGCTCGAAGATCCACCGGCCAAGGCCCCATCGGCCTTCCTCCGCCACCCCCCCCTCGGCAATCGCCGAGACAACGCCGAAGGCGGCCGCAAGGCCATTGACCGCAATCGAGACGAGGAGGAAGCCGAGGAACAGGGTTGCAAACCAGGCCATCACCTGCAGCCCGCGGCCGCGGGTGAGGTGCCAGCTGCGCTGGATCGCATCCACCGGATCCCGCGTCTGGCTGACAATGAGCGGGATCACGAGCGAGAGCCGGCCCAGAACATAGAAGCCCGGAAGGATGAGAAGGAGGAGGCCGAAGCCAAAGCCGAGCGCCTGGATGAGATTGGCCGCCAGTGCCGGGGCCGCGCGCCCGGCCGAGGCGCCGATGGCCTGCGAGACCGTCTGCCCCTCGCCCTCGCCAAGCAGGATGGCCGTGAGCGAAAGCTGGCCCACCAGCGAGGCCAGCACCACGGGAACGAAGAGGATGAGCGTCCGCGCGGCATTGCCGCCGGAAAACCACTGGTTCACCGGAAGGTCGCCAACCCAGCGCGCCAGAAGCAGCTGCGGCAGGAACAGGAAGGCGGCTGCCACCGGCACGAGGAGCGCCTGATCGCGGCGCAGCGATGCAACCGCCGCTTCCCAAAGGCTTGCAAAGGTCGGTCCGCCCATGCACCCCCCGGCCGATGCCCCGGGCCCGCGCCCGATCCCGGGCGGCGGGCTCAGGCCCGCGCGACGCCCCTGTCGCCGAGAAGCTGCTGGAGCTCGCCCGCCTCGAACATTTCCATCATGATATCGGACCCGCCGACGAACTCGCCCTTCACGAACAGCTGCGGGATGGTCGGCCAGTCGGAAAACGCCTTGATCCCCTGGCGGATCTCCTGGTCCTGCAGCACGTCGACCGCGTGAAACGGCACGTCAAGATGCTCGAGAATGGCAACGGCCCGGCTGGAAAAGCCACACTGCGGGAACAGCGGCGTGCCCTTCATGAACAGAACGACATCGTGGCTGCCGACAATCTCGGCAATCCGTTGCTGCACGGCCTCGGTCATCCTCGCTCCCTCACTGGCTGGCACGGGCTATGGTCGTCAGCTGCAGCGCGTGCAGACGGCCGCCCATGTCGCCGCCCAGCGCCTCGTAGACAAGCTTGTGCTGACGGACCCGCGGCAGCCCGGCAAAGGCGACGGAGGTGACGCGCGCGGCCCAGTGATCATCGTCGCCCGCAAGATCGGTCAGTTCCACCTCGGCATCCGGGATCGCTGCCCGGATGCGCGCGACGATCTCTTCGGCCGGCATCGGCATCGGCGTCAGCCGCCCAGAATCTGCGCGCGCGCTTCCTCGCGCCGCGATGCGAGCACCTCGAGCAGCTCCGCCTCCGAGACGAGCACGCCTGCTGCCGCAAAGTCCGCCTTGAGCTTGCGGATGAGGTCGGCGTCGCCGGCTTCCTCGAGATCGGCCTCGATCACCTCGCGCGCATAGGCCTCGGCCTCCGCGCCGGTGCGGCCGAGCCGCTCGGCCGCCCACATGCCGACGAGCCGGTTGCGCCGGGCCGTGATTCGGAACTCCATTTCCGCATCGTGCGCGAACTTGTTCTCGAACCCCTCGCCGCGGTCCCTCAGCGTTGTCATGCCTCACTCCGGTCTTGCGCGACCCGACATAGGTGGCGGCAGGGGCCAGTTCAACCATCGGGCTTGTCTTGCGGATGCCAAGCTGCAAGGGAGCCGCGGGGCTCACAACGGCGCACAACGGGGAGTAGGCGGCCATGCTCAGCTTCGAACTCTTCCAGGACAAGGCCGGAGAATGGCGCTGGCGACTCCGGCACCGCAACGGCAACATCCTTGCCACCTCGTCAGAGGGTTACAGGGCCAAGGCCGATGCCATGCGGTGTATCGAGAACGTCAAGGCCAGCAGCGACGCAACCGTCAACGAGGTCTGAGCGGCCACCCCTCGCCCCGAGGTCCCATCCGCAGGGCCCCGCGCGCCGGCCTCAGCTGCCGGCCACCGTCTCGGCGAGTGCCTCGAGCGCGAGCCTCAGCTCCGGATCGCGGATGTGCTGCAGGTTCGCTGCCGCCGCCGGCTGGCGGGTGCCCCCGGCCGGCGGTGGCGCGGGCCTCGCCGGCGGGCGCGGCACCGCGCCCTGCACCAGCCGCACGCGGGCGACCGCCCCGCAGCCCAGGATCCGGTTGGCACGCGCCTCGACCTGCGGCAGCACATGCGCCATCTGGGTGGCAAAGGCGCCCTCCACCCTGATGACGAGCGTGGCGCCCGCGCCCCTGCCGCGCCCGGGCCGCAGCGCCTCCGGCACCGACCAGCGGGCATAGACCGGCCCGACGACCTCGCTCCAGCGCATGAGCAGCGCGCCGCGCGCAAACCCGAAGCGGCGGAAGGCGACGCCGCCGACTTCGGGCAGGAGCTCGCCGATGCCAACCGGCCGGGCGCGGCGTTCGGGCTCGGGGGGCGGGGTTCTTGCCATCGGCCCCCGTTGTGCCAGAGACGCGCCATGCAGGTCGAGACCGAACCGCTCGCCGCCCGGCTTCTCGCCTGGTACGATGGGCATGCGCGGGTGCTTCCCTGGCGGGTGCCGCCGGCTGCGCAGGTTCCGGCAGATCCGTATCGGGTCTGGCTGGCCGAGGTGATGCTGCAGCAGACGACGGTTTCGGCAGCCGCGACCTATTTCGAGGCCTTCACCCGCCGCTGGCCGACCGTGGCGGCGTTGGCCGGGGCGGCCGACGACGAGGTGATGGCGGCCTGGGCCGGTCTTGGCTATTATGCCCGCGCGCGCAACCTTCTGGCGACAGCGCGAAGGGTGGCGGCCCGAGGCGGCTTTCCGCAGACGGTCGGCGAGCTTCGCCGGCTCCCCGGGGTCGGGCCCTATACCGCGGCTGCTGTGGCAGCGATTGCCTTTGGCATCCCGGCTGCGGTTGTCGATACCAATGTGATGCGGGTGGTGGCCCGGCTGAGCGGAGACCCGACCCCGCCGCCAGCGCTCAGGGGCCGGGCCGAGGCGTGGCTGCGCCCGCACGTGCCCTGGCTCCGGCCCGGGGATTTCGCGCAGGCGCTCATGGATCTCGGCGCAACCATCTGCACGCCGAAGAGGCCCGCGTGCATCGCCTGCCCGCTCGCGGGGCGATGCGTGGCCCGCGCGCGCGGGCAGGCAGGCGACCTTCCCGCCCGCCGCCGCGCTCGCCCGCGGCCGCTGCGCCGGGGCATGGCGTGGTGGATCGAGGCTGGCGACGAGGTCGCGCTCACGCGCCGCGCCCCGCGCGGCCTCCTTGGCGGCCTCCTCGCCCTGCCGGGTACGGACTGGGCGGAAACGCCCTGCCGCCGCCTTCCGTTTGCCGGGGAGTGGGAGCATTGCCCAACGCCTGTCCGGCACGGGTTCACCCATTTCGCGCTCGAGCTTGAGGTGGCGCTGACGCGGCTTGCCGGCGGCGCGCGGCCGCGGCAGCTGTGCGGGCAGGAGCTCATCTGGGTGCCCCGGCAGGAGATCGGTGACGCCGGCCTTCCCACCCTCTATGCGCGGGCGGTCGAGGTGGTGACCTGCTGGCAGGCGGCGGCGCCCTTCGCGGAGCCCGCCGTCGATCCATCCCGCAAGGAGGCCTGAGCGTGCCGCACATGGGCTACACCGGCTGCCCGCTCGACCGCGCCGACCATATCCGGCGCGATCCGGATGCGCTGGCGCTCGCGCGCATCCACGGGCAGTCGCGCTGGCTGGTGCTCGACAATCTGAAGCCCCTGCTCACGCCTGCGGGCGACGATCTCTACTGGGCCCGTCGTGAAGAGACGGGCGAGGGGCCCGCGGTCTTCCTCGGGCTCGATCGCGAGGGCCGGCCCTGTTTTGCAATCGATTGTGCGGCCGACGGCCTCCCGGGCCGGCTGGTGGACGCGCGCGCGGCGGGCATGCGGCTGGGCGACGGGCGCGCCGGCATCGTCGCCGAGGCCCGTTCGCTTCTCGACTGGCATCGGCGGCACCGGTTCTGCGCCAACTGCGGGGCGCCGACCGACATGGCCAAGGGCGGCTGGTCGCGCCACTGCAACGCCTGCGGCGCGGACCATTTCCCGCGCGTCGACCCGGTGGTGATCATGCTGGCGGTGCGCGGCGACCATGCGCTGGTGGGCCGGCAGCACGGCTTTCCGGCCGGCTTCTTCTCGGCGCTTGCGGGCTTTGTGGAGCCGGGCGAATCGCTGGAGGAGGCGGTGGTGCGCGAGCTGCGGGAGGAGGCCGGCCTTGCCTGCCATTCGGTGCGCTATGTCTCGAGTCAGCCGTGGCCCTTCCCCTCGAGCCTGATGATCGGCGCGATCGCCGAGGCGGAAAGCCACGAGCTGCAGATCGACGGCACGGAGCTCGAGGAGGCGCGCTGGGTCAGCCGGCCCGAGTGCGCGCAGGCGCTTGCCGGATCAGGCAGCTGGTCGGCGCCGCCGCCGCTGGCCATAGCGCACCATCTGCTTCGGCACTGGGCCGAGGGGCGCTGAGGGCCAAGGCGGGGGCGGGCGGGCACGAGGGCCCGGGCTCCGGCGAGGGAGCGGCGTCGTCCACCTCGAGGAGCGGGGCTGCGCGATCGAGCACGCGGGCGACGTCGTCGGCGGGCATGGGCCTGCCGAAATAATAGCCCTGCACCTGCGCGCAGCCGAGCCTGCGCATCGCCTCGAACTCGGCGCGGGTCTCGGTTCCCTCGGCGGTCGTCTCCATCCCCAGCCGGTCGGCAAGCGCGACGATGGCCTGCACAATGGCCGAGGATTCGCTTTGTTCGGCCGTGCTCGCGCGGACGAAGCTGCGGTCGATCTTGATCCGGGTGAAGGCGATCTTCTGCAGATAGCCAAGCGACGAATAGCCGGTTCCGAAATCGTCGAGCGCAAAGCCGACGCCAAGCGCCCTCAGCCGCGCGAGCGTTTCCATCGTCTGCGGCCGTTCTTCGAGGAACAGGCTCTCGGTCAGCTCCAGCTCGAGCCGTTCGGGGGCGATCCGGTTGCGGCGCAGCGCCTCGGCGATATCGTCGACCAGCCGCGGGTCCTCGAACTGCACCGGCGAGAGGTTGACAGCCAGCCGGATGTGCCGCGGCCAGGTGGCAGCCGTTCGGCACGCCTCGCCGATCGCCCAGCGGCCGATGCGGCCGATCTGCCCAGTCTCCTCCGCGATCGGGATGAAGACGGCGGGCGGCACCTCCCCGTGCTGCGGATGGCTCCAGCGCATCAGCGCCTCGAAGCCCACGACCTTCTCGTCGAGCGCGTCCACCACCGGCTGGTAGACCAGCCTCAGCTGGCCAAGATCGAGCGCCTCGCGGAGATCGAGCTCCAGCGAGCGGCGATGTTCGGCGCGCTGGTGCATCTCGCGGTCGTAGGGGCGCACGCTCCCGCGGCCCTTGCCCTTGACATCGTAGAGCGCAAGGTCGGCCGCGCGCATCAGCGCCTCCACCGTGGCGCCATCGGCCGGGCCAAGCGCCAGCCCGACCGAGGCGCCAATGAGCGCCTTCTTGTCGCCCAGCACATAGGGCGCCGACAGGGCCTCGATGATCCGCTCGCCGAGCCGCGTGGCGCGTCCGAGGTCCTGTCCGCGCAGAACCACGGCAAACTCGTCGCCGCCCAGGCGGCCGACCTGCCCTTCCCCACCCACCGTCACGCGCAGGCGCCGCGCCACCTCGGCGAGGAGCTCGTCGCCCACACCATGGCCGAGACTGTCGTTGACGGCCTTGAACCGGTCGAGGTCGACGAACAGGAGCGAAACGCCATCGGGGCTGCGCAGGCCTTCGGTGAGGGTCGCATGGATGATGCGGCGATTGACGAGGCCGGTCAGCGTGTCGAAGGTCGCAAGCTCGGCGATCCGCGCCGCCGAGCGCTCGCGGTCGGTCACGTCAGAGCCGACGCCGCGATAGCCCGCAAGCCGGCCGTCGGGGCCAAACTTGGGCGTGCCGGAAAGCTGCCACCAGCGGGTCTCGCCCTCGATTTCCACGCGCAGCAGCACGTCGCGATAGGGCTGGCCGTTGCGCACGATCTCGCGGAAGCGCGCGCGCGCCTCGGGATCCTTCAGGAAACTGGTCCAGTGGCTGCCAACCACCTCCTCGACCGGCCGGCGCAGCGCCTCCGCAAAGCGGGCCGAGGCAAAGGTCAGCCGGCCGTCGGCATCATATTCGAACAGCCAGTCCGTGCCATTGGCCTCGAACTCGGTGAGGAGCAGGCGGACCACCTCCTCCTGCTCGAGCAGCCGGTCCTGCGTCTTCAGCCGGGCAAGGAAGGCAAAGGTGGTCAGCATGTTGCCCCGCACGATCACGATCAGGAAGCTGGCCATCACGATCTGCAGCATCCAGATCCCCGGCCAGTTGTTGGCGATAAGGCCGTAGACGGTGCCGGCAAGGATCGGCCCCGAGAGCGCGAGCGCACCGAGCGGAAAGATGGCGGTCGTAAAGGCCGTGACACTGATGGCAGCCATCGTCATGGCCACCACCAGCATGCCGTTCGACGGCGTCGTCTTCGAGAGCACGTCGACAAACAGGACCGCCCAGGCCGCGCCGACGACGAACAACTCGCCGATCACCTGCCGCACATGGGCGCGGGTCGCCGGTGTCGCGCCGTGGCGCGCCTCGTGGAAGAAGCGCGGCACCCAGATGAGAAGCGCCGCCGCCTGGACGAAAAACCAGGCCGCGAGCACAAAGGGCGAGGCTTCTTCGGCGAGCGCGGCCAGCACGACCGCCATGTTGCCGGTCACAACTGCGACATTGATGGGCAGGTACCGCGAGAGGAAATCGAGCTGCGCGGTGCGCACCCGGCGCCAGAACGGATCATCCTCCGGCCCCAGCGTGACGAGCTCGCGCCAGTGGACCCTGGCCTCGCTGGCAACGGGCGGCTTGAACTGGAAGCTCATCTCGAGCGCGCTCCGGCAGCGGCGCGGCGATTGCTGCCGAACAGATTGCTGCCGAACAGGGGCCGCCGCGCCATCCCTCGCTTCCCGGCAGACGTGCCGGACCCGGGCCTTGCGTTGCGTCTTCTGTCCATCCTCCTGCCTTCGATCCTCGCGCCAACGATCCTCCGGCAACCCGGCCCGGCCGGCCCGACCTGCAGCTGCCGGAACCTCGCAGGACCTTGCCTTGCCCGGGATCTCGCTGCCCGGGATCTCGCTGTCCGGGATCTCGCTGCCCGGGCCGTGCTGCCCGGGCCTGCCGGAACCCGCCATGGCATCCACGGCCGCAGGCCCGGGGCTTTAAGCGCCCCGGCCGCCCTAGGGTTCGAGGGCGGCTGCGGGATAGGTGCCGAGCAGGCGCACCCACTTCGAGTGGAAGGCCAGTTCCTCCAGCGCGCGCTGGACTGGCGGCAGGTCGGGCGCGCCCTCGATGTCGGCCACGAACTCGGCTGCCGTGAACCGCCCGCCGCGCAGGTGGCTTTCCAGCCGGGTGAGATTGACCCCGTTGGTGGCAAAGCCGCCCAGCGCCTTGTAGAGCGCGGCGGGCACGTTCTTCACCTCGAAGGCAAGGCTGGTCTTGAGCGGCCCGTCGCCCTCGAGCGGACGCGGCGTGCGCGCGAGGATGAGGAAGCGGGTGCAATTGTGGTCGGCATCCTGCAGGCCCTCGACGAGGAGGTCGCAGCCGTAGAGCTCGCCGGCGAGCCGCGAGGCAATGGCGGCGACCTGCGGCTGGCCCGCCTCGGCCACAGCAGCCGCGGCCGCTGCCGTATCCGCGTGCGCCACCGGCCGCAGGCCAAGCGCCTTCAGCCGGTGCCGGCACTGGCCGAGCGCCTGCGGGTGGGACAGCGCCTCGCTGACCGCGGCAAGCGGCGTGCCCGGCAGGCCGAGCAGGCAGTGCTCGACCTTCACATAGGTTTCGCCAACGATGAACAGCCCGGATTCGGGCAGCAGCACATGCACGTCGGCAACCCGGCCGTAGAGGCTGTTCTCGACCGGGATAACCGCGTGCGCAGCAAGCCCCTCGACAACCGCCTCGATCGTCTCCTCGAAGGTGAAGCAGGGCAGCGGCAGGGCATCGGGCAGCGCCCGGCGCACGGCCTGGTGGGAATAGGCGCCCGGCGCGCCCTGGAAGGCGGCCGCGCGCTCGGGCGCAGCCCGGGCGGCGGCGCGCAGGGTCTCGACGATGGTCCGTGCCGGGGCTGGGTAGCTTTCCATGGCCGCGGGGGCATTGCCGCGCGTTGGGCCCGCGTCAACGGCCAAGGTGCGTGCCGGGGCGGCCGGCGCATCCCCGTGCGACAAGGCGCGGCGCGCCAAGCCATTGCCAAGGCCCGGGGCTTGTCCCTATGAGCGCGGCGACCCGGCGGGCGCCTTCGGGCCCGGCCCGGGTCTGGCCGGGCATCCCCGTGCCACTTGCCCGATGCACGGAGGAAGGCCGAGGTGGACAGTTACGAGTGGAACCGGATTGCCGGCGCCGCACTTGCAGCGCTGATCGTCCTGCTGGGGCTCACCATCATCACCGGCTACATGTTCATACCCCAGCCGCTTGCAAAACAGGCCTATGTGGTCGAGGGGGTCGAGACCGAAACGGCAGCGGCCGAGGCGGAAGCCGAACGGCCGATCGCCTTCTATCTCGCGCAGGCCAGCGTGGAGCGGGGCGCGGCTGCGTTCCGCAAGTGCGCCGCCTGCCACTCGATCGAGGCCGGGGGGGCGAACGGCATCGGTCCCAACCTGCACGGGATCATGATGGAGCGCCACGCCCAGCGCGCTGGCTTCTCCTATTCCTCGGCCATGGCCGCAACCGCCGACAAGCTGTGGGACTGGGAGGCCATGAACAACTGGCTGAAGAACCCGCGCGCCTACATCCCGGGCACGTCGATGGCCTTTGCCGGCATCAGCCGGGCCCAGGAGCGGGCGGACATCATGGCCTTCCTCGCAAGCCAGGATCCAAACCCGCCGTCCCTGCCCGCGCCACCGCCGGAGGAGGCGCCGGCCGAGGCCCAACCGGCGGAGGCCCAACCGTCCGAGGCCTGAGCGCGGGGGCGCCGGCTCAGGCCGTCTGGCAGACGATCTGCCAGGCCTCCTCGGCCGTCTCGACGATCACGAACAGGTCGAGATCGCCCGGGCTGATCACGCCCTCGTCCACCAACGCCTCGAAGCTGACCACCCGGCTCCAGAACTCGCGCCCGAAGAGCAGGATCGGCACGGGCTCCATCTTCCGCGTCTGCACGAGGGTGAGCAGCTCGAACAGCTCGTCGAAGGTGCCAAAGCCACCGGGGAACACCGCGACCGCCCGCGCGCGCATCAGGAAGTGCATCTTGCGCAGCGCGAAATAGTGGAACTGGAAACTGAGCCCCGGGGTCACGAACGGGTTGGGCACCTGCTCGTGTGGCAGCACCACGTTGAGCCCGATCGACGGCGCCCCGGCCTCGAACGCGCCCCGGTTGGCGGCCTCCATGATCGAGGGCCCGCCGCCCGAGCAGACGACGAACTCGCGCCCGTGGCGGCTGCACGGGGCCGAGGAGGCGAGATAGGCGAGCCTGCGCGCCTCCTCGTAATAGCGGGACTTGGCGATCAGCCGCTCGGCGACCGCGCGCGTCCGCTCGCAGCCTGCCGCAGCCCGCAGGGCCTCGGCCTCCCCGGGAGCCGGGATCCGCGCCGAGCCGTAAAAGACGAAGGTAGACGCAATGCCGGCCTCGGCCAGCATCAGCTCGGGCTTCAGCAGTTCCAGCTGGAAGCGCACCGGGCGCAGATCGGGCCGCAGCAGGAAATCGAGATCTTGGAAGGCCAGCCGATAGGCCGGGTGCTCGGTCTGCGGGGTGGGCGTCGGCCGCGCGGCAAGCGGCGCCTCTTCACGCGCGGGATGGAAGCGGCGGCCGGAGGTCGGCTCGTCGGCCGCCGGTGCGCGCACCACGTCTCGATGGTCGTTCATGGCCGCGGCATAGACGCAAGGCGCGCCCGCTCCTAGCCGCTTGACGGCGCGGGCGCGCCCGGCCATGGCGGTCGCGGGCCACGCCGCCCCAACGCGGCGCGCGCTCTCTGGAAGGAGAGAAGTCATGACTGCCACCGCCCCCGCGCCCCTCGGCGCGCCTGCCGGCCATAGTGCGCCGCGCCATCCCGAAGCCAAGACCCGGACATCCGCCGGCGGCACGTCCGCAGCCGGCGAGGTGCCACGCCCCGTGACCCGGCCGGCGCGGCCGCACTTCTCGTCGGGCCCCTGCGCCAAGCGGCCGGGCTATGCGCTTTGCGCACTGCCGACCGATTCGCTCGGCCGCTCGCACCGCTCGAAGATCGGCAAGGCCCGGCTCAGGGCTGCCATCGACCAGACCCGCCGGCTGCTGCGCGTACCCGACGACTACCGGATCGGGATCGTGCCGGCATCCGATACCGGGGCCTATGAGATGGCGATGTGGACGCTGCTTGGAGCGCGGCCGGTGACGGCGCTTGCCTGGGAGAGTTTCGGCGAGGGCTGGGTGACGGATGCCGTCAAGCAGCTGAGGCTCGACCCGGTGGTGCTGCGCGCCGACTATGGCGAACTGCCCGACCTTGGCGCCGTCGATTTCGCGCACGACGTGCTCTTCACCTGGAACGGCACCACTTCCGGCGTGCGGGTGCCCGATGGCGACTGGATCCCGGATGACCGGCAAGGCCTGACGCTGTGCGACGCCACATCTGCCGCCTTTGCCCAGCCGCTGCCGTTTGCGAAGCTCGATGTCGTCACCTTCTCGTGGCAGAAGGTGCTCGGCGGCGAGGGCGCGCACGGCGTGCTCATCCTCTCCCCGCGCGCCGTCGCCCGGCTGGAGAGCCACACGCCCCCGTGGCCGCTGCCGAAGATCTTCCGGCTCGTCAAAGGCGGCAAGCTCATCGAGGGCATCTTCGCCGGCGAGACGATCAACACCCCCTCGATGCTCTGCGTGGAGGATTATCTCGATGCGCTCGCCTGGGCGGAGTCCGTCGGCGGGCTCGAGGCGCTGTGCGCGCGGGCAGATGCGAACTTTGCCGCGCTCGACCGCTGGGTCGCATCGACCCCCTGGGTCAGCCACCTCGCCCGGATGCCCGAGACCCGTTCCAACACCAGCGTCTGCCTCGTGGTCGACGGCCCGCCGGAGCTGCCGAAGACGATGGCCGCGCTGCTCGAGGCCGAGGGGGTGGCGTTCGACATCGGCGCCTACCGCGACGCGCCGCCGGGTCTGCGCATCTGGTGCGGCGCCACCGTCGAGACGGCCGACATCGTCGCGCTCACACCCTGGCTCGACTGGGCCTTCCACGCCGCGCAGGAGGCCTGACCTGTGCCGAGGAGCCACGCGCCACGGGTGCTCATTTCCGACAAGATGAGCCCGCGCGCAGCCGAGATCTTCCGCGCGCGCGGGATCGAGGTTGACGAGAAGCCCGGCCTGTCGCCCGACGAGCTCGCCGCCATCATCGGCGATTACGACGGGCTTGCCATCCGGTCCTCGACGAAGGTGACACCGGCGCTCCTTGCCCATGCGCCACGGCTCAAGGTGATCGGCCGGGCCGGCATCGGGGTCGACAATGTGGACGTGCCCGCCGCCTCCGCCCGCGGCGTTGTCGTGATGAACACGCCGTTTGGCAACTCGATCACCACGGCCGAACATGCGATCGCGCTGATGTTCGCGCTCGCGCGGCAGCTGCCCGAGGCCGATGCCTCAACCCAGGCCGGCAAGTGGGAAAAGAACCGCTTCATGGGCGTGGAGCTGTTCAACAAGACGCTCGGCCTCATCGGCTGCGGCAACATCGGCTCGATCGTCGCCAACCGGGCGCTGGGGCTCGGCATGAAGGTGATCGCCCACGATCCCTTCCTGACGCCCGAGCGGGCGACCGAGATCGGCGTGGAGAAGGTGACGCTCGACGAGCTCCTCGGCCGGGCGGACTTCATCTCGCTGCACACGCCGCTGACGGATTCCACCCGCAACATCCTCTCGCGCGAGAATCTCCTGAAGACCCGCCGGGGCGTGCGGATCGTCAACTGCGCGCGTGGCGGCCTCATCGACGAGACGGCGCTCAAGGAGCTTCTCGATTCCGGCCACGTGGCCGGCGCAGCGCTCGACGTGTTCGCCGAGGAGCCGGCGCGCGCCTCGCCGCTGTTCGGGACGCCCAACTTCATCTCCACGCCGCACCTTGGCGCCTCCACGGAGGAGGCGCAGGTCAATGTCGCCATCCAGGTGGCGGAACAGATGGCCGACTATCTGCTGACGGGCGCAGTGCAGAATGCGCTCAACATGCCCTCGCTCACGGCCGATGAAGCGCCGCGCGTCAAGCCCTACATGGCGCTCGCCGGGCATCTGGGCGCGCTGCTCGGGCAGGTGGAGGAAGGCGAGATCCGCGAGGTGCGCGTGGAGGCCGAGGGCGCGGCGGCAGCGCTCAACATCAAGCCGCTCACCGCCGCCGTGCTTGCCGGGCTGATGCGGGCGTTCTCGGACACGGTCAACATGGTCAACGCGCCGTTCCTTGCGCGCGAGCGCAACATCGGCATCACCGAGGTGCGCCACGACCGGGATACCGACTACCAGACACTCCTGCGCGTGACCGTGCGCACGCCGGACGGCGAGCGGTCGGTGGCCGGCACGTTGTTCGGGGCGGCCACGCCGCGCCTCGTCGAGATGTTCGGCATCCACGTGGAGGCGGACTTTGCCGAGCGCATGCTGTTCATCGTGAACGAGGACAAGCCCGGCTTCATCGGCCGGCTGGGCACACGGCTGGGCGAGGCCGGGGTCAACATCGGCACCTTCCACCTCGGCCGACGGACTGCGGGCGGCGAGGCGATCCTGCTGCTTTCGGTCGACCAGGCCATTGACGAACCGCTCCTGTGGGACATCTGCCGGCTTCCGGGCGTGAAGACGGTGAAGTCGCTGCTGTTCGCCTGAGGCCGGCCCGGGCCGAGACCGTGGCGCCGCTGCCCCAGGGCTTCCGCGACCGGCTCCCGCCGGAAGCCGAGGCCATGGCCGCGCTGCTGCGCACCGTGGTCGATACCGCGGCCGCGCACGGCTACCAGCGGGTGCAGCCGCCGCTCGCCGAGCATGAGGAGGATCTCGCCCGCTGGCTCACCAGCCGGGAACGCGACCTCATGCGCGCAGCCGACCCGGTGACGGGCGCGGCGCTCGTGCTCCGGCCCGACATCACCGCCCAGGTGGCCCGGATCGCCGCCACCCGCCTTGCCGGTGCCCCGCGGCCGCTGCGGCTGGCCTATGGCGGGCCGGTGCTGCGCGGCCGCGGCACGCAGCTTGCGCCCGAGCGGGAGCTGGTGCAGGCAGGCGCCGAGCTGATCGGGGCAGACGACGAAACAGCGCTCGCCGAGGTGCTGGAGGTGGCGCTCGAGGCCCTTGCGGCCGCGGGGGTCGCCGATCTCTCGGTCGACCTGACGGTGCCCGGCCTCGTCGCCGCGCTCGCCGCCGGCCCGCTTCCCGTTGCCGAGCCGCAGGAGGTCGCCCGTGCGCTCGATGCCAAGGATGCCGGCGCGCTCACCGCCCTTGGCGCTTCTGCCTATGCCGTGCTGCTCGAGGCTGCCGGCCCGGCGGAAGAGGCGCTTGCGCGCCTCTCAACGCTCGGCGAGGCGGTGGCGCCGACCTGCGCCGTGCTCCGGGCGGTCACCGATACGCTGCTTGCGCTCGGCACGGCGCGGGTGACCATCGACCCGACCGAGCGGCACGGTTTCGAATATCAGTCGCTCGGCTTCTCGCTGTTCGGACGCGTGGGCGGCGTGCCGCTGCGCGGCGAGATCGGCCGCGGCGGCGCCTATGCCATCCGGCGGCAGGGCCGCGCTGCGGAGCCGGCCTGCGGCTTCTCGCTCTATCTCGACCCGCTGGTGGATGCCGGCCTTGGGGTCAGCCGCCGCGCGCGGCTGTTCCTTCCCTGGGGCACACCGCGTGCAGAGGCCGCGCGGTTGCGCGCACAGGGGTGGGCCACGGTGGCGGCGCTGTGCGAGGGGGCCGGGCCCCGCGACTGCTCCCACATCCTGCTGGACGGCGAGCCGAGGCCGCTGGAGGGCTGAACCCATGGCGAATGTGGTGGTGATCGGCGCCCAGTGGGGCGACGAGGGCAAGGGCAAGATCGTGGACTGGCTGGCCGCCCGCGCCGATCTCGTCGTGCGCTTCCAGGGCGGCCACAATGCCGGGCACACGCTGGTCGTCGGCAACCAGACCTACAAGCTCTCGCTCCTGCCCTCGGGGATCGTGCGCGGCACCCTTTCCGCGATCGGCAACGGGGTTGTGCTCGATCCATGGGCGCTCGCCGATGAGATCGCCCGGCTCCGCGCGCAAGGGGTGGAGATTTCGCCCGAACGGCTGCAGGTGGCGGAGACCTGCCCGCTCATCCTGCCCTTCCACCGCGACCTCGATGCGCTGCGCGAGGATGCCAGCGGCGCGGGGCGCATCGGCACCACCCGGCGCGGCATCGGCCCCGCCTATGAGGACAAGGTGGGCCGGCGGGCGCTCAGGCTGTGCGACCTCGCCGATCTTGCCGCAGCCGCGCCGCAGATCGACCGGCTGCTCGCCCACCACAATGCGCTGCGCGCGGGCTTTGGCGTGCCAGCCATCGACCGTGCGGCGCTGCTCGCCGAGCTGGCCGCGATCGCGCCGGTGATCCTCCCGTTTGCGGCCCCGGTGTGGGAAACGCTGGCGCGGCACCGGCGCCAGCGCGCACGCATCCTCTTCGAGGGCGCGCAGGGCGTGCTGCTCGATGTCGACCATGGCACCTATCCGTTCGTCACCTCGTCCAACACCGTGGCCGGCACGGCCGCCAGTGGCTCCGGCACCGGGCCGGGCGCGCTGTCCTATGTGCTGGGGATCGTCAAAGCCTACACGACGAGGGTCGGCTCGGGGCCGTTCCCCACCGAGCTCGACGATGCCGTGGGCGCGCGGCTGGGCGAGCGCGGCCGCGAGTTCGGAACCGTCACCGGGCGGCGACGGCGCTGCGGCTGGTTCGATGCCGCGCTGGTGCGCCAGAGCGTGCAGATGGCCGGGATCGACGGCATCGCGCTCACCAAGCTCGACGTGCTCGACGGGTTCCGGGAACTCCTCGTGTGCACCGGCTATGAGGTCGATGGCGAGCGGCTGCCCCATCTGCCGGCTTCGGCGGCCCGGCAGGCGGCCGCGCGACCGATCTACGAGCGGATGGAAGGCTGGCAGGAGTCGACTGCGGGCGCGCGCTCCTGGGCCGACCTTCCGGCCAATGCGATCAAATATGTGCGGCGGGTGGAAGAGCTCATCGACTGCCCGGTTGCGCTTGTCTCGACCTCGCCGGAGCGCGACGACACGATCCTCGTGCGCGACCCGTTCCGCGACTGAGCCGCTGCAGCCCCTTGACCTTGAGCGCAGCCGTGCCAACCGGAGGGCAAGGAGAACCCCGCATGACCGGCAGCAGGACCCAGGCCGAGCTGGCCGAACAGGCGCTCAGGCAGAAGATGGCCGCGCAGGCGCCCGTGTATCCGCACAACGCGAGGACCCCGCGCCAGGGGCCGAGCGAAACCCCAAGGCCCGACACGCCGCCGTCCGGCGCGCTCGATGCCGAGGGACAGAGGCCGGTGCTCGAACGCGCGCGCAAGGTGCGCTGACAACCCGCGCCGGGTTGCACACCCAGCCGAAGGTCAGGACGGGCGGACCGCCGGCTGGCCGCGCGCGGTGGTGCGGCCGTTGAACAGGAAGCGCAGCGTCGGGCTCGGTGCGATCACCCGCAGGTGGAGCTGGACGAGGAGGACGGTTGCCACCGGCACCACGATCAGGAACAGGATCAGCCGGTCGTCGGTGACCGGAAGCAACAGGTTGGCGAGCGCATAGATCACCGTCATGTGGAAGAGGTAGACGGTATAGGCGCTGCCGACGGCCTGGGTGACGAGACGGCTCGGGGCACGCGCCACCCGCTCGAAGAGCTGGAGAAGCGCCATCACGATCGCTGCGACGAGCGCGGCCTTGGAGAAGGCGGCCAGAAGCCCGCCCAGGGCCGGCGGCAGCGTGTCCCGCCCGAACGAGACGGCGGCGAAGAGCGTGCCAAAGAGCGCCAGCGCGAGCGGATCGGCCCGGTGCAGGGCCCGGAAGCAGGGCGTGCAGACAAACCCGACGAGACCGATCAGGAAGAAGGGGAAATAGAAGAGGGTCGCGCGCGCGATCCATGCAAACGGGCCGCCTTCGACGATCGGCTTGAGCCCCACCACATAGGTGCCCGAGCCCAGCATGGAAGCGAGGCCCACAAGCAGGATGGTGAGCCAGAACAGGCCGCGCGGGCGCGCCGCGGCGAGGCGCCCCAGCGGGCCCAGGATGGCCGGCGAGCGGGCAAGGGCAAGCAGGAGGGGCGTGAGAAGCGCAAAGGCGATGAGCGAAAACAGAAACCAGAAATGAAGGTGCCAGACATCGTTGCCGGCCGTCGGCGCCCGCCAGCCGCCCGAAAGGTAATCGACAAGGCCGACCGGCCCGTTGTGAAAGCGGTGGATCAGCCAGTTGGTCACCGGCGCGAGCAGGAGGAGGCTCGAGGCCAGGGGCACGGCAAGCACGAAGGCACGGCTCTGGAGGTAGGCGCCCGTGGACATGCGCGAGCAGGCCATGGCCGTGAAGAAGCCCGAGATAAGAAAGAAGGTCGCCATGCGGAACAGGTCGCTCGACTCGCCGACCAGCCGCAGCAGCAGGTGGCTGCGCGAGGTGTCCATGCTCGCGCTGTGCACGAGGATGCCGTAGAACATCGCAAAGGCGCGCAGCGCGTCGAGATAGACCATGCGCCCGACGGATGACGCCGCGGGCCCCGGCGTGCGGGCAGGCCTCTCCTCGGTCTCTTGCGGCATTGGGTCTTGCGGCATTGCGACTTGCGACCTTGCGTCCGGCATCGGCCTAGGGTCCTAGGCGATGGGAGGGGCAAGGGAAAGACAGGCCGCACAGGCCGCACAGGCCGCAGGGGCCGCAGGGGCCGCAGCGGGAAGGGCGCGGCGCGGGCGCGAAGGCATGCGCCCGAATGCGCCGCTGCCCCTTGGCCCTGCCCGCCGCGGCCGTGCTTGCCGCCTCGGGGCTGGTGCAGCCGGCCAGCCTTGCCGGGCTTGCGCTTGCGCTCACCTCGGCGACGCTTGGCACCTTTGGCGGGGCGATCCTCGCCATGGCGACCGGCGCGCTCATCCTGTGCGCCTGGCTCGCGCTCGGGCCGCACGGCGGCAAGCGGCTGGGCCCTGCCACCGCGCAGCCGGAGTTCCGAATGCTCTCGTGGATCGCGATGCTGTTTGCGGCCGGCATGGGGACCGGGCTCGTGGTGTGGGGGGCGGCCGAACCGGCGACCCACGCGCTCGCACCACCAGGCGGCGGCGGGCTCTCGCCGGCCTCGATGCGGCAGGCCATGGTGCTCACCTTCCTCAGCTGGGGCCCGCATGCCTGGGCCATCTATGGCGGTCGGCGCTGGTGTTTGCGTGGTTCGCGTTCCGCCGGGGCCGTCCGATGACCGTTTCCGCCCCTTTCGACGGGCTCGGTGCTGGTGGCCGCGCGCATGGTCCGAACGATGGCCGACAGTGTCGGGATCCTCGCCGTGCTGTTCGGGCTCGCCGGCACGCTGGCCATGGGCATGCTCGCCATCCGCTCCGGCCTCGGCGCCCTGGGGGCTCCGCCCGCGGGCGCGGCAGCCCTGCTGGTCTGGCTTGCCACCATCGGCGCCATTGCGCTCGCCTCGGCCGCCACCCCGCTCGGGCGGGGCATCCGCATCCTTTCCGACATCAACATCGTGCTGGCGCTCGGGCTGATGGCGTACGTGCTGCTCTTCGGCCCATCGGCCGGGCTCATGGCCGGCTTTGCCCGCGCGCTTGCGGACTGTCTCGTGGCCCTTCCGGGGCTCTCGGTCACCCTCAGGCCGTTCGGCGGCGATGGGCAGTGGACCCGCGACTGGACGCTCACCTGCTTCCTCTGGTGGCTTGCGTAGGGGCCGTTCGTGGGCGTGTTCATCGCGCGCATCAGCCGCGGGCGCACGGTGCGCGCCTTTCTCGCCGGTGTCATCCTTGCCCCCGCGCTCGGCTCGTACCTGTGGTTTGCCATGATCGGCGAAAGCGGCCTTCGCGCGATCGCCACCGATCCGGCCGGACCAGTCGCCACGGCCGCGCTCGCCGAGCCCATCGCTGCGCTCTTCTGGCTGTTGGCAAGCGTCCCGCCCGGCCCGGCCCTCTCTTGGGCGGCTCTCCTGCTGCTTGCCATCTTCCTCATCACCTCGACCGATTCGGCGGCTTACGTGCTCGGCATGATGTCAACCGGAGGCAGGGCCGTTCCGCCGGTTGCAATCCGGCTGCTGTTGGGCGCGCTGCTGCTGCTGGCAGCCGGGCTGATGGCAGTGGCAAGCGTCGAGGTTGTGCGCGGCATGGCGATTCTCGGCGCCCTGCCCTATCCGCTCATCCTCGCCGGGCACACGGTCGTCCTCCTCCTCGCGCTCCGCTCAGCCGGGCGCGACGGCAAAGGCTGATTGCGGGTCTTCCGAGAGGGTGGGGGCTGCGAACCCGGCCGCAGCGTAGAGGGCCGCCAGCCCTGCGACCGTCCATTTGGTGGACATCTCGGTCCGGATCCGCCCGCCGGCAGCGTAATGCCGTGCCCCGCCCGGCCAGCGCACCGTCTGCGCGTGCAAGGCCTCGAGATGCATCTCAATCCGCGCAGGATCAGCTTGCCACAGCGCCACGTGCCGCCACGCGCCGGGCACAAAGTCCGCGCCGATCAGCCGGTTCCCATCCCGGAGGATGGTGCGGTTGAAGGCGGCGGCGACGCCCAGCGCGTCGTCATAGGCGGCTTCGAGCGCTGCGGCCTCGCGCACGAGGCAAAGCCGGCCAGCAGCGCCGCGGGCTCCTGCAGGGCGGCGTGCAGGCGGCCGAGAAAGGCCTCGGCCCCGGCAGGCGTGAACTGGCCGATGCCGGAACCGGGGAAGAAACAGAGGGTTGGCCGGTCTGAAAGCTCGTGCGAACGCTCGAACGAGTGGGCGAAATCCTGGCCCACCCCCCCACGATCTCGAGCAGGGGGAAAGCGCGCCTGCACGCGGCCAAGCGATGTGGGGACATGGTCGGCGGAGATGTCGAGGTCCACACAGCGCGCGGGAGCAAGATGGGGATCAGCTCCCCGGCCTTGGCACAGCTGCCGGCGCCGCGGTCGACCAGCGGGAAGCCGGGGCCGAGCCGCGCGCGGGCGGCGGCGGCCATTGCGGGCCCATGGGCGGCAAGGAGCGCGGCCTCGGCGCGGGTGAGGCCATATTCGGCAAGGAGGGTGATCGCCTCGAACAGCCGCGAGCCAGGCGCATCGCAGAAGAGGCCGGAGGCAATCCGGGCCGACTGTTCAAGAAGCCCCTCAGCGATTGCCGACACCGGGTCCTTGTTCGCGTTCAAGTCTATGAAGCGGGTCTATGAAGCGGGGCGTTCGCGGCCCCCTGCCGTCGGCGCGGCCGGCATCGCGCGCAAGGCGCGGGCCCGCGAACTGCCAGCGGGCCTCCGGCCGGCAAGAATTTGCGGTAGCTCGCCCGCACATGGCCGGGCGGCGAGGCGCACGAGCCGCCGTGCGGCACCTGCTGGCCGCTCATCAGCTTGCCATTGTCTTCGCCCACGGTCCCGGCCTGCGGCACACAGCCCGGACAGGGATCGTAAGCCGAGCGGGTCTGTTCCCATACATCGCCGAACATCTGCGCAAGCGTGCCATCGGCGGCTGGCGCCTGGGCTGCCAGCGGGTGGAAGGCCCCGCTGTCGGCGGAGTTGCCGGCCACCGGCAGCGGCGCTGCGGCCGCCTCCCACTCCGCCTCGGTGGGAAAGCGCGCATCCGCCCAGCGCGCAAAGGCCTCGGCCTCGTAGAGGCTGATGTGGATCACCGGCGCGTTCGGGCCCACCTGTGTCTCGCCGTGCAGGGCAAAGCAGCGCCACCCGCCATCGGCCTCGCGCCAGTCGAAGGGCGCCGTCCAGCCATGGGCCACCCGTGCCGCCCAGCCGTCGGCAAGCCAGAGCCCGGGCCGTCAATAGCCGCCATCGGCGATGAAGCCCATCCAGTCGGCGTTGGTGACCGGGTGCGAGGCCAGCGCACAGGGCCCGAGCCAGACGTGGTGCCGCGGGCTTTCATTGTCGAGGGCGAAGCCCCCGCCTGCGTGGCCGATGGCGCACAGGCCGCCCGGGAAGGCCACCCCTGCGCGCGCCACCGGCGCCACCGGCGCACGCGGCCAGCGCCCGGCATAGGCCGGCAGGGCCGGGTTCCGCGCGGGGAGGTGTTTCAGGTCGGCACGGATCAGCTCCCGGGCTGCTCCCTGTGGACCAGGCCCAGCTTGACGAGCGCGTGGACGGCCGGATCGAGCCGCGGCCGGGCGAGAAGCGTTTCCATCTGCCGGTCCACTTGGGCGCGGAATAGGCGCGGAATAGGCGCGGAATGGGCGCGGAATGGGCGCGGAAGGCGCGCACCTCGGCCAGCCCCGGCCGGGTGATCAGCCCCGGCGCGCGCGGCAATATCCGTGGCCACGCCCTTGTAGCAGGGGTTGAGCAGGAGCCCATGGCCGGAATCGAACGGATGCGCGCCCGGCACGCGCGCAACCGGCCGAATGTCTCGAAGAACCTGGGCGTGTGGGCCAGATGCCATTTGACCGGGCTGGCATCGGGCATGGATTGGGCCGTGCAGTCCTCCTCCGAAAGCGGGGCGACGAGCGCCTCGGTTGCCGCCCGCACGCAGCGGAAGCGACGCGCAAGGTCGGCCGTGCCCTCCGAGGCGGCCTTTGCGTTTCCCATGTCCCGTCTCCTCAGCTGCGATCACACCCTGCCACAATGCTGTGAAGGAACATTGCCCGGGCGCCCCGGCCGGCCGATAGTGGGGCATGATCCGTTCCCTGCTCGCAGCCCTTCTCGTCCTTGGCGCCCAGGTTGGCACGGTGGGTGGCACACAGGCCGCCCGCGCGGCCGACCTTGCAGGGCCTGCCGCGGCCGCTTCCGGCCGGTGCGCGCCCGAGGGCGCCTGGGTGGCAGCGGACGGGCGCGAGGTTCCGGCTGCAGAGGCGCTTGCGGCGCTGGCGCAGGCGCGGGTGGTGCTGCTGGGAGAGACGCACGCAACGCCCGCGCACCATCGCTGGCAGGCCGATGTCGTGGCCGCGCTCGCAGCCGATGGCCGGCCGCTTGTCGTTGCGCTCGAACAGCTGCCGCGCGCGGCCCAGCCGGCGCTCGATGCCTGGGTCGAAGGGCGGCTCGACGAGGCGGCCTTTCTCGAGGCGAGCGACTGGCAGCGGACGTGGGGCCATGATTTCGGGGCATACCGCCCGCTGTTCGCGCTTGCGCGTGCCCGGAGGCTCCCAATGCGCGCGGTCAATGTCGATCGCGCCTTCGTGCGCACGGTCGCCCGCGAGGGGTTCGAGGCTGCAAGCGCCGCGCACGGGGCGCCGATCGGCCGCCCGGCGCCGCCCCCGCCGGCCTATGTGGAGATGCTGCGCGGCGCCTTTGCCATGCACGGCAAGGCGCCTGACGAAGACCTCCTTGCGCGCTTCGTCCTGGCCCAGGCGAGCTGGGACCGCGCGATGGCCGAAGGCATTGCCAAAGCGCTGGCCGAGCGGCCGGAGGCGCGGATTGTCGCCGTGATGGGCAGCGGCCACATCCTCGGCGGGCACGGGGTCAGGCACCAGCTGCGCGCGCTCGGCCACGGCCGGGTTCTGTCGGCCATTCCGGTCGAAAGCCAGCCGCCCTGCCCGATACCGGATGGCGCCGCCGATTTCCTCGCCGGCGCCGGGCAAACCGGCCGGTAGCGAAAAATCGGGGCCAAACCCTCTGATTTGCGAGCGGTTCCCCTCGACGAACGGCCTCGGCTGACCTAGCTGGCGTCGGGCCATGTCGTCCGTTCCGCTCGCCCTGCTCCTGCTCCTGCCGTTCCTGGCGGTGCCGGTCGTCGTCGCGGTGGCACCCGCGGGGCGGCAGGCGGTTGCGATCGTGGCCGGCCTCGCGATGGCCGCCGGGGTGGCGCTTCTTGCATGGTTTGCGCCCGCCGTTCTGGCGGGCGAAACGCTCGTCGTTGCCGAGCCCTGGCTTCCGGAATGGGGGCTTGACCTTGCGCTCAGGATGGACGGCCTCAGCTTCCTCTTCGCACTTCTCATCTATGGCATCGGCATCCTGATCGTGCTTTATGCCGCCTATTACCTGCCGCAGACCGACCGGCTGGCGCGCTTTCTCGGCACCCTCCTTGCCTTCGCTGGCGGCATGCTGGGGGTGGTGCTCGCCGAGAATGTGCTGCTGATGCTGCTGTTCTGGGAAGTGACGAGCCTCACCTCCTTCCTGCTCATCGCCTACAAGTCGCAGTATCACGACAGCCGGATCGGCGCCCGCATGGCGCTCGCCGTAACTGGCGGCGGCGGGCTCGCGCTCCTTGCCGGCCTTCTGATCCTCGGCGACATGGCCGGCTCCTACGAGCTGTCCGTGATCCTTGCCTCTGGCGAGGCGCTGCGTGCCGACCCGCGCTTCCCGCTGATGCTGGTTTTGGTGCTGCTGGGGGCCTTCACCAAGTCGGCGCAGTTTCCCTTCCACTTCTGGCTGCCCAATGCGATGGCGGCGCCCACCCCGGTTTCGGCCTATCTCCACTCGGCAACCATGGTGAAGGCCGGCGTGTTCCTGCTCGCGCGGCTCTACCCTGCGCTCTCGGGCAACGAGCTGTGGTTCGGGCTGGTGGTGACGACAGGTGCCATCACCTTCCTCCTCGGTGCCTATCTTGCGCTCCTGAAGCATGATTTCAAAGGTCTGCTCGCCTATTCGACGATCAGCCACCTCGGCCTCATCACCCTGATGCTTGGCCTTGACACGCCGACGAGCGCGGTTGCGGCAGTCTTTCACATCATCAACCACGCCGTCTTCAAGGCCTCGCTGTTCATGGCCGCCGGGATCATCGACGTCGAGACCGGCTCGCGCGACATGCGCAAGATCAACGGCCTTGCAAAATACATGCCGGTCACGGCAGCGCTCGGCATCGTGGCCGCAGCCTCCATGGCCGGCGTGCCGTTCCTGAACGGATTCCTCTCGAAGGAGATGTTTTTTGCCGAAACGGTCGCGCACCCGGCCTTCGAGGGCGTGGGCGCCCTGATCCTGCCAGCCGTCGGCGTGGTCGGCGGGCTGATGTCGGTCGCCTATTCGGCCCGCTTCGTGCACGACGTGTTCTACAACGGCGAGCCGGTGGACCTGCCCAAGACCCCGAAGGAGCCGCCCCGGTTCATGCGCCTGCCGGTCGAGCTGCTGGTGGTCCTCGTGCTCGCAGTCGGCATTCTCCCGCAGCTGATCGTGGGCGATCTCCTGAAGGCGGCCTCGGCCGCGGTGCTGCAGACCGACCTGCCCCCCATCAAGCTCGCCATCTGGCACGGCTTCAACCTGCCGCTGGTGATGAGCATCGTGGCACTGGGCGGCGGCCTTTTCTACTACTGGAGCCGCGACCGGGTGATGACGCTGCACGAGCGCTTCGCGCTCGAGATCTCGAGCCCGGTTGCCTTCGAGCGGCTCTATGCCCGCCTGAGCGGCGCAGCCGCGCTGGCGATGGCCCGCCTCGACCGCAACAGCCCGCGCCAGTATGTCGGTCTCGTGCTGGCAGCCGGCCTTGCGCTTGGCGCCTGGGCGTGGCTGGTTGGTGCGGGCGGGCTGCGCGGGCTTGCCGGCCCGCTTGCCCCCACGGCACCGGATGCGCCGGCACTCCTGGCCTTTGCCGCACTCGTGGTGGGCACGCTTGGCGTTGCTGTGCTGCACCGGCAGCGGCTGGCCGCCATCGTCTTCCTCTCGGTGGCAGGCCTCATCGTCGCGCTGGCCTTCGTGCGCTTCTCGGGGCCCGATCTCGCGCTCACCCAGCTGTCGGTCGAGGTCGCCGCGATCATGCTCCTGCTGCTGGCGCTTCGCTACCTTCCGCAACAGGCAGGCCCCGAGGCCGACGGCCAGCGCGCCTGGCGCGACGGCTGGCTTGCCGCCGGCATCGGCGGTGGCACAGCCGCGCTGTCCTATGCGATGCTCACCCGCCCGTTCGAGACCATCTCCGCCTATCACCTGGCCGCGGCCAAGCCCCTCGGCGGCGGCACCAACGTTGTCAACGTGATCCTTGTCGATTTCCGCGGCTTCGACACGCTGGGCGAGATTGCGGTGCTCGCCATCGCCGCGCTCGGCGCGCAGGCATTGCTCGCCGGCCTCAGCCTCAGGCCGCGCGTCGGCAATGCGCAAGGCGATGCCGACCGCCTGCCGGTGATGCTGCGACAGATGATGCAGCCCATGTTGCCGCTCGTGCTTGCGGTTTCGGTCTACATCTTCCTGCGCGGGCACAACCTGCCGGGCGGCGGCTTCATCGCCGGGCTGATCGCAGCGGTCGCCATCGTGCTCCAGTATCTCGCAGCCGGGATCGCCTTCGCACAGGAGCGCGTGCGCGCCGATTTTGTGCGCATGCTGGGCGCAGGGCTCGGCATTGCCTCGCTTGCCGGGATTGCGAGCATGGTTCTCGGCCTGCCCTTCCTGACGAGCGGCTTCACCTACGTCTATCCGCCGCTGATGGAGCCGGTGGAGCTGGCCTCCGCGCTGGTGTTCGATCTCGGCATCTATCTCGTCGTCATCGCCTCGATCGTGCTGGTTTTGACCGAGCTCGGCCAGATGTCGACCCGCGAGGCGCACGAGGCCGCACCCGCGCCCGAACCCGGCGCGCCCGCACCTGTGCCTCACGACCGGGAGGCCCAGCCCGCGGCGGCACCGGTTGCCGCCGTCGCCGGGGGGAGCTGAGCCCATGGAGACGATCGTCTCGCTCGGCGTCGGCCTGCTCATGGGTGCAGGCGCGTGGCTCGTGCTCCGGCCGACCAGCTTTTCCGTGGTGCTCGGGCTCACGCTCATGGCCTATGCGATCAACTTTCTCATCTTCGTGGCCGGCCGGATCGACCGCACCTCGCCGCCGCTCACGCTCAAGGGCACTTCGGGATGGGCGGACCCGCTGCCGCAGGCGCTGGTGCTGACAGCCATCGTCATCAGCTTCGGCATGACCGCCTATCTGGTCGCGCTCGCGCTCAGGGCGCTCGGCGACACCGGCACGGACCGGATCGACGGCCGGGCCGGCGACGGGGACGAGCGGCCATGAGCCACCTGCCCATCCTGCCGTTCCTGGTGCCGCTCCTTGCCGCGGCGCTGCTCATGCTGCTGCACGGCCATCCGCTTGCCGTGCAGCGCTCGGTGTCGATGGGCGGCACGCTCGCCGGCCTCGCGGCCGCGCTGCTGCTGCTGCACCAGGCAGCCGGCGGGGTGATGTCGGTCTATGCGCTTGGCAACTGGCCGCCGCCCTATGGCATCGTGCTGGTGGTCGACCGGCTGGCGGCGCTGATGGTGCTCCTCGTGTTCCTGCTCGCCGTGCCGGCGCTGCTGATGGCGGCAGGCGGTGGCAGCTTCGACGCGCGCGGCCGCCATTTCCACACGGTCTTCCAGCTGCAGCTTGCGGGCCTTGCCGGCGCCTTTCTGACCGGCGACATCTTCAACCTGTTTGTCTGCTTCGAGATCCTGCTGCTTGCCTCCTATGCGCTGCTCGTCCATGGCGGCGGCGCCGAGCGGGCGCGTGCCGGCCTTTCCTACGTGGTGCTGAACCTCGTCGGCTCGACCATGTTCCTCGTGGCCATCGCCATTCTCTACGGCACGCTGGGCACGCTCAACATTGCCGACATGGCCCTGCTGCTGCCTGCCGTGCCGGCCGAAGACCTGCCGCTCGTCCGCACCGGGCTGATGCTGCTGATGCTGGTCTTCCTGCTGAAGGGGGCGCTCATGCCGCTCGGCTTCTGGCTGCCGCATGTCTATGCGGCAGCAACCGTTCCGGTCGCCATCCTCTTTGCCGTGATGACCAAGGTGGGAATCGTGGCGCTGCTGCGCGTCTCGGTCGTGGCGCTTGGCGATGCCGGGGCGGCGGCAAGGCTGTTCCTGCCCTGGCTGCCGCTGCTCGCGCTCGGCACCATTGCGCTTGGCACCATCGGCGCCTTCGCCGCGCGGCGGCTTGCCACAGTCGTGGCCCACCTGGTGGTGATCTCCTCGGGCACGCTGCTGTTTGCGATCGCCATGGCCGACGAGGCGGCCACCGCTGCCCTTCTCTACTATCTGCCGCACACCACGCTGGTGACCGGCGGCTTCTTCCTTCTTGCCGGCGCGATTGCGCTGCGGCGCGGGGCGATCGCAGACCATCTGGTGCGCGGGCCGGTGATCGCCGGGCGGTGGGCGCTCGGCTTTGCTTTCCTCGTGATGGCTGTCGCAGCCTCCGGCCTGCCGCCGCTTTCCGGCTTCATCGGAAAGCTCATGCTGCTCCAGGGCGCGGCCGCACCGGGCTGGCAGGCGGCGTGGTGGACAACGCTGCTGGTCTCGGGCCTCGGCGTCGCGCTTGTGCTCGCGCGGGTGGCCAGCACCCTGTTCTGGGAGCCGGAGGGGCACCAGGCTTCGGCGGTGGAAACCCAGCGGATCGGGCCCGTCGCAAGCCTTGCCCTCATCCTGCTGGTGGCTGCAAGCCCGGTCCTCACCTTTGCCGCCGCACCCGTCTCGGCCTTCGCGCGCGCAACGGCCGTGGAACTCCATGCCCGCACCCCCTACCTCGAGGCGGTGGTGGCCGGCACCGGGCCGGTCCAGCGCGAGACGCGCCCCACGCCCGAGCCGGAAAGGACCGCGCCATGAGCCTTGCCGCGCGCCTGTTTCCGGCACCTGCCCTCAGCGTTGCGGTTGCCGGGCTGTGGCTGGTGCTTGCATCGCGGTTCACCCTCAACAGCCTTGTGATGGCAGTCGCGCTCGGCATCCTGCTGCCAATCCTGACCGATTCGTTTTGGCCTGACCGGCCGCGCCTGCGCCGGCCGGGCCTTGCGGCCCTGCATTTCCTGAAGGTGTGCGGCGACATTGTCGTGGCCAACTGGGACGTCGCGCGCCTCGTGCTGGGGCCCGTCTCGCGCATCCACCCGCGCTTCTTCACCGTGCCGCTCGATGTCCGCCATCCGTTCGTGGCAACCCTGCTCGGCAGCACGGTCTCGCTCACGCCGGGCACGGTTTCGGTCGAGATCGTCCGCGATGCCGAGGGCCGGGCCACGCACCTCTTCGTCCACGGGCTCAATGTCGAGGATGAGGCGGCAACCATCGCCAACATCAAGGCCCGCTATGAGGCGCCCCTTATGGAGATCTTCGGATGCTGACGATCGTCGTGCCGCTCACCTATGCGATGCTGGCCGGCGCGATCCTCCTGAACCTCTGGCGGCTGGTGCGCGGACCCGATGCCGTCGACCGGATCCTCGCGCTCGACACGCTCACCATCAATGTGATCGGCATCGTGATGCTGCTCGGCATCGCGATCGGCACCAAGGTCTATTTCGAGGCCGCGCTGCTGATTGCGATGATGGGCTTTGTCGGCACCGTTGCCCTTTCCAAGTTCCTGCTCGGCGGAGACATCATCGAATGAGCCTCTGGGTCGAACTCCTTGTCTCGGCGCTTCTCCTCGTCGGCGGTTTCTTTGCGCTGGTCGGCTCGATCGGCCTTGCAAGGTTGCCGGATTTCTTCATGCGCCTTCATGCCCCCACCAAGGCCACAACGTTGGGCGTCGGCTCGGTGGTGGTGGCGCTCCTCGTCCATTCGAGCGCGGTGGCCGGGCAGGCCAAGCTCGGCGAGCTTGCGATCTCCCTGTTCCTGTTCATCACCGCGCCGGTCGTGGCGCACGTGCTCTCCAAGGCGGCCATCAAGGCGCTGCGTACCGGCGCGGGCGGGGCCCCGGCTGATCAGGTGCCGCAGAAGGTGCGGTAGGGCTGGGCGGGCGCGGGCGGCGCAGCCGCAAGTGCTGGGTCAGCGCCCTCGTGGTCGTGGGGCCTTGCGAGCGCGGCAAGGAGCCTGTGCGCCGGCGCGAGATCGCCCGCGGCGGCCGCTGCAAGCGCCGCCTCCACGGCATGGTTGCGCGGGATCACCGCCGGGCTTGCCGCCTGCATCCGCTGCAGCGCCGCAGCGCGCGGCTCTTGCGCACGCGAAAGCCGCGCCTCCCAGCGCCCGACCCAGTCTGCGAGCGCCGGATGCGCGGGCGGCCGGCCGCGGGCCAGTTCGGCAAACGAGGCCGTGAAATCCAGCCCGCCCGCGTGCAGGCCCGCCAGAAAATCCTCGGCAAGCAGCCGGTCTTCCGCCTCGGCGCCGGCAAGCCCAAGCTTGGCGCGGAACAGGGCCAGCCATTCGGCTTCGAACAGCGCTGGGAAACGGTGGATCGCCTCTGTTGCCAGCTCGACCGCGCGCGCCTCGTTGGGGTCGACAAGCGGCAGCAGGGCTTCGGCCAGCCGCGCGAGGTTCCAGTGCGCGATCCGCGGCTGGTTGGCATAGGCATAGCGGCCGCCGCGATCGATCGAGGAAAAGACGGTCGCCGGGTCGAAGCGGTCGATGAAGGCGCACGGTCCGTAGTCGATCGTCTCGCCGGAGACGGCCATGTTGTCGGTGTTCATCACGCCGTGGACGAAGCCGACCGCCATCCAGCGCGCAACCAGAGCCGCCTGGCGCGCCATCACTGCCTCGAGGAAGGCAAGCGCCGGCCGGGCGGCGCCGGCAAGCTCCGGGTCGTGGCGGGCAATCGCGTGGGACAGCAGGGCCTCAAGAAGGGGCCGCTGGCCGGTTGCGCGCGCGAACTGGAAGGTGCCCACCCGAATATGCGAGGCGGCAACCCTGACCAGGATGGCGCCCGGCAGGACAGCGTCGCGCAGCACCGGCTCGCCGGTGGCAATCACGGCAAGGCTGCGCGTGGTCGGAATGCCGAGCGCGTGCATGGCCTCCGAGACCAGATATTCGCGCAGCATCGGCCCGAGGGCCGCCCGCCCGTCGCCGCTGCGCGAGAAGGGGGTCTGGCCCGAGCCCTTCAGATGGATGTCGAAGCGGCGGCCATCGGGGGCGATCTGTTCGCCAAGAAGGTGCGCGCGGCCGTCGCCCAGCATGGCAAAGTGGCCGAACTGGTGCCCGGCATAGGCCTGGGCGATCGGCGCCCCGCCCGGTGCCGGCGCATTGCCGGCAAGCACGGCCACGCCTTCGGGAGAGGCAAGCCAGTCGGCATCGAGGCCGAGTGCGTGGGCAAGCGCCTCGTTCAGAAGCACGAGGCGCGGCGCCCGGACGTGCGTGGGCGCCACGCGCGCATAGAGGCCTTCCGGCAGGCGCGCATAGCTGTTGTCGAACGCAAAGCCCGGGCCGGCCGGGGCGAGAGGGTCGGTCCTCATCAGCCCCATGTCGGATTGCAGCCCCGCTCGCGCAATGGGCGCCGCCCCGTCAGGGCGCCATGGGCCGGAGGCGAAGCTCCTGGATGCGGGGCCTTGCCTCGGGCGAGAGCAGCAGCTCGCCCGTGATCCGCCCGGTCGCGCAGCGCCACAGGAATGTGCCCGAAAGGGCACCCGTCGGCCGGATCGGCGCCGAGGTGTCGCAGGCCCCGGCATCGGCCTTCATCGCCTGCAGCTCCGCACGCCAGATGCGCGCCGGCTTGTCGAGCAGCATGTTCATAGCAAGCTCCGGCCCGGCCGCCTCGATGTCGGCACGCGCCCACACGCGCGCAACCGCCGCATAGGCGCCGGCGAGCATGGGCGAGACGGGGATGGGCTCTGGCTTCAGCAGGCCGTGGCGGAACAGCACGAGCGCTGCATCCCAGACCGGCCCGGCCGGCGCGCCATAGGTGCGGTTGGAGAAGGCGAAGATGCCGACCCCTGCCCCGGGCAGCAGGAGCATGAACGAGCCATAGCCGGGATAGCCGCCGCCGTGCGACAGGGTGAGCCCGAGGTCGCAATCCTGCGCAACGCGAAGGCCCATGCCATAGACGGCAGCCAGCCGGCAGCCGGTCGCGGCCGTGCGGCCCGGCCGGGGGCGCGATTCCGGAAACCCGTTGCCCTGCATCATCTCGCGCAGGGTCGAGGCCCTGACCGGCCCGGTCTTGCGCACCTCGCCTGCGGGCCATCCGGACAGCAGGAAGGCGATCCAGCGCGCATAGTCGTTCGCCGTTGTCACAAGCCCCCCCATGGCGCCAAAGGCGCCGTGCGGCATTTCCGGCTCCTCAACCCAGCGCGCATCCTGCCAGCGATAGCCGCGGGCCAGCCGGTCTCTGGGCACGGCTCGCACCTCGTAGGTGGTGGAGGCCATGCCGAGCGGCTTCAGCAGCGTTTCGCCGACATGGAGCGCGAAATCCCGGCCGGCGCTGTTCTGCACGATCCGCCCGAGGGTCGCATAGCCGACATTCGAATATTCATAGGCCGTGCCCGTGGCCCGCGACCGCGGGAACCCCTTTTCGAGATAGGCCGAAAATTCGGCCTCCGGCATGGCCTGCTGGCGATCGCCCCAGGGGTTGTCGGTCACATGGCCAGAGGTGTGGTGCAGGAGATCGCGCACGGTGATCGGCGGGCTGTCCGGGGTCGCCGGCGGCCAGCTGCGCATCTCGGGCACATGGGCCTGGGCCGGATCGTCGAGCCGCAGCCGCCCGGCGTCGCGCTCCATCAGGATGGCAAGCGCGGTGAACGCCTTGCTCATCGAGGCGATGCGGAAGGCGGTGTCGGCCGTCACGGGCCGGCCCGTGCGCACGTCAGCGATGCCATCGGCCCCGAGCGCCACGAGACGGCCGCCCTGCACGACCCCCCAGACCAGGCCCGGCGCGCGCGCGTCGCGCTTCCAGTCGTCGAACAGCTGGCGGATCTCGCCGAGCGCGGCCGCCGGCAGGGGCGCTGCCGCTTCCGCCGCCGCGGCCGGCGCGGATGCGGCCACCACCACCGCTGCTGCCAGCACCATCCCCAGGATCCCGCGCGCCCGAACCGCCATGGCCTTGCCCTCATCATCCGTGCCTGCGCCATGTGTGGCGGCCCCGGAGCATCCGCACAAGCACCGGGCATGTTCAGCCGGCCCTTTTGCAGCTATTGTGCCACCGTCGGGGAGATGGGGAGACAGGCGATGGCGCGAGGCGAGCATGTGGATCTTGCCGGCTTCATGGAGGGCGTGAGGCGGCGCAACCCGGGCCAACCGGAGTTCGTGCAGGCCGTGCAGGAAGTGGCAGAAGACATCTACGACTTCTTCGAGTCCCACGAGGAGTATCATTCCGAGCAGATCCTCAGGCGGATTGCCGAGCCCGACCGGGTGGTCTCCTTCCGGGTCTGTTGGGAAGACGACAAGGGCGACATCCGCGTCCAGCGCGGCTGGCGGGTGCAGAACAACAATGCCATCGGCCCCTACAAGGGCGGGCTGCGCTTCCACCCGTCGGTCACCGAATCCGTGCTGAAGTTCCTGGCCTTTGAACAGACCTTCAAGAATGCGCTCACCGGGCTGCCGATGGGCGGCGGCAAGGGTGGCGCGAACTTCAACCCGCGCGGCAAGTCCGACCGCGAGGTGATGCGCTTCTGCCAGAGCTTCATGACCGAGCTCTACCGCCACGTCGGCGCCGATGTGGACGTGCCTGCCGGCGACATTGGCGTGGGCGCGCGCGAAATCGGCTACATGTTCGGCCAGTACAAGCGGATCACCAACCATTTCACCGGCGTGCTCACCGGCAAGGGGCTGGAGTTCGGCGGCTCGCTCATCCGCACCGAGGCGACCGGCTATGGCGCCGTCCACTTCCTCGAGAACATGCTGGCGCACCAGGGGCGCGGGGTGGAGGGGCTGGTGTGCGCCATCTCCGGCTCGGGCAATGTGGCGATCCACGCGGCGGAAAAGCTCGTGATGCTGGGCGCCCGGCCAGTCACGCTTTCGGATTCCGACGGCTTCATCCACGACCCGCAAGGGCTCGACCAGGAAAAGATCGACTGGGTGAAGGATCTGAAGACGCGGCGGCGCGGGCGGATCGCCGAATATGCCGAGCGGTTCGCCGGCGCGACCTACCACCCCGGGGCGCGGCCCTGGGGCGTGGCCTGCGACGTGGCGCTTGCGTGTGCAACCCAGAACGAGCTTGACGAGGAGGATGCACGCCGGCTGGTGGCCAATGGCGTGGTGGCGGTCGTCGAGGGTGCGAACATGCCAACGACGCTCGAGGCCACCCACTATCTGAAGGCCGCACGCGTGCTGTTCGCGCCCGGCAAGGCGGCCAATGCCGGCGGCGTGGCCGTCTCGGGCCTGGAGATGAGCCAGAACTCGGCGCGGATCAGCTGGACGGAAGAGCAGCTGCAGACGCTGCTGAAGGACATCATGAAAGGCATCCACGACCGCTGCGTGCGCTGGGGAACCCAGGCCGACGGCCACGTCGACTATGTGAAGGGGGCCAATATCGCCGGGTTCAAGAAGGTGGCCGATGCGATGCTCGCCTATGGCGTCGTCTAGCGCGGCACGGCGGGCGGCGGAGCCCACGCCTCGGAGGTGACGGATCGGCGAGCCTGCCAGATGATGCGACGATGGCCTCGGGCAGGGGCCGCCCGCGCGGCCCGGCAAGCCACGCCCCACGAGCCCGACCGGGCAGCCCCGAGGGCCGCGGCGCCTTCCCCTCCTGCGGCCGCTGACGGGCCCCGCCGGCACCGCCCCCCTCCTGCGCCCACGGTCAGGCGGCGTTCCGGCCGATGCCGGGCCGGCGCGCCGGCTGACCTCGCGCCCTGCCGCGGCGGCCCGCTAGGGCGCAGCGGCCGTCCGAAGCGGCGGGCGCGGGCCCACCCAGTCGGCCATGTCGGCCTCGTCGCGCACCTTCCACACGAGGCCCTGCCGGTTCCGGTAGAAGCGCTGCATCTCGGCAGCGGTGAAGGGCCTTGAACCATAGCGGCCGAAGATGGCGATCTGCCCGCCCGTCTCGTCCACCGCCCGGTCGCGGTCCAGCCCCTTGGAGACGGCGCGCAGGGGCCAGGGCGTGCGTGCAAATGCGATGAGCTCGGGCACGGGGGCGGGCGAGAAGCCGTAGAAGTTCGGCTGGCTGTCGGGCGAGGTCAGCTGCAGCACCTTCAGCCCGTTGCGGCCGTCGGCCACATAGGCGAAGAGCGATGCATTGGTGGAGGCCACCACCACGTCGGAGGCATCATCGAGGCCCCCCTCGAGGGTGACCGCCCTGTGCAGCCGCGGCCGTTCGGGGTTGGTGACATTGGCAATCACCAGCCCCTGTGCGCCGGCGGCGACATAGGCATAGGTGCGCGCGACATAGACACGGCGCGCATCGGCAAGCGGAAGCAGCGCGCCGGGCACGGGCACCGGCTGGTGCAGGTCTGTCGCATCGAGCACCTCGAGCCCGCGCGCGGTGGTGGCGAAGAGATAGCGGAACTGGAGCGCGGTGGCGCGCAGGCCGGGAAGCGGCACGCGTGCTGCAACCCGCGGCGCGAGCGGGTCCGCAAGGTCGACCACCACCAGTCCGGCATCGGCCGCCACATAGGCGACGGAGCCCGCAAGGGTGATGTGGCGCGCGCCGCGGAGCAGGCCGTCGGGGTTCCAGGTGAGCGCGCGGCGGAGCCTGTTGTTGCGCGGCTCGCGGTCGGCGAGCGTGTCGACATCGACGAGGATGAGCCCCTCCTCGGCATCGGTGACGACGGCATAGTGATAGATCGGGTGGAACGGCTGCTCGGCGTTCAGCGCGCGCATCTCGGGCGTGTTGCGGGAGGGCGCGATCGGCTGGTTGGTGGGAAGCGCAACGCAGGTGGCATGGCGCGAGGGCACGTGCGTCTGGTGGCCGAGGCGCGAGAAGGGGCCAGTCAGGATCGGTTCCGAGACGCCCTTGTTTGCAATGCTTGCGATGTCATAGGCGCGCAAGCCGCCCGCGCCCTCGGCCACGAACAGATATTCGCCGCGGTGCTGCAGACAGCCGACCGCGCCTTGCGTCTGCTTGTGGATGTTGCGGAACTCCTCGGCGCTGTCGGTGGCACTGGAAAAGCGCCCGATGACCGCGCGGCCGCGGCGGGCGGTCTTCAGTTCGCGGCCCTGCTGCCCGACAAACCAGCGCCAGTAGTCCGGGTAGGCATAGCGGTGGAGGTAGGAGCCGAGCACGGCCTGCGGCTCGGAAAACTCGGTCACGCGGATCGCCGAAAGCCCGCCCTCGCCGCCCGTGTAGGCATAAAGGCCGATGAAGTTCACGAAGTTGGTGCCCTGCAGCAGCAGCTGCGCCATCCAGGCATTGTTGTCGTCGGCAGCCGAGAGGTGGCAGTCCGTGCAGGTCTTGGTCTCGGTTTTCCGGACCGTGTGCGGGAAGTGCGGGGCGAAGGCCTGGGAGGAAAAGCCGATCGCCGAGATTGGCGGCTGCTGCACGTAGATGCGCTCGCGGTTGGCGTTGGTCGAGGTCAGCACCAGCGCCGAGGAGGAGCGCACGGGCGCGATGATGTTGCCCTTGCTGGTCTGGTGCAGGCCGAGCTGGAACATGTCGTCGCGCACCACCTGCGGGTTGTAGCTGGCCCAGTTGCGCGTGGTCTTGCCCTCGTAGCGGTGCACCTCGGTCTTCCAGTTGGCCTCGATGGGAAGATGGCAGCCGCCGCAGCTCGTCGTCCAGGCGAGGTGGCAGGTGTAGCAGGTCATCGAATCGTCGCGGTGCGCCCGCTCGGCGGCCGGCACGCCGGCGCCGAACAGGAAGCGGCCGGTCTCGGCACCGGTCCGGCCCATCAGCTTGGCACGGGCGGCCTTCAGGTTGAACTCCGGCGAGGCTGGATCGACCGAGTCGCGCACGAGGCTCACCCGCCAGACGAGGCCCGGATCGATGATCGACCGCTGCAGCAGCACGCGGCGGCCGCCCTCCATGGTCCACTCGAACCGGCGCTGGCCGTCGGGGTTGCGCAACAGGCTGAGATCGGTGCCCCCCGGCCGGGCGGCGACATTCGAGGTGCGCAGCGTCGGCAGCGCATCGGCCGTGCCGTGGCAGTCCCTGCAGGCGATCTCGACGGCGTCGGCCACCTCGCCGTGGATGTTGCCGGTGCCGTGGCTGTCCTGCGCGAAATGGCAGTCGGCGCACTGCATGCCCACCTCGGCGTGGATGTCCATCATGTGCACCGTCTTGCCCGGGTTGATGCCGGGCGGCACGAACTGGCCCTCGCCCGCCCGCCGCCAGCGCTCCGGATCCCCCGGGTCGACCCGGTTGCCCTCGGAATCGAGGAGATGGCCCTCGCGGTCGCGTTTCAGGATGGCGCGGAAGTTCCAGCCATGCCCGTGATAGTCGGCAAACTGGGTGTGCCGGAGCTGGGGGTTGAGCTCGTAGACATTGCGCAGGAAATCGAGGTCTGCCCACCGGCCGCGCACCGAGGCGCCTTCCGGATTGCGGTCGAGCACCTTCCGCATCGCCGCCGCATCGGGATAGGCCTGCCGCTCCGGCCACATGACGGGCGCGTCCACCTCATAATCCCACATGGTATAGCCGAGATAGGAGTTCAGGAAGATGTTGGGCTGGTGCATGTGGCAGTTCATGCACTGGCTGGTGGGGATGGCGCGTGTGAAGGCATGGCGCACCGGGTGGCCGCTGCGGCCCCTCGGAATGGTCGGGTCGGCGGTCGCCGTCTCGCCGTCGCGGCCGTAGCGCGCCCAGGTGAGGGAATGGCGCGGCTCCCGGTCGTTGGCATAGACGACATGGCAGGCGGCGCATCCGGAGTGGCGATAGTCTCCGGGCTGGTCGTTGGTGCCCATGAACCAGGTAAAGGGATCGTTGAGGCGCGTCTTGTGGATGTTGAGCACCGGGATGGCGACCCGCTGGCCCGTGCCCGGCCCGCGGTTCGACTGCCGGATGTCGGGCCGGCCCGGCTCCTCCAGCCGCTGGATCTGCCCCAGCACGTTGGGGATGCCGATTTCGGGGAAGTTGGAGTTAATGTTGCGCCCCCCGCGCTCGAACACGCGGAACACGTCGGCGGGCGCCGTCACATGCCACGTCGGCAGCGGATAGAGCGCCTCGAGCACGCCGCGCGCCCGCGCCGCATCGGAGACCGGCCCGGGCGAGACGATGCGCGCCGGCCTGCCATCGGGCGTGTAGGCCTCCCCGACGAGGGTGCGCTTGAACGGGAGGATGCCGTTGTTGTAGGCTGCCCCGCCCCAGAGCATGGCGCCCGTTGCCATCAGCGAGCGCTCGGCCGCCTCGATCACGGCGAGGTGGCAGGCGCCGCAGGCCGCCCGCGCGGCCCGGTAGTCGGATGGGTTGACGAACCGCACGAACTCCGGCGCTTCCCGGTTGAGAAGCGCGTAGCTCCGCTTCGGATTGGCCGAGGAGGGCCAGTTCCACGCCCTGGGAAAGCGCGGCAGCACGTGCGCGCGCGCAAGCGCCGCTCGGTAGGCAGGCGCATCGGGCGCCGTGCCGGGCGGCACGCGCACGCCGGCATCGCCGCCGTGGCAATCGGTGCAGCCGAGCACGACCGCCGGCGAAGCGTGCATGGTGCGGTGGTCGGTCGCCGTGTGGCAGGTCTCGCAGCCGGCGGATTTCGCCTCTGCCTCGGCCCAGGTCTGGGAACGGGGCGCGGGCGGGGTGAAGACGTAGGTGCGGGAAACCGGCCGCTCCTCGCCTGCCGCCCGGAGGCCTGCGGGCGCCGAGATCCACAGGAGCAGGAGAAGGAAGGAGGCCGCCCGGCGCATCGTCAGTAGCTCAGCACGAGGTTGAGGAGGACCGATGTGAAGGCCCGGCGGCGGTTCTCGGCCACGAACAGCTGCCGGAAGCCACGGCCCGGCACCAGCACCGCAGCCGAGCCGCGCAGCACGACATTCTGGTGCATGAACGGCCGGAAGATTGCCGCGGCAGAAAGATCAAAGCCGATCTCGGGTTGAAGCCCGCCCTGCTGGCGCAGGGTTTCCAGCACCGCCGTGCGGTGGAACCACAGATGGTTCGCATTGGCCGAAATGCGAAGCGTCGGAAGAACGTCGAAATCGGCGCCTGCGCCCACGAGGATCGTGCCCGGGTTCACGAAGCTGGACTGGCCCTGCTCCTTCGACGGGCGCAGCGTGTTCAGAATGCCGTTGCGGCCATTGATGGCAATCACCCGGCCGCCACCGGCAAGGGGGATCGACTGGCGGATCCAGAAGCTCGTGTCCGCCCCGGCAAAGAGCGGGTTTTCGAACACGGCATCAAAGCCCTGATGGGTGGAATCGAACGGGTTGCCATCGCCGCTTGCAAACAGCAGGCTGCCGCGCAGGCGCACCCAGTTGGAATCGATCGAGGGCTCGGCGGCGAGGAAGGCGGCACGGATCTTCGCCCGATCGCCGGTGAACACGCTGTTGCGCTCCTCGCCAAGCAGCAGATAGGCCGAGGCGGACAGGTTCAGGCGGCCGATCCGCCCGTCGGCGTTGTAGCCAAGATAGACGGCGTCATAATCGCGCCCGCGCAGGTTGCCGATGAGCGCGGGCCGGACGGGAAAGCCGTTGGTATCCACCTGCACATCGTCGGCCTCGCGGTTGATGTTCCACAGCACGACCACCTGCGAGGTGAGCGCGGGCCACGGAAAATCCTGCCGGTAGAGGTTGGCTGCCAGCACATAATCCTGCCGTGGGCTGCGCAGGATGGCGTTGAGGCCGGTGTTGCTGTCCTTCTCCAGCCGCACGAAGGCGGCGAGATTGTATTGCACGCGGTTGTCGTCGCGGGTGCCGAACAGGCGGATGCCGAGCGGGGTGTCCTGGAAGAGGAAGCCGCGGAAATCGGCGGTGAACGGCTGGATCCCGATGCGGACGGAATCGAAATCATAGCGGTCGGAGACATCGCGCAGGTGCCGGTCGTAGAACAATTCCTGCACGCCGACGAAGGCATCCGAGCGCTCCGGCCCGCGGCTCGGCTCGACCAGCAGCACCCGCCGCTCGGGCACGGTCACATGGTTGAACTGGAAGGCCAGCGCGACCTTCAGCTCCTGCTCCACCGGCTTGAACAGGGTGGAGCCCTGGAACAACGAGGCGGAAAGGATGACGGTCTGCGCAACGACGGTGGAGCGCGTGCCGCCGAACACGTCGAGCTCGTCTGGCCGCTCGCTGGTCTGGATGCCGACGGGAATGGGGAAGGTGCGCGGCTCGAGGACGGTGTCCGAGATCGCAGCAAGCAGGAGGAACCAGTCCTGCGTGCCGGGAAGCGGCTTGTCGCCCTTCAGGAGGTTCTGGTTGTAGGGGTCGAGGGTGCGCGCGCGCCGCACCCCGAGCACGTCGCGGAAATAGGGGATTTTCCACGCCTCGAGGCTGTCGAGGATCCGCCAGCGGTCGGGGACGGGGAGATGGTCGGCCGGCCAGGCCTCGGGCGGTGGCACGGCGCCTGGATTGTCGGTCGGCGGCACCGGCGCTTCCACCTCCGCGCGGATGCCGGGCACGCGCCGCTCGATGGGCGGGCCGGCCTCCGGCCGTTCCGCCTCCTGCGCCCCGGCCACGGCCGGGGCGAGGAGCAGGGCGAGGAATGCGCGCCTCACCGCCCCGCGCACACATTCTGCGCCGCATCGCCGAGGAAGGGCGCAAAGGGGCAGACAATCCAGCGGAGCCGCACGCGGCGGCCGTCGGCGAGCGGCACCTCCACCCGGTCCGAGCGGATTGCCGGGGCGGCGTTGCCGACGCCGCCCGTGCCGGCGACCCCGTCGGTGCCGAGGAAGGCCACCATGTCATCCTGGTCGATCCCGTCGCCGGAGACGCCGATTCCGCCCACCAGCACCCCATGGCGATAGAGCGGGATCCCGCCGGGGAAGATCTGGAGCCCGTTGGCCAGCCGCCCGCGCCCTTCGTCGGCGGGCGGCAGGCCGCCGCAGCCCGGCGGCGGGTCGGGGTTCTGGCCGGCGAGAAAGCCGAGATGGGCGGCGATGTCGCCGATGACGAGCGCGGATTGCAGGCCGTTGGCAAAGGGCGAAAAGCTGCCGATTGCCCGGCCGAACGGCCCGGGGGGCCGGCCGAGCTCGCCATCGGGGAAGAAGGGCCGGGCAAGGTTGCCGATGGCCCGCGCCGAAATGGCCGTCTGGCCGGTGAGCGCCTGCGGATCGGCGAGGAAGGTGCGGGTGGCGGCCACCACGCCGGCCACGGCCGGGTTCGGGTGCGCCCCGAGCTCGGAGGCGGCCCTGGCAGACGACAGGAACATCGCCGAGCGCGCCTTCTGCACGGCCACGTCGATGCCGAAGACCGGCGCATCGGGCGCGCGCACGAGGCCCAGCACCCGGCCATTGGTATCGACAACCGCAATCGAGACCTGGGCCCGGCTCTCGAGCGGGCGGCGGATCTGCGCGCGGGCACGCGCCATCACCTCGAAGGCGGAATCGAGCAGCCGCCGCACCTCGGCGGCTGTCAGGCCGCCATCGCTTGCCGGCGCCGGCTCGAACCGCCGCAGGCCCGTGCCGTCGCTCAGCACATAGTGATCGGGGTTGGCGCTCTCGTCGGCACGGGCGCGGCGGATGCCCGATGCCTCGCTGCCATAGGCCGTGCCGGCGCGCAGGCTGCCATCGCTGTAGCCCGGCACCACCACGAGCGCGCCGGCAAGCGATGCGAACGGCGGCGGCGAGGCCGGGCTGGAACGCAGCGCCTCGGTGCCCCGGTCGCGGAAGCGCAGCGTGGTGCCATCGACGGAGATGCGGTCGGCCTCGATCTCGCGCGGGGCAGCAAAGCCCGAGGTGCCGGCCAGCGCGATCAGCTCCTCGTCGTCGGTGTCGATGTCGCGCACCTCCGGGTCGAAGCCATAGTCGCCATCGCCCATCACGCCGATGCCGCCCACGAGCACGCCGGCCTTGTAGAGCGGGAAGCCACCCGGATCGGCAGCCAGCCCCAGCGGCGAGCGTTTCGGCCCAACCCCGGTGCCCGGCAGGCGCGCGGCCACGTCCGAACAGGGCAGCTGGCTGAACTGCACGCCGAACAGCGGGCCGGATTCGAGCCCCCGGGCCACGGCCGAAGGCGGAAAATGCTCCTGCACGATCATGCTCGCCGTGCGGGTGGAAAAGGCATTGCCAGCCGACGACAGATAGGCGCCCGTGATCGCCTTGGCGATGGCGGCCGCCTCGGCAGGCACCTCGACCCCCTGGGCGTCGAAGTTGCCGCCCGGGCCATCGCGCAGCCGCGCCGTCGCGCGCGCACCGGCCATGCGGAAGACGGCAAGGACATTGCCCACCCGGTCGGTCACGGCAATCACCACGGGCAGGTTGCGCGCCAGCGCCTCGCCTGCCGCCTGCGCGATGATCTGGCGCACATCCGTCTCGGTCAGGAACTCGGGCGCCGGGTCCGTGAACAGGCGCGCGGGGCCGGGCGCCGGCGGCGGCGGCACGGGGGCAGCGGCCGGCGGCTTGCCTGGCGAGCCCTCCCCGCTGCCGCCGCCGCATCCGGCAAGCAGCAGGGCCAGCACGGCAGCAGGCAAGGCGGGCCGCATCACAGCATGGTCCGGGCGGCGGCTCCAAGCCGGATCATGGCCCGGGCAAAGGCCTCCTCGTCCCAGCGGTTGGCATCCTTGAGGAGCGCGTGCGCCTCGTCGAGCGCGGGCCTGAGGCCCCGCGCCCGCGCCTCGGACACGAGGCCCGAACTGACGGCCGCCGAGACCAGCGTCTCGACCGCCATCAGCGTCTGCGCCCCGCCCTGGTACTCGGAGACGCGCTGGAGGTGCTGCGGCTCGGTGATCGCCGCGACGATCCGCAGCGCAGCGCCGGGCTCGAGGCGGGCGCCGGCGACCCGGCGGGCGACCCGCTCCGCGCTCTCGGCGAGGGCAAGGGCCGCCGCCTCGGCCGCCGGGCGGCTTTCCGCAAAGGCGCGGTGGAAGGCCGCCGAACGCTGGCGCACCTCGCCCGCCTCGGCCGCTGCGAGCACCCGGGCGGCCGCATCGAGCAGGATCAGATTCTCGTCGGCAAAGGCGGGAAATCCGGCCGGAAGCGGGCGCCACTGGCCCGCGCGCGACAGCGGCTTCAGCCCGCGCTGGTCGGTGAAGGTGCGGTGGCAGGTGCGGCAGTCGAAGAAGCTGAACTCGGGCAGCGCGCCATCGGTTCCGCGCTGGGCGAACAGCCGCAGCTGGCGCGCCGAGGCCAGCGCCTGCCCGACCGCCCAGGCCTTGAGCGCCCCATGGGCAGGCTTGCGCGCCCGGTAATCGGCATCCTCGTCGTGGTGCGCCTGCAGCGCGGTGAACAGATCGAGCTCGAAGGTAAGCCGCGGATGGCCGGCCGCCATGATCCGGTGGGTGACGAACTGGCCGGGCCGGATGCTGCCGAAATGGCAGTCGAGGCACATGTTCGCGCGCGCGATGAGGTCTGTGGCCGGGAACAGGCCGGCCGCCACATTGGCGGCATGGCTGTTGCCGACTGCGGCGTGGCTGGCGAGCCAGCCGGGGGCGCCACCGGGCCGCGCGCCGGAGCCGCCATGGCAGGCCTCGCAGCCCACCCCATCCTCCAGCCGGAAGCGGGCGCCGCGGCGCGCCGCGGGCACATAATCGCTGTGGCACGAGAGGCACATCGGCGCCTCTTCGGCCGCGCCGAGCGCCAGCCGGCGGGCCATGCGGGCGCTTTCGGGCGCAAGCAGCACGCGGAAGGCGCGGCTGTGGGCGCCGGCCGGGCTTGCCGGATCCTGCCAGGTGGAAAGCTCGTTCTGCCGCACCGCGGCGCCCGTCGCAGCCTGGCGGCCATGGCAGGTGGCCCCACCGCAGCTCGCCACGCCCTCGTGCACCTGGGCCGGAAGAGGTGCGGCGGCCAGCGCCGCCGCGACGAAGGCCAGAAGGCCGGAGACGGCCGACCTGCACGCCCGGCCGGGTTTGACCTGCAAAGATGCCGACGGCTGGCCCGTCATTCCCCCTTTGCCTCCTTGCCGCCGCGAAGGCTACGCCAGCGGGCGCACGCCCGGCAAGGCGGAACTGCACCAAGTTGGCCCGGCTGTTGCTTGTCTGCCGCGGCAAAGGCCGGTAACCTGCATGCCGGGGCCGGTTGGAAAGGGGGGGGTCAACCCCCTGTGCGCCGGAGCCTTTTCAGGGGGACGGGGATGCGCGCGCGCAACGCGTTCAGATCTTTTCGCGACGGGCCGACGCAGCCCCGGCCCGCGCCGTGCAGCCTCGCAGTGGCAGCCGGCCTCGTGCTGCTGCCGGCTGTTGCCGCCGCGCAGACCGCCCCGGCGCCGCCGCTTCCCACGCGCGAGGAGCTCGATCTTGCAGCCCGCACCGCGCGCGCGGCAGACCGGGCGGACCTCTTCCAGCCGCCTGTGCCTGCGCCCTGCCCGTTCCGCGGCTCGGACCTCAGTTTCCGGCTCGAGTCGGTGCGCTTCACGGGCCGCCGCCCGGAACCCAGCCCGCGCGCGGAGGCGCGCCTCCTTGCCATCCTCGAGGAAAGCTACCGCGAACATCTCGGGCAGACGGTGCCGCTTGAGACCCTGTGCACCATCCGCGACAGGGCGGCGGCCGCCCTGTTCAACGCCGGCCGGCTGGCACGCGTGGAAATCCCCGAGCAGCGGATCGCCGATGGCCAGGTGCAGCTGGAAATCATCGAGGCGCGGGTGGAGAATGTGCGCGTGATCGGCGTGGCCGGGCCGGTCACCCACAAGGTGGACCGTTATGCCGCGCAGATCCGCGGGATGAACCCGTTCGATCTGAGGCAGGCGCAGCGGGCGCTCCTGCTCGCCTCCGAGATTCCGGGCGTCCGGTTGCGCACCGTCATCCGGCCGGGTGCCTCCGGCCGCAGGGGGGCGATCGACATCGAGATGCTGGTCGAGCGCGATCCGCTGCAGGCGGTCGCGAACGTGCAGAACCTGCAGAGCCGCCAGACCGGCCGGTGGGCAGCGCTTGCGCGGGTTGACGCCAACGGCATGACGGCGCTCGGAGAGCAGACGACGCTCCTCGTCTATCGCACGCTGCCCGACAACGAGCAGTTCGTGGTGCAGGGCCGCGAGACGCTGCGGCTCGGTGGAGACGGCCTCAGGCTCTCGGCCGGCCTCTCCTATGGCGAGACGCGGCCGGGCGACCTGCTCGAGCCCCTGAACCTGCGCTCCACCTCGGTGGTGGGCACGGCCGAGCTGGCGTGGCCGCTGGTCAAGACCCGGATGACCGAGGTCGAACTCGCCGGCGGGCTCGACATCGTCTCGCAGCGCACGCTCGGGCCCGGCTTCGGCCGGATCGTCGAGGACCAGTTGCGCGTGCTGTTCGCGCGCGCGGCCGCCCTGCACCGCTTTCGCGCCGGCCCGCGGCTCGGGCAGGTGGGGGGCGAGGTGCAGCTGCGCCAGGGGCTTTCGGGCCTTGGCGCAAGCCGCCCCGGAGACCCGTTCCTCTCGCGGCTCGACGGGCGGGCCGACACCTTCGTGGCGCGCTTTGGCGCGCGCGCCGAAGTGCCGCTTGGCGCCATGCTCGGCATCGCCGCGCGCGGCACCGCGCAGCTCGCCTCGAGGCCGCTGCTGGCCTTCGAGGAGCTGACGGTCGGCAATCTCAGCGTCGGGCGTGGCTACGACCCGGCGATCGTGGCTGGCGACGAGGGGGTGCTGGCTGCCTTCGATGCGCGGCTCGGCCCCTTTGCCCTCGGCCGGGGGGTGGCCATCAGCCCCTATGGCTTCTTCGATGTCGGCCATGTCTCGAACCGGGACCGCGGCGGCTTCTCGCAGACCTTGTCCTCCGGCGGCGTGGGGGTGACCGCCCGGCTGCCCGGACGGCTGGTGCTCGACATCGCCTATGCGCGGCCGTTCGAGGGCGCGCTTGGAAACCCGCGCCCGCCCGACCGCGTTCTCGTGAACGCAACGATCGGCTTCTAGGCGAAGGAAGGCCCGCCATGCCGCGCACCCGCCTGCTTCTTGGCACTGCAATCGCCGCAGCGCTGATCGGCCCGCCGGCGGCAGCGCAGTTTCCGTTCGTGACCGATGTCGATGTCACCTCGGGCGGCAGCCTTCCGACCATCACCGATGTCGGCAGCACCCGCATCTTCACCCTCAACGCCCCGCGCACCTATCTCGACCACGGGCAGGGGTTCTTCCTGTCCACCGGTACCACCGTGCGGTTCAACTTCGCCAGCCCCGGCCCGGGCGGCGTCGCCCTCCTGCGCGCAGACAGCGGCTTCGCGGTGCTCGGCACCCTCGAGGCGCGGCTGGGGCCCGCCGCCACCGATCCGCTCGGGGGCAATCTGTGGCTCTTCTCGCGCAACGGGATCCTCGTGGCCGAGGGCGGGCGGATCGCCGCCGGCGGCGTCCTCCTCTCCAATGCCCTTCCCGAGCTGCTGACCAGCCCCGCGACCCGGCAGGCACTGCTCGCCGACGATGCGTTCGCAATCGAGGCGTTGCTTGCGCCCCTCTCGACGCAGGGCATCGCCATCCTTTCGGGCGCGGGCGTCGAGGCGGCTGGCGGCATGCTCGCCATCGTCGCGCAGAATGTCCAGCAACAGGCCGGCACCAGCATCCGCGCGGCCCGCGGAACCCTTCTCGTCGGCGCCGCCAACACCTACACCATCCGCCTCGCCCGGAACGCCAGCAACGATTTCGACCTCGTGGAGTTTGAGGTGCCCGCTGGCGGCGGCACGTTCGACGGCGGCGCGCCGATCGACCTGTCGGGCAGCGTTGCCGGCGCCAATGTGTGGCTCTCGATCGTGGGATCCTCCAACCTCGCCTCGGCGATCATCCGCGCAACCGGCACCGTGGTTGCCACGGCCGCCGCCGCCGACCAGGGCCATATCGTGCTCTCGGCCGGAAGCGGGATCGCAGGCAACGAACCCGGCCTGCCCCAGGATGCGGCCCCCACGCGCATCCGCGCCGAACTCGCCGATCTTGCCGCCGACGGCGACATCCGCATCCGGCAGGACGAAGGCGAGCTTCTGGCCGCCTTTGCCGGCGGCGACATCCGCATCGAGACGCGACAGACCGTGCCGGCCGGGCCTGCCGCGCTCGGGTCGCTGGAGGCGGGCGGCAGCATTCTGGCAGATGTTGGCGGCGACGTGCTCGGCCTCGGGGCGTTCACCGCCGGCGCCGACATCATCGTCCGCAGCCGGGGAGCCGTCGCGCTCGGCAGCCTCTCGGCCGGCGACGACATCGTGGCGGTTGCAGCCGGTCCGCTCGTTTCGGGCGCTCCCGATGCCACCATCGAGAGCCGCAACGAGGGCCCCGACGTCACGCGCGACAGCGACGCGACCGACCCGAGCGGCGGGTCCGTGCCGATTCGCTCGATCTTCCTCCAGTCGGAGGCGGATCGGGTGCAGCTGGCCGGCCTCGTCACCGGCTTTACCCAGGGCTCGGTGCTGAGCGCGCTGGCCTTCGACATCGACATCCGCACCGGCACGGCCGCCCAGTTCCTCGCCGGCGGGCTTTCCGCCTTCAGCGACGATCTCCTGTCCACCAGCCGGATCGCCCTCGACGACAGCTTCCCGGGCCCCGGACCGTCCATCCGCCTTGGCGAGATCGTCTCCGGGCCGCTGCGGCTTCGGTCCTCGGGCTCCCTCTCTGTCGACCGGCTCGTTGCAGCGGGCTTTGCCGGCATCGATGCCACGGGCGACGTCTCTGTCGGGGACGCGCGGGTCGAGGCGCTGCGCGGCAATCCCGGCTCGCTCGCGCTGGTGAGCGATTCCGGCTCGGTGTCGCTGGGCGGCGCCGATGTCGACGGCGACCTCATCCTGATCGCCCGGCAGGGGGCCGTGCGCACCTCGCCCGATGCGACCCTGCGCTTCGGCGACGACCTCTACGCCATCTCCGGGCGCGAGTCGCTCGGCCGCGGCATCATTCTCGACACCGGCACGACCCTCGCCTCGAAGGCCGGCTTCCCGGACGTGCCCGGCAACGAGATCCTCGACAATGGCGATCCGTCGCGTCTCGTCCCCGAGTTCGACCGCGACGTCCCGGGCAACGGCCGCGTGGCAGACCTGCGCGCCCTTGCCGGCTACCCCGGCTTTCCGGCCGCCCCTGGCGGGAACATCCTCTTCGAGGGCGCAGTCGAGACCCTCGACCTGCTCACCCTCGACAGCGAATCGGCAAGCGTCCGCCTCGTCGCGGCCGGGTCGCGCCTTCCCGAACTCGTCGTCATCGCCGGGCTCGACGTTGAAATCCTCGCCGAGGCAATCGCCGCGCCTTCCTTCTTCGCCGGGCGCGACGCCGCCGTCGTCCTCACCGGCCCGGATCCGGTCGAAATCCTCGAATCGGGCGCCGGGCGCGATCTTTCGGTCACAACCGCCGGACCCCTTGCGATCGTCTCGGCCCTCGCCGGCCGGGATGCGACGCTGACCGCGGCCAGCCTCGACGCCTCGGGGCTCGCCGGCCCCATCCGCAACGCCCGGTTCACCACCACCGAGGCCGGTCTTGCAGTCGACACGCTCTCGGTTTCGGGCACCATCGCGCTTGCGTCGGCCGCCGGGCTCGAGGCCGGCGTGCTGACAGCCGGCGACGACATCCTGCTTGCCGCCCCCGGGGCGGCAACGGTCGACCTTGCATCGGTCACGCCGGGCACCGACCAGGATGGCGACGGATTCAACATCGTGGCAACCGCGGCGAGCTTTGCCGCCAGCGGCCTTGAAGGGGCCGACGACATCCGCATCACCACCTCGGGCGAAACCGCGCTCGCCGGCACCACGGCTGCACGCCGGGACATTCTCGTCGATGCGGGCACGCTGTCGGCCTCCGACTTTGAGGCCGGCCGGGATCTTGTGCTGGTGGTCCGCGCTGGGGGGATTGCAGGTCCGCTGTTTTCCGCGGTGCGCGACGTGTCGCTGTCAGCATCGGCCGGCGTGTCGGCCGGGGAGGTGCGCGCGGGGCGCGACGCGGTGCTTGCGGCGGGCACGCAGGTGGCGGTGGATCTCATCCGCGCCACGCGCGACGTGGGGCTGTCCGGCGGTGGGGTGTCGGCGCAGCGCGTGGAGGCCGGGCGCGACATTGCGGGCACGCTTGCGGGCGCGTTCCTTGCCGACATCGTGGAGGGCGGCGACGATGTGCGGATCGCAGCGGACAGCGTGCGCGCGAGCCTTCGCATCCGCTCGACCGGCCTTGGCGAGGACAGCGAGGGCGACGGGCGCAATGTCGGGCTCGTCGCGCCGGCTGGCGTTTCGGTGGGCACCGGCCCCGACGGCGAGCTCGATGCGCCAGACGATGTGACTGTCCGCTCGGCCGGCGGCCTGTTCCAGATGCCGGATGGCAGCCGCGCCGGGGCCGGGCGCGACCTTCTGATCGAGGCCCGGGGTGCGGCGATCGGCTTTGCCGAGGCCGGGCGCGACCTCACGCTCAACCTTGCCGGGGGCGGGTCGGTCCTGCGCCGGCGTCTTGCGGCCGGGCGCGACCTCACGCTGCGCTCGGGCGGCGATCTCGAGATCGATGCCGTGGCGGCAGCAGGCCGGCTTCTCGTCGAGGCTGCCGGGCGGCTCGGCGCGGGGCCGGCCACGGCCGGCACCGACATCGACATCCGTGCCGGATCGATCGGCCCGTCGGGCTCGGCGGCCTTCTCCGCCGAGGCGGGGCGGGATGTGCGGATCGTCTCGGACGGCGGCGTCGAGGGCGGCGGGCCGCTTGCAGCCGGGCGCGATACAACGGTGACCGCCGGGGGCACGGTGCGCTTTGCAACCATGGAGGCCGGCGATGATCTGGCGGTTGCAGCCGGCGCCGGCGACATCCTTGCAACGGCCGTGCGCACCACGGGCGTTGGCGAGGATGGCGAGGGCGACGGGGCGAACATCCGCCTCGAGGGCCTGAACGCCGTGCTCGGCACGGTGTCTGCGGCCACGGATTTCGATGCAGCGCTTGCCGGCACGCTCGGCATCGAGGCGCTGGCAACCGGGCGCGACACGCGGGTGACAGCGAGCGCGCTCAGCCTCGGGGCGGGGGCGGACATCGGCCGCGACCTTGTGATCACTGCGACCGCCGGGCTGTTCGAGGCGACCTCGCCCCTTTCGGCCGGGCGCGACGTGGCGGTGACCGGCGCGGGCGATGTGCGGCTCGGGGAGGTGCTGGCCGGGCGCGACATCGGCCTTGCCGGCGCTGGCCTCGTGGAGACCGGGCGGCTTGCCGCGCCCGGCGCGCTTGTCGCAACCGCAGGCAGCCTGCGCACGGCAGAGGCAAGCGTGGGCGGCGCGGCAAGGCTCACGACGACCGCAGGCGAGCTGCTGCTGGCCGGCACGCTGGCCGCCGGGGGCGATGTGCAGCTCACCGCACCCGATGCTCCAGACGGGATCCTGCGCATCGGCCGCGTGGAAGCCGGAGGCCGGCTCGACGCAACCGCCTTCTCGATCCGCGCCGCGCCCGGCGGCGGCACCGCCATCGCCGCAGGGCCGGTGCGCATGGTCGGCACCGGCAGCGCAACGATCGACCTCGAGGAGGTCGTCTCCGACGACGATGTGGACCTCATCAGTCCCTCCATCCGCGTCGGGTTCGTCCGCTCGACCGGACTCGGGCCGGACGTGGATGGCGACGGCTTCAACGTGCGCCTTGTCGGCGGCCTCGGGGAGTTCATCGCCATCGATGCGCCGACCGACATCCGCGCACGCATGGCTGGCCCGCTTGGCATCGCCGATGCGATCGCCGGCCGGGATGCCGATCTTGAGGCCGACAGCATCCGCATCCAGCCACGCCAGGCAGGGCTGGTGGCCGGGCGTGACGCGCGGCTCGTCGCAGCCACGACGCTCGAGGCCGGGCGCGTCTCGGCCGGCGATGACGTGACCATGGAGGCCGGCGGCGCCGCAACGCTCGGCACCGTCGAGACGCGGGGCGATGGCGCGGACCTCGAGGGCGATGGCAGCAACATCCGGATCGTGGCCGCCGGTGCCGAGGCGCTCGCGCTCGCCGCCCCCGGCGATATCGTGATCGATTCCACAACCGGCCCTGCCGTCCTCGGCCAGGGCGGCGGTGTCGCCGCCGGCCGCGATCTCCTGGTCACGGGCACCACCCTTGATCTTGCCGCGCCGAGCTCGGGCCGCGACCTTCGCCTGACCGCGACGGCCGGAGACATCATCGGCTCCGCGTTCGCGGCCGTGCGCGACCTGGCGCTCGCCGCCAGCGGCCGGATCGAGGCCCTAACCGCCGCGGCCGGGCGCGACCTCGACCTCGCAGCGGGCGGAGACCTCGAGATCATCGATTCGGCCTCGGCCGGCCGCGACGCGCAGCTGCGGGGCGGCTCGGTGACCGGCCCGCTCGGCTTTCCCTTCATCATTGCTGCCGAACGGGATGTCCGCATCGAATCCACGGCCGGGCCGGTCAGTGTCCGCGCGACGGCAGGCGACGACGTCCGCGTGCGCTCGGCCGGCAGCCTCCGCCTCGGTGCGACGACGACCGGCGCGGGCGAGGACCTGGAAGGGGATGGCAGCCGGATCGTCGCCGAGGCGGCCGGCCAGGCCTTGCTCGAGGCTTCGGCCGCCGCCGGCGACCTCGACCTCACCGCAGGCGGCCCGGTGGAGGCGTTCGGCACGCCCGTGGCCGGCGGCAGCCTGCGCATCACCGGCACCGAAGTTCAGCTGCCGCTCGGGGCGACCGCCGAGGTGGATGTCGAGGTCCGGGCGACGGACGGCCCCCTGTTCACGGCCGGGCTCGTTCGCGCAGGCCGCGACCTTGCGCTCACCGGCGCCGCCGCGGACTTCGTGGACGTCGGCGGACAGGGCCTTGCCGCCGGCCGCGACCTTGCCATCTCCGGCGACGAGATTGGTCTCGGCTCCGGTGTGCGCGTTGCCGCGGGCCGCGATGCGCGGCTTTCCGCCACCGGCTTCATCGGCACCCGTCGGGCCACGATCGAGGCCGGCCGCGACATTGACATCGCAACCGACCGCGGCATCAACTTCGGCCGCCTCGTCGCTGGCGACGACATCCGCGTGACGTCCCGGGCCAACCTGGTGCTGGGAGACGAGGTGCTGACGACCGGCCTCGGGCCGGACGACGAGGGCGACGGCAGCACCGTCGGCATCTTTGGCAATTTCGTCGAGATCGCGGCCGGCGAATCGGCCGGGGACATGCGGCTCTCGGGCCGGGATGCCGTGTTCGCCGGTTTCCGTGACGGGGCAGCCGTGGCGCCGGGCCTGACGGCCGGGCGCGACCTCGTGGTTCGCAGCAGTGGCATCCGGCTGAATCTCGCCGGCGTGGGCCGCAACCTCGACGCCGAGGCATCCACTGGCACGCTCGAGGTCGCCGGCAACCTCGCCGCGCAAGGGTCGGTCCGCCTCGAGGCGCTGCTTCTGGTGAAGGTCGAGGGCGGAATCTCCGCCGGGGCAGATGTCGACCTGCGCTCGCGCGTGAGCCTCGTCCGGGTGGACGGGCCGGTCACGGCGGGCGACGACCTGCGCCTTGCAGCCGGGTCGGCGGGGGTTCGCGCGGGTGCGCTCACCACCACCGGCCTCGGGCCGGACCCGGAGGCGGACGGGCCGGTGATGGAGGTGCGCGGGGGCACGGGCACGGTCACGCTCGGGCCTGTCTCGGCCGCGCAGGATTTCCTCGCCGAAGCAGCCGGCGCGGTTGCCGTCGAGGCCATCACGACCGTGCGCGACGCACGGGTCACGGCTGCGAGCCTCGCACTCGGCGCGGGGAGCAGCATCGGCCGAGACCTTCTGATCACCGCGACCGGCACCGGCTTCACGGCTCCCGGCCCGCTTTCGGCTGGGCGCGACATCCGGGTCGAGGGGGTGGGAGACCTGCGTCTGGCCGCGCTCGTGGCCGGTCGGAACGCCAGCCTCGAGACCGCAGGCAGCCTCGAGACCGGCGCCATCACCGCGCCGGGCAATCTCGTCGCTCGCGCCGCGCGCATGGCAATTGCCAGTGCCTCCGTCGGCGGCGCGGCCAGCCTCGAGACGGTCGGGGGCGAACTGGCCCTGCCCGGCACCGTCACGACCGGCGGCGACCTCCTGCTCCGCGCGCCCGAGGTGGCGGGCGGCATCCTCCGCCTCGGCCGGATCGCCGCGGGTGGCGTGGTTGACGCGCGCGCCTTCTCGATCCTGTCGGCACCGGGCGGAGGTGCCGTCGCCGCGGGCGGCCCGGTCCGGATGGTCGGCACTGGCAGCGCGACGATCGACCTCGAGGAGGTCATCTCCGACGATGATGTCGACCTTGCAAGCCCGGTCATCCGCGTGGGCCTCGTGCGTGCAACCGGCATCGGCCCCGACCGCGACGGCGACGGCTTCAACATCCGCATGGACGGCGGCACCGGCACATTCGGGACCCTCGAAGCCCCGACCGACATCCTCGCCCGCTTCACCAGCAGCCTCCAGATCGCCAGCACTGCAACCGCAGGACGCGACAGCGTGCTTGCGGCCGGAAGCGGCACGCTCGCGCTTGGATCGGCACAGGCCGGCGGGGTTGCAACCATCGCGGGCGGTGGCTTCACCCTGAATGGGACGCTCGAGGCCGCCGAGGTGCGGTTCGTGGCCAGCGGCCCGATGCGCTTCGGCGGCGCGGCCGGAGGCGGGGGGTTCGTCGTTCCGGCCGATGCGCTTGCGCGCATCTCCGCGCCGGGCGGGATTTCGGCCTCGACGGGGGCGGTGCCCCGCGCGACCACGCCGCAGGGGCCGGCGAGCGCCGCCTTCGAGGCGCAATATGGCGTGGGCGGGAGCGCGGACCTTTCGGTCGACAGTTTCCGCTTCGATCCGGCAGCCGTTGCGCAGTTCGGCTTCTATGCCGGCCCGGGCGCCAGCATCCGGGTGGTGGGCGACATTGCGCCGGTCGAGGCGGGCGGCCGGATCATCCTCGGTGCCAATCCGGTCGAGGGGCTGACGCCGCGCACGGTGCTGGTCTCGGGCAGCCTCGGCGCCGGCCAGCTGTTCCTCCAGGATTGCTATGTCGCCCTGTTCCCGCTGGAGAATCTTGCCATCACCGCGCTTGGCGACGTGATCTTCGGCGATGCCGCCTTCCAGGCCGCGGTTGCAGCTGCAGACCCGGCGGCCATCGACGTCCAGGCGGGAACGCCGGACCTGCCGCCCTCCCCGGCCGACGACCGGCTGTTCGTCGTGGCCGAGACCATGTCGGTGGCAGCACCGGGGCGGATCGTGTCGCAGAACAGGAGCTCGGTACCTGGCAGCTATGCCGGGCTGGTGCTCGCCAACCAGCAGCAGGGCCCGCGGCTGCCGACGGTGCTCACCGTGACGGGTGGCAGCGTGGTCGACCTGTCCGGCGTGGTGGTCAATGGCGCCGGGCGGGCCTTCTTCGGGCCCCAGGCCGCCCGCTCGGGCGCGGTTGCCGCCACCAGCCGCACGGCGCGCTTCAACAGCTGCGCGATCAACGGAACAGGAAGCTGCCTGCCGCCGCTTGCCGACCCGGGCCTCGGCTTCCGGCCCGACCAGTTCGCGCCGCAGGACCCGCTGGCGCCCGAGGCCGGGCTGCTGCGGGGCGAGATCCTGTTCCTGCTCGACGACCGGGCATCGTTCCGGGTCGGGGTCGAGGATGGGGCGATCTTCCTGCGCCGCGACGAGGAGGAGGAGCGCCGGGACCGGGAGCCTGCGGCGCGCTGACGCGGGCTTCCCGTCAGCCGTGCCGGTCGGCGGCGTGCTCGGCGCGGATGGGCGCGATCGCACGGGCCATGCCGGCATCGTAGGAGACGATGGTGGGGCCCGCGTCGGCAAGGCCGAGGTGCGAGACGAAGTGGGCGCCGTTCCAGATGTGGAGCGCAAAGCCGGGGGGCTCGTCCACCACCATGGCGCGGCCATCGGGCTTGTCGGGAAGCGGGCTGAGATCGAGCGCCAGTTGCGGCGCGGATGCCGGGCAGACGAACAGCGGCCGGCCGGCAAAGCCCGCCGCAATCGGGCGGTGGATGTGGCCCGCCACCAGCAGGCGCACCTGCGGGTGGCGCTCGAGCACGGCCTCGAGCCGCCGGGTCCAGGGCGCGCCGGCCGGTGTGGTCATCCAGGCGATCCCCGTCTCGAGCGGCGGATGGTGCAGCGCGACGAGGGTCGGCACATCGGGCGCGGCCGCCAGCGCCGAGTCGAGCCAGGCCGCGCGGGCGGCACAGAAGGCGCCGCTGTGGCGGCCCTCCTCCAGCGTGTCGAGCGCCACCACGCGCAGGCCGTCGAGCTCGATCACCTGGTGGACGAAGCCCAGCCTGTCGCAGGAGCCGGGGAAGACCGACTCGAGACCGTCGCGCCGGTCGTGGTTGCCGACAAGAAGCCGGAACGGCAGGCCGGAGGCCTCGAGCAGGATGCGCAGCTGCCAGTAGCTCTCGCGGTCGCCGCGCTCGGTCAGGTCTCCGGTTGCCAGCACGAGATCGGGCGCAAGGGCGCGCAGCCGCGCCAGAACCGCAGCGAGCCGGCGGCTGTTCTGCTCCTGCGGGTTGCCGGGCTCAAACCCGATGTGGAGATCCGTGATCTGGGCAATGCGCATGTGCGACCCTGGCTTTGGCCCTGCCTGCGTGTTGCGACCCTCTGGCGACCCTCTGGCGACCCTCGGGCGTCTCGCGCCGCCGTGTCCTTCAACGACTGTTGCAGGGCCAAAGTTGCGCCGCAAGCTCACTTGGTCTCGGCATCGGCCACCCCGTCCCAGCCCTCGCCGGGCGGATCCACCGAGAAGCGCGCGACCCGGCGCCGGTAGAGATCGACCAGTTTCCCGAGCCCCAGCGGCTCCGCCCGGGCCGAAAGTTGCTCGAGATGCTGCAGGGCCTCGGCCCACTGCTGCGCGCGGTAGGCCTGCAGCATTTCGCAATGGATCCCCCGGAACGCGAGGAACCCCTCCGATCGGGCGAGCTCCTCGTCGCCCAGCAGGGCGAAGATTGTCTCCGGCCGGTCGCGCCCGATCACGCGCAGCCGGTCGAGCTCGAGGGTGGCAAAGCCCTCAAGACGCCGCGCCGTCTCCTCGCCGAGCGCGATTGTGACGCCATAGATCTTCGTCTGCCCCTCGATGCGGCTGGCAAGGTTCACCGTGTCGCCGATGAGGGAATAGTTGAGCCGCTGCGCGGAGCCGATGTTGCCAACACAGCACAGGCCGGTGTTAAGCCCGATGCCGATGCGCACCTCGCCCGGCCAGGGGCCGGGCCCGCCGGCCTTCTCGGCGTTGAGCTGGGCGAGCCGGTCCACCATCGCAAGGGTCGCCCGCGCGGCGTTTGCCACATGGTCCGGGTCGTCGACGGGCGCGTTCCAGAAGGCGAGGATCGCATCGCCGATATACTTGTCGATGGTCGCCCTGTGGGCGAGCAGGATGTCGGTCATCGGGGTGAGGAACTCGACGAGAAAGGCGATAACATCGCGCGGGCCCATCTGCTCGGAGAGGCGGGAGAAGCCGCGCACGTCGAGGAACATCACCGTCATGTCGCGATCCTCGCCGCCGAGCTCGAGCTGGCCGGGGTCGGCTGCGATCCGCTCCACAAGTTCGGGCGAGAGATAGCGGTCGAAGGCGTTGCGGATGTAGGCGCGCGCCCGTTCCTCGCGCCAGAAGCTGACGGCGGTGACCGCGACATAGCTTGCCGAGGCGGCAAGCGCGGGCGCGACCGGGTCGAGCAGCAGGCCGGACTGGCGGAAGGCCAGCCACGAGAGCCCGAAGGTGCCGGCAAGGGCGAACCCGCCAAGGATGCCGCTGCGCACCGCGCCGAGGCGCGGCAGCAGCAGGGCCAGCCCGAGACCGAACAGCAGCAAAAGCGCCCGCTCGGCACCCGTCGCCCAGTCCGGCCGGGTGAGAAAGCGGCCGAGAATCATCTGCTCGACGGCCTGGGCATGCACCATCACGCCGAGCTCGCGGTCGCGCACCGGTGTCGAGACGAGATCGCGCAACCCCTGCGCACCGGTGCCGATAAAGACGACATGGCCTTCGAACAGCGCGCGCAGCTCCGCCTCGGTGAGCGCATTTTCGAGCAGCTTCCACGCCGGCACGATGCGTGCCGGGACCGGGGCGGTATAGTGCATCCACAGCTCGCCGCCGGCATCGGTTGGCATCACGAAATCGCCCACGCGCAGCTGCACCACGGACGCGCCGCCGCGGGCGCCCATCTCGCCGCTGGCATCGGAGGCGCGCACGAGGATTGCGCCCGCCCCCTGCGCCACCCGCAGCGCCTCGACCGAGAGGGCGGGCACGAGCTCGTCGCCCACCCGGCCGAGGAGCGGGGCGCGCCGCACGATGCCGTCGCGGTCTCCGGTCATGGTGAGAAAGCCGGTCCCGGCGGCGCTGTCCGCCAGCTGGTCGAGCGGGCTGATCGTGCCCGAAAACCGGGGGATGGTGTCGGGGATGGAGCCGGCCACTGCGATTCCGCCGTGCCGCTCGGGCGGGGGTGCACCGGACTCGCGGGCGAGGAAGAAGCCGAGCACGGCAGGCGATCGGGCAAGCGTTGCGGCAAAGATCGAATCATGGTCGGCAAGCGCGCGCACCTCGGCGAAATCGCCCTGTGCCTCGGGATTGGCAGCCAGCACGGCGGCCACCCGCGCGGGCGAGGTGCGGTCCGGCTCGGAGAAGACGATGTCGAAGGCGATGGCCGCCGCCCCGGCGTGCGCAAGCGTCTCGGTGAGCCGCGCCGTCTCGAGCCGTGGCCAGGGCCACTGGCCATGGCGTGCGATCGTCTCGTCGTCGATATCGACGATACGCACCGGCACCGTCTCATAGGGCCGTGGTGCGGCCCTCTGGTAGGCATCGAACAGCAAGAGGCCCAGCTGGCGCAGCGGGCCGAGATCGCTCCAGTGCAGGAGGGCGACAAGGAGCGTCATGGCGATCCCCGGTGCGACGCCTGCAGCCGCCCGGCCGACCGCCTGCCACCTGCGCGCCCGTGCGCGCCCCGCCGGGCGGGAGGCGGGCGGTTCGAGAAGGTTCATGCCCCACATGCTTGCACTCTCGCATGAACAACGGCACGATGCACGATGAACAGACGGCTGACACGGCAAGGAATCGTGCAGTGGGGGAACGAGCCCGGCCCAGCAGACCCGGATGGCGGCGTGGCGCGCCCGCGCTCGCCTGCCTTGCATGCGCCCTCCGGGCCGCAGCCGCCCTGGCGCAGGCGCCGGGCGCGGAGGATCCGTTCGCCGGCTTCGACCGGCCGCAGACCCGCGACGAGGAGATCTCGATCGAGGCGACGCTTGAAGCGCGCAAGGACGGCCGCGACATCGTGATTTCCGGGTCGGGAGACCGATTGTTCGACACGGTGCTGCGCGCGCCCGACGATCCGGAGCTCAACATCGGGTTCGCCCGCCGCTCCGCAGCGCAGGGCGATCTGCTTTCGGCAGCCGCAGCACTCGAGCGCCTGCTGCTGAAACAGCCCAACTGGCACGCCGCGCGGCTCTTCTATGCCATCATCCTTTATCGCATGGAGGACCATCAGGGCGCCGCGCGCGAGCTCGACCTGCTCGACGATGTGGAGCTGACGGCGCTGCAGCGCGCCGAGGCGGCCAAGTATCGCCGGGCGATCGCCCGGCGCGACCGGCTGGTCAGCGTCTCGGGCTCGGCGAACCTCGGCCTCCTTTACGACAGCAACGCAACCGGCGCGCTTGCAAGCCTCATCGATGTGGGCCTCGGCAGCGGGCCAACCGACGATGGCCTCGGCTTCGGCGGCGGCGGGCGGCTTCGGGTTGCCTGGAGGCTGGGGCAGGACAGCCGCACGGTGCTCACGCTCCTTGCCTCCGCCCAGGGGCGCAAGGAGCTCTCCGGCCCGCCCCTCGAGACCCTGCGCGCCGATCTTTCGCTCGGGCTTTCAGGCGAGATCGGCGCGCGCACGATCTGGTCGGTGGCAGGCCTGCTCAGGCACGTGTCCCTGTTCGGCGATCCCTATCTCACCGAGGTGGGCGGCCGGCTGGCGCTGGCGCACCGACTCACCCACCTGACAGCGCTCGATGCGGCCGCCGAGGCCATGCACCAGTCGTTCGAGGAGCCGCTGCTCGCGGGGCTCGTGCCCGGACTTGCCGAGGACGCCCGCTCGGGCGCGCGGATCGCGGTCTCGGCCGGGGTCTCGCACCGGCTTTCGGGCCGCAGCACCATCGCGGGCGAAGTGGCCTATGAGGACAAGGATGCCGACCATCGCCCGCTTGCCTATTCCGGGCCGGGGGTTGCTGCCTCGTTCCGCACCGAGCTGGGCCGCGGCGCCTATTCGGCGCTGGCCGGAAACCTGCGCTTCTTGACCTACAAGGCGCCCGACCCGGTGCTGGGCGGGCCCGTGCGCAAGGAGACGCGCAGCTTTGCGCGCGCTGCACTTGGCGCGCCCATTTCGGCCTTCACCAACGCCGGCGCCACGGCAGACCTGCGCGAGGGGCTCACGCTCGAGGGCGCGCTCTCCTACACCGGCCGCACGACGCGCGCGCCCTATGTCGATTACGACAATATCGGCGGCGAGGTGCGGCTCATCTGGTCGTTCGGCGAATGAGCCGCGCCGGCGCCGTTTCCCTGCTCGCCTTCGCCGCGCTGGCCGCCGCGCCCGCGCTTGCGCAGGGCGCGCCTCCGCCCTCGGTTGGCGTGAACAGCGCCATCCGCAACAGTGTCTCCGTGCAGACGTGGCGCGATCGGGCGCTCCGCCCGGCGGTGCTGCGCGAGCCGGTGTTCCTCGGCACGCAGGTGGCGACCGCGGCCGCAAGCCAGCTGCAGGTGCTCCTGGTCGACCGTTCGGTGTTCACCGTCGGCGCCAATGCCCGCATGACGATCGACCGATTTGTCTACGACCCGGACCGGGCGACGGGCGAGGTGGCCGCCTCGGTCGCGCGCGGCGCCTTCCGCTTCATGTCGGGCCGGGCCGTGCGCGGCCAGGGCGGCGCGGCAGCCGTCTCCACCCCGGTTGCCAGCATCGGCGTGCGCGGAACGGTTCTCGAAGGCACGGTCGGCGAGGAGGTGCTCGCCATCATGGCGCTCCTCGATGCGCCGCCGCCCACCCCGGCGCTCGACCCGCAGTCGGCCACACTCGTGGTGCTGCGCGGGCCGGGCGCGCGGACGCGCGGGCGCGACCGGCCCGGCCGTCTGTTCGTGACGGCGGCCGGGCAGACGGTGGCGCTCGACCGGCCCGGCTTCGCCCTGCTGGTGCCAGGCCCCGGCCAGCCACCGGTCGGGCCCTTTGCCCTTTCCGCCCGCGCCTTTGCCCGCTTCTCGGACCTGCTGCGCACCGCGCCCGACGGGGAAACGGACGCGCAGCTGTGGCCGATCCCCTCGGCGGCCGTGTTCGCCGCGGCCCTCGAGGCGTCACCGGCCGACCGGCAGGTGACCGACCTTCTGCCGGCAAGCGCCGACCTGCCCGCCCGCCCGGCCACCAAGGAATGCCCGCCGGGCAGCACCATCTGCCCCTGAGCGCGGCCGGTGCCGGGCCCGCTCAGGCGCCCGGCAGGTTCACCAGCCGCGCAAAGCTCTGCAGCTGGCCGAGTTCCGCCGGCTTGCCGGCAAAGGCCCGCCGCGCATCGGCATAGGCGCGGCGGGCGCGGTCTTCCTCGCCGAGCACCATCCGGGCGCGGATCAGCCGCTGCCAGCCCTCGAGATCCTGCGGGTTCTCGCGCAGTCGCGCCTCCAGCCCGTCGACCATCCCGCGGATCATCGCCTGCCGGTCGGCCGGCGACATGGCATTGGCTTCGGCCACCTGTTCGGGGCTGGGCGCAGCAAGCACGCCCGGCGGCACGCCCGGTGCCGAGGCGGCCGGCGCGGCCGGCAGGCGCGCGCGCACGTCCATGCCGGCCGCCTCGGCGCGCGCGAGGATGATCGGCCGCAGCTGCGCCACCCAGGGAGCCGAAGGATCCTCGGCGACGAGCGCCAGCCAGTCCTCGACCGCGCCCCGGGTGTCGCCGGCCTGGTCGCGGGCGGCGGCAAGATAGTAGCGGGCGCGCACGTCGCGCGGGTCTGCAGCCACGGCACGGGCGAAAATCGCGCGGGCGGCCGGCGTGATCTCGCCGCCGGTGGCCATCACCTGCGCCTCGCCGAGCGCGGAGAGGTAGAGCGCATTGCCCGGCTGGAGCTCGACGGCGCGCGCATAGGCCTCGGCCGAGCCCCGGAAATCGCCGAGCTCGAAGCGGCTCCACCCCAGCATCCGCCAGCCCTCGGCATCGCCCGGCTCGGCGGCGAGCCGGGCCTCCAGCTGGCGGACGAGCTGCTGCACTTCCGGGTTGGCGCCGAGCGGCTGGCCATCGGGTCCCGTTGCCACCGCCACCTGCCCCGGCGGCGCGCCCGCCTGGCGGGCAATGTCGGGCCGGCCCATCCAGCCATAGAGGCCGGCGGCACCCACCGTCACCGAGGCGGCCAGGGCATAGGCGAGCCAGCGGGTGCCGCCGTCGCCGGCACGGCCCGCCCGGCCCTGCACATCGGCCACGAGCGCGGCCTCTTCCTGCATGCGGCGGCGGATGCTGGCGCGCAGGGCAGCCGCCTCGGAGGGCGCGAGCGCACCCTCGGCAAGCTGACGGTCGATGCTGGCCAGCTCATTGGCAAGCCCCGCCAAGACGGGGGCCTGCTCGGCCGCAATGGCAAGCTCGCGCGCGTCGGCGCTGCGCGCCGCAAGCGGGAACACGAGGGTGACGGCCGCCATCACCACGAGCAGCGTGAGCGCTGCCCACAGCCAGATCTCGCTCATCTCAGGGCCTGTCCTGCTCCAGAAGCTCCGCCTCGTCCTCGTCCATGGCAGGCGGCCGCCGCATCCGCCAGAAGAGGAAGGCGCCCGCGCCGAGGAGCGCAAGGAAGGGGCCGGCCCACATCAGCAGCGTCTGCTCGTTGAGCGGCGGCTTCAGGAGCACGAAATCGCCATAGCGCGCGCGCACATGGGCGATCACTTCCGCGTCGCTGTCGCCCGCCTCCAGCCGTTCGCGCACGATAAGGCGCAGGTCGCGCGCGAGCGGGGCGTTGCTTTCGTCGATGGTCTGGTTCTGGCACTGCACGCAGCGCAGACCCGCGGAGATGGCCCGCGCGCGCGCCTCGAGCGCCGGGTCGGCCAGCATCTCGTCGGGCTCGACGGCGTGGGCGGGCAGCACCGCGAGCAGCAGGGCAGCAAGGAGGCCCAGCCCGCGCATCTCAGGCCGCCGCCTCAGCGCGCAGCCGCTCGATCATCGGCCGCAGCTCCCGTTCCCAGACTTCGGCGGTGATCGGGCCGACATGGCGGTGGCGGATGATGCCGCGCGCATCGATCACGAAGGTCTCGGGCGTGCCGGTGACCCCGAGCTCGATCCCGGCCCGGCCGTTTGGATCGCTGCCCACGGCACGGAACGGGTTGCCCTTGCCGGCAAGATAGGCGCGGCCGTCTTCCGGGGTGTCCTTCCAGTCGAGCCCGTAGATCGGCACGCCCTCGGCCGCAATCCGCAAGAGAACGGGATGCTCCACGCGGCAGCTCACGCACCAGGATGCGAAGACGTTGAGCAGCTTGGGCTCGCCATCGCGGGCAAGAAGGCCGGAATCGAGCGGCGCGCCGCCCTCCTCGAGGGCCGCGAGCTGAAAGCCCGGCACGGTCTCGCCCACCAGCGGCGAGGGCAGGATCTTGGGGTCGCGCTGCATCCCGAAGCCGAAGGCGATGAGCAGCCCCGCGAGCGCCACCAGCGGAAGGAAGGCGAGAAGGCGGCGCACCGCCTCACTCCGCGGGCAGGGCGGCGGCAGACGCCGGAGCCCCGGCCGCCGGCACGGGCGGCGCCGCCCGCGGGAGCCGGAACCGCCGGTCTGCCATGGAGACCGCGCCGCCCAGCGCCATGATGAGCGCGCCGGCCCAGATCCAGCCCACCAGCGGATGGCGCCACTTGTGCACCGCGAGCCGCCCGCCGGTTACGTCGCCGATCGAGACATAGGTGTTGCCGAAGACGCCGACATCGATCCCCGCCTCGGTGGTGCCTTGGCGGCTGGCCGGGTAGAACCGGCGCTCGGAGATCACCTCGCGCAGGCTCGCCCCTTCCTGCAGCCAGAAGCGTGCCTGCAGCGCCTCGTAGTTGGGCCCCCGGACGGGCCCCACCTGGGTCAGCGTGAGGGTGCGGCCGGCAATCTCGGTGCGCTCCCCGGGCGCGAGCGAGGCAACCTCGGAGACGGTGAACAGCGACATGGCCGTGATCCCCGCTGCCATGATGCCGAGCCCGGCATGGGCCATCGCCATGCCCCACGTGGCCGCAGGGGTCGTGCGGACAAGGCGCAGGCTGAACGCCTCGCCCGCCGCACGCCAGCGGCGGGCCAGCGCCACGCCGGCGCCGGCCACCAGCCACGCCGCAAGGCCGAAGCCCAGCGCGGCAAAGAGCGCATCCCACCCGGCCTGCCACACCGAAAGCGCCAAAGCGGCCGCCATGACGAGCAGCGCCACGGCCGATGCCGGCCGGAGGCGGCGCAGCACTTCGGAAGGCCGGTCGGTCTTCCAGCGCGAGACGGGCCCGAGGCTCACGAGGAACAGGAGCGGCACCACGATCGGCAGGAAGGTGATGTTGTAGTAGGGCGGGCCAACGGAGATCTTGTTGCCCGACACGAGGTCGACGATGAGCGGCCAGAAGGTGCCGAGGAAGACGGCGAAGGTCGCCGCCATCAGGAACAGGTTGTTTGCCACCATGCCGGATTCGCGGCTGACCGGGCCGAACGACGGCCCGCGCGACAGCCCGGGCGCACGCCATGCAAACAGCGCAAGGGCGACACCGGTGAAGCCGGCAATGATCGCCAGGATGAAGCTGCCGCGCGCCGGATCGGTGGCAAAGGCATGCACCGAGGTGAGGACGCCCGAGCGCACGAGGAAGGTGCCGATCATGCTCATCGAGAAGGCCGCAACCGAGAGCAGCAGGGTCCAGCCCACGAGGCTGCCGCGCTTCTCGAGCACGAGCGCGGAATGGAGGAGCGCGGTTGCGATCAGCCAGGGCAGGAGCGCGGCATTCTCGACCGGATCCCAGAACCACCAGCCACCCCAGCCAAGCTCATAATAGGCCCAGAAGGACCCGAGCGTGATGCCGGCGGTCAGCGCAGACCAGGAGGCGAGGATCCACGGCCGGACCGTCCGCGCCCAGGCAGCATCGACCCGCCCCTCGATGAGGGCTGCAAGGGCAAAGGCAAAGGCCACCGACAGGCCGACATAGCCGACATAGAGGATCGGTGGATGAAGGGCGAGGCCAGGGTCCTGCAGCAGGGGGTTGAGCTCTGCGCCCTCGACCGCCGCGGGCCACAACCGCCCGAACGGGTTCGACGTGAAAAGGAGGAACGCAAGGAACGCAACCGACATGAGACCAAGGAGACCGACCACCAGCGCGTGGAACGAGGGCCGCATCGCCGCGCCGCCGGCCGCCACCATCGCCCCGAAGCCCGAGAGGATCAGGATCCACAGCAGCATCGAGCCCTCGTGATTGCCCCAGGTGGCAGAGAGGCGGTAGACCATCGGCTGCAGGCTGTGGGCGTGCTGCGCGACCAGCTCGACCGAGAAGTCGAGCCGGGCAAACAGCAGCATGAGGATGAGGAAGGCGAGAAGAACGAGCCCGCCCTGCAGCATGGCCGCCACCCGCCCGACCGCCATGAGGGCCGGATCGAGCCGCCGCGCGCCGGCCGGCGCGGCGACAGCCTGGACGGTTGCCAGCACGAGCGCCAGCAACAGGGCGAAATGGCCGATTTCCGCTTCCACCAGTCCCTCTCTTCCAGCCGCCCGCCTCCGCCACCCTTAGGAGCATCGCGCGCGGTCCGTAAAGGCGAGTGTTGCCGCAGCCCGACGGTTGCATCAGCCGCCGGCTTGCCGCGCCGGAGCCCGCCGTTTTCATCGGCCGCCGGCATGCCGCGCCGGGGCCTGCCGCGGCAAGAGGCGCAAGGGCGCTGGCCTTGCCGCATGGCTGTGCTAGACCCTGAGCCAGACCCTGGGCCCGCGAGGCGGCGGAGAGGTGGCGGTGGACGAACGGCTTGATGTGGCCATCATCGGCTCCGGGCCCGCGGGGCTTGCGGCGGCCGCGCGCGCCGCCCGGCGGGGCATGCGCCACCTCCTGCTCGAGAAGACCGACCATCTGAGCGATACCGTCTATCGCTACCAGAAGGGCAAGCATGTGATGGCAACGCCCGCGCAGCTGCTGCTGCGTGCGGATGTGGGCTTCGAGCCAGGCGCGCGCGAGGCCGTGCTCGACCGCTGGAACCGCGACGCCGCCGAGGTGGGCATCGCCATAAGGCTCGAGGCCGAGGTGACATCGATCTCGGGCAGCCGGGGTGCCTTCGTCCTCGGTCTCGCCGGCGGCGAGACGATCCTCGCAGCGCATGTGGTGCTGGCAATCGGCACCCAGGGCAACCCCAACCTTCTGCGCGCAAGAGGGGTGGGCGAGCCGGGAATGCCCATTGTCCAGTACACGCTCGACGATCCCGGCGAATATGTGGACTCCCATATCATCGTGGTGGGCTCGGGCGACGCCGGGATCGAGAATGCGCTGGGGCTGGCGGCCGATCCGGTGCAGGGCAACCACGTCACCATCCTCAACCGCTCGGCCGATTTCGCCAGGGCCAAGGATGCCAATGTAAAGGCGCTTTTCGCAGCGCGAGATGCCGGCCGGCTGACGGTTTTGACCGAAACCTCGCCCAACCGGCTGGAGCCCGGTCACATGGTGGTGGACACGCGCGACGGCGAGGCACGGCTGCGCTGCGACCGGGTGATCGCGCGGCTCGGCTCGGCGCCGCCGCGCGCCTTCGTGGAACAGGCGGGCGTTGCCTTCGCCTCCGCAGCGCGCGAGGCGTTTCCGACGCTGTCCCCCACCTACGAGACAAGCGTGCCCGGCCTCTACATCATCGGCGCGCTGGCCGGCTATCCGCTCATCAAGCACTGTCTCAACCAGGGCCACGACGTCATCGAGTTCATCGCCGGCAACACGGAGCTGAAGCCGGCCGACGAGCCGATCCTCGAGCAGCGCCTCGGCGGCCTCAGCCCGGCGCGCAGCGTGGCCGAATGGATTGCGCTGTTCCGGCGCGAGGTGTCGATCTTCCGCCATGTCTCTCCGCTCCAGATGCGCGAACTGCTGCTCGATGCCCGGGTACGGCAGTTTGCCCCGGGCGAGACGGTGTTTGTGAAGAACGATGTCGGCGCCTCGCTGTTCGCCATTGCCGAGGGCGAGGTGGAGGTGGAGATCGCCGCCGGCCCGCCGCGGCGCACCGCGATCATCGAGACCGGCTCGATCGTGGGCGAGGTGGGCCTCATCTCGGGCCGGAGGCGGGGGGCGACGGTGCGCGCGCACGGGCCTGCAACGCTGGTGGAGCTGCCGCGCAACGCCGCGCTGCGGCTCATCGGCACCGTGCCGCAAGCGCGCGCCGAAGTGGACCGGATCACCACCACCCGGCTGCTCTTGCAGATCTTCCAGTCGGGGCTCAGCGCGGAGGATCTCGCGCCGATCCTCGCCAGCGCCGAGCAGCAGACGGTGCGCGCCGGCGAGCGCATCATCGCCGAGGGCGATACCGATGACAGCCTGGTCGTGATCCGCCGCGGCTCGTGCGTGGTGGAAAAGGAGTTGGGCGGCCGGCAGGTGTTCCTCAACTATCTGCCGGCCGGATCCTATTTCGGGGAAATGGCCGTCATCGATGGCAGCAGGCGCACGGCGACGGTGCGCGCGGCCATCCGTTCGGAGCTGCTGCGGCTGGAAGGCCGGGAGTTTCGCGCCCTGTTCGAGACCCGGCCGGAGCTGCGCGCGCGCATGCTTGCAGACATGGCTGCGCGCCGGTCGCTGACCGCCTTCATCGAACAGGAAAAGCACCGCTTCGGAAGCGCAATCGATCTCTACAGCGAGACCGCGGCCTTCCTCATGGAAAACGGGATCGGCGAAGCAACCGACATGCTGCTGATCGACGAGCGGCTGTGCGTGGGCTGCGACAATTGCGAGAAGGCCTGCGCCGACAGCCACGACGGCCTCTCGCGGCTCGACCGGGAGGCCGGGCGCACCTTTGCCTATCTGCACGTGCCGACCTCCTGCCGCCATTGCGAGCACCCGCACTGCATGACCGACTGCCCGCCCAACGCCATCCAGCGCGGGGCCGACGGCGAGGTCTCGATCAACGAGAGCTGCATCGGCTGCGGCAATTGCGTGCGCTACTGCCCCTATGGCGTCATCCGCATGGATGCGCCGCCGCCACCCAAGCCGGGGCTTCTGTCCTGGATGCTTCTCGGCCGTGGCCCGGGGCCGGGCGAGCCGCCGAAGGCCTGGGTGAAGGCCGAGCGCAAGGCAAGGGGCGAGGCCGAGCCGGCCAAGAAGGCGGTGAAGTGCGACATGTGCGCGGGCAAGGCCGGCGGCCCGGCCTGCGTGCGCGCCTGCCCCACGGGCGCGGCACTGCGGGTTTCGCCCGAGGCCTTCCTTGCGCTTGCGCGGGGCGGCGCGTGAACGCGCCGATCCCTGCCGGCGCGATGCGCGCCCCTGCCGAAGGCCGGCGCACCGCCCGGCACGAAGGCTTCCTCGGGCACCGCCGGTTCTTCTGGGCGTGGGTGGCGCTGCTCGCCACTGCGGCCGCCGTCCTCCTCTACGCGCTCGACGACCCGTGGCCGCGGCCCAACGGCGGCACGGCGCTCGGCTATGCGCTGGGCACGGCGGGCGCACTCCTCATCCTCTGGCTGTCGCTGCTCGGCTTGCGCAAGCGCCGCTACACCGATGGCCAATGGTCGCTGAAGGCCTGGGTTTCCGCGCATGTGTGGCTGGGCCTTGCACTCGGCGTGATCGCAACCCTGCACACGGGCTTCCAGTTCGGCTGGAATGTCCACACCCTGGCCTATGGGCTCATGCTGCTGGTGATCCTCTCCGGCCTTCTCGGTGTCTGGCTCTATGCCCGGCTGCCGCGCCGGCTCTCCGCCAACCGGGCCGAAACCAGCGAGCGGGCAATGGCGGCAACGCTTGCCGAGAACGACCGCGCGCTCAAGGAGGCCGCGCGCCTGCTCGACGACCGGAGCGCGGCGCTGGTGGAGGCAGCCATCCGCGGCCCCGCTGTGGGCCCCACGCTGGAGCAGCGGCTTTCCGGCCGCGTGCGGCGCTGCGCCACGGCCGCGGCGCGCGCCCGTCTCGATGCGACCGACCCGGCACTCGAGACGGTGGCCGCGCTGCTCGGGGCGCGCGCGGCCCTGCTCGCGCAGATGCGGCGGCATGTGCAGCTGAAGTCAACGCTGCAGCTGTGGCTGCTCGTCCATGTGCCGGCCACCGTCGGGCTGCTCGCGGCGCTCCTTGCCCATGTCGTCTCGGTGTTCTTCTACTGGTGAGCCCGCTGTTCCGCCTGCGCCAGATCAGCCAGCGCGTCTCCGGTGGCGCGATCGTGCGCGAGCGCGATCTTGGGCCCGGCCCCGTGCGGGTGGGGCGCGGCACGGACTGCGATGTTGAGGTGCCCGATCTTGCCGTCGCACTGCTGCACCTCACCCTGTCGGCTGCCGGGCCCGGCGAGGTGCGGATCGCGCCCGCGGCCGGGGCGGCAACGCTCTTCGACGGGCGCCCGCTCGGGCCGCAGGGCGTGGTGCTCGAGGCCGGCCGGGCCTGCACGCTTGCGCTCGGCAGCTTTCGGCTCGGCCTTGCGCCGGATCCGGAGACGCAGGGCACAATCCGTCTCACCCTCGAGCGCGCCCATGCCGAGGAGGAGGCGCCCGAGAAGGTCACCCCGCCTGTCAAAGGCCGCCGCGCCGCCTCGTGGGCGCTGGCGCTCGCCATCCTCCTTGGCTTTCTTGCGTTGCCGGTTGCAGGCTTCCTCGCCCGGCCGCTGCCCCCTGTCGCGGAGACCGCGCGGGCCCTCGAAGCCGAGGCGCACTATCAGGAGGCCGGCCTCGGCCCGGACCGGGCGTGGAACTCCGGGCCGCTCAGCTCCGTCCACGGGCCGCTGGTGACAGACTGCAAGGCCTGCCACCAGCAGGCGTTCACCAGCGTGACGGACGCGACCTGCCGCAGCTGCCACGCCGCAGCCCACGACCATGCCGAGCCCGCGCGCCTTCTCGCCAGCATGGCGGCGCCCCCGCCCATGATCGCGGCCGCGCGCGCCATGGCCGGTCTTCCGCCGGGTCGCTGCACCGCCTGCCATACCGAACATGAGGGGGCAGCGCTCCGCAACAACCCGGCCACCAGCGACTGCGCCGGCTGCCACGCCGCGCTCGACTCGAAGCTGCCCGATACCGATCTCGTCAACGCCAGCGACTGGCAGCGCGACCACCCGCAGTTCCGCCCGCACGTCGTGGCCGGGTTCGACGACGCCGGTCCGCGCCTTCTGCGCGTGGCGCTCGATGCAGGCCCTGTGGACCGCAACGGCCTCGTCTTCAGCCACGCGCAGCATCTGTCGCGCCGCAACGCCGTTGCCCGGATGGCCGGGCGGCTCTCCGCCTATGGCCGGCCGCTCGGCTGCGCCGACTGCCACCGCGCGGACGCGGCAGAGATCGGCTTCCGGCCGATCGAGATGGAGCGCGACTGCGGCGCCTGCCACAGCCTCGCCGTGGCCGGCGCAGGGGAGCAGGTCCTCGACCTGCCGCACGCCGAGCCAGAAAAAGTGGTGGCGCTGCTGATCGCGCTCCGGCCGCCTGCCGCGCCCCGCCCGGCCGTGGCCGGCGCACCGCGCACGGTTCCGGGCGCCGGCACTGCGGGCTCCGGGGCGGTCGCGGAGGCGCTTGCGCGGGCGCGGGCGCCCTTCCTCCCCGGCGGCGCCTGCCACGACTGCCACGAGATCCGCGCCGAAAGCGCGCCGGGCCGGCTCGATTTCGCAATCGCCCCCGTGCACCTCGCAGGCCGTTTCTATGCGAGAAGCCAGTTCCCGCACGGCCGCCACGAGGAGATGCGCTGCTCCAGCTGCCACAAGGCGCCTTCGAGCACGACCTCCGGGGACCTGCTGCTGCCACCGATCGGCACCTGCCGGCAATGCCATGGCAATGCGCGCTGGGCCGCGGCCCACCCGGAGGCAGAGGCCTCCGGCGCCTGCGCCACCTGCCACTGGTTTCACCCGGATGCGCGCGCACCCACCTTCGAGGCACTCCAGAAGGCGGCACTTGCGACGCGGGCACGAGGCGTGCAGGTGGCCATGCGATGACCACCGCACCGTCGGACGTGCTCGACCGCACGGCCCTCCTCGAGCTGATCGACACGCGGCTGCGCTGGCTTTCCGCCTGGACCATCCACCACGCCAACCACCTGCGCCCCAGCCGCGACGGGCTGAAGGTGGGCGGCCACCAGGCCAGCTGCGCCTCGATCACGGCCATCATGGCCGCGCTCTATTTCCACGCGCTCCGGCCGCATGACCGGGTGGCGGTGAAGCCGCACGCGGCACCCGTGCTGCACGCCATCCACTATCTGCTCGGCCAGCAGACCCGGGACCAGCTCGAACGCTTCCGGTCGCTCGGCGGCGCGCAGAGCTACCCCAGCCGCACCAAGGACCGGATCCCGGTCGATTTCTCGACCGGCTCGGTGGGTCTCGGAGTTGCCGTGACCGCCTTTGCAAGCCTCGTGCAGGACTGGCTGATCGCCCATGGCGCGCGCGCGCCGGAAGGCGCCGGCCGGATGATCGCGCTCCTCGGCGATGCCGAGCTCGACGAGGGCAACATCTATGAATGCCTGATCGAGGCGGCCAAGCACGAGATCCGCAACTGCTGGTGGATCGTGGACTACAACCGCCAGTCGCTCGATGCGACCACCACAGACCGCATGTTCTCCCGCTTCGACGACATCTTCGAGACCTGTGGCTGGCGCGTGATGACCCTGAAGCACGGCCGCCGCCAGCGCGAGGCCTTCGCGCGCCCGGGCGGGCAGGCGCTGCGAGACTGGATCGATTCCTGCCCCAACGCCGACTTTGCGGCGCTCAGCTACCAGGGCGGGGCGGCATGGCGCGCGCGGCTTGCGCGCGATCTCGCTCATGATGCAAGGGCGCTCGCGCTCGTGGCCGGGCACGACGATGAGGCGCTCGCCCGGCTGATGACCAACCTCGGCGGCCATTGTGTCGAGACGCTGTGCGCCGCCTTTGACGCCGCTGCCGACACGCGCAACACGCTCATCATCGCCTATACGGTGAAGGGCTTCGGCCTGCCCTTCCAGGGCCACAAGGACAATCACGCCGGGCTGATGACACCTGCGCAGATGCACGAGCTGCGCGCGCGCCTTGGGATCCCGGAAGGCCGGGAATGGGAAAAATGGGCAGGGCTTGCGGCGAATGTCGCAGAGGCGCTCGAGGCTTTCGTGAAGGCAGCCCCCGTGGCGCGCAAGGGCGGCGACCGCGCGGCGCGCCCGATCCCCGTTCCCGCCGTGCCAGCCCCCGCAGGCGCCGAGCAGTCCACCCAGGCCGCCTTCGGGCGGATCCTCCACGAGCTCGCCAAGGGCGAGAGCGAGCTCGCCGCGCGCATCCTCACGACGTCGCCCGATGTCACGGTCTCCACCAGTCTTGGCGCCTTCGTGAACCAGCGCGGGCTGTTCCGGCGCACGGAGACGCCCGACGTCTTCCGGCTGGCCGGGATCCCCTCGGCGCAGAAATGGGGCGGCGCCCCGGCCGGCCAGCATGTCGAGCTGGGGATCGCCGAGAACAACCTGTTCCTGATGCTTGCCGCCGCAGGCCTGGCCGCGCCGCTGTTTGGCGAGCGCCTGTTTCCCATCGGCACGGTCTACGACCCGTTCATCGCCCGCGGGCTCGATGCGCTGACCTATGCCTGCTACCAGGATGCGCGCTTCATCCTTGTCGCCACCCCGTCCGGGCTGCTGCTCGGGCCGGAAGGCGGCGCGCACCAGTCGATCAGCCCGCCGCTCATCGCCATGGGCCAGCCGGGCCTGCGCGGGTGGGAGCCGGCCTATGCCGACGAGGTGGCGCTGTTCCTCGAGGAGGCCTTTCGGCTGCTGCAGGCGCCGGATGGCGAAAGCGTCTACCTCAGGCTTTCCACGCGCAGCATCGCCCAGCCGGTCAGGCATGGCACGCAGTGGAAGGCCGATGCACTGGCCGGTGGTGGCTGGCTTGTGGCGCCACGGCCCGATGCGCCGCTTGCCATTGCGGCAATGGGCGCGCTGATGCCCGAGGCGCTGGAGGCGCATGCCCTGCTGGCAGAGGAGATCCCCGGGGTCGGGCTGCTGCAGGTCACCTCGCCCGGCCTCCTGCACCGCGGCTGGGTGGCCGCGCGCGCCGCCCGCTGGACGGCAGCCGCGCCAGTGCCCGCGCATGTCGACCGGCTGCTTGCCGGGCTTGCACCGGGCGCGGGCCTCGTCACCCTCGTCGATGGCGCGCCGGCAACCCTCTCGTGGCTCGGCGCCGTGCGCGGCCACCGGGTGGTGCCGCTCGGCGTCGACCGCTTCGGCCAGTGCGGCGACATCCCCGACCTGACCCGCAACTACCGGCTCGATGCCGGGGCGGTGCTCGACGCGGCAGCCGAGCTTCTCGCATGAGCGGCAGCTCTGTCTCCGTCCACGGGCAATGGTCGTCGCGGCTCGTATTCCTGCTTGCAACCGTGGGCTTTGCCGTCGGGCTTGGCAACATCTGGCGCTTTCCCTACCTTGCCGGGGTCAATGGCGGCGGCGCATTCGTGCTCGTCTACATCGTCTGTGTCGCGCTCATTGCCACGCCTATCATCATGGCCGAGCTGCTGATCGGCCGGCGCGGGCGGATGACCCCGGTCGGCTCGCTCGCGCGGCTGGCCGAGGAAGCCGGACGGTCGGACAAGTGGGCGCTGGCCGGCCTTGTTCCCATTCTCGCCATCCTCGGCATCAGCAGCTTTTACATGGTGATCGGCGGCTGGACGCTCGACTATGTGTGGAAGGCTGCCACCGGCGCCTTCGCCGGGGTGACACCCGACAGCGCGGCGGCCACCTTCGATGCGCTGCTGGCCTCGCCGCGCGAGCTCATCACCTGGCAGATCCTCTTCATCGCCATCAACGTGGCCGTCGTGACGCGCGGCCTCCAGGGCGGGATCGAGAAGGCCTCCCTCGTCCTGATGCCGCTCCTCGTCCTGATGCTCCTCGGCCTTGCCCTCTACGCCATGCTGACCGGCGATGCGAAGGAGGGGCTTGCCTTCCTCTTCCGGCCCGACTTCTCAAAGGTGACCGCGCAGACCTGGGTGGAGGCGCTGGGGCAGGCCTTTTTCTCGGTCTCGGTCGGAACGGCAGGGCTCGTCGTCTATGGCGCCTATCTGCCGCGCGGGGTCGACATCCCGCGCTCGGCCGGCATCATTGCGGCGGCCGACACGGGTGTGGCGCTGCTTGCCGGCATGGCCATCTTCCCCTTTGTGTTTGCCTACGGCATGTCGCCCTCGGCCGGGCCCGGGCTCATGTTCGTAGCCATGCCGGTTGCGCTTTCGGGCACGGCCGCGCCCGCCTTCCTGACCTTCGTCTTCTTCCTGCTGCTGTTCGTCGCCGCGCTCACCTCGTCGATCGCCATTCTGGAGACGATCGTCGCCCGGGCGGTCGAGCGCGGCCACGCGCGAAGGCGCGCCGTGCCGATCGCCGGGCTCCTCATCTTCGGCCTCGGGCTTCTGACCGTCTTTTCGTTCAACGCCTGGTCGGAGATCCATCCGCTGGCGTTCCTGCCCGGCTTCGAGTCGCGCACCTTCTTCGATTCGATTGACTGGGTCACCTCGAACCTCGGGCTGACGATCGGCGGGCTGACGAGTGCGGTCTTCGCCGGCTGGGTGATGCACGCGCGCATGACCGCCGACGAGCTCGGCGCGCGGCCCGATCAGCCGCTGTTCCGGCTGTGGCGCTTCCTCGTGCGCTGGCCGATCCCGCTTGCGATCGTGATCCTCATCGTGGTGGCCTTCACCGGCGGGGTGAGCCCGGGCTGATTGCGCGCCCGCCGGGCCGCTGCTAGCGCCCGGCCATGGCAGTCGATGAAGAGACGATCCGCCGGATCGCGCGCCTCGCCCGCCTGGAGCTGGGCGAAGCCGAGGTGGCAAGGCTTGCCGACGAGGCGAGCAAGATCCTGGAATGGGTGGAGGTGCTCGGCAGGGTGGAGACCGCCGGGATCGAGCCGGTCTCAGCGGTCATCCCCAAGCCGCACAGGTGGCGGGCCGACGAGGTGACCGATGGCGGGCTTGGCGAGGCGCTGCTTGCCAACGCACCGGCCAGGGCCCACGGCTTCTTTGCCGTCCCCAAGGTCATCGAATGAGCAGCCCCGCATGACCGCGCTGACCGAGCTTTCGCTCTGTGCCATGCGCGAGGGGCTCGGGCGCGGCGATTTTTCCGCGCGCGAGCTGGTGGCCGCGCATCTTGCGGCCATCGAGGCCGCGCGCGAACTGAACGCCTTCATCACCGAGACCCCGGATCTCGCGCTGGCTGCAGCCGATGCCGCCGATGCCGCGCTGGCGCGCGGCGAGGCCGGCCCGCTTGCCGGGATCCCGCTCGGCATCAAGGATCTCTTCTGCACCGAGGGGGTGCGCACCACGGCCGCCTCGCGCATCCTCGCCGACTTCCGCCCGCCCTATGAGAGCGGGGTCACGGCCCGGCTGAAGGCGGCCGGCGCGGCGTTCGTGGGCAAGCTCAACCTCGACGAGTTCGCGATGGGCTCCTCCAACGAGACATCGGCCTTCGGCCCTGTCGTCTCGCCGTGGCGGGCGCGCGGCAGCAATGCGCCGCTCGTGCCCGGCGGATCTTCGGGCGGCTCGGCAGCAGCGGTGGCCGCGCGCCTCGTTGCCGGCGCTACCGGCACGGATACGGGCGGCTCCATACGCCAGCCCGCGGCATTTACCGGCATCTGCGGCATCAAGCCGACCTATGGCCGCTGCTCCCGTTACGGGATCGTGGCGTTTGCCTCCTCGCTCGACCAGGCCGGCCCGATGGCCCGAACGGTGGCGGACTGCGCGCTGCTTCTTGAAGCCATGGCCGGGCACGACCCGCGCGATGCCACCTCGCTCGAGGAGCCCGTGCCGGCCTGGTCGCAGCTGCTGTCGGGCGACATCCGGGGCAGGCGCATCGGCGTGCCGCGGGAATATCGCCTCGAGGGCATGTCGGCCGATCTCGACGCGCTCTGGCAGGCGGGCGCGGCGTGGCTGAGGGACGCCGGCGCCGAGATCGTCGACATCTCGCTTCCGCACACCATGGAGGCCCTGCCGACCTATTATATCCTCGCCCCGGCAGAAGCCTCGTCCAACCTCGCGCGCTACGACGGGGTGCGCTTCGGCCTGCGCGTCATGCCCGAGTGCGGAAGCCTCGCCGACATGTACTGCGCCACCCGCGCGGCCGGTTTCGGTGCGGAGGTGAAGCGGCGCATCATGCTCGGCACCTATGTGCTCTCGGCCGGCTATTACGACGCCTACTATCTCAAGGCGCAGAAGGTGCGCGCGCTCATCATGCGCGACTTCGAGACGGCCTTCGGAACCTGCGACCTCATCCTCACCCCGTCTGCACCCACGGCCGCCTTTGCCCTGGGCGGCAAGGTCTCCGATCCGATTGCCATGTATCTCAACGATGTCTTCACCGTGCCCGCCTCGCTTGCGGGCCTGCCGGCGATGTCGGTGCCTGCGGGCCTCGACCCGCAGGGTCTGCCGCTTGGCCTTCAGGTCATCGGGCGGCCGCTCGACGAGCTCGGCGTGCTCGATGCCGCGCGCGCCATCGAGCGTGCGGCCGGCTTTGCAGCTGCGCCTGCGCGCTGGTGGGGCGCGGCATGAGCACGGGCGCCATCATCGAGGGCAGGACAGGCCCGTGGGAGATGGTGCTGGGCCTCGAGGTCCACGCGCAGGTGATCTCGAAGTCCAAGCTGTTCTCGGGGGCCGCGACCGCCTTCGGCGCCGAGCCGAACGCGCAGGTCAGTTTCGTCGATGCCGCCTTTCCCGGCATGCTCCCGGTGCTCAACGGCGAATGCGTGCGCCAGGCGGTCCGCACCGGGCTGGCGCTGGGCTGCACCATCAACCGCTGGTCGCGGTTCGACCGGAAGAACTATTTCTACGCCGACCTGCCGGCCGGCTACCAGATCTCGCAGTATCAGCACCCGGTGGTCGGCGAGGGCGCGCTCGAGATCGCGCTCGAGGACGGCTCGACGCGGACGGTGGGCATCGAGCGCATCCACCTCGAACAGGATGCGGGCAAGTCGATCCACGACCTCAACCCCGAGCTGTCCTATGTGGACCTCAACCGCGCGGGCGTGGCGCTGATGGAGATTGTCTCGAAGCCCGACATGCGCTCGCCCGAGGAGGCTGGCGCCTATGTCGCCACGCTGCGCGCGATCCTGCGGGCCATCGGCGCGTGTGATGGCAACATGCAGGAAGGGTCGCTGCGCGCCGACGTGAACGTCTCCGTCCGCCGCCCCGGCGCGCCGTTCGGCACGCGATGCGAGATCAAGAATGTGAACTCGATCCGCTTCATCCAGCAGGCGGTCGCCTTCGAGGCGCGCCGGCAGGTGGCGATCCTCGAGACCGGCGGCACGATCCACCAGGAGACCCGCCTGTTCGACCCGGACCGGGGCGAGACGAGATCGCTGCGCTCGAAGGAAGACGCGCACGATTATCGCTATTTCCCCGATCCGGACCTGCTGCCGCTGGAGCTGTCCGAGGCGTTCATCGAGGAATGCCGCGCAAGCCTGCCCGAGCTTCCGGCAGCGCGGCGGATGCGCTACGAGGCCGAGCTCGGCCTGTCCCCCTATCTCGCCCGGCTGCTCACAGCCGACATGGAGCAATCCGTCTGGTTCGAGGCGCTCCTTGCCGAGACCGCGGCCCGGCAGGGAAGGCCCGCGCGCGAGGTTGCCGAGAAGGCCGCCAACTGGATGACGGGCGAGCTGTTCGGGGCGCTCAACCGGCTCGGGCTCGGCATCGGGCAGAGCCCGGTTTCCCCCGCGCAGGCTGCAGCACTTCTGGCCATGGTGGCCGACGGCACGCTCTCGGGGCCTCTTGCCAGGCAGGTCTTCGAGCTGATGCTGGAGACGGGCGAGGACCCGGCGGCCATCGCCGAGGCCCGCGGGCTGAAGCAGGTCTCGGATACCGGCGCGCTCGAGGCGGCCATCGCCGAGGTGCTGGCCGCCCATGCGGCAAAGGTCGCCGAATATCGTGCGGGCAAGGACAAGCTGTTCGGCTTCTTTGTCGGCCAGGTGATGAAGGCAACCGGAGGAAGGGCCAACCCGGCGCTGGTGAACACGCTTCTGCGGCAGGCCCTCGGCTAGCAGGCGCTCGGCTCTCGGACGCTCGGCTGGCAGGCCCTCGGCCGACAGGGGCGCCCTTATGCGCCGCCTTCGCCGGGCGGCCCCCGGCTGCGGCCCGGAGGCTCAGAAGCTCAATCGCACCGCAAGGCGGACATCCCGCCCGGCCAGCGGTGCCTCGCCCTTGAGGAAGCTCGCGTGGCGGCGCGCCTCGACATCGAAAATGTTGTTGGCCGAAAGGGTGACGGCAGTGAGATTGCCGGGCCCGAACGGCCGCCACGCGAGGCTTGCGTTCACCATTGTCCAGCCCGGCGTCTCGGTCTCGAAGCGGGCGGTGCGATCCTGGCGGGTCACATGTTCCACCTCGATCCGGCCGCCGAGCGGCCCGCCGGCCACCTCGGCGCCGCCCAGGAGCCGCAGCGGCGGGATGCGCGGCACCGGCCCGAGGCCACCGCGGAGGTCAGCGCGCACGAAATCGACGAGGCCGACAAGCGCCAGCCGGCTTTCGCCGAGGCGCGCGACATCCACCCGGCCGTCGATCTCGAACCCCCAGAAGGTCGCGCCCGCCTGCCGGTATTCGAAGACCCTGAGGCCATCCTCGAACGAGTCGGTCGGGTCGAGATAGATGAAGTTGGAAAAGCGGGTGACGAACAGCGAGGCCTCCACGGCATGGCCTTCGCCGCGGCCGCGCAGCACCGCTTCAAGCCCCGTCGAGCGCTCCTTGCGCAGCTCCGGGTTGCCGATCTCGAAGGCACGGGTGGCAAGGTGCGGGCCGTCGGAGAGGAGCTCCTCCGCCGAGGCCGCCCGCTCGGCGTGGGAGAGGTTGAGCGCCACGCGCCACCCCTCGGCGAGCCGCAGCGACAGGCCGGCCGCGCCCGACAGGGCATCGAAGCTGCGGCGCACGTCCGCCACAACCGAACGCACCGACACATGCTCAAAGCGCCCGCCGATTTCGGCCCGGAGCCCTGCGCCGAGTTCGAACTCCTGCAGCGTGAAGAGCCCCAGCTGCTCGGTGGCGTTGCGCGGGATATAGGCCTCAGCGCCCAGCGTGTCGAAATCGCGGACGAGAAGCTGAACGCCGGAAGCGCCCCGCCAGCCGCCGCGTGCGCGCTGCACGAGATCGGCCCGCGCCTCGAGCGCCTTGTTGAAGAAACTCGTCCCGATAGCGCCCATGTCGTCGATCTCGTCGTGGCGATAGTCGGCAAAGCCGAAGCGCAGGTTGAGCGCCTCGAAACCGCCGGCAAGCGGCACGCCCGCGCGCAGGTCGACGCGCGTCTGCCGCATCCGGATTCGGATGTCCTGTTCGGGCTCCTCGCCGCCTCCCATGCCGCGGATTCCAAGGCCGGTGCCGCCGATGTCGCCATCCGCGTCGCCCTCGTCGCCGGCTTCGAGAAAGAGGGTGTTGGGAATCCCGTAGGTGGTGCGGAAATGGCTGAGGGAAAGGCCCATGCTGCCGCCACTGCCGATCCAGGCGAGCCCGCCGCCCACCTCCCAGCTCTCGGTATCCGAGTTGGGGATTCGCCCGCGGATCAGGCTCTGCTCCTCCACCTCGCCGCCGATTGCAGCGGCCTCGGCGCGCAGTTCGGGCGAGAAGACGAACCCGCCGGTGCGCAGGTCGCCGGTCTTCAGCCAGCTGCCATCGACATGGGCGACAAGGCCGGTGCGGCCGACCGGGAGGTCGAGCGCGGCCGAGCCGCCCCGCTCCTTCGCCGCGCTGGCAAGCGTTGCGAAGGCATCGAGATGGACGATCTCATCCGGAACCTCGCGCGGGATGCGGCGGTCGCGGACATTGACCACGCCCCCGATCGCCGAGGAGCCGAACAGAAGCGTACCGGGGCCGCGGATCACCTCCACCCTGTCGGCCATCAGCGGGTTGAGCGTGACCGCATGGTCGACCGAGGTGTTGGCGACATCGAAAGTGCCGATGCCGTCGGTCAGCACCCGGATGCGTTCGCCCTGCTGGCCGCGCAGGATCGGCCGCGAGGCCCCCGGGCCGAAGCTGGTGGCGGAGACGCCCGGCTGCCGGGCCAGCGATTCGCCGAGCGTCGGCCGCAGCTCGCGCACCAGCGCCGCGCCTTCGAGAACCGAGACACCCGTCTTCAGCTCGAGCCTGTCGCGGGCATAGGCGCCGGTTACCACAATCTCCGGCCCAATCAGGCTGTGGAGCTGGTCGTCGGCGGTCTCCCCGGCAGCAGGCGCGGGCGCTGCGAGCGCGGCGGCGCAGGTGGCAAGCAGGAACGGTCGATGCGGCATGGATCTCTCCGGCCTAGGGTCGGGCCGGTCGGTTAGATGTTACATCATGATATTACAAGCCGGACCGTAGCGTCGTTCGCCCCGGTCAGCCGGCGAAGCGGGCGCGGTAGCGGTCGCGCATCCGGTCGAGGGGCACGAGGTCGCCATGGTCTTCCACGTGCCAGAAGGTCCAGCCGTTGCACGAGGGCAGGCCCTGCACTGCGGCGCCGATCTGGTGGATGGAGCCGGCGCGGCCGTTGGGAAGGGCAAGCGACCCGTCGGCCCGCACCCGCGCCACATGCTTGCGGCGCGGGCAGGTGAGCCGCGCGCCCGGGCGGACGAGCCCCGTCTCCACCAGCGTTCCGAACGGCACGCGCGGCGCGGCGCGCGCCGGCTGCAGCGTCTCACGGTCCGGCTCGGGAAGCGGCGTGACGGCCGCGATGCGCGCCTCGGCGACGGCGACATAGGCGGGCTCGCGCTCGATGCCGATGAAGTGCCGCCCGAGCCGCCGGGCGACCGCGCCGGTCGTGCCCGTGCCGAAGAAGGGATCGAGCACGGTGTCGCCGACATGGGTGGTGGCAAGGAGCACCCGATGGAGCAGCGCCTCGGGCTTCTGCGTGGGATGCGCCTTGACGCCGCCGATCCTCACCCGCTCGGCACCCGTGCAGATGGGCAGCGTCCAGTCCGAGCGCATCTGCCGGTCCTCGTTCAAGGCCTTCATCGCGCGATAGTTGAAGGTTGGCCGGGCGCGGGCGGATCGGGCCGCCCAGATCAGGGTCTCGTGCGCGTTGGTAAACCGCGTGCCGCGGAAGTTCGGCATCGGGTTGGCCTTCAGCCAGACGACATCGTTGAGCAGCCAGAAGCCGAGATCCTGCAGGATCGCCCCGACGCGGAAGATGTTGTGGTAGGTGCCGATCACCCAGAGGCCACCATCGGCCTTCAGCACCCGGCGGCACTGGCTGGCCCAGGCGCGGGTGAAGGCATCATAGTCGGCGAAGCTTTCGAACCGGTCCCATGCGGCGGTCACCGCATCCACCTCGCTGCCGTCGGGCCGGGTGAGATCGCCGCCGAGCTGGAGGTTGTAGGGCGGGTCGGCGAACACGAGGTCGACCGAACCGTCGGGCAGCCGCCCGAGCTCTTCCACGCAGTCGCCGGTGATGATCCTGTCCATCCCTTGCGCCCCCCGAAGTGCGTCGCACCATGGGAATCCGTGCCGATTCTGCTGTCAAGTCATGCTGTTGGAGGGTGAGGCTGAGCGTGAAGTGCAACAATGGGCCGAGGCTGCAATCCGCCACAATCCCTTGAGTCCCCGCCTCAGCCCCGGCCACCAGATGTCGGGGCTGTGGCGGAAAGGACTCAGGCCATCGGCGATCTGGGCATCAGCGATCGTGCAACCGGCGCGAACGAGCGCCGGTGGTGCATGGTCGGCCCCAGCCGTGCGAGCGCGGCCAGGTGGTCGGGCGTGGGGTAGCCCTTGTTGCGCGCCCAGCCGTAGGAATCGTGCCGCTGGGAAAGCGCGACCATCAGCCGGTCGCGCGCGACCTTGGCGACGATGCTTGCCGCCGCGATCGCAGGCTCCTTCGAATCGCCCTGCACGATGGTGCGCACGGACCAGGGCCAGTCGGGCGCGCAGGTGCCGTCGACAAGGCAGAGCGCCGGCACCACGCCGAGCCGCGCGACGGCGCGCTGCATGGCCAGCATGGTCGCCCGGAGGATGTTCAGCCGGTCGATCTCAAGAACGCTCGCAGCCCCCAGCCCCACGCGGCAGGTGGCGCGGATGGCGACCTCGAGCCGCGCCCGGGCCGGGGCGGAAAGCAACTTGGAATCGGCGATGCCGGATGGCGGCTCGGCGCAGAGGATGACGGCCGCGGCAACGACCGGGCCGGCGAGCGGCCCGCGGCCGACCTCGTCGACGCCGACGACCGGACCCATCTCAGCCCTGGTCGTGCCCGGCTGCAAGCGGCCAGCCGTGGCCCAGCGGGCCGTGGCCCGAACCGAGCCCGGGCGCGGCGGCAATCGCGCGCACGACATAGGTTCGGGCGCGGTTCACAGCTTGCTCGAGCGCAAGCCCCAGGGCAAGCCCGGCTGCGATTGCACTTGCAAGTGTGCAGCCCGTGCCATGGGTGTGGCGCGTTGCAACTCGCGGCGATGCGAAGCGCCGGTGGCCGTTGCGGCTCACCAGCCAGTCCGTCACCTCGGCGCCCTCGAGGTGCCCGCCCTTGGCGAGCACGGCAGCCGGGCCCGAACCGAGCAGCTCCTGCGCGGCCAGCAGAAGGTCGGCCTCGTCGGCGATGTCGGCTCCCGTGAGCGCCTCGAGCTCCGGCACATTGGGAGTGACCACGGCCGCGACAGGCAGGAGGCGGGCCACCAGCGCCTCGACCGCGTCGGCGGCCAGCAGGGTAGCGCCGCCCTTGGCCACCATCACCGGATCGAGCACCACCGGGCCGGCATAGCCGAAAAGCGCATCCGCCACGGCCCCGATCGTCGCCGCATCGCCCAACATCCCGATCTTGACCGCATCAGCACCAATATCGTCGAGCACGACGCGGATCTGGGCTGCCACAAGATCGGGCGGCACGGCGTGGATGGCATGGACGGTGTGGGTGTCCTGCACCGTCACCGCCGTCACCGCGGTTGCCGCATATCCGCCCAGCATGGTGATGGTCTTGATGTCGGCCTGGATGCCTGCGCCGCCGCCGGAATCCGAGCCGGCGATGGCCAGCACGCGGCCGCTCATCGGCCGGGCGTCGGGATGGGCGCCATCAGGCCGCAGCCTCGATGGCGGCGCACACCTCGGCGACAGTCTCGGAGACCAGTGCCTTGTCCTCGCCCTCGGCCATCACGCGGATCAGCGGCTCGGTGCCCGACGGGCGCACGAGCAGTCGCCCCTGCCCCGCGAGCGCTCTTTCGGCCGCTGCGATCGCCTGCTTCACGCGCGCATCCTCGAGCGGCTGGTGGCCGTTGGCGTAGCGGACGTTGCGCAACAGCTGCGGCAGCGGCTCGAACACCCGCAGCAGCGCGCTTGCCGGCTTGCCCGACAGGGCGAGGAGGCCGAGCAGCTGCAGCGCGGCAAGAAGGCCGTCGCCGGTCGTCGCATGGTCGGCGAGGATGATGTGGCCCGACTGCTCGCCGCCCACGTTGCAGCCGCTCTCGCGCATCGCCTTCAGCACGTGCCGGTCGCCAACGGGCGTGCGCACGAGCCCGAGCCCCATGCCGGCCAGATGCCGTTCCAGCCCGAGGTTCGACATGACGGTGGCGACCACCGACCCGCCGCGCAGACGACCTGTCGCCTGCCAGTGCCCCGCGATGGCCGCCATGATCTGGTCGCCGTCGATGACGGCGCCCGTCTCGTCGCACACGATCAGCCGGTCGGCATCGCCATCGAGCGCGATGCCGATGTCTGCTCCCGATGCGCGGACGCGCGCGGCCAGCGCCTCCGGGTGGGTGGACCCGCAGTCGCGGTTGATGTTGAAGCCATCCGGCGCGGCGCCGATCGTCTCGAGCGTCGCGCCGAGTTCCCAGAGCGCTTCTGGCGCCACGCGCCATGCCGCGCCATTGGCGCAGTCGATGGCGACCTTCAGGCCCTCGAGGGTCAGCCCCTCGGGGAAGGCGGCCTTGACCGCATGGATGTAGCGGCCGCGGGCGTCGTCGATCCGCCGCGCACGGCCGATGGCCTCGGGCGAGGCAAGCGCTACCTCGCCGTCGATCAGCGCCTCGATGGCGGCCTCGTCGGCATCCGAGATCTTGAAGCCGTCGCGGCCGAACAGCTTGATTCCATTGTCGTGAAACGGGTTGTGGCTGGCCGAGAGCATGACGCCGAGATCGGCGCGCATCTCGCGCGTGAGCAGCGCGACGGCCGGCGTCGGCATGGGGCCCACCTGCACCACGTCCATGCCCACCGAGGTGAAGCCGGCGGTGAGCGCCTGTTCGAGCATGTAGCCGGAAAGGCGCGTGTCCTTGCCGATCAGCACGCGGTGGCGGTGGCTGCCTTTGCGCATGAGCGTGCCGGCCGCCTGGCCGACCTTCATCGCGAGAGCGGCCGTCATCACCTCGCCATTCGCGGTGCCGCGGATGCCGTCCGTGCCGAAATATCGCCTTGTCATCGGTCCCCGTTTCGCAAGCTCTTGCCCTTAATGCTGTCGCAGCCACAGGAGCAAGCCTCGCCTTCCGGCAGCGCGGCAGCAGGAGCGGACAGACGCATGGACATGGCAACGGCGCTCCTGCTCCTCGCAGCCGGCCTCTGGGCGGGGCTGCAGAATGCCCTTGCCGGCGGCGGCTCGTTCGTGACGCTGCCGGCGCTGATGCTGACCGGGCTCGACGCGCGGACCGCCAATCTGACCTCGACGGTTGCCCTGTTCCCCGGGCAGGTGACGACCGCGATCGCCAACTGGCGGCTGGTCTCGCCCGTGGGGCGGGTGCGCTTTGCCGTGCTGCTTGCGATCAGCGTGGTCGGCGGGGTTGTGGGTGCGCTCCTGCTGCTGGCGACACCTTCGGACCTGTTCGCCCGGCTGCTGCCCTGGCTAGTGCTGGCGGCCACCGGGCTGTTCGCGCGCGGCGCCTTCGGGCCTCGGCTGAAGGCCGGCCACCTCGAGGCAGGCCGGCTCAGGTGGGCACAGCTGGGCGTGGCGATCTACGGGGGCTATTTCGGCGGTGGCATCGGATTTTTGATGCTGGCGCTCTACACGCTTGCCGGAAGCGCGGTGCGCGAGGCGCAGGCCAACAAGAATGCCCTGGCCGCCGTGATGAACGCAGCCGGAGCGCTCGTCTTCGCATTCTCGGGCGAGGTCCAGTGGGGCCGCGCCCTGCTGCTGGGCGGGGCCACGATGGCAGGCGGCTATGCAGGCGCCCTCTTGATCCGGAAGGTACCCGAGCGGGCGATGAAGCAGATGGTGGTCACCGTCGGCCTCACGCTCGCCCTCGCGCTCTTCTGGCGGGAATATGCCTAGGCGGGCGTTGCGACCTCGCGCCGGCGGAGCGCCGCACCGACCATGCCGAAGCCCGCAATCAGCAGTGCCCACATCCCCGGCTCGGGAACACCCGGCCCGGGAACAACCCCGCCGCCCCGGGTGATTTCCCAGGCGATCCGCGCCGAGGCCGAACCGGTACGGTCAAACACGGAGCCTGCA